>NZ_VPFD01000001.1 GCF_008014745.1 Massilia arenae
CAAACATGGTGACGCAGGTTAACAGCCTCAGCTAGCGTTTACAACACCTGAAAAGAAAAATGCCGCTCAGTCTTAACTGAACGGCATTAGCCACGCGGCTCCGTTTTTTTTGCGCTGCACACGCTCGCCGGTTCAGCGCGTCAGGCCTTCGTTGGCGCCGGTGCCGGTACCGGCATTCTTCATGTTCTCGAGGTCGGTCTTGTCGACGGCGCTGGCGTTGTTGGCGGTCTGGCCCCGCTTGCGCGGCAGGTAGGTGCCGAGCGGGACGTAGCGTTCTTCCTGCGCGCTGGCGCTGGCGGCGGCATCGCCGCTCGGAGTGGTGGACGCGCAGCCCGCAAGCAGCAGCGCCGCCGCCGGGACAATCAGGATGATCTTCATTCGATGCTCTTTCGTGGACTGGGAAGGACGGGCCGTCGGTGTGTATTGACGCCCCGGGTCCATTTTACCGCCGGCGGAAAGAGTGGTTCCTCTCGATTCTGGCAGGTGTCGCGCATCGCGCGCCGTGCTAGCCGAGGTCGACCTCGAGGCCTTCGTAGGCCAGGAAGACCCGCAGGCCGCCGAGCCGTCCGGCATGGCGCGCCATCACCTCGGCAAACACCGCTTCCAGTTCGTCGTCCCCGCGCGTCGGTTCGTGATGCGTGCAGTACAGCGCCCGGGCGCCCACGCGCAGCGCCATGTCGAACGCGCCGTCGAAAGTGCCGTGGCCCCAGCCCCGCTTGGACGGGTATTCCTCGCGCGTGTACGAGCAGTCGACGACCAGGGCGTCCACGCCGCGCATGACGGCGTCCATGCGGCGTTCGCGCTCGCGCAGGTGTTCCTCGCAGGCGGCGTGCTCGCCGCTTCCGGCCGGGTGCGGGTTGGGCCAGGGTTCGTGGTCGCCGGTGAAGAACAGCGACTTGCCGTTGCAGTCGATGCGGTAGCCGAGGTTGAGCACCGGATGGTTCATCGCCACGTTCGACACCACGGCGTCTTCCACGTCGATCGGCGTTTCGATCTCGAGCGTGCGGTAGTCGAGGGTGGCGCTCATCTCGGCCTCGCCTACCGGGAAATAACTGTTCTGCAACTGCACGTTCATCACGTGCTCGATGCCGTGGCCCGTGATTTCGTCGTGGGCGCCGTGCAGGCGCACCCGGTTGCCCTTGATGAACAGCGGCGCGAAGAAGGGCAGGCCGTGGATGTGGTCCCAGTGGCTGTGGGTGATGAAGATATTGGCCGCCACCGGCCCCTGCTGGACCAGGTGCTGGGCCAGCGGGAACAGCCCGGTGCCGCCGTCCAGGATCAGGAGGGCGCCGGCGTCGGTGCGCACCTCGATGCAGGTGGTATTGCCGCCGTAGCGCGCAGTGCGCGGACCTGGCGAAGGGATCGATCCACGCACTCCCCAGAACCGGAATTTCATTGCAGGTCTCCCGTCACGATCGCTTGGTTTTTATTCTATACACCCTCGATCATAGCGGTATGTATCCCTCCGGCATAGTCATCAATTAACGCAAAGTATTTGCGCAGGCTCATGCATCCGCTGCGTCGCGCATTCGCGCCAGCAGCAGTTCGCGCTCGGCGGCGTTAGCGGTGAGCGCGGCCGCGCGCGCGAACTCGGCGCGCGCCTCCGGCCGGCGTCCGAGCTTGGACAGCAGGTCGCCGCGCACGCTCGGCAGCCAGTGATAGCCGTCCAGCCGGCCGTCCGCGCGCAGCCGGTCGGCCAGCGCCAGGCCGGCCGCGGGGCCGTCGGCCATGCCCACCGCCACCGCACGGTTGAGTTCAACGACAGGAGAGGGCTGGACTGCGGCCAGTTCGCCATACAGCTCGGCGATGCGGCGCCAGTCGGTCAGCTCGGCACGGTGGGCGCGTGCGTGGCAGGCGGCGATCTCGGCCTGCAGCACGTAGGGGCCGGCGTGCCTCGTTTCCTGTGTGCCGATGCGCGCCGCGCGCTCGAGGGCGGCCAGGCCGCGCCGGACCAGCACGCCGTCCCAGCGCGCGCGGTCCTGGTCGAGCAGCAGCACCGGCCGCCGGTTCGCATCGAGGCGCGCCGCCGTGCGCGAAGCCTGCAGCTCCATCAGCGCCACCAGGCCATGCACCTCGGGCTCGATTGGCGCCAGCTCGGCCAGGATGCGGCCCAGGCGCAGCGCCTCGTCGACCAGGGCCGGGCGCATCCAGTCGGCGCCGGCCGTGGCGGTATAGCCCTCGTTGAAGATCAGGTAGACCGCCTCCAGCACGGCCCCCAGGCGCTCGCCCAGCTCGGCTGGCGGCGGCAGTTCGAACGGGACCTTGGCCTCGCCCAGGGTGCGCTTGGCGCGCACGATGCGCTGGGCCATCGTGCTCTCAGGCACCAGGAAGGCGCGCGCGATCTCGCCGGTCGCCAGGCCGCCGAGCAGCTTGAGCGTCAGCGCCAGGCGCGCATCGAGCGACAGCACGGGATGGCAGGCGGTGAACATCAGGCGCAGCAGGTCGTCCTTGAGCACGTCGTTGCGCCTGGCGTCGAGGTCGTCCACGAAATCCGGCACTGTCAGAGTCTCCTGGGCCTCGAGATCGAGGCCGATCTGTTCCAGTTTCTGGCGCAGGCTACGGTCGCGCCGCAGCAGGTCGAAGGCGCCGTTGCGCGCCGTCGTGAGCAGCCAGGCGCCGGGGCGGTCGGGGATGCCGTCCCGCGGCCAGCGTTCGAGCGCGGCCACCAGGGCGTCCTGGGCCAGCTCCTCGGCCAGCCCGACGTCGCGCACGATGCGCGCGACGCTGCCGACGATGCGGCCGGATTCGATCCGCCACAGCGCAGCGATGGTGTCCTCGACCCTGCCTGTCATTGCGCCCGCATGCGTTCGATGGTTTCGGTGGGGGCGAAGTCGTCCAGCTCGAACAGCTGGCGCACCTCGATCTCGGCTTCCAGGCCCGGACCCTGGGGATTGGGGAAGCGGCGCGTCCATTCGAGCGCTTCCTCGCGCGAACGGACCTGGATCAGGGTATAGCCGGCGATCAGCTCCTTGGTCTCGGCAAAGGGACCATCGACGACGCGCCGCTCGCCGCCTTCGTAGCGGATGCGCCAGCCCTGGCTGCTGGGCTTGAGCCCATTGCCGTCGAGGAGGACGCCGGCGCGCGCCAGCTCTTGGTGGTAGTCGTTCATTTCGGCGAGCAGCGATTCTTGCGGCATTTCTCCCGCTTCCGTCGCAACGCTGGCCTTGACGATGATCATGAAACGCATGGTGTTCTCCTTGAATGGTGAGCGGCCCGCGGCAGCAGGCCTTTCATGGTCCACGACGAACGGCGCTCACCGTTTTCGACAATCCCGACAAACCATCATGAAAAATATTTTCTAGCGCATGAAGCAGGGCGCCAGCGCGCGTACCTCGACCGTGGCCCATTCGGCGGCCGGGCACTCGGCCGCCAGGGCAATCGCCTCGTCGCGCGAGTCGACATCGACCATGAAGAAGCCGCCCACCATTTCCTTGGCCTCGGCGAACGGGCCGTCGACGATGCGCGCCTTGCCAGCCGGGACGGTCACCCGCACCGCGGTATCAAGGGAGGCCAGCGATTCGGCCGCCAGCAGCAGACCGCGTTCCCTCAAGTCCTCGCCCCAGCGCAGCATGCGCTCGTAAATGGCGCGTCCTTCGGCTTCGCTGCGGGTGGCGCGCTGGCCGACGGGCTCGTTGATGAGCAGCATATGGGGCATGGGGTCTCCTTTGGGCGGGATATGTTTGGACGCGTGGACGGTGTAGCCGCCGACCCTATGGTAGCGCTGTTTGCGGTTCAGGCAAAAAAAACGCCCGCCGGTGAGGGCGGGCGTTGAAGGTCAAGCGACCGTCATGCTCAGAGCACGTCACTCGCGTGGTCGGCCAGGCGCGAGCGTTCGCCGCGCGCCAGGGTCACGTGGCCGCCATGGCTCCAGCCCTTGAAGCGGTCGACGACATAGGTCAGGCCGCTCGAACCCTCGGTGAGGTAAGGCGTGTCGATCTGTGCGATATTGCCCAGGCACAGGATCTTGGTGCCGGGACCGGCGCGCGTCACCAGGGTCTTCATCTGCTTCGGCGTCAGGTTCTGCGCCTCGTCGATGATGAGGAACTTGTTGACGAAGGTGCGGCCGCGCATGAAGTTGAGCGACTTGATCTTGATGCGCGAGCGGATCAGGTCTTGCGTGGCGGCGCGGCCCCAGTCGCCGGCGTCGCCGTCCGACTTCATGAGCACCTCGAGGTTGTCGTCGAAGGCGCCCATCCACGGCGACATCTTCTCTTCTTCGGTGCCCGGCAGGAAGCCGATGTCCTCGCCCACCGGCACCGTCACGCGGGTGACGATGATCTCGTTGTAGAGCTTGGTCTCCAGCACTTGCGCCAGGCCGGCCGCCAGCGCCAGCAGGGTTTTACCCGTGCCGGCCTGGCCTAGCAGGGTGACGAAGTCGACTTCGGGATTCATGAGCAGGTTGAGGGCGAAGTTCTGCTCGCGGTTGCGCGCCGTGATGCCCCAGACGTTGTTCTTGTTGTGGCTATAGTCGCGCAGCGTCTGCAGCACCGCGGTCTTGCCGTTGATCGACTTGACTTGCGCGTACAACGGCGACTGGCCATCCTTCGGCTCAAGGAACAGGAACTGGTTCACCAGGAGGCTCGGGATCAGCGGGCCGGTGACGCGGTAATAGGTCGCCGAGCTGCCGTTCTTGTTCTCTTGCCAGGATTCGACGTCCTTGCCGTGCTTGTCCCAGAAATCGTCCGGCAGCTGGACGATGCCCGAGTACAGCAGGTCGGTGTCTTCCAGCACGTGATCGTTGAAGTAATCCTCGGCCGGCAGGCCGATGGCGCGCGCCTTGATGCGCATATTGATGTCTTTCGACACCAGCACGATGGCGCGGCCCGCCGTCTGCTGCTCGAGCGCACGCACGACACCCAGGATCTGGTTATCGGCCTTGCCGGCCGGCAGGCCTTCGGGCAGGGCGGCGCTGTTCAGGCGGGTCTGGAACAAGAGGCGGCCCTTGGCATCCTTGTTGCCCAGCTTGGACAACGGAATGCCGGACTCGATCGCGTCGTCGTCGACGTTGGCGATCAGGGCGTCGAGCGTGCGCGAGACCTGGCGCGCATTGCGCGCGACTTCGGACATGCCCTTCTTGTGGTTGTCCAGCTCCTCGAGCGTCATCATCGGCAGGTAGACGTCGTGCTCTTCGAAGCGGAACAGCGAGGTCGGATCGTGCATCAGCACATTGGTGTCGAGCACGAACACCTTGGTGGTGCCGGAGCGGTCGGCCTTGCGGCTGGTGGACGACTTGATGGTGACTTCGACCGGCTTGTGCTTGGCCGGATGCGGTTGATCGGCGTCGGTCTCGCGCAGCTTGGCCTGTGCCGGCGCGGCCTTGCGGGCTGGCTGGGGAGCCTGTTCGGCAACGGCTGGCACGGCTGCGACGGGTTTGGCAACCGCGGGCGCTTGCGCCGCGGCGAGGGTGTCTTGCGCCTTGCGGCGTGCGCGCGATTTCGGCGTCGGCACGGCCTGGCCGCTGATCAGGTCCTCGACGTCGTCATTGGCCTGGGCCGAGACGGGACGTACCGGCGATTTGCCGGGTTCGGCCTTGGGGTAATCTTTTGCCAGCAGCATGGTCGCTGGCTGGGTAGGCATCTTTGGCAGTGGCATCAGGTTCTCAATCTAAAAAAAGTCTGGATGGCCGTGCGCGCGCTGGCCACGTGGCGCGCTGCCGCACGGAGTCGATGCTACTAACGGGAGTGGCGGGTGAACCGCCGCGTGGACTGCAGGGAAGAACCTCTGCAGTAAGGCCGAGCCCGGAAATACTCCGGCCCGGCGGGAAACCAGATTGGAAGAATGTGGATGTATTACGCGTTGACTCAAAATAAAGGATAGCGATCCAGCAGGTTGAACAAACTGGAGCCATCCGTAATTCAGGGCTGGCTCTTCAAAAATTCCAGCACTTCGGTGACGTGATCATTGACTTTCACGCCACGCCATTCTTTCACCAATCGGCCTTGAGCGTCAATGACAAACGTACTGCGCTCGACTCCACGCACCTGTTTGCCATACATATTTTTCATCTTCATGACATTAAATTGCGTGCAGACCGCTTCGTCCGGATCGGAGATCAGTTCGAAGGGCAGGCCCAGCTTGGCCTTGAAGTTCTCGTGCGAGCGCAGCGAATCGCGGCTCAGGCCATAGATCTCGGCGCCAAGCGCCTGGAATTCGGGCCAGGCTTCGCGAAAGGCGATGCTCTCGGTAGTGCAGCCCGGCGTATTGTCCTTGGGGTAGAAGTACAGCACGGTGTACCTGGCGGGACGGCCAAGCAGCTCAAAGGTCTGGCCACCGGTCATCGGGGCGGAAAATGGGGCGATGGTTGCTGGGCTCTCGGCCACGGGCTTCTCCTGGGCAGTGACAGCGCGTTGCGCTGCGATATTAACCTCCCGGCGCATGATGGCGGGGAGCGGCACTGGCATGATAATCCGGCCATGCCACCTGCCGCTAGTGTCCGGCTGGACAGAATCGCACTATTTACATGGTTTATGAAACGTTTCCGCCGACCCGAGGCCAGTGGATTCAGGCGCCGGCGTCGAGGATCAGGGCCAGCGTGACCTTGCGGCCTTCGCCCATCAGCACGTTATAGGTGCGGCAGGCGGCTGCGTTATCCATGCTTTCGACGCCGATGTGCAGCGCCGACAGGCTGGCCACCAGGCGCGGGTGCACGAAGCGCTGGCGCTCGCCGGTGCCGAGGATGACGACGTCCGGCGCGTCCTTCGCGATCTCTTCGAAATGGGCGGTGGTGAGTTCGTCGAAGCGGGTCACGTTCCAGGGCCGCGGCGCGATCTCCGGGAGCACGGTCAGGCTGTAGTTGAAGTGTTCGGCATTGATTTCCACGCCCGAAGCGTCGTAGCCGGTGACTGTCTGGTATTGTTGGGTGTTGTCGGAATGGAGCTTCATGGCGTTGGCTGAAATCCGGTGTGCTGGCAAAGGCCCATTGTAACCGGATCGGCAAGGTTGCCTAAATGGGGCGCTTTCGGCAGAATGGTATTTTTCGCACTGCAACAGAGCACGCTCACATCTGGGGAAATCTTGAGACCGATCGCCAAATCCAACAAGCTCGACGATGTCTGCTACGAAATCCGTGGTCCGGCCCTGGACGTGGCGCGCCAGATGGAAGAAGACGGCCAGAAGATCATCAAGCTCAATATCGGCAACCTGGCCGTGTTCGGCTTCGACGCGCCGGACGAGATCGTCAGCGACATGATCCGCAATATGCACGGCGCGGCCGGCTATACCGACTCCAAGGGCATGTTCGCGCCGCGCAAGGCCGTCATGCATTACACGCAAGAGAAGAACATCGTCGGCGTGGGCATGGACGATATCTACCTGGGCAATGGCGCCTCGGAGCTGATCGTGATGTCGATGCAGGGCCTGTTGAACAACGGCGACGAAGTGCTGGTGCCGGCGCCCGATTACCCGCTGTGGACCGCGGCCGTGAGCCTGGCCGGCGGCGCGCCGATCCACTATGTGTGCGACGAACAGTCCGGCTGGCTGCCCGACATCGAGGACATGCGCCGCAAGATCACGCCGAACACGCGCGCGATCGTCGTCATCAACCCGAACAACCCGACCGGCGCCCTGTATCCGCGCGAAGTGCTGCTCGACATCATCGAGCTGGCGCGCCAGCACCAGTTGATCGTCTACGCCGACGAGATCTACGACAAGACCCTGTACGACGGCGCCGAGCACGTCTCGATCGCCTCGCTGGCCGACGACGTGCTGTTCGTGACCCTCAACGGCCTGTCGAAGAACTACCGTTCCTGCGGCTACCGCGCCGGCTGGATGGTGGTCTCGGGCGAGAAGCGCCACGCCAAGGGCTATATCGACGGCCTGAACATGCTGGCCTCGATGCGCCTGTGCGCCAATGCGCCGGGCCAGTTCGCCATCCAGACCGCCCTCGGCGGCCACCAGAGCATCAACGACCTGGTGGGACCGGGCGGACGCCTGCTGAAACAGCGCGACCTCGCGCATAAATTGCTTACCGATATACCGGGTGTGTCCTGCGTCAAGCCAAAAGCCGCGCTCTACATGTTCCCGCGCCTCGATCCGAAGATGTATCCGATCACGGACGACCAGCAGTTCATCTGCGAACTGCTGTCCGAGGAAAAAGTGCTGCTGGTGCAAGGCACCGGCTTCAACTGGATCGCCCCGGACCATTTCCGGCTGGTGTTCCTGCCCAATTCCGACGACCTGACCGACGCTTGCGGACGCATCGCGCGCTTCCTCGACGGTTACCGACGACGCCATGCCTGAACGGGACCGGCGTCCTGACCATCAAGAGAAACAGATTTTATGAAACCGATTCAAGTTGGCCTCCTGGGCATCGGCACCGTGGGTGCCGGTACCTTCAACGTCCTCCAACGCAACCAGGAAGACATCCGCCGCCGCGCCGGACGCGGCATCGAGATTGCGATGATTGCGGCGCGCAATATTGAACGTGCGCGCGAAGTGACCGGCGGTACGGTCGAGATCGTGGCCGACCCGTTTGCGGTGGTCAACAATCCCGAGATCGACATCGTCGTCGAGCTGATCGGCGGCTACGAGCTGCCACGCGAGCTGGTGCTGCAAGCAATTGCCAACGGCAAGCACGTAGTCACCGCCAACAAGGCGCTGCTGGCGCTGCATGGCAACGAGATCTTCGCCGCCGCGCAAGAAAAGGGCGTGATGGTGGCCTTCGAGGCGGCCGTGGCCGGCGGCGTGCCGATCATCAAGGCCCTGCGCGAAGGCCTGACCGCCAATCGCATCGAATCGGTGGCCGGCATCATCAACGGCACCACCAACTTCATCCTGACCGAGATGCGCGAGAAGGGCCTGGATTTTGCAACCGTGCTCAAGCAGGCGCAGGAACTGGGCTATGCCGAGGCCGACCCGACCTTCGACATCGAGGGCGTCGACGCGGCCCATAAACTGACCATCATGTCGGCGATCGCCTTCGGCATCCCGGTCCAGTTCGACAAGGCCTATATCGAAGGCATCAGCCAGCTGCAGGCGGCCGACATCCGCTACGCTGAACAGCTCGGCTACCGCATCAAGCTGCTGGGCATCACGCGCCGCACCCATACCGAGTCGGGCGAGGGCGTCGAGCTGCGCGTCCACCCGACCCTGATCCCGGCCGCGCGCCTGATCGCCAATGTCGAAGGCGCGATGAACGCGGTGCTGGTGCAGGCCGACGCGGTCGGCGCCACGCTGTACTACGGCAAGGGCGCCGGTTCGGAGCCGACCGCATCGGCCGTGATCGCCGACCTGGTCGACGTGACCCGCCTGCTGACCGCCGACCCGTACAGCCGCGTGCCGCACCTGGCGTTCCAGCCGAACCAGATGACCGACGTCGCGATCATGCCGATGTCCGAGATCACCACCAGCTACTACCTGCGCGTGCACGTGCAGGACCAGCTGGGCGTGATGGCCGACCTGACCCGCATCCTGGCCGACGCCGGCATCTCGATCGACGCCGTGCTGCAGAAGGAGCCGGGCAACCGGGTCGACATCGACATTATCATGCTGACGCACCAGACGCGCGAAAAGAACATCGACGCGGCGATCGCCAAGATCGAAGGCTTGCCAGCGGTGATCGGCAAGGTGACGCGGATTCGCCTGGAAGCGCTGGGCTGACGACCCTTTACGCCTGGCCACTAGCCTCAATACGTCGTTCCCGCGCAGGCGGGAACCTAAGTTTGCCCGCTTCACCACTACGTTGTTCGTAGTCTCGGAGCATGCTGACTTGGGTTCCCGCCTCCGCGGGAACGACGTTTTTACGCTTGTGGTGCAAGCACGCGTCTTATGGCGGCGGCATGCCTTCGTGCGCCAGCGCTATCGCTGGATACGCCTCGAAACGGCGTGGTAATTCCTCGTCGTCGTCGAGGAGGGCGGTGGTGAGGAGCAGCAGGTCCTGCTCGATATGCTCGAACAGCGCATTGGCGACGCTGGCGTAGCTGATGTGGAAGTTGGCGGAAGTCATCTGCGGATTCTACCTGCGCTGCATTGCACCAATGTGCCAGATCAAGCCCTATTTGACCGGCTTCAATCGTCAATCGCCCACATGGCATGGTTTCGGTGCGCACGCTTGCCGCCGGACGCCGTTTGTGTTCGCGCAAGCAGCACTTCGTACTGTAGAGCAAGACCCGTAGTATCAAATGCGGATACGCAAGTAACTATGTGAGAAACAGCGTTTGTTCCGCTGTGCTTGCCGTTGTACATTACGCACTCCTTCACAGCCGAGCTTTCCAGCATGAGCCAACCGAATCAGTTTTCCCTGCTGACCCAGCGCCGTTTCGGCCCGTTCTTCTGGACCCAGTTCCTGGGCGCCTTCAACGACAATCTGTTCAAGACCGCGCTGCTGGTCGTCATGACCTATGACGCGATCAACTGGACCACGCTCGATCCCTCCCTGATCAACAACCTGATCCCCGGCCTGTTCATCCTGCCCTACGTCCTGTTCTCGGCCACCTCGGGCCAGATCGCCGACAAATTCGACAAGGCCAGGCTGGCGCGCATCGTCAAGGTCGCCGAGATCGCGATCATGCTGGTGGCCGGCATCGGCTGGATGACGCACACGCTGTGGCTGCTGGTCGCGGCGGTGATCGGCATGGGCATGCATTCGACGCTGTTCGGGCCGGTCAAGTACGCGTATCTGCCGCAAAACCTCAAGCCCGACGAGCTGGTCGGCGGCAATGGCGTGGTCGAGATGGGGACCTTCGTCGGCATCCTGCTGGGTGAAGTGGCCGGCGCGATCCTGGTCGGCTACAAGCCGAACGGCATCATGCTGGTGGCCGGCGCGACCTTGCTCTTCGCCGTGCTGGGCCTGGCCGCCGCCTGGCGCATCCCGCCATCGCCGCCGCCGGCGCCCGAGCTGCGCATCAGCCGCAACTTCATCGCCGAATCGTGGCGCAACCTGGCGTATTCGCGCCAGAACCGCACCGTGTTCCTGTCGATGCTCGGCAATTCCTGGTTCTGGTTCTATGGTGCCTTGCTGCTGGCCCAGTTCCCGGTGTTCTCGAAAGACTATCTGATGGGCGACCACAGCGTGTTCGTGCTGCTGTTGACCGTGTTTTCGCTCGGCATTGGTGTCGGCTCGCTGCTGTGCGAGCGCCTGTCGGGCCACAAGGTCGAGATCGGCCTGGTGCCGTTCGGCTCGATCGGCCTGTCGGTGTTCGGCATCGACCTGTATTTCGCCAGCGAAGCCTTTATCGCCAGCACGACGGCGGTGGACTGGCTGGGCCTCTTGAACCAGCCGGGCGCCTGGCGCATCCTGGGCGACCTGGTGATGATCGGCGTGTTCGGCGGCTTCTTCATCGTGCCGCTGTTCGCCCTGATCCAGACCCGCTGCGACCAGAAACACGTGTCGCGCACGATCGCCGGCATGAACATCCTGAACGCGATCTTCATGGTCGCCTCGGCCGGCGTCGCCATCCTGCTGCTGGGGCAGGGCTTCAGCATCCCGGAACTGTTCCTGACCACGGCCCTGCTCAATGCGGTGGTGGCGGTGTACATCTTCTCGCTGGTGCCGGAATTCCTGATGCGCTTCCTGGCCTGGCTGCTGATCCACACCGTGTACCGGGTGCGCACCATCGACACGGCGCGCATTCCGAGCGAAGGCCCGGCGGTGCTGGTGTGCAACCATGTGAGCTATGTGGATGCGATCGTGATCAATGCCGCCAGCCCGCGTCCGATCCGCTTCGTGATGGACCACCGGATCTTCAAGACGCCTTTCCTGCGCTGGATCTTCCGCGCCGTGAACGCGATCCCGATCGCGCCGGCCAAGGAGGATCCGTGGACGATGGAAAAGGCGTTCGTGGACATCGCCCATGCGCTGCATGACGGCGAACTGGTGTGCATCTTCCCGGAGGGACGCCTGACTTCGACCGGCGAGATGAATGAGTTCCGCCATGGGATCTCGAAGGTCATGGAGCGCAGCAAGGTGCCGGTGATCCCGATGGCGCTGCGCGGCCTGTGGGGCAGCTGGTTCACACGCGACCAGAGCAATCTGTTCGGGCGCCGCATTGCGCGCGGCATGCGTTCGCAATTGGCGCTGGCCGTCGGCCAGCCGGTAGCGCCGGAGCTGGCGACGCCGGAATACCTTCAGCAGCAGGTGATGGCGCTGCGCGGCGAGTGGAAGTAGACATCGCGGCTGGGGCGCTTCAGTGCCGTCCTGCTTGCGCTGATGGCGCCGCCGGGCGCTGGCCGATCCAGGTCGCCCGGTGCCACAGGCTCTCAAGCGGACCCTGCGCATGGCGCTGGAGCCACCAGCTGCTCCAGCGAATTTGCATGGTCGCTAGAGCGATACCGATCGCCAGGCAGATGCCCGCACCGGTGAACTGGTAGAGGCCAAGACCGAAACCATAGTAGAGCGTGGTGCCGATCAGCGATTGCGCGATGTAGCTGGTCAGGCTCATGCGCCCCATCGGCGCCAGGCGGGACAACAGGCCCGCACCCGCCTTGCGGGTGTACAGGGCGACGAACGACGCCACCAGCAGCGTCGCAAATGCCAGGTTCGACCACGAGGTGACGATCACTTGCAAGGGGCGGCGCACGCCTTCGGCGGCAATCCATCCATCCAGCGACTTGCTCGCAAGAAACAAGAGGGTGAACGCCAGGAGGGCGCCCAGCCCGATGCGGCGCCAGCGCGCGGCCGCGTCATGCGCCGTGTCGAACAGCCTGGTGCGGCAGGCCAGCATGCCGAGCATTAACAGGGCCGGGATTTGCAGGATCCGGCCGTTCTCCCAGCTCCACAGGATGGCGGCCGTCTTGCCATTGGTGAGATTGCCGATCCACACGTCCAGCAATGTGCCGTGCATCAGGTAGACGTTGGCGGCACTGAAGTGCGCCCAGGAGGCCGGGTCGGCAAGCGTGGTGGCGGCGGCAGGCAGTGCATGGAACAGGTCGAGCCAGGCCAGGGGCTGTAGGAGCAGGATCGTTGCCACGATCAGCAGGGCGCGGTTGCCAAGACGCGCCACCGGCAGCAGGCTCATTGCGAGCACCGCATAGATCGACAGGATATCGCCATGGTAGAACAGCGAGTTTACCAGGCCGAAACACAGCAGCAGGAACATGCGCCACACGAAGCGGGGACGAAAATCTTGTCCAAGCGCCGCGCGCTTGTCGAATTGCAGGGCGAAGGTGAAGCCGAACAGGAAGGCGAAGATCGCGTACGCCTTGCCGCCGAACAGGAAGAAGGCGGCGCTCCAGATGCCCTTGTCGAGCGCCGCCAGCCACGCCGGCGTCCATGCTGGCGTGCCGTACAGATCGAAGCGCTCGATATTGTGCAGCAGCATGATTGCCAGGATGGCGAAGCCGCGCAGGGCGTCGACCAGGCTGATACGCGAGGACGAAGGGGGCATGGAAACTCCGGGAGTGAAGGCCCAATTATAGATGTTAACGCTATCATCACAACACCATGATGTGCAAATCATGCAATGCCCATCGACTGCCAGATCGGGACTGCGGCCAACGCAGTCATTGCGTGGCAGATGTGCAAGTTTGCTATTCTCTCTGGTATAATTGCCAGCTAGTCGGGGCGTAGCGCAGCCTGGTAGCGTACGTGCATGGGGTGCACGGGGTCGGAGGTTCGAATCCTCTCGCCCCGACCAAAGAAATCAACGAGTTAGGCCAGCCGAGAGGTTGGCCTTTTTCGTTTCTGACGGAATTACCCCAATTTTACCCCCACAGCTTTTACCCCTACAAAAGTACGGTAGATAGCGGTGCGCGACCGGCCCACCATATCGATCACCGACTTGATGCGCAAAAAGCGTTTTGGTGCATTCATCCCTTACTCCCTACCTGTTTCTTGTTGGGCGTGCGCCGCGGCCTTCAAACGCGTGCTCGGCGCCAGCTTGGCGACGTGTCGGCCACACTTGTCGTGCCGGCGCGCGCTGCAGCGATAAAGGAGTCGAAAAAGCGGCGAAGGCGGTCCAGGAGTACGAGGCGCTGCTCGACCGCATCAACGGCAAGACCGTCGGCATCGACCCCAGCTTCTACGCCGACCGGGACAAGCTCTATGCCGGCTACAAGGCTGGCAAGCAATCGCTGTCCGAATGCGTGGCCACGGTCGAAACATACATCGGCCAGCAGCCGTTCGCCAAGCAAGCAGAGCAGGATCGCCTGCGCGCCGCGGTTCGAATCCTCTCGCCCCGACCAATGGATTCACCGAAAAGGTCAGCTGAAAAGCTGGCCGTTTCGTTGGCGCCGCGCGTTTACACGGGGCAGTCGGCGCCCGGTTCACCGAGCGCGGCGTGCGCATGGGCCGATGCGGTGATTGCCGCCGGAAAGCCGGCATAGAACGCCAGGTGGGTGATCGCGGCCGCCAGCTCGGTCCTGGTCAAACCGTTGGCGATGCTGCGCTTCAGGTGCGCCGGCAATTCCTCGGCATGGCCCAGGGCGACCAGGGCGGCGATGGTGACCAGGCTGCGGTCGCGCGGCGCAAGGTCTGGATCGGCCCAGACTTGCGAATACAGCGGTTCCTCGACCAGGGCGCTCAACTTGGGAGTGAAGGCCCGTGCGGCGGCGCGCGGGCTGCTGAAATCGATCGTTTTCATGGCTATTCCTTGTGGATGTGGATCAGGCCTGGCTGACGAATTTGTTGACCAGGTAGTGGTGGATGCCCTCGGCGCCGCCTTCGGAACCGATGCCGCTTTCCTTGATGCCGCCGAATGGCAGTTCGGTGGCGACGATACGGTACTGGTTGACGCCGATCATCCCCGCTTCGAGCCGGTCGGCTACGTCGATCGCCGTGCGCGCGTCCGTGGTGAAGGCATAGGCCGACAATCCGTAGGGCAGCCGGTTCGCTTCCTCCAGGGCGTCTTCCAGGTCATCGAAGGCAAGCAGCACGGCAATCGGGCCGAACGGTTCCTCATGCATGATGCGCGCGCTCAGCGGCACGTCGGCCAGCACTGTCGGCGCAAAGAAATAGCCGGGACCATCGATGCGGTGGCCGCCGGTGAGCAGGCGCGCACCCTGGCGCACCGCGTCTTCGACCAGCGACGTCATCTTGTCCAGCTGGCGTGCATTGGCCAGCGGTCCGACCTGGGTGGCCGCGTCGAGGCCATCGCCGACGACGAGTGCGCGGGTGGCTGCTACAAAACGTTCCGTGAACTGCTGGTACACCTTGCGTTGGACCAGGAAGCGGGTCGACGAAATGCAGATTTGTCCGGTGCCGCGGAAGCGGTTGGCGGCGCCGCCGACGGCGGCGGCTTCCAGGTCGGCGTCCTCGAACACGAGCACCGGACCGTGTCCACCCAGCTCCAGCGTGATCGGCTTGACGCCGGCGGCGGCGCGGCCGGCCAGCAGGCGCCCAACGGGCATCGAACCGGTGAAGGCGACCTTGCGGATCACCGGCGAGGCGATCAGGTGCGCGGACACCTCGTCCGGGCGGCCGAACACCACCTGCAGCACCCCTTTCGGCAGGCCGGCATCGTCCAGCGCGCGGGCCAGCGCCAGTGCGGTGGCGGGGCTTTCCTCGCCTGGCTTGATGATGACGCTGCAGCCGGCGGCCAGCGCGGCCGACAGCTTGCGTGCCGGCGTGATGGCGGGGAAATTCCACGGCGTGAAGGCAGCGACCGGCCCGATCGGCTCGCGCTTGACCAGTTGCAGCACGCCGGGACGGTTGGCGGGGACCACCCGCCCATCGATGCGGCGCGCTTCCTCCGCGAACCACTCGAAGTAGTCGGCGGCACGCAGCACCTCGTCGCGGCTCTCCGCCAGCGGCTTGCCTTCTTCCAGCGTCATCAGCGTGGCGATGTGTTCCGATCGTTCACGCATCAGCTCGGCGCCAGCCTTGAGGATGCGGGCCCGTTCCGCCGGCGCCGTGCGGCGCCACAGTGTGAAGGACTGTCCGGCGGCACGCAGTGCGCGGTCGAGGTCGGACAGGTTCGCCAGCGGCAGGCGGCCGAGCACGGCATGGGTGGCGGGGTTGACGACGGCGGCGGTGTCGCGCAGGCCGGCATCGAGCCAGCAGCCATCGATGAACAGGTAGAGCGGGTCGTACGAAGCGGGTTGCATCTGCGTTCCTTTCCGGTGAGTGGGTAGTGCACCGGACAAAGATTAGGCTTTGGGAACGCTTTTGATAATCGGGTCGAGACCCATAAGGGTTTTGCGCGTTGTGCACAAATGGAGATGGGCGGGGCCGGCCTGGGCCGGTGCGAAGCGTGGCCCTAGGGGACGGCCGCGACCGTCCACCTCTCCGGCGCGCCGATATGCGCTTTCAACGCATCGATGAAGGCGCGCAGCTTGACCGCCGGCTGCGCCAGCGCCCGCAGGACATGGATATCGGTGTGCATGGATGGCATGGCGCAGGTTTGCGGGAGCACCTGCACCAGTTCGCCTTCCTTGATCGCCTCGCCGACCACCCAGTCCGGCAGCAGGCCGATGCCCATGCCGGCCCGGACGGACTGGAACATCGCTTCGAAATCGTCGCAGCGAAACACCGCCTGTCCGGCGCCGACAGCTTCTCCCAGCAGGTCGGCCCAGCCCAGCAGGTCGTTACCGTGCAGCTTGTCGACGAGGCGGTGCCCGCGCAACGCCTCCGTGCAAGATGGGGCGCCGTGGCGCGCCAGGTAGGCGGCGCTGGCGCACAACAGCCGGGTCTGGCGGGCGATGCGGGTGGCGATCAGGGTGCTGTCGGCGAGGCTGCCGATGCGGATCACGGCGTCGAGCCTTTCGGCCACCGGATCGGCGAGGCGTTCGGTCAGGTCCAGCTCGATCCGCAGCGCCGGATAGCGTTCGGCCAACCCGGCAACCACGGGGATGACGTGGCGCCGTCCGAAAGTCGGAAAGCAGGCAATGCGCAGCACGCCCTGGACTTCGCCTTTCATGGAGGCGATTTCCTGCTGTGCGTCGTCGAGCTCGTCGAGGACGCGGCGTGCGCGCACCAGGAGCGCCTGCCCGGACTCGGTCAGCGTCAGCATCCGGGTCGAGCGCAGGAACAGGGCCGCGTCCAGGTGCGCTTCGAGCGCGTCGATCTGGCGTGCAACCGACGACGGCGTAATGCCCCGCCGGCGCGCGGCGCTGGAAAAGCTGCCCTCGCGGGCCACGTCGGCAAAGACTCCCAGGTATTCGGCAAAGCGATCCGTCAGCATTCGCAAGCTCCATCGTCAATCTGTTAAGCATTATCACATGGAAAAACACGACGACCCGGGGCCCGCGCAGGACCGACAGGTCCGCGTTTATGCGTCCATGAGCGCGGCATTTGTGCGAAATGCGCATAGCCATTGACCGGCCGCGACCGATTATCAAGCACGGCGCCGCTGGCTATCCTGACCGTATATGTCCATGACATGCGACATACCGTCCCCCACTACTTCAAGGAGCAAGCATGAAAGCGATCGTCTTCGACCAGTTTGGCGCGCCGGACGTCCTCAGGATCGGCGATGTGCCGGAACCGGTGGTCCGGCCCCATGACCTGCTGGTTCGCACTCGTGCGGCCGGTGTCAACCGCGCCGACCTGACCCATCGCCGCGGCGGCTATGGCCGGCCGGACTTCGGCGACTCGACCGTCATGGGCCTGGAAATCGCCGGCGACGTGATCGCGGTCGGCGACGCAGTGCGCGGCCATGCGGTGGGCGACCGCATCATGGGCATTGTCGGCGGCGGCGCCTACGCCGAGATGGCGCGCATCGACTACCGCATGGCGATGCCGATTCCCGATCGCCTCGACTATGTCCAGGGCGCGGCGATCACCGAGGTGTTCGTCACCGCGCATGAAGCCCTCATTCACCTGGGCCGGCTGCTGCCCGGTGAAACGGTACTCGTCCATGCGGGGGCTGGCGGCGTCGGCGGCGCCGCGGTGCAGCTGGCGCATGCGCTCGGGGCGCGCGTGCTGGCGACGGCAAAGCGCTCGTCGCACGCGCTGGTACGCCATCTTGGCGCCGATGTCGTCATCGATTACGAGCACGACGATTTCACCGATGTCGTGGCACGGCTGACCGATGGCCGCGGCGTGGATCTCATCCTGGATTTCATCGGCGCGCCTTACTTCGAGCGCAACGTCAACGCGCTCGACTTCGGCGGGCGGCTGGTCCAGATCGGCATCATGGGCGGCGCCGGGCAAGCCAGCATGCCGCTCGAGCGCCTGTTGTACCGCCACCTGCACATCATCGGAACGGTCATGAAGTCGCGCCCGCAAGACGTCAAGTGGGCCATGTCGCACCGCTTCCGCGAACGCTGGCTGTCGGCGTTTGCCAACGGCCAGCTGGCGCCGGTGGTCGACAGCACCTTTCCGCTGGCCGAAGCCGGCGCTGCCCAGCAGCGCATGGAAGCCGGCCTGAATGTCGGCAAGATCGTCCTCACCATATGAAGCAGGGGTGCACGATCCTGGTCAGTCGATCGCGGAAGCGGGCGGCGTGAGCTGGTCCAGCACGGCCAGCAGCTTGCCGACGTCTACCGGCTTGACCAGATGCCTGGTAAATCCGGCCCGTTTCGACGCCGCCATGTCCTGCGGCTGTCCGTAGCCGCTCAGCGCGATCATGGCCGCACCGGCCACCAGCGGCGCCATGCGCAGCCGGCCCACCAGCTGATGGCCATCCATGTCCGGCAAGCCGATATCCAGCAGGCACACGTCGAACCCTTCCGTCTGCACGCGCCGCAGGGCGGCCATCGATGAGTCCTCGACTTGCACTGTGTGCCCCACCGCCGACAGCACGATGCCCAGCGCTTCGGCGGCGTCGCGGTTATCGTCGACGATCAGGATGCGCAGCGCCGAGTGCGCGGTGAGCGTGCTTCCCTGCTCGCCGCCAGCGTCATCGCCAGGCGCGCTGTCGGTACCGAGCGGCAGGACGACACTGAAGCAGCTGCCCCGTCCCGGCCCGTCGCTATGCGCCTCGACCGTCCCGCCATGCAGGTTGACCATGCTGCGCACCAGCGCCAGGCCCAGTCCAAGCCACCCTGGGCGCGATCCGGCGTACGCTTGGCCTGGGTGAACAATTCGAACACATCGGGCAGCAGCGCGGCTTCGATGCCGATGCCGGTGTCCTTGACGCTCAGCTTCACCTGGCCGGACTCGGGCAGCGGATCGGCGCAGACCGTGATCTCGCCGCCGTCCGGCGTGTACTTGGCCGCATTGTTGATCAGGTTGGCCATCACCTGCACCAACCGCTTGCGATCGCCCGTGACGGTGACGTTGGCCGCGCCCAGGCGGGTCGACAGGGTGTGGCCCTTTTTTTCGATCAGCGGGCGCGCCTGTTCGATGGCGTTGTGGATCACCGACTTGAGGTCGACCGGTTCGCATTCCAGCTCGACCAGGCCGCGCGTGACGCGCGAAACGTCGAGCAGGTCGTCCACCAGCTCGACCATGTGCCGCACCTGGCGGCCGATGACGTCGCTGGCATGGGCGATGCGCTTCGGATCGGTGCCGGACAGCTTGAGCATCTGGGCCGCGGTGCTGATCGGCGCCAGTGGGTTGCGCAGCTCGTGGGCCAGCATGGCCAGGAACTCGTCCTTGCGCGCGTTCGCCGCTTTCAGTTCTTCGGCCGCCAGCTTCTGGTCGTGCATGTCGGTGACCGTGCCCATCCAGCGGATGATGCGGCCGGCCTCCTCGCGCACCGGCAGCGCGCGGTTCAGTACCCAGCGGTATTCGCCGCTGTGGTGAAGCAGGCGGTGCTCGATCTCGAACAGCGTACCGCTTGCCAGGCTGTCGGCCCAGAGCGCCTGCAGCACGGGCAGGTCGTCGGGATGGATGATGCCGATCCAGTTCGTGCCCAGCAGTTCGGAGTTGTCGAGGCCGGTGAACTCGAGCCAGCGCCGGTTCGAGTAATCGTTCCTGCCATCGGCCAGGCTCGACCACACCATCTGCGGCATCGCATCGGTGATGGTGCGGAATTTTTCCTCGCTCTCGCGCAGCGCGCGCTGCGTGTCGACCTGGTCCGTGAGGTCCATCGAGGCCGCGACCGCGCCGGTGATGGCGCCATCTTCCGCGCGGATCGCGGTGGCGCGGGTGAGCAGGGTGCGGCGCTCGTGCGGCCGGCCGAAAGGTTGGATCTCGACGACGTCGGCCTCCACCTGCTCGCCGCGCAGCGCGCGCGCCAGAGCCCATTCTTCCGGCCGTATCTGGCGGCCGTGGCGCTCGGAGCCGTCGGCCCACCAGCCGCGCCACTCGGCGTACTGGTCCTGGCTGGTCGACATCGGGTGCTCGCCCCATAACTGGCGGTTCATGCGGTTGACGGCCGACAGTGCGCCGTGCTCGTCGACATAGACGATCCCGACCGGCGCCGAGCTGAGCAGGGCATCGAGGCGGCGGCGGTCGGCTTCGGCCTGGCTGGCCGCGGCGCGCGCCGCCGTTTCGCTGGCCTGCAGGGCGCGCTCGGCGTTCTTCTTGTCGGTGATGTCGGTGAACAGCAGGGCCACGCGTCGCTTGTCCGGATGGTCGATCGGACTGGCGTAGACATTGAACCAGCGTCCCATCGCTTCCGACCCTTCCTCGAAGCGGCGCGCCACCCCGCTGCGCGCGATCCCGTCGTAGGTGTCGACCCAGCCCTGCTCGAGATTCGGCACCAGCTGGCGCGCGGTCCGGCCCACGCTGTCCACCAGCCCGGTGTGGCGGGCGAAGGCGCGGTTCGCCTCGATGAAGCGGTAGTCGACCGCGCGCCCGTCGGCGTCGTCGATCAGCTCGACGAGGCAGAAGCCGTCGTCCATGGTCTCGATCAGCGCGTGATTGGTCTGCTGCAGGCGCTGCCGGAGCAGGTGGTCTTCGGTGACGTCGTTGCAGATCACCAGCACGCCGCGGATGCCGGCCTCGTCCTCGATCGGGCTGTAGCCATAGGTCCACCAGACGTCTTCGCGGCGGCCGTTGCGGGTCAGCGGGACCAGGCGGTCCTCGTACCAGGCGCTGGCGCCTTCGC
Source organism: Massilia arenae (assembly GCF_008014745.1). Taxonomy (GTDB): domain Bacteria; phylum Pseudomonadota; class Gammaproteobacteria; order Burkholderiales; family Burkholderiaceae_D; genus Telluria; species Telluria arenae. Next base: position 20,811 of record NZ_VPFD01000001.1, read on the forward strand.
GCATGACGCGCTCGATGTCCGGTCCGATCAGGTCCCAGGCTTCTTCCCAGCATGGTCGGCCGGGCTGGCCCAGGGCGGCCGGATGGCGCTCCGGCCCCAGGGTCTGGCGATAGCCGTCGTTGTAGAACTGGATCAGGTCGTCGCCCCACCAGATGAACATCGGGTGATTGCTCGACAGCAGGACCCGCAACAGGGTCTTGAGGGTGGACGGCCAGGCGTCGGGCGGTCCCAGCGGGCTGTTGCGCCAATCGTGGGCACGCATGAGGGCGCCCATCTCGCCGCCGCCGGCCAGGAAGCTGTGATTCGTGTGCAACATCGTCAATCAGTGGTGTGAGTAGCTCCCCACGATACGGAGTGCTTGCTCACTTGGCAACTGCAATGTTGCACGGCAATACTCGACTCAAGCGGCGCCGGCGCTGGACTCTTGCTGCTGTTCGGCCAGGAAACGGTGGACTTGCGCCACCACGGCCGCGCCTTCGCCGGCCGCAGCGGCGACGCGCTTGGTCGAGCCGGCGCGCAGGTCGCCCACGGCGAATACGCCCGGCACGCTGGTCTCGAGATCGCGTCCGCCATGCCGCCCCGTGGCCTCGTAGCCGGTCAGCACGAAGCCTTTGCGGTCCAGTTCCACGCCGCACTCGAGCAGCCAGTCGCTGTTGGGATCGGCGCCGATGAACAGGAACAGGTGGTGGCTATCGAACACGACCGGCGGGCCGCCGCTGCGGCTGCGGCAATGCACGCGCTCCAGGCCGGTGTCGTCTCCCTCGAGCGAGGCCAGTTCGAGCCGGGTGTGCAGCTCGATGTTCGCGCTCGCCCGGATGCGCTCGATCAGGTAGCTCGACATACTTGCCTCGAGACCGCTTGAGCGCACCATCAGGTGCACCGTGTGGGCGTGGGCTGCCAGGTAGACGGCGGCCTGGCCAGCCGAGTTGCCGCCGCCCACCAGCACCACGGTCTGCTGGCGGCATACTTTCGCTTCGACCGGCGAGGCCCAGTAGTACACGCCGCGGCCCTCGAAGCGGGCCAGGTCGTCCAGCTCGGGCTTGCGGTAGCGCGCGCCGGCCGCCAGCACCACGCTGCGCGCCCGTGCACAGCTGCCGTCGTCCAGTTCCACGCGCAGCGGGCGCTCGCGGCACAGCAGGCGCATGGCCGGCGCCGGGATCGCGACCTCGGCGCCGAACTTGCTCGCCTGCACGAAAGCGCGGCTGACCAGGGCGTGGCCCGAGATGCCGGTGGGGAAGCCGAAGAAGTTCTCGATGCGCGCGCTGGCGCCGGCCTGGCCGCCATAGGCGCGCTGTTCCAGCACCATGACCGACAGGCCTTCCGAGGCCGCGTACACGGCCGTGGCCAGGCCGGCCGGGCCGGCGCCGACCACCAGCACGTCGTAGACCATCTCGCGCGTGATGCGCGGCATGGTGCCGAGGAAGCGGCCCATCTCGAGCAGGCTCGGGTTCTTGATCACGAAGCCGTCGGGCATGGCAACCAGCGGCCAGTCGTGCTCCTGGCGCCAGTGCTCGCGCACCAGCTGGCCGGCCTCCGGATCGGAGGCCGGGTCGCGCCGGGTATAGGGTTGCGCATTGCGCGACAAAAAGCTCTCGAGCTCGAACAGGCGCGCATGGCCGGGCGGTCCGATCAGGATCGGTCCGGTCGGCTGTTCGCCGATCAGGCGCGCACGGCGCAGCATGAAGGCGCGCATCACGCGCTCGCCCAGCACCGCCTCGGCCATCAGCAGCGCGCGCAGCGCCTCGGGATCGAGCACCAGCGCTTCCAGGTGGCCGACCGCCACGCCGTCGACCAGCGGTGGCCGGCCCGACAGCTGGGACACTTCGCCGGTGAACTGGCCGGGCTCGAACAGGTGCACCTCGACCCGGTGGCCGAGCGCATTGCTGCGGCTGCAGCGCAGCTGGCCGGACAGCACGACCACCATGCCGGGCGAATCGACCAGGGCCCGGAACACATAGTCGCCGTCGCGCCAGGCGCGCTCGGTCGCGAAGCGGCGAATGCGCTTGAGTTCATCCTCGCCGAGGACGGGATAGACCTGGTGGCCCCGTGTTTTCAGGTCGATCAGGTAGCGCGGATCGATGACGGACGGTTCGGGCAGGGACTCGGGCGTGCTGTCATTCATGGCGGTTCTCGGCTCGGCTGGGCTGGTCGGATGGCGTGCTGGCGACTGCATGGTAATCCAGGCCGGTCGCTTTGTAAGCTATACCCTAGGATGGGTATCCAAGGCGTGTAAATCCCTCCCTATTCAGCGCTGGCGCTGCAGCCGCAACAGCAGCCAGCCGGCCACCGTGGTAAAAGTCGCGACCAGTCCCAGCGCGATCCAGAAGCCGTGACTCTCGTCGGCCAGCGGGATGCCGCCGACGTTCATGCCGAGCAGGCCGGCGATCAGGTTGATCGGCAGCGCCATCACCGTCACGATCGTCAACAGGTACAGGCTGCGGGCATTGTCCTCGTTGACGCGGGCGGCGAGTTCTTCCTGCAGCAATTTGATGCGTTCCTGCAGCGCGGCCAGGTCGCTCAGCACCACCGTGAATTCCTCGGTCGCCTGGCGCAGGTCCTGGCGGTCGTCGCCATCGACCCAGGTCGGCGGCCGTTGCAGCAGGCGGAACAGGGCGGCCGGTTCCGGCGCCAGCAGGCGCTGCAGGCGCACCAGCACCCGGCGCAGCGTGCCGAGGTCTTCGCGCTGGCGCGTCAGGCGGCCGGCCAGCAGCCGGTCTTCGATGGTGTCGACCCGCGCCACCGCCTCGCGCACGATGTTCACCAGCACGTCGGCCTGGTCGCGCAGCAGGTGGATCAAGAGTTCGCTCGAAGAGCGCAGCAGGGTGCCCTGGCGCACGTCCTGGCGCAGGCGCTCGATCGAGGCCAGGGGTTTCCTGCGCGCACTGATCGCGACCTGCGGCGTGACATGCACCCACAAGGTCGAGATCTCGGCGCTGTCGAGCGAAAAGCCGTGCAGCACGTCGTTGACGACGGCGATCAGGGCATTGTCGGCCAGTTCAAGGCGGGTCGAGCGCGAGCCCTGGTGCAAGGTCTCGTAGAACTCGTCGGCCAGCATGGCGTGGCTGCGCAGCCAGCGCTCGCTGGCGGTGTTCGACAGGTTGAAGTGCAGCCAGATGAACTGTTCCGGTTGCGGGTCGCGCATCCAGGCCAGGGCCTCGTGCACGCCGATCGGCGTCGCGGTCGCGTCGCGGCTGAATAGAAATCCCCATACCAGGCCCGAATCGTCGGAGCCGTAACTGAAGCCGGGAGCCGCCATCTGCGCCATTGACCTTCCTGATGAATAAACGATAGGCAATTGTAGAGCGTAATTGCAGAGTGTTGCGGATCAGTGCCGCCTGCAAGTGTGGAAATCTTGCCCTGTCATCAAGTTGAAACCATCGGCCGCTAAGATTGCTCCTGTGTCTCTCCGCGTGATCCCTCAACCGGATACTGCGTTTTTCCGTCGGCCTCACGGTCGGCGGATTTTTTTTGTGCGCCTCCCAGGCGGGCATGGCGCTGCACGATGGGCTGTCGAGGCCCGACGAAAGGAAACAGATGCAAATCTCTCAGATCGATCGCCGCGGCGCGGCGCCGAACGACATGGCTGACAATAGCCTTGCCAATCCCTATGCGGGCGCGACCCACGTGGTGCGCCAGGGCATCCTTATCCAGGCCAGCCTGGGTACCCGCAGCGCCGTCGAATTCCTCAAGCAGCACGGCGTGCATGGCGCCGTGATCCACCGCGTGCTGATGGGCGAGCAGCTTCGTGGCGATGATCAGGCGGCGCTCGACGAGCGCGCGGTGATCGACGATCCCAGGATGTAATCGAGGGTCGTCGGCCGCGGTTCAGGCGTGTTCGGTCAGCTCGCGCAGGATGGCGCACTGGCCGGCGGGCCGCGTCGAATCGCAGCGCGCACGCAGGGTCGACAGCTCGGTGCGCAGCGCCTTCAGTTCGAGGATCTGGCGGTCGATCTCGGACAGCTGGTGGTCGACCAGCGCGTTGACGCCGCTGCAGGAACGCTCCGGCTGGTCCTGGTAGCCGAGCAGGGTTTCCACTTCGCCCAGCGACATGCCCAGCGACCGGCAGCGGCGGATAAAATGCAGCCGCTCGGCGTGGCTGGCATCGTACATCCGGTAATTCGCCTGCGACCTGACCGGTGGCGGCAGCAATCCCTTCTGCTCGTAGAAACGGACCGTCTCGGACTGGCAGCCCGTCAGTTTCGCCAGTTCACCAATGCGCATCAGCATGCAAATCCTCGCTTGACCTTGTAGTAACTACAGGGATTCTAATGCAGATATCGTCATTGGAGGTCAACCATGTCTGCCTGTTGTTCCGGATCCTGCAGTTCCACACCACCGCCCGACGGGCGCTACCGCAAGGTGCTGTGGGCGGCGCTCATCATCAATTTCGCCATGTTCGGCGTCGAGCTGGCCAGCAGCCTGGCCGCCGGCTCGGTGTCGCTGCTGGCCGACTCGGTCGACTTTCTCGGCGACGCCGCCAATTACGGGGTGTCGCTGTTCGTGCTGGGCATGGCCGTGGTGTGGCGCTCGCGCGCGGCCTATGCCAAGGGCGTCGTGATGGGCGTGTTCGGCGTGCTGGTGCTGGCGCGGGCGCTGTGGCTCGGCCTGGACGGCCATCTGCCGCATGCCGGGACCATGGGCGCCGTCAGCCTGCTGGCGCTGGCCGCCAATGGCGCGGTGGCGGCCATGCTGTACGCGTTTCGCAACGGCGACGCCAATATGCGCTCGGTATGGCTGTGCACCCGCAACGACATGATCGGCAACCTGGCCGTGATGCTGGCGGCGCTCGGCGTGTTCGGCACCCGCGCCGGATGGCCGGACATCGTGGTGGCGAGCATCATGGCTTGTCTCGGCCTGTCTGCCGCGCGCGAAGTGATACGGCAGGCGCGCGCCGAGCTGCGTGAGCAGGCGTTGGCGGCAAGCGTGCCGGAGTCGGTCCCGGCGCCTGCGTCGGCGCGGTCGCCGATCATCGAGATCCGGCGGAGTTGACTGGAATCGTCACGGTTCTGGCAAATATCGCCGGCCCTCGCTATCCCAAAGGACGCGCACCCGCCTGCGGCCGCACGTCCTCGCGCTCGCCATGTTCGGCGATCAGCAGGGCCGCGCTGTACAGGTCCGGCGCGATGCGCGTGGGCAGGCGGCGCGGTCCCAGTCGCCATTCGGTCTCGCTGCCGTTGTCGATCAACAGGGTGCGGCAGCCGGCGCGGTTGCCGGCCTCGACGTCGTGCAGGATGTCGCCGATCATCCAGGACGCGCGCAGGTCGATGGCATGCTCGTGCGCCGCGCGCAGCAGCATGCCGGGCGAGGGCTTGCGGCAGGCGCAGGCGCAGGCATACTCGCTGACGGTGCCGAGCGGATGATGCGGGCAGTAGTAATAGCCTGCGAGGACAAGCTGTTCGCGAAACAGCAGGTCGCCCAGGCGGTCGGACACCGGGCCCATCGCCGCTTCGGTGAAACAGCCGTGCGCGATGCCGGACTGGTTGCAGACCACGAACAAGCGATAGTCGAGCTCGGCCAGCAGCCGCAGCGCCGCGCCGGCTCCGCTCACCAGGTGGATGCGGCGCGGTTCGGCATTGAATGGGATGTCGTTGACCAGCGTGCCCTCCTGGTCGAGGAAGATGGCTTTCATGCGCGCTCGGCCGAAGATCAGGCGAAGCGCACGCGATAGCGCACCGCGCCGGCCAGGCGCCAGAACACGGACAGTGGCGGCAGCAGGACCGAAGTGATCGCCATTTCGGCCACATGCGAGGCGCTGTGCGCCGTGCCCTTCAGCCTGCGCAGGCATAGGCGCACCGTGAGCGCCAGCCAGACCAGGGTGGCGGCCAGGGCCAGCCAGCGCACGCCCAGCGCCCAGCAGGGCAGGGCCAGCAGCAGGGCGGCGACGATGGCGTAATGGTCCCAGCAGGGACGCGCTTCTATACGTTCGCGGTACAGCGTCGGGTGCTTCTTGTACAGCAGTGCGTCGAACACGGCATGGCGGATCTGCAGCAGGCTCGCGCCCCAGGGCGCCGGACGCACCGGGTGCACGGCCAGCGCCTGCGGCGCGCGCACGATGCGGATGTTCTGTTCTAGCAGGCGGAAGTGCAGGTCGGCGTCGCTGCCGCGCTGGACGCTGAAGCGCTCGTCGAAGCCGTCGAGCCGTTCGAGCACCGGCTTGTGGACGAAGCAGTTGGCGCTGGTGAAATCGGCGAGTTCGTGCGCATGCGCGCTGCGCTGGCGGTCGGTGGGACGGGCCGGCACCGGCGTCTCGATGCGGCCGCAGACGACGGCGGCGCCGTCATCGAAGGCGGCCAGGCCCTGGGCCAGCCAGTCGGGGCTGGGCACGGCGTCGTCGCTGGTGAAGGCGATGACGTCGGCGCGCGCCGCGCGCCAGCCGCGGTTGCGCGCGGCGCCGGGGCCGCGCGGCCCGGTGTTGGCGACATAGGCCAGGCGCGGCCCGCGCTCGAGCGTGCGGGTGCGCCAGCCGGCCACCAGGTGCAGCGTGTTGTGGTTGGGTTCGTCGTCCACGACGATGACTTCGACGCTGCGCGGATCGACGCTCTGGCGCATCAGGGCGTCCAGGCTGCGGTCGAGCAGGTCCATGCGGCCGCAGGCCGGCAGCACCACGGAAACCGTGGGGAGGGCAGTGTTGGGGGCGTCGTCCGGTGCAGGCATAGGAGGTCTCCGCTGGTCTCGCGCCACGGCGTGATCGTGGCGATGTCGAGCGGTTCGAGTGCCCAGCGTATGGCCCGGTTCCTCCAGTCCGGTACGGTTTGGAGATGGATCAACGCGGATGCCGGAAAAAACAAGCGGCCCTCGATGGGGCCGCTTGTCATGCGAAAAAAGAGCGGACTCAGCCGCGCGAGAGCCCGGTGTCGTCGTCCATCTTGCGGTCGCCCGCCAGCTTGTTGGCGCCACCCGGGCTGCGCGGATAGCCGCCGGCGGCGTCGTTCGACTGGTGCACCGGATTCGGCTCGGCATGCATGCTGCCGCCCACCTGGTAGCCTTCGCCCTCGGTGCGCGGGCCCGAGTTGCCGGGGCTGCGCGGCAGGCCGCCGGACACGTTGTTCGACTTGTGGACGTCGTCGCTGCCTTTTTTGCGCGGCTCGGCGCCCTGTGCGGCTTCGCGGTCGACCTGTCGCTGGACCCGGCTGGCGCTGGCGCCCTGGGTGTCGGCGCGGTTGTCGTCGGCGCCCTGGCGGTTGCCGTAGATGTCGCCGTGCTGCACGCCCGGCACGCCGGCCTCGGTGCCGACCGGCTCCGGCGGCACAGTGCCCGGCACGCGGCCGTCACGGCCCGGTTCGGCGCCATGCAGCTGCGGATGCGCCGGATCCTGCGGATTGAGCGTGTCGCCGGTCTGGGTCTTGCCCTGGCGGTTGAGGACGTCGCCCCTCACCGAGACGCCGGTATCGCGCTGGCGGTTGCCGACCGGCTGCTCGAGCTTGCCCCAGGCATCGGAATGCATCTGCATCTGGCGCTCGTGACTGTCGGTGACGCCCTGGGTGGTGCCGCTGCCGCCGGACTGCTGGCCCTGCATCGAGCCGCCGCGGGCCAGGCTGCCGCCCGAGTCGTCGATCGCCGAACTGCCCTGCTGGCGGCTGGCTGCATTGGGGTAGGTATGATCCGGCGGGCCATCGCGCGTGATGCCCTTGGAACCTGGCGTGCCTTTTTCATTGGCGCCGTAGTCGGCCTGGTTGCCGGGGAGCGTGTGCTTGTCTTGCTTGTTGGTGTCCATGACGGTCTCCTGTGCTGTAGACAGGCAGGTCGAATTCCTGCCGTATACAGCCATGATGCGGCTCGCGCGCCCCACACAGAATAGGAAGAGGTAGGGGGACGGTGTAGGACTGGTCCTGACGAGTTTGTTGACGACTGGAAGTAATTTTTCGCAGATACATTATTTGTCGCGCGAAGTCCTACAAAGTCATCTGAAATGCTCCTATAGCCGCATTGGAGATGCCTGCCTAAGATGGGCTTCGACTCATCGTTCGCCAGCCGGCGGCGGTCGGTCTCAAGCCTGCCGCAGGACGCGGCGGTTTCCACAAGTGTATAAGGGAGAACGTCATCATGGCCTCAAGCAACCAGGGTAACAAGCAATCGGGCAACCAAGGCAATAGCCAGAGCACCGCCAGCGGTACCCGCAATCGCGGCTTCGCCTCGATGGATCCAGCGCGCCAGCGCGAAATCGCCAGCCAGGGCGGCAAGGCTGCGCACGCCAAGGGCACCGCCCACGAATTCACGTCGGAAGAAGCACGCCGCGCCGGTAGCTTGAGCCACGGAAACCGCCAGTCGGCCAATGCCAGCGCCGGCACGGCATCGCGCACCTCGAGCAAGAGCGGCAACCGCCAGAGCGCCCAGGGCGGCAACCGCAGCGGCGGCGCGAAAGAGTAAGAAAGAGTAATCAACCGACCGGCCGATGCCGGCGGCAGGCGAGGAACGGGGAGCCACGAGCTTCCCGTTTTGCTTTGGTTTTGCCTTTAATACACACAAAACGCGAATGGGATGCGGTAGAATCGCTGCGCCTTTTTCAACCTTCCCCCAAGGATCAACGTCGTGAAACCAGCGGTCATTCGTCAAGTCAAGAGCCTGTCCATGTCCTGCGACCGGGTCGGCAACCTGTTGCTCACCAAGTTCTCCAGCCAGGGCGCGAGCGACCTGTGCATCCACATCCCGGCCTCGATCGTGTTCTGGCTGCTCAAGCACTTGCCGGTCAACCGCGATCCGCAACTGAAGGCGCCGCCTGCCGGTCCCGGGATTACCCAGGCCGATTGGGACAGTCCCTACATTCCGCGCGCGCAATACGTGAACTGCAAGGAACTGCCAGGCGCGATCCGCATGCACTTCGTGCTCGATCGCAAGCCCGAGCTGACCGTCGTCCTCGACCGCGGCAACGTCGAACTGATGCGCCAGATCATGGCCATGTACACCAAGGACCTGATCGACCTCGACGCGCAGTAAACACGCGCTCCCACCCCGGCCCGGCATCAGCGGTCGGCGTGGCCGATCCGGTATCATGGCCGGGCCACGTCGGGCAGGCGCCCGACGCTTCCGATATTTGCACACCGTCCACTGCGACGGGCCATGAAAGGATCCCACGATGCCCATCAAGATCAGCACGATGTTCGACTCCGGCTCGATCGACGTCGTCCGCGCCGACAACGTCAAACAGATCGACCTGAACCTGCGCAAGGATTCGCACGCCGACATCCACCAGTGGTTCCACTTCCGTCTGCAAGGCGCGCGTGGCCAGGCGGTCACGATGCGCTTCCTGAACGCCGGCCAGGCCACCTATCCGAAGGGCTTCGAGGGCTACCAGGCGGTGGCGAGCTACGATACCGAGAACTGGTTCCGCGTGCCCACCAGCTTCGACGGCCAGGTGATGACGATCGAGCACACCCCGGAGCTGGACAGCGTCTATTACGCCTATTTCGAGCCCTACACCTGGGAACGCCACCTGCGCCTGCTGGGTGAAGTGGCCGAGAACCCGATCGCGCGCGTGCACGACATCGGCAGCACGGTCGACGGCCGCGACATGAACCTGGTGGTGATCGGCAATCCGCAGGCTGAGAAAAAAATCTGGGTCATCGCGCGCCAGCACCCGGGCGAATCGATGGCCGAGTGGTTCGTCGAAGGCATGATGGATGCGCTGCTCGACAACGCCAACCCGGTCGCGCGCAAGCTGCTGCAGCGCGCCGTGTTCTACATCGTGCCGAACATGAACCCGGACGGCTCGGTGCGCGGCAACCTGCGCACCAATGCCGCCGGCGCCAACCTGAATCGCGAGTGGATGAACCCGTCGATCGAGCGTAGCCCTGAAGTGCTGTGCGTCAAGAGCAAGATCGAAGAAGTCGGCATCGACATGTTCTTCGACATCCACGGCGACGAGGCGCTGCCCTACAACTTCGTGGCCGGCTGCGAGATGCTCGAAGACTTCACCGCCGAGCGCGCGCTGGAGCAGAGCAGCTTCATCGACCGCTATATCTCGTGCAGCCCGGACTTCCAGAAGGAATACGGCTACGCCGCCAGCAAGTACAACGACGAGCTCTTGACCCTGGCCTCGAAGTACGTCGGCCACCACTACAAATGCCTGTCGCTGACGCTCGAGATGCCGTTCAAGGACAATGCCAACCTGCCCGACCCGCACGTCGGCTGGAACGGTGCGCGCAGCGCCGGCCTGGGCGCGGCGATGCTGCAGCCGATCCTGCAGGCGCTGGGCTGATCGCATGGGCATTGAAATCGAACGCAAGTTCCTGATGGCGAACGATGCCTGGCGCACGCTGGGCACGCCCGTCCTGGTGCGCCAGGGTTACCTGAGCTCGGACCCGTTGCGCACCGTGCGGGCGCGCATCTACGGCGACCAGGGTTTTCTTACCATCAAGAGCAAGAGCGAAGGCGCCGCGCGCGGGGAGTGGGAGTATCCGATTCCCTTGAATGATGCCGCCGAACTGCTCGACCGCCTGTGCGAGCGGCCGCTGGTGGAAAAATATCGGCGCCGCATCGAGCACGCGGGCTTCACCTGGGAAGTCGACGAATTCCTGGGCGAGAACACGGGCCTGGTGGTGGCCGAGATCGAGCTGCCGGCTGAAGACGCCGTCTTCGACAAGCCGGACTGGATCGGCCAAGAAGTCACCGGCGACAAGCGCTATTACAACTCCAACCTGATCCGTTCTCCGTATTCCACCTGGACCGATACCGACCGATGATTATTGTCTCGCGCCGCAGCCTGCTCGCACTCTCCCTCACCACCGCACTGGGCCTGGCGCTGCCGGCCACCGGCGCGTTAGCCGCCGACAATGCAGCTTATTTCCCTCCTGCCGGCGATTGGACCCGCAAGGACCCGGCCCAGCTGGGCATGGACCCGGCGGCCCTGGCTGCGGCCGTCAAGTTCGCGGAGTCGCGCGAGACCGAGCGTCCGCTCGACCTGTCCGACCAGGAAGCCGTGTTCGGCACCCGCCTGGGCTCGATGCCGACCAAGCGCGCCCATACCAACGGCGTCGTGATCTACAAGGGCTATGTGGTGGCCGAGTTCGGCGACACGCGCTTCGTCGATCCGACTTATTCGGTGGCCAAGAGCATGCTGGCGACGGTTGCCGGCGTGGCGGTGCGCGACGGCCGCATTCAGGTCAATGATCCGGTGGTCAAAACGGTCAGCGACGGTGGTTATGCTGCGCCACACAATGCGCCCGTCACCTGGAAGCAGCACCTTCAGCAGGAATCCGAGTGGGAAGGCGAGCTGTGGGGCAAGCACAGCAATTTCATCGGCAAGGAAGCGTTCGGCAAGGGTGAGAAAAAGCCGCGCGCGATCAAGGCGCCGGGCAGCTTCTACGAGTACAACGACACCCGCGTCAACCGTTTCGCGCTGTCGCTGCTGCGCGTGTTCGGCCAGTCGGTGCCGGACGTATTCCAGCAGCAGGTCATGGATCCGATCGGCGCCTCGTCGACCTGGAAATGGGTTCCTTACCATAACAGCTATGTCGAAGTGAACGGCAAGCAGGTGCCATCGGTCAGCGGCGGCACGCGGTGGGGCGGCGGCATGTGGATCGACAGCTGGGACATGGCGCGCTTCGGCTACCTGTGGCTGAACGAGGGCAACTGGGGCGGCAAGCAGATCCTGCCGGCGTCCTACGTGAAGGAAGCGCTCACCCCGAGCGCCCACGGTCCGGATTATGGCTATCTGTGGTGGCTCAACACCAAGGGCAAGAACCTGCCGGGCATGCCGGCCACCGCCTTCGCGGCGCTGGGGGCGGGCAGCAATGACATCGTCGTTTCGCCGGAGCATGACCTGGTGATCGTCTGGCGCTGGCATGCCGGCAACGCGGCCGAGTTCGCCACACGCGTGATCGCCGCAATCCGTAAATAACACATTTAATAACCGCAGCGCGGGCCGCTCCAATTGTGCGGGGCAAAAGGGGATTTGAATGATATATTTTTATCATTAATTCTTCCCGCGATGCGGTGTTGTGTGTCCACGATTGACCCGACAATTTATTCTTGAAGTAACCCCGGTCGGGTCAAGGTCAGGCATACGCTCCGGCATTGCCAACACCACCAGGACACACAAGAATGAACAAGAATATCGCCATCGTCGGCGCTGGATTCTCCGGGGCCGTGATCGCAAACCAGCTGGCGCAGGCCGGCTATACCGTCGACGTGTTCGAATCGCGTCCCCACATCGCCGGCAACTGCTACTCGGAACGCGATGCCGAGACCGGCGTCATGGTCCACGTCTACGGCCCGCACATCTTCCACACCGATAACGAGCGCGCCTGGGAATTCGTCAACCGCTATGCCGAGTTCAAGCCTTACGTCAATCGCGTCAAGGCCATCACCGGCGGCAAGGTGTTCACCCTGCCGATCAACCTGTTGACCATCAACCAGTTCTTCAACAAGACCATGGGCCCGGCCGAGGCGCAGGAATTCCTGCAGAGCCTGGGCGACAAGTCGATCGAGAACCCGACCACTTTCGAAGAGCAGGCGCTGCGCTTCGTCGGTCGCGAACTGTACGAAGCCTTCTTCAAGACCTATACGATCAAGCAATGGGGCCTGCACCCGAGCGAACTGCCGGCCAGCATCCTCAAGCGCCTGCCGGTGCGTTTCAATTACGACGACAATTACTTCAATCACAAATACCAGGGCATGCCGGCCGATGGTTATACGGCGCTGGTCCAGAACATCATCGATGTGCCGGGCGTGACCGTGCACCTGAGCACGGCCTTCGATCCGGCCGATAAAGGCAATTACGCCCACGTGTTCTACAGCGGCCCGATCGACGCCTGGTTCAAGCACGAGGAGGGCCGCCTGCCTTACCGCACGCTGGACTTTGAAACCTTCCGCGCCGACGGCGACTACCAGGGCAATGCCGTCATCAACTACTGCGACGACGACAAGAAATACACCCGCATCACCGAGCACAAGCACTTCTCGCCGTGGGAAAAGCACGAGAAGACCATCTGCTACGCCGAGTACAGCCGCCAGTGCGAAGAAAAGGACGTCCCGTACTATCCGATCCGCCAGACGCGCGAGAAGGCGCAGCTGGAGCGGTACGTCAACAAGGCGAAAAACGAAGAAAACGTTACCTTCGTCGGCCGCCTGGGCACTTACCGCTACCTGGACATGGACGTCACCATCCACGAAGCGCTGCTCACTGCCGACAAATTCCTCGACAGCGCAAAGACCGGCGAGCGCATGCCGGCCTTCACCATCGATCCGATGGCGTAACAGCTCAGGCCGCGCTCAGGCCGCAAAGCCGCCGTCGATCAACAGGTCGGCGCCGGTGACGTAGGCGGCTTCCGGTCCGGCCAGGTAGGCGACCATGGCCGCGATCTCTTCGGGACGGCCATGGCGCTTGATCGCCATATAATCATGCAGGCCGGCGCCGAATTCGGTCTTTTCCGGATTCATGTCGGTGTCGACCGGGCCGGGCAGCACATTATTGATCGTGATGCCGCGCGGCCCCAGTTCGCGCGCCAGTCCCTGGGTCAGGCCGCTCAGGGCCGACTTGCTCATCGCATACACCGACCCGCCCACCATCGGCATGCGCAGCGCATTGGTGCTGCTGATGTTGACGATGCGTCCGCCTTCCTTCATATGCGGCAGCGCCGCCTTCACGCCGGCAAAGACGGCGCGCACGTTGATGTTGACCGTCTTGTCGAAATCCTCCAGCGTAAAGTCGTCGATCGGGCCGAACACGGCGACGCCGGCATTGTTCACCAGGATGTCGATGCGGCCATGTTGTTGCGCGACGCGCGCGATGGCGGCCTCGATCGCCGCCGGATCGGCGGCATCGCTGCGGATCGCCTCGGCGCTGCCGCCTGAAGCCTTGATCTCCGCCACCAACGTCTCGGCGGCGCCGGCCGATTGCTGGTAGGTCAGCGCCACGTGCGCGCCTTGTTGCGCGAGCCTCTTCGCGATGGCGGCGCCAATGCCGCGCGAACCGCCGGTGACGACTGCAACCTTGCCTTCGAATGCCTTGTTCATGATGGACTCCCTGTGAATGATTGGTCGAGTCGGCAGTATGCTGCCGACCAGGAGTTGAAACTAGCCAGCTAGAGGTCGTATGACTTTCAACTCCAGGTATAAAATCCCCGGATCGCTACCATCCAGACACCGTCATGCCTGAATCGATCAGCCATCTCGTCTCCTTCATCTACAGCGCCGAGGAGCGCGGGTTTTCGCCCGCCGCGCGCCGCCTGGGCCTGAGCCCGGCCGCGGTCAGCAAGAACGTCGCCCGCCTCGAGCAGCACCTGGGCGTGCGCCTGTTCCAGCGCACCACGCGCCAACTGCGCCTCACGGCCGAGGGCGAACGCTATCTGCATGAAGTGGCCGAGCCCTGGCGGCGGATCGAAGAGGCGACCCTGGCTACGCGCCAGGGCGCCGGCCAGCCGGGCGGCACCCTGAAGATCAGCATGGCGCCGCTGGTCGGAAGGACGTATTTCGTGCCGATGCTGGAAGATTTTCTCAAGCGCTACCCGGCCATCGTTCCCGACCTGCATTTCGAGAACCGCCAGGTCGACCTGGTCAAGGAAGGTTTCGACGTGGCGATCGGCGGTGGCGTCGAGTTGAACGAGGGGATGGTGGCGCGCGAACTGACGACCGTGCGCAGCATCGTCGTGGCCAGCCCGGCCTACCTCGAGCGGCGCGGCTGGCCGCTCGGTCCGGACGACCTGGCAAGGCACGACGGCATCGCGCGCCGCGCCGTGGGTAGCGGCCGCTTGCTGAGCTGGACCCTGCGCCATGGCGACGGACGGCAGGCGCCAGTCGACCTGCGCACGGCGCTGGTGTGCGACGATCCCGAAGCGATGGCGCAGGCGGCGCTGGCCGGTATCGGGATCGCGGTGCTGCCGTTGCCACACGCGCAAGCATTCCTGCGTAGCGGGGCGCTGGTCGACGTTTTGCCGGGCTGGTTCGTGGAGGGGCGTGCGCTCTGCCTGTATTACGCCAGCCGCAGGCTGTTGCCGGCCAAGACGCGCGTCTTCATCGACTTCGTCGTCGCGCGTTTCGAGGAGCAGGGGCTGGCGCGGCAGTTCATGACGCCGGAGGGGCCGGGTGCGTAGTGCCCCGTTATCGAAGTAACGCAGCCCCAGAGCCGTCGTTTAACGCAGCCCCAAAACCGTCGTTCCCGCGAAGGCGGGAACCTAAGTGCGCCAGATCTAGCCAGAAAAAATGTGCTGGTCCGCTACGGGCTTAGGTTCCCGCCTTCGCGGGAACGACGGGGATTTATGCTGATCGGCTTAATGGAAGTGCTCAGTCCCAGCCGGCGCGTCTTCCGGCATCTCGGCATGTACCAGCTCGCCGGTCGGATCGGCGAACAGCGGCGAGCCGCAGTCGTCGCAATACTCGGCCGCGTAGCGCTCGTTGATGCGCTTGATGTGGGCGACGCCGGCGTCGTTGAGGTGGGCCGCGATCTCGTTGATCGGCGACAGCGGCGTGGCGCTGGCCGCCAGCGGACCTTCCATCGGCGTGCCGTCCTCGTCTTCCTGGCCATACAGCGGCCAGACGATGCCATACACCACGTCGGCGCTCTGGCGCATGGTGAACGAGACGCGGTATTCGTCGATCTGGATGTCCGGCGACTCTTCGCCGAAGCCCGCGATCACGGCGCGCAGGTCGGACGCTTCCACGCCCAGCGTATTGGTCAGGTAGTGCACGGCGGCGCGGATCGAGATCGGACGGATCAGCTTGTCGGCTTCACGGCAGGCCACGTAATAGGCTTCTGGCAGCAGCAGCTCGATGCCGCAGCCCGGCAGCAGGCGCGCGATATTCGCGGTGGCCTGGGCGCGCCACTGCTCGAGGCTGCGATTGCGCTCGTCGGCGAAACGCAGATGGTGCTGCGGCTCTTGCCAGCGGAACAGCGGCTCGCCGGCCCGGGCGACGATCGCGATCAAGAGGTAGCGGGTATCGGCCAGGAAGGGCGCGGTCTCGTCCAGGTGCTGGGCCGGCTTGATGGTGCCGCCCTTGTGGGCGGCGGCGGCCAGCTTTTGCGTCAGCGCCGCAGTTTCGGCGTGGGTGCGCGGCAGCTGGTCGAGCGAATACAGGGTGGGCGCGATCGCCATCTTGGTGCCGTCGGCCAGCAGGTGGGCTGAGAAGTGGGCGCCCAGGGTCGACAGCAGGTCGTTCGGGATGGTGCCGGTGGCGATCGAGAAGCGGGTCCAGGCCAGGATCGGCGCCGCGACCAGCAGGGCCTGCCAGGTGACGTCGCCGCCATCGGCCTGCTCGACCATGGTGGCCGATTCGCTGACCGCTTCGACCGTATCCATCAGCACGTCGTACGAGGCCAGGTCGTCCTTGAACAGGGCGTTCAGGGCGGCGTCGATGCTGTCCTGATGATTGGTCTTGAGCAGCTTTTGCAGACACGTGTCGAGTTGGTGTTCCCAAGCACGTTCTTCAGCACGGCTGGCAGCTTGCATGAGGGCTTGCGAGAGGCTGACGAGGCGCTGGCTTTCTGCGGAAAGTTTTGGAGTTGAATCTTTGGAAGGACGACGCATGGCGCTGGTGGGTCTCTTGTCAGTGAATGTTTCGAAAGTCCGAGGGGGGATGATAAACCCATATCCCCGGTATTGTAGTTGATTCGGCTACAGGTCATGAACAATGGGTGTCACGAGGGGAGGACGAAAGCCAGTCGAGAGCCGTGCACGCAAACGCTTGCACAATGCGCGAACAGGGTACATAATGAGAATAATTCTCATTCAAACATGTTTGGGAAGAGCGATTGGAGTGTTCGAGCTGTGTTTCCAGCTTGTGTTGCAGTAGCCGTTGGTGACCGGGAAAGCACTGACGGATGTTTCTCACGGAGTACCACCCCCGCCGGGCAACCGGATTCTGCCCTCCTGACACTGTCAGGAGGGATTTTTTTGTTGGTTCGACAGCAAGAAGAACGACATGATGCTGCATATTCCCGGCGTGCTGACGCCGGACCAGGTGGCCCATATCCGCGCCCGCATGGCCGGCGCGCCGGAATGGCTCGATGGCCGCGAGAGCGTCGGCCCGCAAGGGGCAAAGGTCAAGCGCAACCGCCAGCTGGGCGAGGGCACGCCGCTCGCCGTCGAGCTGGGCCAGATCGTGAGCGCGGCCCTGATGGCGAACCCCATATTCTTTTCCAGTGCGCTGCCGCTGCGGGTGCTGGCGCCATATTTCAATGCATATAGCGGCGGCGAGCATTACGGGCTGCACGTGGACGGCGCCATCCGTGCCCAGCGCGGCGGCGGTGCTCCGGTGCGGGCCGACGTTTCGACCACCGTGTTCCTGAGCGAGCCGGACGAATATGAGGGCGGCGAACTGGAAGTGGTCGACCTGTACGGCACCCACGAGGTCAAGCTGGCGGCGGGCGACGCGATCGTGTACTCGTCGGGCAGCGTGCACCAGGTGCGGCCGGTGACGAGCGGCGAGCGGGTGGCTTCCTTTCTTTGGACCCAGAGCATGGTGCGCGACGATGGCAAGCGCGGAATGCTGTTCGATCTCGATACCCAGATCCAGAAGCTGCGGGCGCAGCATGGGGAGTCGGAAATCACGGTGGGGTTGACGGCGCATTATCACAACCTGCTCCGGATGTGGGCCGAAGTCTGATGTGGTGCGACTGCACCCGCGGCCCTTGAACGTCGTTCCCGCGCAGGCGGGAACCCAAGTGTGCGTGCATACCACTGACGTTTGATACCTGTGGCGCGCGAAGGACTTGGATTCCCGCCTGCGCGGGAATGACGTGCAAGGGGCGGTGGTTGAGAACAGGGCGCGTAACCGATAGCGCCAATGAAAAGGGCTGGAACCCTCGCAGGTTCCAGCCCTTTTGCCATCCATCGAGCCCGCTCGCGCGGGCCTTCCAGATTTAAGCAGCCAGCAACTGACGCAGCACGAACGGCAGAATGCCGCCATGCTTGTAGTAGTCGACTTCGATCGGGGTGTCGATACGCAGCAGCACTTTGACTTCTTGCGATTCGCCGTTTTCGCGGTGGATCACCAGGGTCGCCAGTTGTTGCGGCTTGATCTCGCCTTCCAGGCCCTTCAGGTCGTAGGTTTCCTTGCCGGTGATGCCCAGGGTGTCGACGCTGTCGTTGCCGATGAATTGCAGCGGCAGCACGCCCATGCCGACCAGGTTCGAGCGGTGGATGCGCTCGAACGAACGCACGATCACGGCCTTCACGCCCAGCAGCTGGGTGCCCTTGGCCGCCCAGTCGCGCGACGAGCCGGTGCCATATTCTTCGCCGCCGAAGATCATGGTCGGGGTGCCCGCTTCCACGTACTTCATTGCAGCGTCATAGATCGACATCTGTTCGCCGGTCGGCTGGTGCAGGGTGATGCCGCCTTCGACCGCCGAACCGTCAGCCTTGGCCGGGATCATGCGGTTCTTGATACGCACGTTGGCAAAGGTGCCGCGCATCATGATTTCGTGGTTACCGCGGCGCGAACCGTAGGAGTTGAAGTCCGCTTTCAGGACGTTGTGTTCCTTGAGCCATTTGCCTGCAGGGCCGTCTTCCTTGATCGAACCGGCCGGCGAGATGTGGTCGGTGGTGATCGAGTCGCCGAACACGCCCAGGGCGCGGGCCGCGGTGATGCTGGTGGCGGCCGCTTTCGGGGTCATTTCGAAATCGGCGAAGAACGGTGGTTCGGCGATGTAGGTCGATTCAGGCCAGTTGTAGACTTGACCTTCGGTCGACGACACGCGTTCCCACAGCGCGCCAGGGTTGCCCTTGACGTCGGCGTAGTTCTTCTTGAACACTTCCGAGTTCATCGCGAAGCGCATCAGTTCGCCGATCTCTTGCGAGGTTGGCCAGATGTCGCCCAAGTAGACGTCGACGCCGTTGCTGTCCTTGCCCACTGGCTCGGTCATCAGGTCTTTCGTCATATTGCCGGCGATCGCGTAGGCGACGACCAGCGGTGGCGAAGCCAGGAAGTTCGAACGGATGTTCGGGTGGATACGTGCTTCGAAGTTACGGTTGCCCGACAGCACGGCCGACGCGACGATGTCGTTCTGGGTGATCGTGGCGTTCAGTTCCGGGGTCAGGTCACCGGCGTTGCCGATGCAGGTGGTGCAGCCGTAGGCGGTCACGCCGAAGCCCAGCTTGTCCAGGTAAGGCAAGAGGCCAGCGGCGGTCAGGTACTCGGTGACCACGCGCGATCCAGGGGCCAGCGACGACTTGATGTGCGGCGCCACGGTCAGGCCGCGCTCGACGGCTTTCTTGGCCAGCAGGCCGGCGGCCAGCAGCACGCTCGGGTTCGAGGTGTTGGTGCACGAGGTGATGGCGGCGATCAGGATGTCGCCGTTTTTCACGCGCACGCCGTTGGTGGTCTCGTAGACCTTGTGCAGGTCGTCCGGGTTCTTGTTGAAGCCGTTCTGGGTGGTTGGCTTGCTGAACAGCTCGGTGAAGTTGTTCTTGACGTTGCCCAGCTCGATACGGTCTTGTGGACGCTTCGGGCCAGCCAGCGACGGCGTGACGGTCGACAGGTCCAGCTCGACCACGCGGGTGAAGTCGATCTCGCCTTCTTGCGGGATGCCGAACATGCCCTGGGCCTTGTAGTAGCCTTCGAAGGCAGCCAGTTCTTCTTCAGTACGGCCGGTGCCGCGGAAGTAGTCGACGGTCGCTTCGTCCACTGGGAAGAAGCCCATGGTCGCGCCGTATTCAGGCGCCATATTGCCGATGGTCGCGCGGTCGGTGGTCGACAGCGAACGGGTGCCTTCGCCGAAGAACTCGACGAACTTGCCGACGACTTTCTCTTTGCGCAGCAGTTCGGTGATGGTCAGCACCAGGTCGGTCGCGGTGCAGCCTTCGCGCAGCTTGCCCTTCAGGTTGACGCCGATGACGTCCGGGGTCAGGAAGTAGACCGGCTGGCCCAGCATGCCGGCTTCGGCTTCGATGCCGCCCACGCCCCAGCCGACGACGCCGACGCCGTTGATCATGGTGGTGTGCGAGTCGGTGCCGACCAGGGTGTCAGGGTAGTACACGTCGCCCTGTTTCATGACGCCGCGCGCCAGGTATTCCAGGTTGACCTGGTGGACGATGCCGAAGCCCGGAGGGACGACGCCGAAGGTGTCGAAGGCCTGCATGCCCCACTTCATGAACTGGTAGCGCTCGTTGTTGCGCGAGAATTCCAGCTTCATGTTCAGGTCGAGCGCGCCCGGCTCGCGGAAGTGGTCGATGGTGACCGAGTGGTCGACCACCAGGTCGACCGGCACCAGCGGCTCGATCTTCTTGGCGTCGAGGCCCATCTTGGCGGCGACGTTGCGCATCGCGGCCAGGTCGGCCAGCAGCGGCACGCCGGTGAAGTCTTGCAGCACGACGCGGGCCACGACGAACGGGATCTCGTCGGTACGCTCTGCGGTCGCGCCCCAGTTGGCGACTTGCTTGACGTGTTCTTCGGTGACCTTCTTGCCGTCGCAGTTACGCAGCACGGACTCGAGGACGATACGGATCGACACCGGCAGGCGCGACAGGTTCACACCGAGGTTTTCCGCCAGCGCCGGCAGCGAATGGAACTGGCCGCTCTGGCCTGCGCCGATCGGGAATTCCTTCAGTGTGTTCAGAGTGTTGCGAGACATAATCTCTCCTTCAGTGGGAATATTGTTATTTCAACAGCAGCGTTCACGGAAATAACGGGCCAGATATAACTTCGGGCGACAGAACGGCGCGCACTTCCGGGAAAGTCCGCGCCGCACCTTCAAGTCTTGCTCGCCTCCGGTTCCGCGGTCGCCACGATCGCGGACTGTTCGGCGTTCTTGCATTCATTGGCCAACTGGCGGTTGAGCTTCGAGTCGAGCAGGATGCCCTTGGACGGGATACCGATCCAGATCAGGCCATAGTGCGGATTCTCGAAGCGCAGCGCGCCGGTGGTGGTGCCGATGCGGGCCAGGCGATGCAGGCGCTGTTTCCAGCGCAGCGCGATATGGCTGTCATCGGTATCGTTGGTATAGATCGTGATCTTGTTGCCGAGTTCGCAAGCGTATTCGGTCACCTTGGTGTCGGTGATGTCCGGCTCGTTGATTTCGAGCGGGTTCGCCGCGACCGCTGCAGCAGCGGCGGCGGCTGCAGCCGCAGCCGCTGCCGCCTGCGCTTTCTTCGAAGGCTTCTTCTTGGCTTGCGCCTTCAGGACCGCTTCCGCTTTCGGATGTTTTTCCTTGGCGACTGAAGCGCTTGCCGGCGCACACACGACGGCAGCCGCGAGCGCGACGGCGCAGGCGGCGATCATTTTCGGGAGGAGGGTGGCCATGGTCGGTTTATTCGCTGTCGGGGAGGTTGACGATTGCGGCAGCGGCATCCGGCAGCGCGAGGCCCGCCAGTTTGGCACGCTGCAACACCGACCAATAATATC
This sequence comes from Massilia arenae, assembly GCF_008014745.1. Lineage (GTDB taxonomy): Bacteria > Pseudomonadota > Gammaproteobacteria > Burkholderiales > Burkholderiaceae_D > Telluria > Telluria arenae. The sequence continues at coordinate 42,084 of NZ_VPFD01000001.1, forward strand.
GGTAGCTCGCACGGTCGTGCAAGCGGCCATGTTGGGCAATCGGTCCCCAGTCCGCCGCCATGGCCTCGGTCAAGATATTCGTCGCTTCATTGACCTCTGAAAGGCGCGGCGTGAACGCCTTCAGGATCGGCTTGATCTGGTCCGGATGGATGCTCCACATCCGGGTAAACCCGAATTCGGCGCCGGCGCGCTGGGCGTCGTTGGCGACCGTCGGGCTGTCCTTGATATCGGTCGTGACATTGTGCGACGCCACCTTGCCGTGGGCGTGGCAGGCCGCCACCATCTCGAGCTTGGCGCGCACCACCAGCGGGTGGGTGAACTGGCCCGGGGTGCGCATCGCGCTCGCGGGGATCGCCCCATAGTGGCTCGACACGAAATCCATGATGCCGAACGACAGGCACTCGACCTGGGGCAGGGCGGCGATGTCGTAGGCTTCGCGCAGCGCGCCATGGGTCTCGACCAGTACGTGCACCGGCAGGTCAGGCCGACCGGCGGCCTGGGCATGCTGGTTGATCAGGTCGATCGCGCGCGTGACTTGCATGGCGCTTTCCACCTTGGGCAGCACGATATAGGCCAGGCGCTTGGCTGCGCCGCCGACGATGAATTCGACGTCTTTCGCAAAATGGGGGCTGGCCGGCTCGTGCAGGCGCGCACCGATGCGGTTGAAATGGTTGTCGTCGCTGTTGACGAGTTGCGCCACCAGGATGGCGTGCTCCAGTTCGCTGCCGGCGGTGGCGCCGTCTTCGCAGTCGAAGGTGATGTCGAACAGGGGGCCAAGCTCTTGTTGCAGGGCCATCGATTTGCGCATCAGCTTCTCGGAACCGGCGTAGTGGTCGCAGGCGGGGAGAAGGAGTGGCTGGCATTTGCCCTGGAATAAAACCTCGGAAGGGTGCATATCTCTCACAACATAAAACGGCCGTGCCAAATAAATGGCACGGCGCGGTTGGCGCACGGCAAATGCCGCGCGCCAGATTCAAAACTTAGCCCAGCAGGTGAGCGACGCCGGCTTTCTCTTCTTCCAGCTCTTTCAGGGTCAGGTTGATGCGCTCTTGCGAGAAGGCATCGATGTCCAGGCCCTGGACGATGGTGTATTCGCCATTCTCGGTGGTAACCGGGAAGCCGAACATGGTGCCTTCTGGGATACCGTAGGAACCATCCGAAGGGATACCCATGGTGGTCCACTTGCCGTTGGTGCCCAGCACCCAGTCACGCACGTGGTCGATCGCTGCGTTGGCGGCCGACGCGGCCGACGACAGGCCGCGCGCTTCGATGATCGCTGCACCGCGCTTGCCGACGGTCGGCAGGAAGGTGTTGGCGTTCCATTCCTGGTCGTTGATCAGGTCCTTGACGGCTTCGGTGCCAGCGGTGGCGAAGCGGTAGTCGGCGTACATGGTCGGCGAGTGGTTGCCCCACACGACCATCTTTTCGATGTCCTTGACGGCCTTGCCGGTCTTGGCGGCCACTTGCGACAGTGCGCGGTTGTGGTCCAGGCGCAGCATGGCGGTGAAGTTCTTGGCCGGCAGGTTCGGGGCCGATTTCATCGCGATGTAGGCGTTGGTGTTGGCCGGGTTGCCGACCACCAGCACCTTGACGTTGCGCGAAGCGACGGCGTCCAGCGCTTTACCTTGCACGGTGAAGATCTGGGCGTTGGCTTCCAGCAGGTCCTTGCGCTCCATGCCAGGGCCGCGTGGGCGGGCGCCGACCAGCAGGGCGACGTCGATGTCCTTGAAGGCGGTCATCGGGTCCGAGTGGGCGGTCATGCCTTCGAGCAGTGGGAATGCGCAGTCGTCGATTTCCATCATGACGCCCTTGAGCGCCTTCTGTGCCTTCTCGTTGTCGATCTCGAGCAGCTGAAGGATGACCGGCTGGTCCTTGCCCAGCATGTCGCCGTTGGCGATGCGGAACAGCAGGGAATAGCCGATCTGGCCGGCCGCGCCGGTGACGGCGACGCGCATTGGGGTTTTAGCCATGATGAATCTCCAAAGTGGGAATGAAAACGGTTTGCGCCGAAGGTCGACGCCGAGCATACGCCTGTTTGGTTACAAATTGCCTTCACTGCGGTTTGATGAAGCTGCAATGATACCAAAAGCGCTCTTCAAGCCTTCAAGGTCGAAAGACGGGTGTCGCGCGCGTACAATGATGTCAAGAGTGGCGCCGACTCCCGGTCGGCCATGAGTGTATTCCTCTGCCGTTTGGTCTGTCAATTCAATATCATATGTCTTATATAAGACACATATCTAAAGACCTCTAATACTGGACGGTCATGCACTTTTGTGGTGAAATCGCGGTCTATGAATTCCGCCCCATCCAATCCGGCCCTTGATCCTGTCAGCAGTGGCTCGCCGTCGTTCCGGCCCCTGTACCAGCAGATCAAGGCGCTGATCACCCAGAGCCTGCAGGCCGGTGAGTGGAAACCTGGAGAACTCATGCCGAGCGAAGTCGAGCTGGCGGCCCGTTTCAAGGTCAGCCAGGGCACCGTGCGCAAGGCGATCGACGAACTGGCTGCCGAAAACCTCGTGCTGCGGCGCCAGGGCAAGGGCACCTTCGTTGCCAGCCACGCCGAAGAACGCGCCCATTTCCGCTTCCTGCGACTGATGCCGGATGAAGGGCTCCCCCATCATCCGGAGAACCGCTTCCTTGAGGTCAAGCGCATCCGTGCGCCGGCCGAGGTCGCGCGCCTGCTCGATCTCAAATCGGGCGACGCCGTGGTCTACATCAAGCGCGTGCAATCGTTCGACGGCCAGCCGACCATCCTGGAAGAGCTGTGGCTGCCGGGTCAGCTGTTCAAGGGCCTGAGCGCGGAGCGGCTGCAGGAATACAAGGGCCCGATGTACGGTCTGTTCGAAACCGAGTTCGGCACGCGCATGATTCGCGCGACCGAGAAGATCCGCGCGGTGTCGGCCGACGCGGCCACGGCCGAGCACCTCAAGGTGGCGCCAGGCACGCCGCTGCTGTTGGGTGAGCGGGTGTCGTTCACCTACGGCGACAAGGCCGTCGAGCTGCGCCGCGAGCTGTACTCGACCGTGAAACATCATTATTTGAACGAATTGTCGTGAGGAGAATAAAGCTGAAAACAGCCGAGTAAATATTCTCTGTTTTCTGTCTTTTCAAATAGTTCGGAAAATAGCCAAAGGGGATAAAACTCCCCTCTGCGGCAATCGCACGAATGCGATTAAAATATATTGGTTTTGGGTACGCGACGGACATGACCCGGTTCGCCGCTCGCTGTCCCGCTGGCTTGGTCCCACTTTCCCGGACCAGGACGTGAAATCGGCAAGAATGCAGGGTTCATACAAAAATTTGTCATAAATGGGAGGTGTACCATCATGTCGGAAGCCGTGAGAGAAGCAAGCAAGAAAGGGCGGCCGGTGTATCGCAACGTCGGAATCGGCGATATCACGACGAAATATCGCATGCCGCCGTCGGCGATCGTGTCGATCCTGCACCGCGTCAGCGGCGCCGGACTGTTCCTGATGCTGCCGTTCCTGCTGTATTTGTTCCAGCAGAGCCTGCTGTCGGAATCGACGTTCGGCTACTTTGCCGGCATCGTGTCGCACCCGCTGGTCAAGATCATCCTGCTGGGCCTGTCGTGGGCTTACCTGCACCACTTCACCGCCGGCATCCGCCACCTGTTCATGGACAATCACTTTGCCCTGGACAAGGACGCTGCCCAGAAGACCGCGCGCTGGGTGCTGATCATCAGCCTGCTGCTGACCGCGCTGGTCGGCCTGAAACTGTTCGGAGTGTTTTAAATCATGGCAACGAAGAATAATATCGGCCCACGCCGCATGGTCGTCGGCGCCCACTACGGCTTCCGCGACTGGCTGGCGCAGCGCGTCACCGCCATCGTCATGGCGATCTACACGGTCGTCCTGCTGGTCTCCTTCCTGACCGGCCAGAATTTCACCTATGAAGGCTGGGCCGGCCTGTTCGCCCAGCAGTGGTTCAAGCTGTTCTCGCTGGTGACCTTCCTGGCGCTGTACTACCACGCCTGGGTCGGCATCCGTGACATCTGGATGGACTACGTCAAGAACGCAGGCCTGCGCCTGCTGCTCCAGCTCGCAACGATCTTCTGGCTGATCGCCTGCGCCGCCTGGACCGTGCAAATTCTGTGGAGTGTGTAATCGTGGCAGCAATCAAAACTGCAATTCCAACCCGTCGTTTTGACGCGGTCATCGTGGGCGCCGGCGGTTCCGGCATGCGCGCCTCGCTGCAACTGGCCGAAGCCGGCCTGAACGTTGCGGTCCTGTCGAAAGTCTTCCCGACCCGCTCGCACACCGTTGCGGCGCAGGGCGGCATCGGCGCCTCGCTGGGCAATATGAGCGAGGACGACTGGTACTGGCATATGTTCGACACCGTCAAGGGTGGCGACTACCTGGGCGACCAGGATGCGATCGAATTCATGTGCCGCGAAGCACCGAAGGTCGTGTACGAGCTCGAGCACTTCGGCATGCCGTTCGACCGCAATCCCGATGGCACCATCTACCAGCGTCCGTTCGGCGGCCACACCGCGAACTTCGGCGAAAAGCCGGTCCAGCGCGCCTGCGCCGCGGCCGACCGTACCGGCCACGCGCTGCTCCATACGCTGTATCAACGAAATGTCCGCGCCCGTACCCACTTCTTCGTCGAGTGGATGGCCCTCGACGTCATCCGCGACGCCGACGGCGACGTGGTTGGCGTGATGGCCCTGGAAATGGAAACCGGCGACGTGATGATCCTGGAAGCGAAGACCACCATCTTCGCCACCGGCGGCGCAGGCCGCATCTTCGCCGCATCGACCAATGCCTTCATCAATACCGGCGACGGCATGGGCATGGCGGCGCGCGCCGGCCTGCCGCTGCAAGACATGGAGTTCTGGCAGTTCCACCCAACGGGTGTGTCGGGCGCCGGCGTCCTGATCACCGAAGGTGTGCGCGGCGAGGGCGGTATCCTGATCAACTCGAATGGCGAACGCTTCATGGAGCGCTATGCGCCGACCCTGAAGGATCTGGCGCCGCGCGACTTCGTGTCGCGTTCGATGGACCAGGAGATCAAGGAAGGCCGCGGCTGCGGTCCGAATAAAGACCACGTGCTGCTGGACCTGCGCCACATCGGCAAGGACACCATCGAGAAGCGCCTGCCTTCGATCCTGGAAATCGGCCACAAGTTCGCCAACGTCGACGCGACCAAGGAACCGATTCCGGTCGTCCCGACCATCCACTACCAGATGGGCGGCATCCCGACCAATATCCACGGTCAAGTGGTGGCGCCTGACGGCGCCGGCGGCCAGAAGATCGTCAATGGCCTGTACGCAATTGGCGAATGCGCCTGCGTCTCGGTCCACGGCGCGAACCGCCTGGGCACCAACTCGCTGCTCGACCTGGTGGTGTTCGGCCGCGCGGCCGGCAACCACGTCGTCGCGTCGAACCTGAAGCAGAAGTCGAACAAGCCACTGCCAGCGGACGCGGCTGACTTCGCCCTGGCGCGCCTGAACAAGCTCGAGACCTCGGTCGGCGGCGAAAAAGTGCAGCACGTCGCCAACGATATCCGCGCCACGATGCAGAAATACTGCGGCGTGTTCCGTACCCAGGAACTGCTGGAGACGGGCGTCACCGAAATCATGAAGCTCGACGAGCGTCGCAAGCACGTGTCGTTCCAGGACAAGTCGAAGGTGTTCAACACCGCCCGCGTGGAAGCGCTGGAACTCGACAACCTGATCGAGACTGCCAAGGCGACCATCGTGTCGGCAGCGGCGCGTCCGGAATCGCGCGGCGCCCACGCCCACAGCGATTTCCCGAACCGCGACGACGAGAACTGGATGAAGCACACCCTGTTCTTCTCGGAAGGCAACCGTCTCGACTACAAGCCTGTCGTGCAAAAACCGCTGACCGTCGACACCTTCAAGCCGAAGGCCCGTACTTTCTAATATTTTCCATGGCCGGAACCGATGTTCCGGCCGAGAACAGGTAATCAAATGGCACGCACCGTCCAACTGAAAATCTACCGCTACGATCCGGACAAGGATTCGAAGCCCTATATGCAAGACGTGACCGTCGAGCTGAAAGACACCGACAAGATGCTGCTGGACGCCCTGCAGCGCATCAAGTCGGACGTCGACGATTCGCTGGCCCTGCGCCGCTCGTGCCGCGAAGGCGTGTGCGGTTCGGACGCGATGAACATCAACGGCAAGAACGGCCTGGCCTGCACCACCAACCTGAACGAGCTGACCCAGCCGATCGTGCTGCGTCCTCTGCCGGGCCTGCCGGTGGTGCGCGACCTGATCGTCGACATGACCAACTTCTTCAAGCAGTACAACTCGGTCAAGCCGTACCTGATCAACGATTCGATCAAGCCCGAGAAAGAGCGCCTGCAGTCGCCGGAAGAGCGCGAAGAGCTCGACGGCCTGTACGAATGCATCCTGTGCGCCTGCTGCTCGACCTCGTGCCCGTCGTTCTGGTGGAACCCGGACAAGTTCGTCGGCCCGGCCGGCCTGCTGCAAGCGTATCGTTTCATCGCCGACTCGCGCGACGAAGCGACCAACGACCGCCTGGACAACCTGGAAGACCCGTACCGCCTGTTCCGCTGCCACTCGATCATGAACTGCACGGACGTGTGCCCGAAGGGCCTGAATCCGAACAAGGCGATCGGCAAGATCAAGGAACTGCTGGTTCGTCGCGCCATTTAATTGGCGCCATGCATGCGGCGGCCCGGATGGCGCCGCATGTGGTGTGCAGACGTGCGTTGAGCGCCGGTATCCGTAGGGTGGACAGGGACGCCGAGTCGGTCCCCCGTCCACGCGTTCAACGGACGTGTGCATCACCCTTATCGGCACTAAATATGCCGAAGCAATACAGTAAAAGTACCGTACTGCCGAATCGCGGCAGCCGGAGTATGATGTCGAACCCACAACGGACTCTAGTGTGAAACCTAGTGCAAACGCGCATCAATCCGATCCCGCCAACCGTGCCCGCCTGCGTTGGCGCGCACGCCGGGGATTGCTCGAGAACGATCTGATTCTCACGCGCTTCCTCGATGCGCACGAAGAAGAACTGACCGACGAAGAGGTCGATGCGCTGACCCGCCTGCTCGATCTGGCGGACAACCCGTTGATGGACCTGCTGCTGGGACGCTCCGAGCCTTCCGGCGAAGTCGACCTGCCGCATGTGCGTGCCTTGTTGGCGCGGTTGCGGCAAGCGTAAGCGAAATTGGGCATCCGGTCTGCCTCGCGGGCTGGTCGCGGCGCCCTCCGGTTTCGTTTTATTTTGTAGAACCCACTCCCACAAGAAGGAAGTGCCATGAACATCTCTGATACCAAAGCCACCCTGTCGTTCTCGGACGGCAGCCCGTCGGTCGACATGCCAATCTACAAGGGCACCATCGGCCCGGACGTCGTCGACATCCGCAAGCTGTATGCCCAGACCGGCAAGTTCACCTACGATCCTGGCTTCATGTCGACCGCCGCTTGCAACTCGAGCATCACCTACATCGACGGTGACAAGGGCGAGCTGCTGTACCGCGGCTACCCGATCGAGCAACTGGCCGTCAACTGCGACTTCCTGGAGACCTGCTACCTGCTGCTGAACGGCGAACTGCCGAACGCGGAGCAGAAGGCGACGTTCAGCGACACCGTGACCAAGCACACGATGATCCACGAGCAGATGAACTTCTTCTTCCGTGGCTTCCGCCGTGACGCGCACCCGATGTCGGTGCTGGTCGGCACCGTCGGCGCGCTGGCCTCGTTCTACCACGATTCGCTGGACATCAACGATGCCAAGCAGCGCGAAATCTCGGCGATCCGCCTGATCGCCAAGCTGCCGACGCTGGCCGCGATGGCCTATAAATACTCGGTCGGCCAGCCATTCATGTACCCGCGCAACGACCTGTCGTACAGCGCCAACTTCATGTACATGATGTTCGGTAACCCGTGCGAAGAATACAAGGTCAACGACGTGCTGGTGCGCGCCCTGGACCGTATCCTGATCCTGCACGCGGACCACGAGCAGAACGCATCGACCTCGACCGTCCGTCTGGCCGGTTCGTCGGGCGCCAACCCGTTCGCCTGTATCGCAGCCGGCATCGCCTGCCTGTGGGGCCCTGCCCACGGCGGCGCGAACGAAGCCGCACTGACCATGCTGAAGGAAATCGGCTCGGTCGAGAACATCCCAGCCTTCATCGAGAAGGTCAAGGACAAGAACTCGGGCGTGAAGCTGATGGGCTTCGGTCACCGCGTGTACAAGAACTTCGACCCGCGTGCCAAGCTGATGCGCGAAACCTGCCACGAAGTGCTGGAAGAGCTGGGCCTGCAGGACGACCCACTGTTCAAGCTGGCGATGGAACTGGAAAAGATCGCCCTGAACGACGAATACTTCGTGTCGCGCAAGCTGTACCCGAACGTCGACTTCTACTCGGGCATCGTGCAATCGGCGCTGGGCATCCCGACCTCGATGTTCACCGGCATCTTCGCGATGGCCCGTACCATCGGCTGGATCGCCCAGTGGAACGAAATGATCGCCGATCCAGAGCAGAAGATCGGCCGTCCACGTCAGCTGTTCATCGGTTCGCCGGTGCGCGACGTGCCAGCGATCGACAAGCGTTAATTAGAACGCGGCGTGATCGGAAAGCGGGCTTCGGCCCGCTTTTTTATTTGACGCTGTTTTTCGAGGCCCGGCGTTCCCAGTCCTGCACAGCTTCTCCGGCAGTCGCGGCATGAAAAAGTGGTAATCTCGCCTTCGTCCACTTATTTGCCGAAGGAAAGATATGCGTCTCATGCGCTTTGCCCCGCACTTTGCCCCGCATTTTGTCTTGGTTGCGGCCGCACTCGCTGCGGGTGTCGCCAACGCGTCGCCCACCGACCCGCGCAACGGCGCCGAATTCACCACCCTGGCACAGCCGCAGGCGACCCAGGCCGTGGGCAAGAAGGTCGAAGTGATCGAGTTCTTCGCCTATCACTCCGGCGCCTGCAACGCATTCGAGCCGACCCTCGTCAACTGGGCGAAGAAGCAGGGCGACAATATCGTCATGCGCCGCATCCCGCTGCCGTTCCAGGGGCCGCTTGACCCGGAAGCGCGCCTGTTCCTGACGCTGGAAGCGATGGGCAAGCTCGATGAATACCATCACCGCGTGTTCCGCGCCGTGCACGTCGAACGCAAACGCCTGATGAAGGACGACGACATCATCGCCTGGGCCTCGGCCAATGGCCTGGACAAGGCGAAATTCATGGAAGCGTGGAACTCGTTCGGCGTGCAGACCAGGCTCAAGCGCCTGTCGCAGATCGCCAACGCCTACAAGGTGAGCGGCACGCCGACCGTGGTCATCGACGGCAAGTACGTCGTGTCGCCCGATGCGGTGCGGCAAGCCAACAAGATCCAGGACGTGGGCCAGTTGATGACGGCCACCGGCCAGGTGCTCGACGCCCTCGTGAGCAAGGCTGCCGCCAGCAAGTAAATAAGCCATCGTCCAGATCAGCCGCCGGTTGACTGGACGACAAAGCGGGCTATACTGCGCTAATCGTTCCAGCCGCCCGCCATGAATCCATTTTGCCTACCACCGTTTGACACCGCATCGCCTCTGGGCGCTGTTGGCGTGCGCGTGCGCGTGGCATCGCGCCGAGCGGCGCACCTTTCCAGCCTCGACCTCGCCCGGCTTTCCCGGGCTCGGTGAGGAACACGGCAGGCCAGCGCCTGTCCATCCTCCCGGGCCGCCTCCATTCACTGAATCGTCTGCATCGACCATGCAGGCGCCGTCATCATTCTTGACCTTATCCGGTCATTTTGTGGAGAACACATGAAACCTTCCATCGTCGTATCCTGGCTCGACCTCGAGCGTCTCGAACGCATCCTCGACCGCCTTCCCGCCGCGCAATCCAATGCGCGTGACGCCCTGTTGAGCGAACTCGAGCGTGCTCAAATGGTCGAGCCGTGGGACATGCCGCCCGACGTCGTCACCATGAACTCGCGCGTGCGCTTCCGCTTCGCAGGTTCCGACGAAGACGTGACCATGACCCTGAGCTACCCGAAAGACATGAAGGACAGCGGCGAGCAATTGTCGGTGCTGACGCCGGTCGGCACCGCCTTGCTGGGCCTGCGCGTCGGCGCCAGCATCACCTGGCAACGTCCGGGCGGCGGCACCTTCGAGGCCATCGTGCTCGACATCGACTACCAGCCGGAACGGGCAGGGGAGTTGCACCGATAGCAGGAGCTGAGCGTGGTGTGTTGTTCGCACATTTGCATGTGTACAATAACTGCGCTCAAACTCTATCGAAGGGACTTTTCGTGAAACGCTTCCTGACCGCCTGCTTGCTGTGCCTGGGCCTGATTGGCGCTGCCAACGCCGCCACCGATGCCGAACTGACGAAGCAGGTCAACGCCTTCGTCGACGGATGGCACGACGACGCGGCAAACACGCGGATGGCCTATTTCGACAAGATCGCCAAGGACGGTGTCTACATCGGCACCGACCGCAGCGAGCTGTGGACCCGCGACGAATTCAAGGCCTGGTCGAAGAAGTATTTCGATGCCAAGTCGGCCTGGACTTTCAAGGCGACCCGCCGTAACGTCTATGCGTCGGCCGACAAGTCGCTGATCTGGTTCGACGAATTACTCGACACCAAGAACATGGGCCATGCGATGGCCAGCGGCGTGATCCGCAAGACGGCCAAGGGTTTTGAGATCGTGCATTACCAGCTGTCGGTCGCCGTGCCGAACGAAGTGGTCGACCAGGTTACCGGCATCATCGCCGAGCACGAGAAGAAGGCCAAGAAGTAAGCAAGTGAACCCAGCTTATATCGGCCGCTTCGCCCCATCTCCCTCCGGCCCGCTGCACGCCGGTTCGCTGGTGGCGGCGCTGGCCAGCTACCTCGACGCGCGCTGGCACGACGGCACCTGGCTGGTGCGCATCGAAGACGTCGACGAGGGCCGCAGCGTGCAAGGTGCGGCCGAGGGCATCCTTGCGCTGCTCGATGCGCTGGGCATGCACGCCGACGGCGAGATCGTCTGGCAAAGTCATCGCAAGGACCTGTACCAGGCGGCGGCCGAGCGAATCGCGCAAGACACCTATCCCTGCGGCTGCAACCGGCGAGAGATCGCCGATTCGCGCCTTGGCTTCGCCCCCGACGGCGCGGCCATCTATGCCGGCACCTGCCGCCATGGCCTGGGGCCGGACCGCACCATGCGTAGCCTGCGCGTGCGCGTGCCCGAGGCCGGTCTTGACGAGGTCACCTTCACCGACCGCTTCTCGGGCAAAGTCACGCAGCATCTGGCGCTAGACTCGGGCGACTTCGTCCTGAAGCGCGCCGACGGCTTCTGGGCCTATCAGCTGGCGGTGGTGGTGGACGATGCGGAACAAGGCGTGACCGACGTCGTGCGCGGCGCCGACCTGCTCGATTCGACACCGCGCCAGATCTTCCTGCAGCGCCTGCTGGGCGTGCCGACGCCGCGCTACCTGCACGTGCCGGTGGTGCGCAACGAGAACGGCGAGAAATTGTCGAAGCAGACCGGCGCGCTGGCGGTGACGGCGGGGGACGAACCCGCCGGCGTGGCCGCACTGGTGCAGGCGGCCCGTTTCCTCGACCTCGACCTGGACTTCGCACTGGCGCCGCCGCGCTCGCGCCAGGAGTTCTGGCAGGCGGCGATCCCTGCATGGGGCCGGCTGCTCGCGCGCCGTGCCGCCGCGCAAACTACTTCGCCAGCCGCGGCTGCGGAATAAAACGGCGCCGCGCCAGCAGCGCCAGCATGCCCAGGCCCATCCCCATCATCGCCCAGGTATGCGGCTCCGGTATCGGCGCCGCGACCGCGAAGCCGCGGATTTCGCCGCCTGTATAGCGTTCGGTGTGGATGTTGACATAGGCCTGGTTGCCGTTGAACGCATTGATGAGCGCGCCACTGGCCAGCTGCGGCGTGCCGCCGTTGGCGGCCAAAAAGTCGGGATCGTAGACTGCGGGGGCGCCCAGGTCGAAGGTGGCCGTGTAGGCGCCGGCCGTGACCTGCAGCGGGAAGTCGGTGAAGGGAATGGCGACCGGCCCCACGCCGCGGAAGGCGTCCACCGTGCAGCAATGGATGTGGGCGCTGATGGTCTGGCTGGACAGGTCACGGAACGGCACCTCGGCGCGCAGGGTGAGGTCGTCGATCTCGAAGGCCGAGATGCTCGACCCAGGCGAACCGTTGGGAATGTCTTCGGCGGGGCCGCTGGCAACCGCGCGGTAGTAGACCGGCGCGGCCTGGCTGGTGGCGGCCAGCGTCGACGCGGCCAGCGCTAGCACGGTAAGGGCTCGTTTCATGGTAGACCTCCTGAACAGGAAAGAAACCAATCGCGCCGCCGGATTGGCAGCGGTGCCCAAAAAATTAGCACAGCAGGATTAGTCCGCCCACACCGTACGGGAGGTCAAAGGCTGCTGAGAAATCTCGGCAGTTCTGGCAAGAGCGATGAGGCTATTGAGGATTACGCAGGACGCTGATCCGCCCATCCGCCTCGAGGAAGGCGCATTTCATCTCGGGACGTGGGCAGTCGGCCTCGCGCAGCGCTTCCTCGACGTCGCTGTCGGAGAGACGGCAGCGCTTCATGACCTTGTCGAAGAATACGCCGTCGCGGCCGATCAGCACGGGGCTGCCCTCGATGAGCTCTTCGAGCTTCTTGCTGCGTGAAGTAACGAAGGCGAACAGCACGGTTAGCGCCACCAGCGTCGCCGCGATAACCAGGCCGCCAAGCAGCGATTCGTCGCCGCCCGTCATGGAATTCGACACCGCTTCGGACAGCAGCATCACCACCAGCAAGTCGAACGGGGTGAACTGGCCGACGGTGCGGCGGCCGGACAGGCGCATCATGACCAGCAGCGCGCAATACACGATGGCGCCGCGCGCGATGAGTTCCCACCAGGGTAGATCGAGATCGAACATGCGCCCTCCGCAGGCTTGAGTCTGTACAGCTAATTGTAATCACTTTATTAACAATTTTCTGTTCAAGCGTGCGCCTCCCTCCGGCCAGCAGTTCTCCCTAAGGTATGATGTTCCTTTCAGTCAGCTCCGGCGCGCACTGTTTCGCCTCATGGACTTCCGTCAGATTCATTATTTCATTTCCCTGTACGAAGAGGGCACGGTCACGCGCGCGGCGCACCGTCTTCACATCGTCCAGCCGGCGCTGAGCATGCAGATCGGCCGGCTCGAAGAGCATCTCGGCCAGAAGCTGTTCGAACGGACCAAGCACGGCATGGTGCCGACCGACGCGGCGCGCCAGATGTACCGGCTGTTCCTGCCGATCATGCGCGACTTCTCGAATGCCGAGGCGCAGATGCTGAGCAGCGAAGGCGAGATCCGCGGGCATGTCAATATCGGCCTGATCGCCTCCATCACGCAAGGCGTGCTGGTCGAGACGCTCGGCGCGTTTTCACGCCAGTATCCCGGGGTCGACGTGTCGGTCAGCGACGGCTACACCAGCGTGCTGGCGGACCGGGTCGCGGAAGGACGGCTCGATGCCGCGATCGTCAACAAGCCGCGACGTCCGCTGGCGCTCGACGTCGAACACATCATCGATGAAGAAATGGTGCTGATCGTCGGCCATCGTTTCGAAGGCACCCTTGCGCCTTGCATGACGCTGCGCCAGATGGCAGGGCTCGGGCTCGACCTGGTGCTGCCCACCCGCGGCCACGGCCTGCGGGCCAATATCGACAGCTTTTTCGAGAGCGAGAATATCGAGCTGGCGCCCAAGTTCGAGATCGATTCGCTGGTCGCGACGATCACGCTGGTCGAGCAGACCCGGATGGCGACCATCGTGCCGCGCGTGGCGGTGCACCGGCAACTTTACGACGGCAGCCTGCGCGCCCACAGCATCGTCTCGCCGCGCCTGGTGCGGCGCGTGGTGAGCGTGTCGAATCCACGGCGGCCGCTCAGCCCGGCCACCAGGCTGTTCATTTCGATGCTGGCGGCGAACCTGCGTTTGCGTGCGCCCGGCGCCACCGTGGATACGCCCGACGCCGCGGCCTAGCCGGCGCCAGGCACGGCGCCGGGAAACGTCCCGCTCAGAAGTGGTGACGCAGGCCCACCATGACGCCGTTCTGCGCCATGCCGGCTCCCACTGTGCCGCCGGCGTCCAGGGCGATCGCCGACGCGCCGTCGTTGTCCATGCGGCCCACCGCCGCGTAGACGTGGCTGCGCTTGGACAGCGAATACGTCAGCCGCGCCACCAGCATCGACACGTCGGACGGCGAATCCCTGAGGTCGCGCCTGGCCCACTGGGCGTCGAGCGTGAACGGTCCCATGGGGTGGCTGGCGCCGAGGTACCACAGGTTCGACAGCGCCTGGCCGGTGGCGGCAGTGGTGTCGCGGTGGATGACGCCGGCGCCCAGGCGCGTCGTTCCCAGCATCAGGTAACCGTTCAGGGTGGTGCGCACATCGGTATGCGCGCTGCTGGTCAGGCCGAAGGCGGCGCCGCTGTTGCCATGCAGCTTGTCGTAGGAGCCGATCACGCCCCAGCGCTTCGTCTCCCAGCCCAAGAGGGCGGTGTACTGGCGGCAGGCCTTGGCGTCGCCTGCCACTTCGCCGGCGCAGTTGGTGGCGGCCGGTCCCCCGGCGCTGGAAGCGTCGCGTCCGACACTCCAGGTGGCGCCCACCACCAGGTTGCCGACATTGCCCATGTAACCGATCGCATTGTCCGAGCGTGCGTTCGGCAGGTAGCCGTCGATGCTGCTGATGGCGAACAGGTTCGGCCCCATCACGTCGGTCTTGATGGTCGCGATATACGTCATATTCACTTGCCGCCCGACCGTCAGCGCGCCCCAGTCGCCTTTCAGGCCGACGTGGGCGGCGCGGCCGAACAGGCGGTTGCCCTGGCCAAGCGCGCCACTGTCCATGGCGATGCCGGTTTCCAGCACAAAGAATGCCTCTAGGGCCCCGCCCAGGTCTTCGGTGCCGCGAAAGCCGATGCGCGACGGAAACGAGCCGGTCAGCGACGGCACCTTGGTGATCGAGTCGCCCTCGGCGTCGGCATTGGTGGTGTGCACCACGCCGCTGTCGACGATGCCGTAGATCTGGACCGAGGATTGCGCGCTGGCGCTGGACGTGGCGATGCCGAAGGCGAGCGCGAGCGCGCCTCTGGTGAGGTGGTTCATGGTGTCTCCAGTCGTTGTAGTTTTTATCGGGCGCTGATCAGAGCAGGCCCGCGTCGCGGAAGATGTGCTTGGACTCCAGGAAGTCCGCCAGTCCTTCATAGCCGTGCAGGCGGCCGATGCCGCTGCGCCGGTATCCTCCGGTTTCGGCTTCCGCGAACAGGCGGTTGTGGTCGTTGATCCAGACCGTGCCGTTGCGCAGCGCGCGGGCCAGGCGCATGCCGCGGTCGCCGTCGGCGGTCCAGACGCTGGCCGACAGGCCGAACACGGTATCGTTGGCGCGCGCCACCGCCTGCCGCTCGTCCTCGAAGCGCTCCAGCACCACGAACGGTCCGAAGATCTCTTCCTGCGTGAAGAAGGCCGAGGCGTCGGCATGCGCCACCAGCGTCGGCGTCATGAAGTGGCCCCCGGGTGGCAGGCCATCTGGCCGGCCGCCGCGCAGCACGACTTCGTCGCACAGGTCCAGCGCGCGCGCCACGTCGGCCGACACGCGCCGATGCGCATCGGCGTCGATCAGCGGCCCCATGCCGGCGCCCGGCGTCGTGCCCGGCGCGACCACGATTGCCGCCAGCGCGCCCTTGAGCGCTTCCTTCATGGCGTCGTAGCAGGCGGCGTGAACCAGCACGCGGCGCGCCGCGGTGCACTGCTGGCCCGAGATGATCGTCGCCGCCGTCGCCAGCCGCCGCGCGACCGCCCCGACGTCGGCGTCGGGGAACACCAGGCAGCTCGACTTGCCGCCCAGTTCCAGCGACAGCTTCTTCATGGTCGGCGCGGCCGCGGCCATGATGCGCTGGCCGGTCAGGTTGGAGCCGGTGAAGCTCAGCACGTCCACGTCGGCCGAGGTGGCCAGTTCCTGGGCGGCCTCGCTGCCCTGTTCCAGCACCAGGTTCACGACGCCGCGCGGCAGCGTCTCGACGGCGGCCAGTTCGCGCAGGACGGCGGCGCTGATCTGGGCGCTCTGGTGCGCGGGCTTGACCACGACCGTGCAGCCCGCCGCCAGCGCCGGCGCCAGCGACCGGATCAGCAGCACGACCGGCGCGTTCCACGGAATGATCAGGGCCGCCACACCGGCCGCCTCGCGCAGCGTCGCCGAGTAGGCGCCCGGCTCGACTTCCATGAAGTGGCCAGGGATGTGGCGGGCCAGCCCGGCGTAGTAACGGATCTCGGAGATCGCGGCCGCCATTTCGCCGTGCGCTTGGGGCAGCACCTTGCCGTTTTCGTGGGTGAGCAGGCCCGCCAGAGCGGTGCACTGCTCCAGGCGGTCGGCCCATTGCAGCAGCACCATCTGGCGCCGGCGCGCATCGTGGGCCCAGTGCGACTCGTCGAAGGCCCGGCGCGCGCTGGCGATGGCGCGCCGGGCATCTTCCGCGGCGCTGGCGGCGAAGCGGCCGATGACGGCGCCGCTGGCCGGATCGTGGCTGATGCCGGTGGTGCCGCTAGCCGCCTCCTGCCACTGGCCATCGATGTAGTTCCGTGCGTGCAGTTCGCTCATGTCAGCGCTTCCCCTCAGGAGCCGTCGAAGACCGGAGGGCGCTTGGCATGGAATGCTTCGACGCCCTCGCGGAAGTCGTTCGACGAACGCAGGCGGCTGTAGCAGTGCCCCTCCAGCTCGATGGCGATCGACAGCGGCGAATCCTCGGTATCGTTCAGCAGCTTCTTGGCGGTGCGCTGGGCGATCGGCGAGAACGCGCGCAGTTCGTCGACCAGGCGGTCGGTGGCGGCTTCGAGTTCGGCGTCCGGCACGCACTCGGTGGCCACGCCCCAGTCATAGGCCTGCTGGCCCGGGATGCGGCGCGAACGCATCACGATGTCCTTGGTGCGGGTGATGCCGACCATCTTCTGCAGGCGCGCCGAGCCGCCCGAGCCCGGAATCTGGCCCAGCTTCTGTTCCGGCAGCGCGTAGAAGGTGGTGTCGGTGACCAGGCGGAAGTCGCAGGCCAGCGAGATCTCGAAGCCGACGCCGAAACAGAAACCGCGGTTGGCGGCGATCACCGGCTTGCTGCAGCGGGTCGGGGCGGCGATGTTCCAGGCCAGCTTCGACACATGCTCGGGGCTTGCCTCCAGGAAGCCGCGGATGTCGCCGCCGCTCGAGAAGTGCTGGCCGTCGGCGCGCAGCACGATCACGCGCACGCGCTCGTCGGCGTCGAGCGACTCGAATACCAGGCGCAGCTGCTCGCGCTGGGTCATCGAGATGATGTTGAACGGGCCGTTCGACAGGACGATGTCGGCGCGCTGGCGCCCGGCGTCGATCTCGACCCGGAAGCCTTCGAGATTGGCCAGCAGGCTGTGGGCGGGGTGATTCAGTTGGGTCATGCTGTTCTCCTGGTGTAATCGGTTTGTATGGTCAAGATTTGTCGGTTCGGGCGGCGTCGTCGGCGCCGGACCTGCCCATGCCTTCCCAGCGCTTCACGAGGCCCTGGTGGGGCAGGTCGAACAGGTCGAGCAGGCGCCCGACGGTGTGGTCGACCAGCTCGTCGAGCGAGTCTGGCCGGGTGTAAAAGGCGGGCACCGGCGGGAACACGATGCCGCCCATCTCGGTCACCGCCGTCATGTTGCGCAGGTGCGCAAGGTTGAGCGGCGTCTCGCGCGCCACCAGCACCAGCTTGCGGCGCTCCTTGAGCACCACGTCGGCGGCGCGCGTGACCAGGTTGTCGGCCAGGCCGTGGGCGATGCCGGCCAGCGTCTTCATCGAGCACGGCGCCACCACCATGCCGGCCGAGCGGAACGAGCCGCTGGCGATCGTGGCGCCGATGTCCTTCACGTTGTGCACCACGTCGGCCAGCGCCTCGATGTCGGCGCGGCGCAGGTCGAGTTCCTGCTGCGCGGTCATCATGCCGGATGCCGACATCACCAGGTGGGTCTCGGCGACGCCGGAGGCGCGCAGGTGCCGCAGCAGGCGCACGCCGTACACCGCGCCGCTGGCGCCGGTGATCGCGACAATCAGGCGCGGCCGGTTCATGGGCGCACCGCCGCGTCGTTCCAGTCGATCGTGGCGCCGCGCACGATTTCCCGGTCGAGGTCGATCTCGCGCTCGCCGGGAATCGCGACCTTGGTAAAGATGTGGCCGTGGTAGGCCACCGGCTTGGTCGCATCCAGCCCCATCTTGGCGCTGATGCCTTGCAGGTGCGGCGGCGCGACCTCGCCGTCCGGCATCTGGCCGATCGTGGTCGAGGGATCGAGCGCAGAACCCTGGGCCCCGGCGATGACGATCAGGTCGCGGTCGGCCTGGAAGCGCGTGGCCACCGCCCATTCGACCTGCTGCGGATCGTGCACGTCGACGTCCTCGTCGACGATCGTGACCTGCTTGATGTCGTAATGGGCGCCGAAGGCGCCGAGGATCACGTTGCGCGGCTCGCCCTCGCGCTGCTTGCGGAACTTGACGAACAGGTGGTAGCGGCCGACGCCGCCGACCGACAGGTGCACGTCCAGCACGTTCGGGAAGCTGCGTTGCAGGTGCGCCAGCATGGTCGCCTCGCGCGGGATGGATCCGAGCAGCAGGTGTTCCATCTCGGCCGGCACGATGGTGTGGAAGATCGGCTGGCGGCGATGGGTCACCGCGCCGACCGCGATCACTTCGCGATTTTCGCGCGCGCTGTAGTACTTCGGGAATTCGCCGAACGGGCCTTCGGGCTCGCGCACCTTCGGCAGCAGCTTGCCCTCGATGACGATTTCGGCATTGGCCGGCACGCGGATCTCGCTGGTGCGGCACTTGACGACCGGCAGCGGCGCGCCATGCAGGGCGCCGGCGATCTCCAGTTCGTCGAAATCGATCGGCGTGATGGCCTGCGAGGCGAGCAGGGTGAGCGGATCGGCGCCGATGACCACCGCCACGTCCAGCGCCTGGCCCTGTTCCTCGGCCGCCTTGTAGAACGCCAGCAGGTGGCGCGGCAGCATCAGGATCGCCATGCGGTCGGGACCGTGCACCTGGATGCGGTTGATCGACACGTTCTGCACCCCGGTGACGGGATTGCGCGCGATGACCAGGCCGGCGGTGATGTAGGGACCGTTGTCATGTTCGCTGTGGGTCGGGATCGGCAGCAGCGCGTGCAGGTCGCCTGGCGACGGCCCGCCGAAGTCGTGCACCACCTGCTGGCAGGGCGCGCCTGCGGCATCGACCTCGCGCCACGGCAGCGGATGGTCGACGGCGCGGCGGAACGCGCCGAGCAGGTCCGCCTGCTCGACGCCCATGGCTTCGGCGATCCAGGCGCGGCGCGCCACGAAGCCGGATACGACGGGGATGTCATGGCCGTCGGGCCGCGGGAAGAAAGCCGCCTGCCTGCCGTCGAGGCGCTTGGCGATCGCCGCCAGCGTGTGCCTGAGCGGCACGCCTTCGCGGATCACGGCCAGGCGGCCGCTCGCTTCGAGATGGGCCAGCCAATGGCGCAGGTCGCGCGCCTTGTGGTTCGGGAGCTCGGTGTTGTTCATTATTTGGTGTCTCCAGGTTCGGTGGCGCCCGGCGCCGCCACCACGTCGTATTCGCCGGCAACCAGCTTGCGGCGCAGGATCTTGCCGACCGGTGATTTCGGGATGTCGCGCACGAACACGTATTCGCGCGGGCGCTTGAAGTTGAGCAGGTCGGAGTTGCGGCAGTACTCGTTGAGCGCTTCGGCGCTGACCTCGCCATGCACCTTGACGAAGGCGACCACCTTCTGGCCCCAGCGCTCGTCGACGAGGCCCGCCACGGCGACTTCGTCGACCGAGGGATGCAGCGACAGCACCGACTCGATGTCGACCGGCGAGATATTCTCGCCGCCGCTGATGATCATGTCGTCCATGCGGCCGGTGACGAACAGGTCGCCGTCGGCGTCGATGTAGCCGGTGTCGCCGGTGAAGTACCAGCCGGCGCGGATCGACTTGGCGTCGGCGTCCGGCCGGTTCCAGTAGCCGTCGAAGGATTCGTCGCCCTCGAGGTCGCAGATGATCTGGCCCTCTTCGCCCGGCGCCGCCAGGGTGTCGGGTCCCTCGGCGCCGAGCGGCACCACGCGCAGGCGCGTGTTGATGCCGGCGCGCCCGGCGCTGCCGGCCTTGCGAGTGGCATCCTGGTCGATCGCGAAGGTGTAGACCTCGGACGAGCCGTAGTGGTTGACGAAGAGCTCGGGCTGGAAGGTCTCGGTCAGGCGCTTGAGCAGTCCGTCCGGCATCGGCGCGCCGGCGAAGCCCAGCTTGGTCACCGACGAGATGTCCGCGCCATGCTGCTCGCGCCAGGCCAGCATGTCGTGGTACAGCGTCGGCACCAGGTACAGGTTGCTGACGCGTTCCTGTTCGATCGAGCGGAACGCGGCCGCGCAGTCGAATTTGGGCACGCACACGAAGCGGCCGTCGACCAGCGCCATCGCCAGCAGCGAGCGCACGCCCATCGTATGATAGAGCGGCATGACGCCGAGCGTGCACTCGCCGCGCCGGTACATGTTTTGCGCCACATGGCCGAGCGCGGCGGCGCGTTCGGCGCGGTGGCGCCGCGGCACGCCCTTGGGTTTGCCGGTCGTGCCCGAGGTGTACAGCATCAGCGAGATGTCGTCGCTGCCGGCCTGCAGGATCGGCGCGGCGGGCGCCGCGGCCAGCAGGTCGTCGAAGGCCAGCGTGCCTCCGTCGGCGCCGCCGACGGCGATGCGCGGCAACGCGTTGGCCGACAGGCTCGCCGCCACCGCCGGCGCACTGACCGGTTCGAACGCGACCGCCTTCGCGCCCGAATCGACGGCGCAGTACTCGACTTCGTCGGGCTTGGCGCGCCAGTTGAGGGGCGTGGCGATCACGCCCAGGAACTGGCAGGCCCAGTGCAGCGTCGCCATCTCGATGCGGTTCTGCAGCACCAGCAGCAGATGGTCGCCGCGCCGCAGGCCGAGCGCCGACAGGCCGTGGGCGACGCGCTGTATCCGATCGTGCCATTCGGCATAGGTGAGGCGCTGCTCGCCGTCGACGACGGCCAGCGTGTGCGGGCTGCGTTCGACGCTTTGCAGGAAGGTGCGTCCAAGATCGAGCACGGTGTTCTCCTTGTCGTTGTTGTGATGGGGGGGCGTCAGGCGTCGACCAGGCGCGCCTGCTCGGCCGCGCCGATGGCGGCGTGACCCGGGTCAGCCGGCCGGGCGCCGGGCGCGCGCGGCTTGCCCAGCCGGTCGGCGGCGGTCTCCAGCACGGCGCGCACGATGTTCGTGTAGCCGGTGCAGCGGCACAGGTGGCCCGACAGCATCGCGCGCACCTCGTCTTCGCTCGGATCGGGATTGCGGCGCAGGTAGTCGATGCACGACATCATGATGCCGGCGGTGCAGAAGCCGCACTGCAGCGCGTGATTGCGGCGAAACGCCTCCTGCAGGTCGGACAGGCCGTCTTCTCCCGCGGCCTTGCGCGCACGGTCGAGGCCCTCCACCGTGTCGATGCTGCTGCCTTCGGCCTGCACCGCCAGCGTCATGCAAGAACGTCCGGCGACGCCGTCGATGGTGACCGTGCAGGCCCCGCAAACGCCGTGCTCGCAGCCGACGTGGGTGCCGGTGGCGCCCAGTTCCTGGCGCAGGAAGTCCGACAGCAGGGTGCGCGGTTCGCAGGTGCCGCTGCGCGGCTGGCCGTTGAGCACCAGCGCGATGCGCACGACGTCGTTCTTGCGGTAGGTTTTCATGTGGATGCTCTCCGGATCGCGGTGGCGCCGAGGTGGCGCACCAGTTGACGCCTGAACTTGGCCGAGGCGTGGTGATCGTCCTTCGCCTCGAGTTCCCAGGCGAAGTCGTTGATGGCGTGCTCGAGGTCGGCGCCGGCCAGATGCGGCCAGGCCCTCACGCGCGGGCGGTCGGACACGCCGCCGACCGCCAGCCGGATGCCGTCGGGGCCAACCACGGCCGCCACTGCGCACAGCGCGAAGTCGCCGTGGCGGCCCGAGAACTCCTCGAATGCGTAGCGCTCGCCGGGACGCGCGAGCGGGTAGCGCGCTTCTTCCACCAGTTCGTCGGCACTGCGCGCCGTCATGAGCATGCCCTGGAAGAAATCGGCGGCGGCGACGACGCGCCGCCCGCGCCGGCTGCGCAGCGCGACCTCGCCCTGGAGTGCCAGCAGCGCCAGCGGCAGCTCGGCGCTGGGGTCGGCATGGGCGATCGAGCCGCACACGGTGCCGCGGTTGCGGATCTGGAAGTGCGAGATGTGCGGGAAGGCCTGCGCCAGCAGCGGCACCTCGGCGGCCAGTTGCGCGCGCCATTCGACCGCGCCCTGGGTCGCGGCGGCGCCGATCGCGAGATGGGTGGCGCCGGCGCGCACATAGTTCAGGTCGGGAACGCGCGAGATGTCGATCAGCATGCCCGGCTGGGCCAGGCGCAGGTTCAGCACCGCCATCAGCGACTGGCCGCCGGCCAGGATGCGGGCGTCGTCGCCGCCCTCGGCCAGCAGCGCCACTGCCTCGTCGGCGCTGTCGGGACGTGCGTAGTCGAATGCTTGTGGTTTCATCGTTGTACTCCAAACAGGGCCAGCAGGCGCCGCCACAGGCCAGGTCGTTCGCCGGCGCTGGCCTGGGGCAGTGCGCCCTGGCCGCCGGCTTCGCGGCCCAGCTGTTCGAACAGCTGGCCGAGGACGATCTTGGCCGCGCCTTCGAGCATGCGGCTGCCCACCGCCGCGACCTTGCCGGACACTTCGGCCGAATAGTCGTAGCGCAGGCGGGTGCCGCCATCGGCGGGTTCAAGGGTCACCAGGCCGCTGCCGCTGGCGCTGCCGACCGCCGACAGGCCGGAGCCGGCCAGGCGCAGGCTGCGCGGCGGGTCGAGTTCTGACAGCGCCACTTCGGCCGCGTAGCGCGCCTTGATCATGCCCACGCCGATGCTGACGTCGGCGCGGTAGCGGTGTTCGCCGGCCGGTTCCAGCGCGTTGCAGCCGGGGATGACCTTGGCCAGCGCGACCGGGTCGAGCAAGACCCGGAACACGGCCTCGGGCGGCGCCGCCAGCACCACTTCGCCGCGCGCCGACAGCGCCTTGCCGCCCTTGCCGCCGGCGGCGGGCGCGGGCGCCGGCATGGCCTGGCGCACGGCCGCGGAGGGCGGCGGTTCGTCGGCGCCGATCAGCGCCATGACTTTCGACGGCGTCAGCGGGAGCACGATATCGGCCACGCCGAGCGCGTCGGCGACGGCATTGCCGATGCAGGGTGGGGTGCTCATATTGTTGCCTTCGCCGAGGCCCTTCGCGCCCAGCGGCGTGAACGGCGACGGCGTCTCGAGGTGGATGATCTGCGGTTCCGGCACCTCGCAGGTGGTCGGCACCAGGTAGTCGGCGAAGGTGCCGGACTGGAAGCTGCCGTCCTCGCCATAGCGGAACTCTTCCATCAGCGCCGCGCCCAGTCCCTGGGCAAAGGCGCCGCGGATCTGGCCGTCGGCCAGCGCCGGATTCAGGATCTTGCCGGCGTCATGGGTGGTGACGTATCTGTCGATCGTGACGCGGCCGGTGTCGCGGTCGATCTCGACCCCGCACACGTCGAAGGCGAAGCCGTACGCGGCCGAGGTGTTGACGCGGTCGTCGTCGTCGGGCGCGCCCAGTTGCGGCGCGCTCCAGAACGCAGTTTCGCGCAGGCCCAGCCCGACGCCCTCGGGCAGCAGCGCCGGCGCCCAGTGCGGGCTGGCCGCCATGCGCGCGAAGGGCAGGGCGCGCGCCGGGTCGTCCTTGACGTGCACGGCGCCGCCGGCGAACACGACGTCGGCGGCGTCGACCCCCAGTTGCGGCGCGGCGATGGCGGCCAGCTTGTCGCGGATCCGCATGGCCGCCAGGTGCACGGTGCCGGCCACGGCGCCGGCGAAGCGGCTCGAATAATTGCCGGCGGCAACCGACCAGGCATCCTTCTGGGTGTCGAATTCGACATTGACCGCCACCTGGTCGGGATCCACGCCCAGCACATCGGCCACCACCTGGGCGCACACCGTACGGTGGCCCTGGCCGGCCGGCGCCGACGCGATCGTGACGTTGACGCCGCCCAGCGGATCGATGGCCACGGTGGCCGAGGCGATCGCGCCGTTCTTCGGCCCCACCTTGGCGCGGGTTTCCTTCGGCAGCACGGTGGTGATGTAGCCCATGTTCGAGATCGACGGCTCGATGATGGCGGCAAAGCCGATGCCGTACAGCCGGCCCTCGGCGCGCGCACGCTCGCGTGTCGCGTACAGTTCGGCCAGCCGGCCTTCGCTGGCGACCAGTTCCAGCGCCCGCTGGTAGTTGCCTGAGTCGATCAGGGCGCCGGCCGCGGCCTGGTAGGGGAAGGCGTCGGCCGGGATGAAGTTGCGGCGGTACAGGTCGACCGGGTCGATGCCCAGTTCGACCGAGATGCGCTGCATCAGGCGCTCCAGCGCGAAGTACACCTGCGGGCCGCCGAAGCCGCGCACCAGGCCGGCGGGCGTCTTGTTGGTCAGCACCACGCGGTTGCGCACCGCCAAATTCGGGATCGCATAGGCGCCGGTCAGGCAGCCGTGCATGCGGTAGAAGGTGGCCGGTTCCGGCGCGCGCAGATAGCCGCCGACGTCGTCGAACTGGTCGTAGTCGAGCGCCGTGATGCGTCCGTCCGCCTCGACCGCGGCGCGGATGGTGGACTGGCGGCTGGTGGCCGAGGTCAGGCCGCCCAGGTGTTCGAGGCGGTCTTCGACCCATTTCACGGGCGCCCCGGCCTTGCGCGACGCAAGGCACATCAGCACGGCGTACTGGAATACCGCGTGCTTGACGCCGAAGCTGCCGCCCGAGTCGCGGAAGGTGCGGTGGCGCAGCTTGTGACCCGGCACCCGCAGCGCCAGCGCCATCACCGTATGCAGCGAGAACGGACCCATGAAGTTGGAGGCGACGTCATAGCCTTCCTCGGGCGACAGGTAGTCGGCGACCACCACCGCGCACTCGATCGGGGTGCATGAGTTGCGCGGGTAGCGCACGCTCAGTTCGACCGTATGCGCGGCGCGGGCGAACGCCGCTTCCGGGTCTCCGTAGCGAAAGCTCCGGTCGCTCGCGATATTGCTGCCGACGCCATCGTGCAGCACCGGCGCGTCCGGCGCGATCGCGGCGTCGATCGAAGTGACCGGTTCGAGGCGGGTGTAGTCGACCACGACCAGGTCGGCCGCATCCTCGGCCAGATAGCGGGTGTCGGCCACGACCACCGCGACCGGTTCGCCGGCGTAGCGCACCCGTTCGCGCGCCAGCGCCCACATCTCCATCGAAGCCTTGACGCCGACGACGAAGGGCTTCGACCAGACGGCCAGGTCGTCGCCGGTCAGCACCGCGCGCACGCCCGGCGCCTGTTCGGCCCGCGTGCTGTCGATGCCGTTGATGAGGGCGTGGGCATGCGGCGCCCGGACGATCGCCGCGTGCAGCGTGCCGGGCTTGACGCCGACGTCGTCGCCGAACTGGCCGCGGCCGGTCAGCAGCGACACGTCTTCGATGCGTTGCAGCGAACGCCCGATGAAGGGCGCCGGCGGCTGCGGCGCGGCGGATCGAGCGTTTGTGGTGTCCATGCTGTCAGGCTCCAGGGGCGGCAGGTTCGTCGAGCTTGCCGATGGTTTCGGGAACGATCAGGGCGCCGATCAGGAAGATCACGCTGATACCCGCAAGGAACAGCGCCAGCGACATCGGCACGTCGGACGGCATGGGCGAGGCCAGCGACACGAAGGTCGGCAGCACGCCGCCGATGGCGAAGCCGATATTCCACGACAGGCCGGTGCCCGTGGCGCGGATCTCGGTCGGGAAGCGTTCGTTGAGGAAGATCAGGAGCGGCGCATAGCCCATGCTGCCAAGCATGCTGAACACGATGACGTAGATCGCCAGCGTGAAGGTGTCGGTCACGCCGGGCATCAGGAGCGCGATGGCCGGCAACATGATCAGGCGCAGCACGCCGACCCAGACGAAGGTCTTCTTGCGGCCGATGAAGGTGCTGACGTGGCCGGTGGCGACCGAGGCGATGATGACGCCGACGCTGGCCAGCATCAGGATGAAGCCGGCGGTCTCGGAAGGCGTGCCGTTGACCACTTTCAGGAAGGTCGGCAGGAAGCCCGAGGTCAGGTAGTAGCCGGCGCCGCCGCCCAGGGTCAACAGCAGGTTGACCAGCAGGATGTTGCGGTATTTGCCGGTGAACAGGGTGCGGATCGGGTTGGCGGTGGGCGCGGCGGTGGCCTTGTTGCGCGCCTTTTCCGCCTGCAGTTTCTTGAACATCGGCGACTCTTCGAGTTTGCCGAAGATGGTGATGCCCAGCACCGCGCTGATGATGCCGGTGAAGAACATCCAGCGCCAGCCCCATTCGTCGAACTGCTCGCCCGGGAAGATGGCCGACAGGACCCAGAAGGTGAACGACGCGAACAGGGCGCCCAGGCCGGCGCCGCCGCCGCCGATCAGGCCCGAGACCGCCCCGCGCCAGCGCGGCGACACCGATTCGGTGCCGATGGTGTGGGTCGATGCGACCACGCCGCCCACGAAGACGCCCTGGACCAGGCGCAGGAGAATGAACAGCACCGGCGCCATGACGCCGATGCTGGCCACCGTCGGCAGCAGGCCGAAGGCGGCGGTGGACACGCCGACGCCGATCATCGAGGCGATCATGGCGGCCTTGCGGCCCTTGCGGTCGGCGTAGGAACCGAACAGCGCCGAGCCGAGCGGGCGCATCAGCAAGGTGACGCCGAACGAGGCGTATACCGCCGCCAGCGACAGCATCGCATGCTCGGACGGAAAGAACAGGCGGCCGATGATCGGCGCCACGTACAGCAGGATGAACAGGTCGTACAGGTCGAGCGACCAGCCGACGCACGAGGCCATCACGGCCCTGAACGTGTTGCGGTCGTTCTCCTTTGCGGTCATTACGGTATCGGGTGATGCGAGCGCCATGCTTGTCTCCTGTGGAATGGTTATGGTCCCGGCGCCTCGGGGCGCCGTGGTGGTGGTCTCGACTGCGTGCGTGCCGTCTGCGTGGCCTCAGGAATCGTCGGCCAGGGCCGGCTGGCGCGGCACGCCGCCGTGGCGGCCGCGTGCGCGAATGGCATCGGCGATTTTCTCGGCCATCATGATCGTGGGGATGTTGGTGTTTGCCGAAGGCAGGCTCGGCATCAGTGAGGCGTCTACCACGCGCAAGCCGGCCACGTCGTGCACGCGGCCCTCGGCGTCGGTCACCGCGTCGCGGTCGTCGGCGCTGCCCATGCGGCAGGTGCCGCTGGCGTGCCAGACGCCGAACACGGCCTTGCGGATGAAGGCATGCAGGGCCGCGTCGTCCGCCAGGAGCGCGCTCATGCGCTGGCCGCCGGTCACGAAGCGCTCGATGATCCAGCGCCGCAGCGGCGCCGGGGTATCGAGCGCCAGTCCCAGCGCCTGCGTCAGCAGCGCGTTGGCCGGCGTCACCCGGCTCAGCGCCTTGACGCGCGGCGAGAACGAGGCCGGGAAGAAGTCGCCGGCATCGCGATGCAGTTCGCTGCCCGTCACCACCGCGGCCAGTGTGCGTACCCCGATCGCCATGCGCAGCAGGTCGCGTTCGTCGCTCAGCAGATTGAGGTCGACCTCGGGCGCCGCGAGCGGATCGGGTGAAGCGATGCGCACCTGGCCGCGCGAGAATGGCCGGTTACACCACAGGAAGAACAGGCCAAGGCGGTTGCCGAGCGCATGCCAGGCGGCGCGGGTCGAGCTCGACATATACATGTCGGACGCGTCGCAGCCAGCCAGTCCCGAGGAGAAGCGCGCCGCCGTCATGCTGGCGCGGCGGCGCGACAGCGGCATGCGGAACTCGGGCGCCAGGAAATGGCAGAAGGTGAGCGAAGGATGGTCTTGCAGGTTGCGGCCGACGCCGGGACGGTCGGCCACGACCGCGATGCCGAGCCGGCCAAGGGCGGCGGCGTCGCCGATGCCGGCATGCAGCAGCAGGGCAGGCGATTGCAGGGCTCCGGCGCAAAGAATCACCTCGCGGGCGTCGAACCGCACGGCATGGCCGGCGGCGTCGCGCGCCTCTACGCCGCGTGCGCTGCGACCCGCCATGACGATACGCTCGACCCTCAGCTCCGCATGGATGCGCAGGTTCGGCCGCGCCCGCGTCGCCGCGTCCAGGTAGCCGGCGGCGCTCGACACGCGGCGGTCGTCGATATTCGAGAACGCGGCAGGAAACATCCCATCGCGAAACTCGGCGTTTTGGTCGTCCATGTAGGCCAGGCCGTTGGCCTGCAGGGCGCCGGCGAACGCGTGGCAGAAGCGCGGCCAGTCGGCGCGCGCGATGCGGCGGATCGGGATCGGACCGCGGTCGCCGTGCAGCGGCGCACCGCCGAAATCGAGGTCACGTTCGAGCTTGCGGAAATACGGCAGTACCTCGTCCCAGCTCCAGCCTGCGGCGCCCTGGCCGACCCAGCCGTCATAGTCGCGCGGCAGGCCGCGGTTGGCGGCCTGTACGTTAATGCTGGAGCCGCCGCCCATCACGCGGCCCTGTTCATAGGTTTTCAACGGCGAGGTGGGGGTGGCGCGCGCCTTGAGGTCAGGCCAGATGAAGCGGTCGCCGCAGAATAGCGGCATCGGGTAGCTGTCGAGGATCTCGGCCGGTTCAAGGCCTGGTGGCGTGTCGCTTCCGGCCTCGATCAGGGCGACCCGCACGGCGGGGTCTTCGGACAGGCGGTTGGCCAGCACGCAACCGGCAGAGCCGCCGCCGACGATCAGGTAATCATAGTGTTCACTTGCCTTGCTCACACATGTCTCCTTGCTGTGCAACATCGCCGAAACCGTCGTGTCGCTACTTGTATGCAAAGAAGATTAACGTGGAATCTTCATCTCTTCTAATAATGTTTAATGATCCGTAATATCACTATTTATGATATTTCATCGTTCAATTTCTCGGTCGTGCCGGCTGCCTGAATGAACAGGCCACCAGCGGCGATGACCTCTGCGCTGCGCTCGCGATGGGGAGAATGCCCGCAGCCAGGCAAGACCAGCAGGCGCGTATGCGGAACGAGGCGCGCGATCGTGTCGACCTGGTCGAGCGTGCCGTAGGGGTCGTCCTCGCCTTGGATCGCCATCAGCGGTGCCGTGATCGCAGCCACATCCGCGTTGATGTTCCAGTCGCGGAAGGCGGGATCGAGCCAGATGTCGTTCCATCCGTAAAATGCCGCATCGACGTCGGCGTGGTAGGGCGCCAGCCGCGCGCGCAGCGCTCCGTCACGGTAGGCCTCGCGCGCCGCCGCGATCGCTTGCAACGCGCAATCCTCGACGTACAGATGGGGCGCGGCGACGATCAGCCCACTGAGGTCGGCGCTGTGGCGGGCCGCGTACAGCAATGCAATCGAGGCGCCGTCGCTGTGACCGAAGAGCCAGGGTTTTACGATATCCAACTGCGTGAGCAGGGCGGGCAGGACTTCATGCGCCTGCTGGTGCAGATAGTCGGGCGTCAGTGGAGCGGTACGCGCGCTCGACAGGCCGTAGCCGAAGCGCGAGAATACGAGTCCGCGCAACCCATGTGCGCGGCAAAATTCATCGGGAAAGTTTTTCCAGTGTGAGACTGACCCGAGACCTTCGTGCAGGAACACGACAGTCGGGGCATGCGTCGCCGTGGCGCCGACCCATCGCGCTTCCAGCCGGATGGCCTGGCCGCCCCATACGAGGTCGATGAAGAAAGGCTGATGATCTGCAATGGGCTTTGTCATGCTGCGTATGCTACAACAGGAACGATGCCGGGCCTGGCGTCGACCGCGCTCAATCCGCGCGATGGTAACTGCGCAGGTGAAACACCATCTTGCCGCCTTCGTTCTCGCACACGCCGCCCATGCCTTCGCCGGGACGCATGGTCAGGTTCAGCCTGGTGCCATCGACCTTGCCCTGGCAGGCCGCGTGGAAGGCGGCGGGAATTTCGGGAAGGTCGATTTCCGGTGGCGCCGGCGGCGCCGGTGGGGCGGGGCGGGCCGGCGTGACTGGCGCCGGTTGGCCGACGATCGCCGGCGGGGCCGGTGGCGCGGGTGGAGCGGGAGGGGCGGGCGGCACCGGCGGCTTGGGGCATTTGCCGCGCGCCGCCTCGCATACATAGTGGATGCTGGCGTCGGCAGCGGTGGCGCCGAGCGCGAGCATGGCGGCCAGGATCAGCGGGATGGTTCTTTGCATGTTTTTCTCCTCGGTGGCGATGAACACCATCGTGCCTCCCGAATGTGGAGAAAAAATGGAGACCACTCAGAGATCGCAGCGGTAACCGAGTCCGTAGATCGAGCGGATCGGTTCCAGGCCGGGGGCGACGGCGTCGATCTTGCGCCGCAGGTTCTTGACGTGGCTGTCGATGGCGCGGTCGGTGGCGTCGAGGTGGTCGGCCCTGGCCGCGTCGAGCAACTGGGCGCGCGACAACACCTGGCCGGGACGGCGCGCCAGGGCGGCCAGGATCGCATACTCGCTCGGTGTCAGTTCGAGCGCCTGGCCGTGGAGTGTGACGCGGCGCGCGGCTTCGTCCAGCGCCAGCACGGGCGCAGCCTCTGGCGGGCCGCTGCGGCGCAGGATGGCCTTGATGCGCGCCATCAGCTCGCGCGGGCTGAACGGCTTGCACAGGTAATCGTCGGCGCCCGTTTCCAGCCCCAGCAGGCGGTCGACTTCTTCCACCCGCGCCGTCACCATCACGATCGGCACGCTGGAAAAGGCGCGCACCGCACGGCACAGTGCCAGGCCGTCCATCCCCGGCAGCATCAGGTCGAGGACCACCAGGGCCGGCGGTGCGCGCCGGATCGCTTCAAGCGCCACGAGGCCGTCGCCGAACACGGCCGGCGCATAGCCCGCGGCCTGCGCGTAGTCGGCGATGACGGATGCCAGTTCGGGTTCGTCGTCGACGATCATGATGGCCACGCTCATGCGTGTTCCTTTTCGTCCAAAGGCAGCGACACGGTCACGCGCAGGCCGCCCAGCGGCGAATGGTCGAAGGCGAGGGTGGCGCCTTGCGCCTCGAGCAGCCGCCGGCACAGGGCCAGCCCGAGTCCGGCGCCGCCATGCTCGCGGCTGCGCGAGGCATTGACCCGGTAGAAGCGCTCGGCCAGCCGGGACAGCGCTTCTTCGGGCACGCCGGGCGCGCTGTCGTCGAGCAGCAGGTGCAGGCGGCCGGCGTCGGCATGCGCGGCGAGGCGCACGGCGCCGCCGGCGGCCGTATAGCGCAGGCTGTTCTCGAACAGGTTGGCCAATACCTGGCGCATGCGGTCCGGATCGGCCAGCACCCGCGACGCCGTGGGCGCAGCGGCAATATCGAGCGCGATTCCGGCCGCCTGGAAGCGCGCGGCAAAGGCGCCGGCTTCGCTGGCCGCCAGCGCCCACAGGTCGAGCGCTTCGCGCCGGCATTCGAGCGCCCCGACGTCGGCGCGCGCCAGCGCATACAGTTCGTCGATCAATCTGGTCAGGGATAGTACCTGGCGCCCCATGGCGTCGATGGCTTCCGGCGTGGCCTGGCGCACGCCGTCCTGGATCGCTTCGAGCTGCGCGCGCAATACCGCCAGCGGGGTGCGCAGCTCGTGAGAAGTATCTGCCACCCACTGGCGGCGCGCCGTTTCGGCGCCGTCGAGGCGTTCGGCCAGCACATTGAAATGGCGCGCCAGTGCGCCCAGTCCGTCGCTGCGCGCGTCCGGCAGGCGCACGCCGTAGTCACCGGCGGCAAGCGTGGCGGCGCCGCGCGCGAGCTGGTCGATCGGATGCCGGAAGTGGCGCGCCAGCAGGATCGCCGCCAGTGCGCTCAGCACGACGGCGACGGCGCCGATCAGCCACAGGCTGTGCTGCAGCTCGGACAGGAAGGCGTAAGCCATTGTGTCGCTCGGCCGGTGGCTGCGCGCCACGCCGAGATAGCCGACCGTGCGGCCATCGACCTCGATCGGGCGTCGCGCCAGCGGCAGCGTGCCGGGAAGACGTCCGGCCAGGTAGCGGCCGGCGGCGTCGAACAGGGTGATGCGCGCGTGCAGGTCCTGGGTGACGCCGGTCGGTGCGGGCGGCGGCAGCGGCGGCAATGGTGGCGCCGGTGGCGCGGGAGGGACCGGGGCCACCGGCATGGCGGGCGGCGCTGGCGGCGCTGGCGGCGCTGGCGTGACCGGCATGACCGGGGCGACGACACGGCTCGTCTGCAGGCGCGCCAGCTCTTGCGTGATCCAGCCGCGCCGCGCATCGCCGCCAGGCACGAAAGTCCAGCCGCCATGGTCCCGGTACTGGCGCGCCACGGCATTCGACAAGCCGTCCAGCCGGTCGAGCTCGATGCCGACCGCGTAGTCGCCGAAACTGCCCAGTACCTTGTGCCGCAGTAATAAAACACCGGCGCCGGCCACCGTGAGAATGGCGAGCAGGACGGCGATGAAAAGACGGTGCCCGATGCCGATCTTCATATTGCTGCAAGGTGATAAGGACGTCCCGACGCAGCCAGTTTCTTCCGCAGTGCTTCTATTTTACTAATTATTATTCTATAAACTGGCAAATTCATATCTCATTTTCTTTCAAGATGCCAGTCCAGACGCATAGGCCAGTGGGGCAGACTCCTACAGGAGCACTGCCGGTTTTTGGTGTTCAGCGCGCTTTCAGGTGGCTACGATGGAGTCCTTCGAGTCAGCACAGCTGACATTTTGTTCACGATGAAAAGGAGTCAATCATGGCAAACAATTCGCGTAACAACAACCCACAGGGCAACAACCAGCACTCGCAGCAAGGCAATAGCCAGAGCGGTAACCAGGGTAACCAGGGTAGCGGCAAGCAAGGTTTTGCGTCGATGGATCCGGAGCGCCAGCGTGAAATCGCCAGCCAGGGCGGCCGCGCGTCGCATGGCTCGAGCAACCAGCAGAGCGGCAACAACCAGGGCAGCCAGCAGAGCAACCTGAACCAGGGTAGCCAGCAAAGCGGCCGTAGCCAGGGCAGCCAGCAGAAGGGCGTCCAGGGTGGCTCGCCGGAACAGCACGCCGAAGCCGGGCGTCAAAGCCACAAGAACGACAAGCGCTAACGCTGTCTTGGTACAGCAAGTTTGATCGATACCGCCGGCATTGCCGGCGGTTGTCCTTTCTGTCTAGTAGACGTCGCGCCGATAGCGCCCGTCGGACGTCAATGCCTCGACCGTATCGAGTCCGAGCGCCGACACCAGCGCATCGTGCACGCCGCCGGCCATGCCTTGCAGGCTGCCGCATACATAAATCGCCGCGCCGTCCGCGACCCAGCAACGCAATTCTTCCTGATGCGCATTCACCAAGTGCTGCACATAGCGCGCCTGCCCCTCGTCGCGTGAAAACGCCAGGTCCAACCGCGTCAGCATGCCGCCATCACGCCAGGCTTCCAGTTCCTCGCGGCATAGATGGTCGTGGGCCGCATTGCGCTCCCCGAACAGCAGCCAGTTGCGGTCCTTGCCGGCATCGATGCGCGCCTTGAGCAGCGAACGCAATCCGGCCAGGCCGCTGCCGTTGCCGATCGCGATCAGTGGACGCCCCGCATTCGTGCCCAGCCGGAAGCGCGCATGGGCGCGCACGCGCAGGCGGATCGTGTCGTTCTGGTCCGCGCACACGCACAGCCAGCCCGACGCCGCACCCGGCGTGCCGTCCTCGCGCGTCTGCAAACGCACCAGCAATTCGAGCCGGCCTTCGCCCGGCATCGAAGCGATCGAGTAATCGCGCGGATGGTCGGGGTCGAGCGGAGCGCTGAGCTGGGCGAGGTCGCCGGCCTCCCAGGCGGGCAGCAGGCCATCGCGCGGCACCAGGGCGATGCGGTACAGCGGCGCACCGGCGCTGCCGGGGTTCAGGTGGATACGGCTGGCGATGCGCCATTCGCCGTAGGCCGGCGCTTCCCAGTCCGGTGCATCGCTGGTGCCGGCCAGGTGGCTCAGTTGGTGCTGCCAGGCGGCCAGCGCGTCGGGCGCGCCGCGGTCGACGTCGATCCGGTCGAACAGCGGCGTGGCGCCTCGCTCGCGCAGCCAGACGTCCAGCGCGCGGCCGAAGCCGCAGTAATTGGTATACGTCGCGTCGCCCAGCGCCAGCACGCCGAAGTGCAACTGCGACAGGTCGAGCGCTTCGCCCATCGTGTGGCCGGCAAAGCGCGCGCCGGTATCCGGCGCATCGCCTTCGCCATAGGTGCTGCAGATGAATAGCACGCGCGAGGCCGCGGCCAGCTGCGTGGCGTCGACGGTCGACATGCAGGCGGCGCGGGCGTCGAGGCCGCCCAGGGCGAGGGTGGCGGCGGTGCGCTCGGCCAGGAATTCGGCGCTGCCGGTCTGGCTGGCGTGGACCACGAGCCAGTCGGCCACGCCGCCGCTGGCGCGGGTGCGCGCCAGGCGGCTGCGCCAGATACCGAGGCACATGGCGAGATAGACGCCGGACAGCGCGAGCGCGCCGCCCCAGCGCAGGGGTTCTATGGTCAGCATCATTGCAGTAAGGCGCGCCAGTTGCTGGAGGTGGTATCGACCAGCCCGCCCGGCGCGCGCACCAGGAAGCGCGCCGCGATGCCGCGCGTCTCGGCGAAGGCGAGGCCGTCGTCGGGACCCAGCACCGTGAGCGCGGTGGACAGCGCATCGGCCGCCATGCAGGTGGGCGCCAGCACCGTCACCGAGGCGACGCCATTGGCAACCGGATAGCCGCTGCGTGGATCGAGGGTGTGCGCGGCGCGTCGGGCGCCATGTTGAAAATAGCGGCGGTAGTCGCCCGAGGTAGCGATCGCCAGGCCATGCAGGGCGACCACGGCCTGGGTGGCGGCGTCGGCATCGGGGACGCCTTCGATCTCCACCCACCACGGCTCGCCACTGGCCTTGGCGCCGGCTCCGCGCAGCTCGCCGCCGGCCTCGACCACGAAGTGGCGCACGCTGCGCTGTTCCAGGCAGCGCGCCATGCAATCGACCGCATAGCCCTTGGCGACGGAAGAAAAATCGAGAAGGGCGCCGCCCGGCTGCAGCAGGCGGCGCGCGGCGCGGTCAAGCACAGGTTGACTGGCGCCGCGCTGCGCCAGCACGGCGCCGATCGCGGCGGCATCTGGCGCGTAGAAGCCGGCCTGGTCGTAGCGCCGGGTGGCGCCGAAGCCCCACAGGTTCACCAGCTGCCCGCCGGCTGGATCGTAGGCGCCGGCGCTGTCTTCATGCACCTGCAGCGCGTAGTCGGCGACTTCGAAGAACTGCGGCGGCAGCGCATGCCAGCTGCCGGCCGGGGCATGGTTGTAGCGCGACAGCAGGGAGTCGGGCTCCCAGTGACTCATCTGCGCGACGATCTCGTCCAGTTCACGCTGCAGGGCAAGCGTCAGGGCGGCGCCGTCGGCGCCGGGCGGCAACATCAGCCGCGCCGACCAGCCGGTGCCCATCGACGTGCCGGATGCCGAGTACAAGGTGCTGCCGCCGGGCGGCAGCGCCATGTCGACTTCCAGCGGAACGAGAACGTCGCGCATCGTGCTTATTGCGGCAGGACTTCGAGCGTGGCCGCGTAGCTGTAGCGCTTGGCGCCCGGCTGCGGCTTGCCTTCGCCGAACGGGAAGCCGGCGCTGAGCCAGTACATATTCGCGGCCGGAACGGTGAACGAGGCTTCGCCCTTGGCGTCGGTGGTCAGGCGCTGTTCGCCCGACGCGCCGCGGTATTTGACGGTGCCCTGCACGATGCTGAACGGCAGGTTGGCGACCGGCTTGCCGTCGAGGTGGAAGCGCACGCGGATCGGCTCGCCGACGCGCAGGTCGGACGGGTTGGTCAGCGGGATCATTTCCAGGCCTTCGCCGACCGGTTTCAGGGCGGTGTCGTTCTGCTTGTTGGCCGACACAAAGGTTTCATTGCGCGAGTGGACGGCGGTGGTCTGCACCTCGGTGGCGCCGGCGGGAATCGCCACCGCCGGGCTGCCCGCGGCGCCGCGGAAGCGCTTGGTCTCGCCATTGAGCTTGTAGCTGCCCATCACGTTGTTGTTGACGATCGCCAGGCGATAGGTGCCGTCCTTCGGCAGGCGCAGGTCGAGCGTGCTGCGGTACTTGCCGACCACGGCGCCTTCGGCCTTGGCTTGCACCCCGTCCGGATCGGTGACCACCAGGTTGTCCAGGCGCAGCGGGTGGTGGTTGAACTCGAACACTTCGTTCGAGATCGCGGCATCGATCGTGACCCAGGCTTCCTTCGAATCGACCATGGCGGTATTCGGCAGGATCCAGGCGCGGTGGGCCTGGGCCGTCATCGAGGCGCCGGCGAGCATCAGGCCGACGATGGCGGCTTTGTAGAATTTATTCTGTTGCATGGTGTTCTCCTGTTTGTGTGTAGTTATCGTTATTGGATCTGGAGCGACACGGCGCCCAGTTCTTCCTTGCCCGCCGCGTTCGCCGCCAGCTTGCCCTTGCCGGTCCAGGTGAACGGCACCTTGACCACTTCGCGTCCGCCCGCTTCGCGCGCCGCTTCCACCACCAGCTTGTATTCGCCGGCCGCCAGCTTGTCGATGCCGAACTTGGCGCCGTCGAATTTCATGGTGTGGGTGCCGGGCGCGCGGGTGGCGCCGCTGACGCCGTCGATCGGCAGGGTGGCGTCGCGGCCCGCCTTGCGCCACCAGGTGCGCAAGTCCTTGACCCATTTCTCGCCGCCCTTGTCCTTCATCTTGACGTCGTACAGCACGGCCAGGTTGGACGCGATGTTCTGGTCGGCGCCCTCGATCCAGATCGCCACATAGGGCTTGTGATATTCGGCCACGTTCAGCTGCGGCACGTCGAACTTGACGGACAGGTCGGCGCCCATGGCCCAGCCCGATGCGAGCGGGAGGGTGAGGGCGAGCGAATGGGACAGTTTCATTCTTGGTCTTCTCTCAGGTTGATGGATCAGTGGACAAACAGGAGGGCCAGCACGATCGGCAGCACGATGCCGAAACCGACCACCGGCCAGGTCGACGGCCGCTTGGCCGCGTGGTATTTCATGATCAAGAAGCCGGTGATGCAGAACACCACGCAGGCCACGGCGAAGATGTCGATGAACCAGCTCCACACCGCGCCCGTATTGCGGCCCTTGTGCATATCGTTGAGCCACGAGATCCAGCCGCGGTCGGTCTTTTCGAATTCGGCGCTGCCGTCGACCGCGATGCGCAGCCACGCGTCGCCGCCGGGGCGGGGCAGGGCGACGTAGGCGTCTTCCTCGCTCCATTCGGCACGCTTGCCGCGCACGTCGACCGGGAAGACGCTATTGGTCCAGTCCGCGATCTCGCTCGGCAGCGGCACTTCGGCGTCGACGTGGTCTTCGGCATAGGCCTGCAACTGGGCCCTTAGCGGCTCGGGCAGCGTCGCCTTCAGGCGCGTGACGACGGGCTTGGCCTCGATCAGGGTGGCGTTGTTCAGGGTCAGGCCGGTAAAGCTGAACAGCAGCATGGCCATCAGGCAGATGGCCGAACTGATCCAATGCCACTGATGTAACTGCTTGAGCCACATGGCGCGGCCCGCGCGGGGCAGGGCGCTTTCGGTCGCGGCTTTATTCTTGAGAGGAGTTGCGGAAGAAGGCATCCTTAAATGATAACGATTATCATTTACAGGGTCAACTCAGCAATGGAATTATTGCCAAAAGTGTGACGCAGAAAAACACATTTTGAAATAAATAATTTGTTCGACCAAGGTCTGCCTTGGTCAAGATCATGCGTTACAATAATGTGCGCAAATTGGCAGGATTTTGCACAAGTATTTTGGTACCGAACAGTCCTTCCCCCACAACTTGATGTCTTGAAGTGCAATCCGCTAACCGGTCAGGCCGTGTCGCGGAAGGTTTTAAACAACCCGCCCAAACCTCGCGAAGCGCGAAAAGAAAGGTGAGCAAGAATGATGCAACAACATAACGCCAACTCCTACCTGTTCGGCGGCAATGCCCCGTACGTGGAAGAGTTGTACGAGGCCTATCTGGATAATCCGACTTCGGTGCCCGAAAACTGGCGCGCCTATTTCGACCAGATGCAACACGTGCCGGCAGTCGACGGCTCGAACCGTCCCGATGTGGTGCACTCCTCGGTGGTCGCCTCGTTCGCTGAACGCGCCAAGCAGGGTCCGATCCGCACCGTCGTCGCTTCGGCCGACTCCGAACTGGGCCGCAAGCGCGTCGCCGTCACCCAGATCACCGCCGCCTACCGTTACCTCGGATCGCGCTGGGCCAACCTGGATCCGCTGCAACGCCAGGAACGTCCACCACTCCCAGAGCTCGATCCAGCCTTCTACGGCTTCACCGAAGCCGATCTCGACACCGTTTTCAATATCAGCAACACCTACTTCGGTCAGGAAACCGCGCCACTGCGCGACATCCTGAACATGTTGCGTGATACCTACACCCGTTCGATCGGCGCCGAGTTCATGTACATCAGCGATCCGACCGAAAAGCGCTGGCTGCAAGAGCGCCTGGAGTCGATCCGCTCGACCCCGACCTTCAGCGCTGAAAAGAAAAAGCACATCCTCGAACGCCTGACCGCGGCCGAAGGCCTGGAACGCTATCTGCACACCAAGTACGTCGGCGCCAAGCGCTTCTCGCTCGAAGGCGGCGAATCGTTCATCGCCTCGATCGACGAAGTGATCCAGCGCGCTGGTGAAAAAGGCGTGCAGGAAATCGTCATCGGCATGGCCCACCGCGGCCGCCTGAACGTGCTGGTCAACACCCTGGGCAAGAGCCCGGCCGACCTGTTCGAAGAATTCGAAGGCAAGCACGCCGACGACCTGCCGGCTGGCGACGTCAAGTACCACCAGGGCTTCTCGAGTGATATCTCGACCCCGGGCGGCCCGGTCCACCTGTCACTTGCTTTCAATCCTTCCCACCTCGAGATCGTCAACCCGGTG
The DNA here is from genome assembly GCF_008014745.1 of Massilia arenae. GTDB lineage: Bacteria > Pseudomonadota > Gammaproteobacteria > Burkholderiales > Burkholderiaceae_D > Telluria > Telluria arenae. The sequence goes on from NZ_VPFD01000001.1 coordinate 80,809, forward strand.
GTCGAAGGTTCGGTCAAGGCGCGCATGCAGCGCCGCGGCGACAAGAAGGGCAAGGAAGTGCTGCCGATCCTGGTGCACGGCGACGCTGCGTTCGCCGGCCAGGGCGTGGTCATGGAAACCCTGAACCTGGCGCAGACCCGCGGCTACGGTACCGGCGGTACCGTCCACATCGTCATCAATAACCAGATCGGCTTCACCACGTCGGATCCGCGCGATGCGCGCTCGACCCTGTACTGCTCGGACGTCGTCAAGATGATCGAAGCGCCGGTGCTGCACGTCAATGCGGACGATCCTGAAGCCGTCGTGCTGGCCAGCCAGATCGCCCTTGACTACCGCGCCGAGTTCGGCAAGGACGTCGTGGTCGACATCATCTGCTACCGCAAACTGGGCCACAACGAGCAGGATACGCCGGCGCTGACCCAGCCGCTGATGTACAAGAAGATCGCCAAGCACCCGGGCACCCGCAAGCTGTACGCCGAGAAACTGGCTGCGCAGGGCACCATCGAAGCCGACGGCGGCGACAAGCTGGTCGCCGCTTTCCGCGACGCCATGGACGCCGGCAAGCACACGGTCGATCCGGTGCTGACCAACTTCAAGGGCAAGTACGCCGTCGACTGGGCGCCGTTCCTGAACAAGAAGTGGACCGACGCCGCCGACACCGCGGTGCCGATCACCGAACTGAAACGCCTGGCCGAACGCATTACCAAGGTGCCTGAAGGTTTCAAACCGCACTCGCTGGTCGACAAGGTGCTGGCCGACCGCGCCGCCATGGGCCGCGGTGAAGTCAACCTCGACTGGGGCATGGGCGAACACCTTGGCTTCGCTTCGCTGCTGGCCTCGGGCTACGCGATCCGCCTGTCGGGCCAGGACGCCGGCCGCGGCACCTTCGTGCACCGCCACGCCGTGCTGCACGACCAGAACCGCGAGCGCTGGGACCAGGGCATTTACCTGCCGCTGGCCAATGTCTCTGACAACCAGGCCGACTTCACCGTGATCGACTCGGTGCTGTCCGAAGAAGCGGTGCTGGGCTTCGAATACGGCTTCTCGACCGCCGAACCAAACACCCTGACCATCTGGGAAGCCCAGTTCGGCGACTTCGTCAACGGCGCGCAAGTCGTCATCGACCAGTTCATCGCCTCGGGCGAGGTGAAATGGGGCCGCGCCTCGGGCCTGGTCATGATGCTGCCGCACGGCTACGAAGGCCAGGGTCCGGAGCACTCGTCGGCCCGTATCGAGCGCTTCCTGCAACTGTGCGCCGACAACAATATGCAAGTGGTCCAGCCGACCACGGCGGCCCAGATCTTCCACCTGCTGCGCCGCCAGATGGTGCGCCAGTTCAGGAAGCCATTGGTGATCTTCACGCCGAAGTCGCTGCTGCGTAACAAGGACGCCGGTTCGCCGCTGACCGACCTGGCCAAGGGCGGTTTCCAGACCGTCATCGGCGAATGCGACGACAAGATCGAAGCAAGCAAGGTCAAGCGCGTGATCGCCTGCTCTGGCAAGGTCTATTTCGACCTGGTCAACGCACGCAAGGCACGCAACAGCGCCGACACCGCGATCATCCGTATCGAGCAGATGTACCCGTTCCCGCACAAGTCGTTCGCCGCCGAACTGAAAAAGTTCCCGAACGCGACCGAAGTGGTGTGGGCACAGGACGAGCCGCAAAACCAGGGTCCGTGGTTCCAGATCCAGCACAACATCTTCGAAGGCATGGAAGATGGCCAGCGCCTGGCTTATGCCGGTCGCGCCGCGTCGGCATCGCCGGCGGTGGGTTATGCGGACAAGCACATCGCTCAGCAAAAAGAACTGCTGGAGACCGCGTTCTCGAAGCTCAAAGGTTTCATCCTTACGAAGTAAGTTGCAAAGGCGCGCCGCACGTTATACGTGCGGCTCCTGACCAAGTAATTGGTCAGTAAGGTAAAACCACGGCCCCCGCGTCTCGTGCGCGGGGGTACTTGCAAAGAATAATTACTGGAGTTTTAAAAAATGGCACAAATCGAAGTCAAGGTCCCTGTTCTGTCGGAATCCGTTGCTGAAGCAACCCTGCTGTCGTGGCACAAGAAAGTCGGCGAGTCCGTGTCGCGCGACGAAAACATGATCGACATCGAGACCGACAAGGTGGTCCTGGAACTGCCAGCGCCAAGCGCCGGCGTGATCGTGCAACTGCTCAAGGCCGACGGCGCGACCGTCGTCGCCGGCGAAGTCATCGCCATCATCGATACCGAAGCATCGGCGCAGACCAGCCCGATCGCGGTCAAGGCCATCCCATCGGCAGCGCCAAACGCGCCGATCGAAGCCGCACCAGCCGCCGCACCAGCTGCTGATCAGTCGAAAGCAGGCGTCGCCATGCCGGCCGCCGCCAAGATCCTGGCTGAGAACAATATCTCGGCGTCGAGCGTCGAAGGTTCGGGCCGTGACGGCCGCGTGACCAAGGGCGACGCCCTGGCCGCCGCAGCCGGCAAGCCAGCCGCAGCGCCAGCAGCAGCACCTAAAGCTGCCCTGCAGCAAGTCTCCGCACCGTCGCCAGCCAACCTGGGCGACCGTCCGGAAGAACGCGTGCCGATGAGCCGCCTGCGCGCCCGTATTGCCGAGCGCCTGCTGCAATCGCAATCGACCAACGCCATCCTGACCACCTTCAACGAAGTGAACATGGCTCCGGTCATGGAACTGCGTAACAAGTACAAGGACAAGTTCGAGAAAGAACACGGCGTCAAGCTGGGCTTCATGTCCTTCTTCGTCAAGGCCGCCGTTGCCGCGCTGAAGAAATACCCGATCCTGAACGCCTCGGTCGACGGCAACGACATCGTCTACCACGGCTACTTCGACATCGGCATCGCCGTCGGTTCGCCACGTGGCCTGGTGGTGCCGATCCTGCGCAACGCCGACCAGATGACGATCGCCGAGATCGAAAAGAAAATCGGTGAGTTCGGCCAGAAAGCCAAGGACGGCAAGCTGACCCTGGACGACCTGTCGGGCGGTACCTTCTCGATCTCGAACGGCGGCGTGTTCGGCTCGATGCTGTCGACCCCGATCATCAACCCACCGCAGTCGGCGATCCTGGGCGTGCACGCGACCAAGGACCGCGCCGTCGTCGAAAACGGCCAGATCGTCATCCGTCCGATGAATTACCTGGCCATGTCGTACGACCACCGCATCATCGACGGCCGCGAAGCCGTGCTGGGCCTGGTCGCGATGAAGGACGCGCTGGAAGATCCGGCCCGCCTGCTGCTGGACCTGTAATTCATCACGTGCCGGCGCCACATCGGACCTCGATGCGCGGCGCCGGCTTGCTGTTTGCCGGAGAACGTCATGCTGTCAGATGAAATCAAGCGGCTGCACGAGCTGCACCAGGCCGGCGCGCTGTCGGATGCCGAATTCGAGCAGGCCAAGGCGCGCATCCTGTCGGGTGCCTCGACCGTCAGTCTCAGCAAGGAGCCGCCCACCACGGAGCGGATTTCCTTCGACCAGCACCGCGACGACCTGCTGAGCGGCCTGCGCCGTTCGCGGCTCGACCGCTGGCTGGGCGGCGTGTGCGGCGGCCTGGCGCGCACCTACGGTCTCGAATCGTGGGTCTGGCGCCTGATCTTCGTGCTGTTCGTCCTGACGTTCGGCTTCGGCATCCTGATATACCTGCTGCTGTGGGTATTCATTCCGGAAGAATAAAAAGGAATCAAAGTAATGAGCGATAAACAATTTGACGTCGTCGTGATCGGCGGCGGTCCTGGCGGCTACATCGCCGCCATCCGCGCTGCCCAGCTGGGCTTCAAGACCGCCTGCATCGACGAGTGGAGCAATGCCGCCGGCAAGCCTGCCCCGGGCGGCACCTGCACCAACGTCGGCTGCATCCCGTCGAAAGCGCTGCTGCAATCGTCGGAACACTTCGAGCACGCCGGCCACGCCTTCGCCGACCACGGCATCAAGGTCTCGGGCCTCGAACTCGACCTGCCGACCATGCTCAAGCGCAAGGACACCATCGTCAAGCAGAACAACGACGGCATCCTGTTCCTGTTCAAGAAGAACAAGGTCACCTTCTTCCACGGCCGCGGCGCTTTCGCAGGCAAGGCGGAAGGCGATGCGGGCTACACCATCAACGTCAGCGGCCCGACCACCGACACTATCACCGCCAAGAACGTGGTCGTGGCGACCGGTTCGAACGCACGTCAGCTGCCAGGCGCTGAATTCGACGAGAAACTGATCCTGTCGAACACCGGCGCACTGGCGATCGACGCCGTGCCGGGTAAGCTCGGCGTGATCGGCGCCGGCGTCATCGGCCTGGAAATGGGCAGTGTGTGGCGCCGTGTCGGTGCCGACGTCACGGTGCTGGAAGGCCTGCCGACCTTCCTGGGCGCGGTCGACGAGCAGATCGCCAAGGAAGCGCACAAGCTGTTCACCAAGCAGGGCCTGAAGATCAACCTGGGCTGCAAGATCGGCGCGATCACCAAGGGCGCCAACGACGTCACCGTGGAATATACGGATTCGACCGGCGCCGCCTCGACGGCTGTGTTCGACCGCCTGATCATCTCGATCGGCCGCGTGCCGAATACCAACGGCCTCGGCATCGAGACCGTCGGCCTGCAGCTCGACGAGCGCGGCTTCGTGGTGGTCGACGACGAATGCCGCACCAGCCTGCCGGGCGTGTGGGCGGTGGGCGACGTCGTGCGCGGCCCGATGCTGGCGCACAAGGCCGAAGAAGAAGGTGTGGCGGTTGCCGAGCGCATCGCCGGCCAGCACGGCCACGTGAACTTCAACACCATCCCTTGGGTCATCTACACCTCGCCGGAAATCGCGTGGGTCGGCAAGACCGAGCAGCAGCTGAAGGCCGAAGGCGTGCAGTACAAGGCCGGCACCTTCCCGTTCATGGCCAACGGCCGTGCGCGTGCGCTGGGCGACACCTCGGGCATGGTCAAGTTCCTGGCCGATGCCACGACCGATGAAATCCTGGGCGTGCACATCGTCGGCCCGATGGCCTCCGAGCTGATCTCGGAAGCCGTGGTCGCGATGGAGTTCAAGGCCTCGTCGGAAGACATCGCCCGCATCTGCCACGCGCACCCGTCGCTGTCGGAAGCGACCAAGGAAGCCGCGCTGGCAGTCGACAAGCGTTCGCTGAACTTCTAATTCGAAGCGGATCACATCGTAGGGTGGACGGCTCCGCCGTCCACGCGTTCACTCCACGCGCGCATGGCCACCTCCGTGGCACGCTGCCGTTCGTTGAACGCGTGGACGGGGGACCCGTCCACCCTACGTTTTTGCGGCAACACTTAGCGGCACTGATATGAACGTTCAAGAGTATTACCAGCACGCGCTGAACGAGCGCGGCTTCAAGTCCGACCCGGCGCAGCAAATGGCGGTCGACCGCCTGCAACAGGCGTACGACGACTGGGTCCACTACAAGGCCCAGCGGTCGTCCGCTTTCAAGCGCCTGATCAACCGGCCCGACGTGCCCAAGGGCATCTACATGTGGGGCGGGGTGGGGCGCGGCAAATCCTTCCTGATGGATTCGTTCTATCTGGTAGTGCCGGTGGTGCGCAAGACGCGCCTGCACTTCCACGAGTTCATGCGCGCCGTGCATGGCCAGCTGGATGAACTGAAGGGCGTGGCCGATCCGCTCGACGAAGTGGCCAAGCGCATCGCCAAGAAATATCGCCTGATCTGCTTCGACGAATTCCACGTCTCGGACATCGCCGACGCGATGATCCTGTACAACCTGCTCAAGGCCCTGTTCGACAACGGCGTGAGCTTCGTGATGACCTCGAACTACGAGCCGTCGACCCTGTATCCGGACGGCCTGCACCGCGACCGCATGCTGCCCACCATCGCGCTGCTGCAGCAGAAACTCGACGTCCTGAACGTCGACGCCGGCAACGACTACCGCAAGCGCGCGCTGGAACAGGTGGAGGCCTATTACACGCCGCTCGACGCGGCGTCCGACAAGGCGCTGCGCGACGCCTATGCCAAGGTGGCCGATACCGCCGACGAATCGCCGATCGTCCACATCGAAAAGCGCGAGATCCGCGCGCTGCGCCGCGCCGGCGGCGTGATCTGGTTCGACTTCGCCACCCTGTGCGGCGGTCCGCGCTCGCAGAACGACTACCTGGAACTGGCCAGCCAGTTCCATACCGTGGTCCTGTCCGGCATCCCGGCCATGTCGGCGGCCCAGTCGTCCGAGGCGCGCCGCTTCACCTGGCTGATCGACGTGTTCTACGACCACAAGGTCAAGCTGATCATGTCGGCCGCGGTCGAGCCGGAAGAGCTGTACACCACGGGCCAGCTGGCGAATGAATTCCACCGGACCGTATCGCGTATCATCGAGATGCAGTCGCGCGAGTACCTGCTCGCCGAACGGCGCGGCGCGGCCGACGCCATTGCATGATCGAAAGGAACACCATGACAAGACAACCGATGCTGCGCCTTACCGCCATCGCCGCCGCCATCTCCCTGACGCTGCTGCTGGGGGCGTGCTCGAACACCGAGTTGGTGCAGGAAGAAACGCCGCCGGCGCCGACCACCTCGGTCGAACAGGCCGAAGGGCGCCTGGCCGCGGTCGCCGCCGAACGCGCCGCGATCGAGGCGCGCTATGCCGATCGCGAAGTGGTCTGCTACGACAAATTCTTCGTCAACCGCTGCCTGGACGAAGCCCGCGAAGTGCGGCGCGCGGCCCTGGTGACGCAGCGCGCGATCGAGATCGAGGCCTCGCTTTATCTGCGCCGCCTCAAGGTCGACGAGCGCGACAAGGCGATCGCCGACGCCGACGCCGCCTATGCGCAAGAAGAAGCCAAGCTGGCGGCCGAGCCGCCGCCGGTGAAGGATCCTGCCGCCGCCGCGCTGCCGCCACCGCGCGCCAAGCCGGGCGAATCGCGCGTGGTGCGCAGCCAGCAGCGCGCCCAGGAAAGCGCGGCGAACGCCGAGAAGGAAGCCGCCGAACGCGCGGCCAATGTCGCGGCCTATGAAGAGCGCCGCCGCAAGTCCGAAGAGCGTCAGAAGGAAGTGGCGCGTCGCGTGGCCGAACGCGAAGCCAAGGCGGCGCAGCGCGCGGCCGAGGAAGCCAAGCGGACCAACGGCGGCCAGCCGGCGCCGACCAACTAAGGCGGGGTCACCTCGGGCCGGCGAAGGACCCATCCTGCGCCGGCTTGACCAGCTTCACGATGACCATGGTGCAGTTGCCGCCTTTGCCTTGCGAGCGTTCGGTGGCCTTGTTGATGAGCATCTCGGACGCCTGGCGCGGCGTCGCCTTGGCGGTCACGGCCGCCAGCTCGGCGTCAGTGAAGAAATGCCACAGGCCGTCCGAGCACAGCAAGAAGCTGTCGCCCGCCGCCAGGCCCGTGTGGCTGCCGGTCGTGACGAAGGGTTCCTTGCGGCTGTTTCCCAATACATTGAGCAAGAGCTTGGAGCGGCGGTGGTTGCGCGCCGCGTCCGGCGGCAGGCGGTCGCTGCCGACCAGGTGCTCGACGTAGGCGGTGTCGCTGGTGCGCACTGCGCACTTGCCGTGCTCGAAGCGGTACAGGCGCGAATCGCCCACGTGGGCCCAGACCGCCTCGCCGTGCGGGCTGATCACCAGGCCGACGAAGCTGGCGTGGACTTCGGCTTGCGTGGCCACGGCGTTCATCTTGATTACCGTGTGGGTCTCGCTGATCATCTCGTGCAGCAGCTGGGCCAGGCGCTCGATGCCGGGCTGGTCGCCGGGCTTGAATGCGTCGAAGACCTGGCGCGCCGTGTGCAAGACCTGGTCAGCCCCGGCCGGGCTGGCAACCCCGTCCGACAGCACCGCCAGCACGTAGCCGGGCGCGCGGGCGCCGGTGAACAGGGCGGCGCGGTCGTTCTGCTGGGGGCGGTTTCCGATATGTTGCGCGGTGCCCGCTTCGATCTTGTAAGAAGTCATAAATCCGTGTTTTCCGGCACGCTAACGCCATTCTTTGTTGGCGGCAACCTCCGCCTCGATTAAACTATGCACCGAGAAGCCACCAGCTTGCAAGTTAATCTTGTAGCAACAATGCAGCAACATCCGGAGCGCCCGCCCTGGCCGGCGCTTTTCGCCATTCTTTCCCGTAATTGCATCCACTATGACCGACGTCCAGGACATCCAGCGCCGTATTATCGAACTCGATGTGGAACACCGCGACCTCGATGCCGTGATCTCCCTGTTGACGGCGGACGGTCATGCCGACCAGTTACAACTGCGCCGCCTCAAGAAGCGTAAACTGCAGCTCAAAGATCATATTACGCTGCTGAAGATGCAGCTGGTACCCGATATCCCCGCCTGATTCATTCCCAGGCTCAACGAAACCACGTATTTTGACCGACCAACTTTCTGCTTCTCCGGATGCGGTGGAGACTATTGCTCCCGCAGCCCCGGAAACCCAGGCTCCCGCCGGCAAGTACGACGCCGACGTCGATCGCCTGTTCGGTGCGGGCGGCCCGCTCGCGCCGGCCGTTGGCACCTTCAAGCCGCGCCAATCGCAGACCGAGATGGCCAAGGCCGTGGCCCAGGCCATCGCCGACCAGCAAGTGCTGATGGCCGAGGCCGGCACCGGCACGGGCAAGACCTTCGCCTACCTGGTCCCGGCGCTGCTGTGGGGCGGCAAGACCATCGTCTCGACCGGTACCAAGAACTTGCAAGACCAATTGTTCCTGCGCGATATCCCGACCGTGCGGGCCGCCTTGCGCGCGCCGGTCTCGGTCGCCCTGCTCAAGGGCCGCTCGAACTATGTCTGCCATTTCCATCTCGAACGTACCTTGCAGAACGGGCGCCTGACCTCGCGCGACGACGTCGGCCACCTGCGCGAGATCTCGCGCTTCATCAAGATGACGAGCTCGGGCGACAAGGCCGAGCTGGCCAAGGTGCCCGAGACCGCCACCGTGTGGAACCTGGTCACCTCGACCCGCGACACCTGCATGGGCGCCGAGTGCCAGTACTACCAGGACTGCTTCGTGATGAAGGCGCGCAGGGAAGCGCAGCAGGCGGACGTGGTGGTGGTCAACCACCACCTGTTCTTCGCCGACGTGGCGCTGAAGGATACCGGCGTGGCCGAGCTGCTGCCGTCGGCCAATACCATCATCTTCGACGAGGCGCACCAGCTGCCCGACGTCGCGACCCTGTTCTTCGGCCAGTCGGTGTCGACCTCGCAAGTGCTGGAACTGTGCCGCGACGTGCTGGCCGAGGGCCTGGCCCATGCGCGCGGCGGCCCGGACTGGGCCAAGGTGGTGACCGTGGTCGAGAAGGCTGCGCGCGACCTGCGCCTGTCCTTCGGCGACGGCAACCTGCGCCTGTCGCTGCCGCAGATCATGCCGACGTCGCAGTTCTTCCCGGCCCTGGACAAGCTGAAAGAAGAGATCGCCGGCATGATCACGGTGCTGGAAGAAAACGCCGCGCGCGCCGAAACCATCGAGGCCTGCCGCCTGCGTGCGCACGAGCTGGCCGCCTCGTTTGATGCCTGGAAGCCCGACCACAAGGCGCCGGCCAACGAGCAGGCCGTGCTGTGGGCCGAGGCCTTCTCGTCCTCGCTGCAATTGCACAAGACGCCGCTGTCGATCGCGCCGATCTTCACCAACCAGCGCGAAGGCACGCCGCGCAGCTGGATCTTCACCTCGGCCACGCTGGCGGTGAAGAACGACTTCAAGCATTTCTCCGATCAGCTGGGATTGACCGGCGAGCCGGCCAAGACCTGGCCCAGCCCGTTCGACTACGAGAACCAGGGCATCCTGTACGTGCCGACCGGCTTGCCCGAGCCGCAGGCGGCCGTGTACACCGACGCCGTGGTCGATGCTGCCTTGCCGGTGATCGAGGCGGCCGGCGGCCGCACCTTCTTCCTGTGCACGACGATCCGCGCAGTGAATAAAGTGGCCGAACGCCTGCGCACGGAGTTCGCCGAGCGCGGCTGGGATTTCCCGCTATTCGTGCAGGGCGAGCGCGGCCGTACCGAACTGCTCGATTCCTTCCGCAATGCCGGCAATGCGGTGCTGGTCGGCAGCCAGAGCTTCTGGGAAGGCGTCGACGTGCGCGGCGAGGCGCTGTCGCTGGTGATCATCGACAAGCTGCCGTTCGCGCCGCCCGACGATCCGGTGCTGGCCGCGCGCATCGAGGTGATGGAAAAGCAGGGCATGAACGGCTTCATGCACCACCAGCTGCCCGAGGCAATCATCACCCTCAAGCAGGGCGCCGGACGCCTGATCCGCGACGTCGACGACCGCGGCGTGCTGATGATCTGCGATCCGCGCATCATCACCAAGCCCTATGGCCGCCGCATCTGGCAGAGTTTGCCGTCGTTCAAGCGCACCCGGGTGCAGGAAGAAGTGATCCAGTTCTTCCGTCCGGTCGAGGAGGCGGACGAGAACGTCGCCTGATTCTTCGCTGCCCGCTCAGGGCACGATGACGACCTTGCCGATCACCTTGCGCGCCGCCATGTCCTGCAGCGCCTGCGCGGTGTCGGCAAGGCGGTAGCGTGCCGACACCAGCGGCTTCAGTTTTCCTTCCGATATCCAGCCGGTGACGCGCGCCATCGCCGCCAGGTGCGCCTGCTGCTCCTTGCGGGTAAAGTCGCCCCAGAACACGCCCACCACCGACGCCCCTTTCAGCAGCATCAGGTTCCACGGCAGGCGCGGGATCTCGCCGGCCGCGAAGCCCACCACCAGATGCCGCCCGCGCCAGGCGATCGAGCGCAGCGCCGGTTCGCTGTACTTGCCGCCGACCGGGTCGTAGATGACGTCCGGGCCATTGCCGTCGGTGGCGGCGCGGATCGCTTCGCGCAAGTCCTCGGTTTCATAATTGATCAGCACGTCGGCGCCATGCGCCTTGCACGCCGCCAGTTTCTCGTCGCTGGACGCGGCCGCGATCACGCGCGCGCCGAGGGCCTTGCCGATCTCGATCGCCGCCAGGCCCACGCCGCCGGCCGCGCCCAGCACCAGCATCGTCTCGCCCGGCTGCAAGGCACCGCGGTCGGCGACCGCGTGGTACGAGGTGCCATAGGTGAGCGTGATGGCGGCGGCGACGTCGAAGTCCATATCGTCCGGCATGGGGAGGAAGGCGCTTGCCGGCGCCACGGCCTGCTCGGCGAAGGCGCCGGTGCGGGTGAAGCCGATCACGCGCTGGCCGGGAACGAAGTCGTCCACGCCTGCGCCGACCGCGCGCACCACGCCCGCGAATTCATTGCCCGGCGTGAAGGGAAGGGGAGGCCGCACCTGGTATTTTCCCTGGACCGTCAGCACGTCGGGGAAATTGACGCCGGCCGCCTTCACGTCCACCACGACGTCGCCAGGGCCGGCGACCGGCTCCGGCAAGTTGTCGAGCACCAGGCTGTCTGGCGGTCCCCAAGCGGTGCAGCGTACGGCTTTCATTGCTTCCTCACAGTTTATTGGCGCAGTTATTGGCGGGGCGAATTATGCCTTAAGAAAGAGAGCGAATCTTCGTCCGTAAGGCCCGTGTCCGCTTGTCCGTCCGCAAAGCCCGCAGGGGACTGCGCGCTAGAGTCTTGGGATGTGGACGCCGCGCGCGCCCGGCACAAGAGGACAAGCATGGCAATCCGTTACGGTTGTTTCTTCAGTTATGCCCACGGCCGACACGCGCTGATGCAGCGTTTCAAGTCGGCCCTGGCCGACGCCCTGCGCTGCTATCTCGAACCCTACTTCGACAACGAAGACGAACTGTTTATCGATACCGAGCAGCTGGGCGGCGGCGACGATCTGGACAGCAAGATCGCACGCGCCATGTGCGAGAGCGTCTGCATGATCCTCATCTACACGCCCAAGTACGAGGCCCACGCCTACACGCGGCGCGAGTACGAGGCCATGCGCCTGATCGAGGCCGAGCGCGGCAAGTGGTACACGCTGCCGAGCCGCCTGATCATCCCGGTGGTCATGACGCGCCACCCCGAATCGCTGCCGCCCCAGATCAGCGACGCACGCTTCTACGTCGACTTTTCGCACTACACGATGGCCACGCCCGATCTCATGTCGAATCCAGACTTCTTGCCGGATATTGACAAAATGGTCAAGCGGATCGCAGCCCATTATGCATGTCAAAAAAAGCATACCCCGATCGACCACGACTGCAACCAATTCGTGCTTCCCGCTGTCCCACCAGAATGGCGCGATGTCCCAGAACTGACGTTTCCAAAAGAATGAGGAGCCATATGGACCAACAAGGTATCTCGCTCCCGCCGCTGGCCATGCCCGGCGCGGTGACGAGCTTCTATGCCTACGAGGGCGGGGCGGCGCGCAATGCCGTGCTGGCGGCGCTGGCGCTGCAGCTGGCGGGTGGGGACGCCGGGGCGCCGGTGCTGGTGATCGACTGGGATCTCGAGGCGCCGGCGCTGCACCGCCATTTCGCGATGCCGGCCGATGAACCGTTTGCCGTCATGCCTGTCTCCGCGCATGCGGCCGACGACGACGCGGGCGACGCCGCCCGGCCCGGCCTGCTCGAATTCTTCGAAGCCTGCCGCGCCCGGCTACGCAACACCGCCGGCCGCGGCGAGGAACTGGCCGACCGCGTGATCGACGGCGTCGGCTGGCAAGCCTATCTCGAACGCGCCGACGGCCGCCGTCCGCTCTACCTGCTGCGCGCCGGACGCTTCGACGACAGCTATGCCGAACGCGCCGGCCGGCTCGACTACACAGCCCTGTTCGACGCCTGTCCGGCGCTGTTTCGCCGCTTCGCGGCGCGCCTGGCGCAGCATTTCGGCCACGTGCTGGTCGCCACCGCCGCCGGGCGCTCGTCTGCCGTCAGCGTGTGCACGACCCTCGTGCCCGACCGCCTGGTGGGCCTGTTCACGCCGGCGCCGGGCAGCATCGAAGGCATCGAAGGCGTGCTGCGGCGTGCCATCGATTACCGCTGCACCCATGTAGACGAACAGCGTCCGCTGCTGCTCTATCCGCTGGCCTGCAGCGCCGACGGCGCGCGCAGCGATCCGCATGCGCGCTGGCGACGCGGCGATGCGCGCCACGGCTTGCCGGGCTACCAGCCGCGCTTCGAGGCGCTGCTGCGCGCCAGTTATGGCTGGTCGCGCGTCAACCTCGACAGCTGGTTCGACGAGACCCAGCTGGCGCTGGCCGACGCCCTGTCCACCGCCGGCCCGGCCGGCGACCGCCGTGCGCTGGCGCGCCATGCGGCGCTGCTGGCCGAATGGCTGGCGCCGGGGAGCTTCCCCTGGCAGTCGCTGGCCGAAGTGCGCCTGCGCGCCGCGGTCGCGCAGGCGCGCAGGCTGGGCGGCGACGACGAGATCGGTTCGCCGCAGCTGGCCGACCACCTCGTCCGGCTGGGCGAACTGTGCCGCCGCGAGCGGCGCCGCGACGAAGCCCGCGCCTGTTTCGAAGAAAGCCTGGTGCTGCGCGAGCGCCTGCTCGGCGACGACCATGCGGCCACGCGACTGGGCCGCGCCGCGCTGGCCGCGCTCCTGCTCGACAGCGGCGCCGTGCAAGAGGCGCGCCGCCACTACGACCTGCTGGTCCAGGCCTGCGCGCGCAAGGCCGGCGCGGAAGCCGCCGAGACGCTGGCGGCGCGCTCGCAGCTGGCGCGGGTGCTGGCCGCGCTGGGCGAGGGCGAACGGGCGCTGGCGCTGCACGAACAGGTGGTGTCTACCTGCGAACGCGCGCTCGGCGCCGAACACCTGGTCACGCTCGACTGCCTCGAGGACCTTGCCCACAGCCTGATGCAGCAGCGCGAACTCGAACACGCCCGCATCGTGCTCGAACGGGTGCTCGACGCCCGTCGCCGGCGCCAGGGCGGCGAGCATGCCGACACCCTGCGCTGCGGACAGCGGCTGGCGCTGCTGCTGGGCGAGACGGGCGAACTGGGCAACGCGCGGCGCATGCTCGAATCGGTGTTGCGGGCCCGCGAACGGCACGATGGCCTGGACGCCGCCGGCACGCTGTCGGCGCGCGAGGCGCTGGCCGAGATCCTGGCCGCCCAGGGCGACCTGGCGGCGGTGCGCAGCATCCAGGAATCGCTGGCGCGCACGCGCGAGCGGCACCTCGGGGCCGGCCATCCCGAAACGCTCAATATGCAGCTGCGGCTGGCCTCGACCCTGGGCCAGCAGGGCGAGGCTGAAGCCGCGCGCCGCCTGCGCGAACAGGTGGCCGAGCTGCGCCAGCACCTGCGCGAAGTCGAAGGCGCGCCGGCGTTCGGCGGCGCGCCGGACGATGCCGTGCAGGCGCAGATGCTTGAGCGGATGCGAGCCCAGGCCGGGGCGTCAACCGCCGGACTGCTCCCGGACGACGTGGGGACTACCCCGCGGTCCCAGCCTGCGGCGGACGGCGTTGCGGCGCGCGGCCAGCACGCGCATGCGGCCGCGCGCGAGCATGCCGAGACCGGCCACGCGGCCGACAACCTGGGGCACAAGCTGACCCAGTTGCAGAGCCTGATCGACAGCAGCAGTCCGGGCGAGGCCAGGGCGCTGGCCGACAGCCTGCGCACCTCGGTGCTGAGGCCCAGCGCCGCCCATCCGCTGCGCCGGCGCGGCGCCGCCATGATCAAGCAGGTCTATCTGCAAGAGGGCGACAAGGACGCGCTGCTGTCCTTCACCCAGGACGAAGTGTCGCTGCTCGAAGGAGCCTTGATCGAGGCGGCGCGCGACAATCCGATGGCGATGCGCTGACGGCGCTGCGCCAGCCTTGACGCCCGGCGCCGCTCCGGGCAAGTGCTTGCGCCGGCGTTCGTATGCCGGCTCTCTGATGCCCGCACCCGTACGTTGGCGCCCGTGTGCCGGCGCCCGTATGCCAGCGCCCGTATGCCAGCGCCCGCATGCCGGCGCCCGTATGCCGGCGCTCGCCGGCCTCGCATCTGCCTGCGCTGACTTGCCGTCGCTTTCCCTCGCCATGCCCAGACTTACCCTGTTGACAAGCAACTTGTAAATACGGCATTGGCCGATTCCAGTCGAGCTTGTCAGCCTGTCCAGTAAACTGTCGCATGACCGCTTCACTGTTATCAGACGGTCCATCGACTGTCCCGGATTATGAAATCCGGGCGTGAATTTCTGCTGCCGGGCGTCGATACGGGCGTTGCTTCAGGTAAAATCTCCGCCATGCGAATCTTGATCAGTAACGATGACGGTTATCTGGCGCCTGGGCTGCAGGCGTTGGCGGACGCGCTCGCGCCGATCGCCGACATCGTCGTCGTCGCACCCGACAGCAATCGCTCGGGCGCCTCGAATTCGCTGACCCTGGACCGGCCGCTGTCGGTCTACAAATCGGCCAACGGCTTCTATTTCACCAATGGAACGCCGACCGACTGCGTGCACATCGCCCTGACCGGCATGTCCGATGCGCCGCCCGACCTGGTGGTTTCTGGCATCAATAATGGCCAGAATATGGGCGACGACACCCTGTATTCCGGCACTGTCGCCGCCGCCACCGAAGCCTTCCTGTTCGGTCTGCCGGCGATCGCCTTTTCGCAGGTGCATGGCGGCTGGGCTCACGTCGATTCGGCCGCCCGCGTGGCGCGCGACATCGTCGAGCGTTTCGCCGCCGGCGGCTTCGACATGCTGCCCAAGCCCTTCCTGCTGAACGTGAACATCCCGAACCTGCCGTATGAGGAGATCGGCCCGCTGACGCCGACCCGCCTCGGACGCCGGCACCAGGCCGAGCCCGTGATCCGCGCAGAGGATCCGCGCGGCCGCGAGATCTTCTGGATCGGCGCCCCCGGCGCCTGCCGCGATGCGGGCGAGGGCACCGACTTCCACGCGACCGCGCAGGGCCGCGTATCGATCACGCCGCTGCAGATCGACCTGACCCACAAGACCCAGCTGGCGCTGCTGGCGGGAGGCCTGGCATGAAGGATGCACGACCGAATTTCCCGCTGCCGCTGTCGTCGGTGACGAGCGGCGTGCGCAAGCCCGGCACGCCGGCGCCGGTGCAGACGCCGCAGACCGCGACCCGCAACGCCACCACCTATACCGGCGCCAGGACGCCGCCGTCCCCCGGCCCGGCGCCGCGCGCGCCCGGCTATGTGCAGGTGACGAGCAGTGCGCCGGCCGCCCAGCGTTCCGACCTGGCGGCCAGCGAGGCGGTGCGCCGCGCGATGGTGGGCCGCATCGCGCGCCAGGGCGTGAGCGACCCGAAAGTGCTGATGGCGATGGAAACGGTGCCGCGCCACCTGTTCATCGAACCGGCCATGTCGGGCCAGGCGTATGTCGACGCCTCGCTGCCGATCGGCCATAACCAGACGATTTCCCAGCCGTATATTGTCGCCCGCATGATTGAAGTGATGCGAGCCGGCGGCGAGCTGGGCAAAGTGCTCGAAATCGGCACCGGCTGCGGCTATCAGGCCGCGGTCCTGTCCTTCGTCGCCAAGGACGTGTATTCGATCGAGCGCATCAAGCCCTTGCATGAGCTCGCGAAGACCAATCTGCGGCCGCTGCGGATATCGAACCTGCGTTTGCAGTATGGGGATGGTATGCTAGGCTTGCCGCAGGTCGCGCCTTTCGATGGCATCATCCTCGCCGCCGCCGGGCTCGAGGTGCCGCGGGCCTTGCTCGAGCAGCTGGCCATCGGCGCGCATCTCGTGGCGCCGGTCGGCGCCCAGGTGCAGCACCTGCACCGTATTACCCGCACCGGCAAATCCGAGTGGACCAGCGAAACGCTGGAAGCGTGCCACTTCGTGCCGCTGCGCCCAGGCACCATCTAAAACCCAAGAAGGGCCGCCAGGCCCGCCGTACGCCGATAAGACAATAGAATGCCAATGACACAAGCACCGCGTTTAGCCCTCCTGACGATCCTCATCGGCCTCGTGGCCGGTTGTTCCACCACTACCCGCCAGGCGCCGGTCGTCGAGCGCCCTGTCACCGCCGCCCCAAGCCGGCCAGCGCCCGCGCGCGTGGAAGAAGCGCCGAAACAGGACGAGCGCGGCATGTACACCGTGCGCAAGGGCGACACCCTGCTGCGCATTGCCCTCGATTTCGGCGAAAACTACCGTGACCTGGTGACCTGGAATAACCTGGCCAATCCGGACGACATCAAGGTCGGCCAGGTGCTGCGCGTGAGCCAGCCCGGCGGCGAGCGCAGCGCCAATATCCAGACCCAGCCTGTGCCGATGCCGCCGTCGGCCAGCGTGCCGCGCAAGACCGAGCCGCGCGCCGACAAGACGCCTTACACCGATGGCAAGGTGGCCACCACCACCACCACGCCGCCGGCTACCGCACCGGCCACGCCGGCCGCACCGGCCACCCCGGCTGCTGCCGACGAAGCGCGCCTGAGCTGGATGTGGCCGTCCGAAGGCCGCGTCGTCGCCACCTTCGACGATGGCCGCAACAAGGGTCTGGACATCGCCGGCAAGCTGGGCCAGCCGGTGGTTGCCGCCAGTTCGGGCAAGGTAATGTATGCTGGCAGCGGCATCCGCGGTTATGGTAATCTCGTCATCGTCAAGCACAGCAACAGCCTGTTGTCCGCCTATGCCCACAACCGCAAGATCGTGGTCAAGGAGGGCGACAACGTCAGCCGTGGCCAGGTGATCGCCGAGATGGGCGACTCCGACGCCGATGCCGTCAAGTTGCACTTCGAGATTCGTCAGCAGGGCAAGCCGGTCGACCCGACGAGGTTCTTGCCCGTTCGTTAGGAACGGTATGACGCAGCCGCCGCACTCGCTGGACCAGGACGATACGGATGAGTTTCCGGATGAGCCGGAAAGCGAGCGCGTGCATGCTGATGACGATACCGACCGTGCCGACGGCGCGGCCGACCAGGAGCCGCTCGCGCGCCACGCCAGCGTCGAGACGGTCGACGAGCTGCGCAAGGTCTTGCAGGCCGAGCTCGCGACCGACACCACCCAGCACTACCTGAACCAGATCGGCGCCAGGCCGCTCCTCACGGCCGTCGAGGAGGTCCACTTCGCCACGCTGGCCAAGGCCGGCGACTTCGGCGCGCGCCAGAAGATGATCGAGCACAACCTGCGCCTGGTCGTCTCGATCGCCAAGCACTACATCAACCGCGGCGTGGTCCTGCTCGACCTGATCGAGGAGGGCAATATCGGCCTGATGCGCGCCATCGACAAGTTCGAGCCCGAACGCGGCTTTCGTTTCTCCACCTACGCCACCTGGTGGATCCGCCAGAGCATCGAGCGCGCCATCATGAACCAGGCCCGCACCGTGCGCCTGCCGGTGCACATGGTGCGCGAGCTCAACGGCGTGCTGCGCGCCAAATACCACCTCGAAGCGCAAAAGCACGACGGCAAGGAAGCCTCGAGCGAGGACATCGCCAGCCTGGTCGGCCGCCCGGTCGAGGAAGTGCAAGACATACTGACCCTGTCCGAGCACGCGACCTCGCTCGATGCGCCGCTCGACAACGATCCGCAATCGAGCCTGATGGACATGCTGCCCGACGACGGCGAAGGCAGTCCCGACGCCCACGCCGAGCAGCAAGAGGTGGCGCTGCTGGTGCGCGACTGGCTGACCCGGCTGCCGGACAAGCAGCGCCTGGTCGTCACCCGCCGTTTCGGCCTCGACAACGACGATCCGGCGACGCTTGAAACGCTGGCCGAGGAGATGGGTGTGACGCGCGAGCGGGTGCGCCAGATCCAGCAGGAGGCGCTGGTCAAGCTCAAGCGCGCGATGGCGGCGCGCGGCGTGGTGCGCGATTCATTGCTGTAACGACAAGGCCTGCGGTAGCGTCCACTTCGATTCCTTGCTATCATCCGCCGTTCTTTTTTGCGCGGCCTTTGAAGCATGCGCCGCCAGCCAGGGCCAGCTCCCTGCCTTCACTCCACTTTCTCATCACCATGCAAGAAATCTTCATCGACATCAAATCCCTCGACATGGACGGGCGCGGCGTGGGCCACCTCGAGAACGAGGACGGCTCGCCAGGCAAGGTGATCTTCGTCGAAGGCGCGCTGCCTGGCGAACGCGTCAGCTTCGAGACGACGCGCAAGAAAAAGAATTGGGAAGCGGGCCGCATGGTCACCCTGCAACGTGCCTCGTCGATGCGGGTCGAGCCGAAATGCCAGCATTTTGGTGTCTGCGGCGGCTGCTCGATGCAGCACCTGGAGCCGGGCGCCCAGGTGGCGATGAAGGGCCGCGTGCTGGAAGACAACCTGTGGCACATCGGCAAAGTAAAGGCCGAGATGATCATGCGCCCGATGTACGGCCCGACCTGGGACTACCGCTACCGCGCGCGCCTGTCGGTGCGCCACGTGGCGAAGAAGGGCGGCATCCTGGTCGGCTTCCACGAGCGCGGCTCGTCCTTCGTGGCCGACATCACCACCTGCGAGATCCTGCCCGACCACGTCGCGCGCCTGCTGGTGCCGCTGCGCGAACTGATTGCAAGCCTGTCGATTTACGACAACCTGCCGCAGATCGAAGTGGCGATCGGCGAGGAAAGCACCGTGATGGTGCTGCGCATTATGGAACCGCTGACGGGCGCCGATGAAACCCTGTTGAAAGCCTTCGCCGACCAGTGGGGCATCCAGTGGTGGCTGCAGACGAAAGGCCCTGACACTGCCCATCCGTTCTACCCGCTGGGCAAGGAGCTGTATTACACGCTGCCGGAATTCGGCATCCGCATGCCGTTCAAGCCGACCGACTTCACGCAAGTCAACCACCAGATCAACCGGGTGCTGGTGGCGAAGGCGCTGCGCCTGCTCGACGTGCAGCCGCAAGACCGCGTGGCCGACCTGTTCTGCGGCCTGGGCAACTTCACCCTGCCGCTCGCGACCCAGGCGCGTGAAGTCGTGGGCATCGAGGGCAGCACGGCGCTGACCACGCGCGCGCTGGACAATGCCAAGGCCAACGGCTTGGCGGAAAAAACCTCGTTCTCGACCCGCAACCTGTTCGAAGTCACCAAGGACGACCTGGTGGCGCTCGGCCGGTTCGACCGCATGCTGGTCGATCCGCCGCGCGACGGCGCCATGGCGCTGGCGACGGCGCTGGCCGAACTGCGCGAGACCCATGAAGACCTGATGCCGCAGCGCATCGTCTATGTGTCGTGCAGCCCGTCGACCCTGGCGCGCGACGCCGGCATCCTGGTGCACAAGGCGGGCTATGTGATGAAGAAGGCGGGCGTGGTGAATATGTTCCCGCATACCTCGCACGTCGAGTCGATCGGCGTGTTCGAGCTGGGCGCCAAGCCGGTGCCGGCAGCTGACGCGGTGGCCTGATTGAGGCAGCTCGGTCGCCACGCGGCAGCCTTGCTGGCCGCCGCCGTCGCGACCGGGATGGTCGCCAGCCTGGTCCAGACCCAGGTCAATCTCGGCGAACTCACCGCGCTCGGCGCGGCGATTCCTCTGTCGCTGCGGGCCTGGACCACCCTGCAAGACCTGGCGGGCTTCGGCCCTGTCATGATCGGGATCTCGTTCGCGGCGCTGCTGCCGGCCATGCTGGTCGCGCATGCGCTTGGGCACATGATCGGGCCGGCGCGCCGCATGCCGCTATTCGTCGTGGCCGCCGTCGCCGGCCTGTGGGCGGCATTCTGGTTGATGCTCAACGTCATTCCCATGCCGGCGATCGCCGCGACCCGCGGTGGACTAGAGCATGCGCTGATGGCTTTGAGCGGCATCGCCGGCGGCCTGGTCTATGCCCGCATGACATCGCCGGCGCGGCAGGCCGCAGGCCCGCGGCGCCAGGTGCTGGCGGCGGCGCTGATGGCCCTGGTCCCGGCGGCGCTCTTCCTCCTCACCTCGCCGGGCGCGGCCGACAAGCTCGAGGCGGTCGATCTCGCCACTTACCGGGTCGAGACCGTGGCGAAGGGACTCGATCGGCCGTGGTCGCTGGCTTTCCTGCCGGACGGCCGCCTGCTCGTCACCGAGATGGCCGGGCGCCTGCTGGTCATCGGCAGGGATGGCGCGAAGACGCCGATCGCCACCGGCGGCCTGCCGTCCGTGTTCCAGCGTGGCGGCACGATCGGCCTGATGGACGTCGCCCTCGATCCCGCCTTCGCGCGCAATGGTTTGCTGTACCTGACAATGGGCCATGGCGAGGAGGGCGCCAATGGCACGCGCCTGGCGCGGGCCAGGCTGGAGAATGACCGGTTGGAAGACGTCCGTGTCCTGTTCAGCTCCACGCCGAAGCCGCGCGCCGGCAACAACGGCGGTCGCATCGCCTTCCTGCCCGATCAGACGCTGGTGCTGACGGTCGGCGACGGCAACTGGCGCCGTGAAGAAGCGCAGAACGTCGCCAATCACCTCGGCACCGTCGTCCGGCTCGACCGCGACGGCAAGGCGCCGCCCGACAATCCTTATATCGGCCGCCCCGGCGCCGCGCCCGAGGTGTACAGCCTCGGCCACCGCAACCCGCAGGGCATCGCAGTCGATCCGGCCAGCGGTGAACTCCTGCTGACGGAACACGGCGCGCGTGGCGGCGACGAGATCAACCGCATCGTGGCGGGCAAGAATTACGGCTGGCCGCTCGTCACGGCCGGCATCGATTATCCGTTCGGCCGCGTGACGCCCTTCAGCCGCCTGGCCGGCTTCGAGGCGCCGCTGCTGGAATGGACGCCATCGATCGCACCTGGCGGCCTCGCGGTCTATCGCGGCGACCAGTTCCCCGAATGGCGCGGCGACCTGCTGGTGCCGGCACTGCGCGGCCGCGCCCTGCACCGCGTCGTGCGCGATGGCGGCAGGATCGTCGGCCAGCAGACGCTGTTGGCAGAACTGAATCAGCGCCTGCGCGACGTCAAGGTCGGCCCGGACGGCGCGATCTACGTCCTGACCGATGGCGTCGATGCCAGCCTGCTGCGTTTGACGCGCCCATGAAAAAACCGGCCCGCAGGCCGGTTTCTTATCGAGAAACAGCGATCGATCAGTCGTCGCCGCCCACGATGCCCAGCAGGCGCAGCAGGCTGGTGAAGATGTTGAACACGTTCAGGTAGATCGACAGGGTGGCGGTGACGTAGTTGGTCTCGCCGCCGTTGACGATGCGCTGCACGTCATACAGGATGAAGGCCGAGAAGATACCGATCGCCAGGACCGAGATCACGATCGACAGCACCGACATCTGCAGGAAGATGTTGGCGACGACCGCCAGCAGCAGGACGACGACGCCGGCCATCAGCCAGCTGCCCATGCCCGAGAAGTCGCGCTTGGTGGTGGTGGCGATGCTGGCCATCACGGCGAACACGGCGGCGGTACCGCCGAAGGCGGTCATGATCAGGCTGCCGCCGTTCGAGTAATTGAGCGTGTGGGTCAGCAGCGGCGCCAACATCAGGCCCATGAAGAAGGTGAAGCCGAGCAGCAGGGCGACGCCCAGGCCGGAATCCTTGTTCTTCTGGATCGCCCACATGAAGCCGAAGGCAACCGCGAGGAAGATGACGAAGCCCATGATGCCGGTGAATGCGATGCCCAGGGAGATGCCGGTAAAGGCGCCCAGGACGGTAGGAATCATCGACAGCGCCAGCAGCCAATACGTGTTGCGTAACACTTTGTTACGCGTGGCCTGACCACCTTTGCTCAGGTCGATGGTACTTTGCTGTTGGGTACTAGGGTACATATAGTGCCTCCGGTTAGATAAATGGTACTTGCGAGTGCTACGCGAGGTACGTCAGCTTGATCCTATCGCATCTTTCTTAACTGAAGATGAAGAAACGATCACATTGGACGGACTTTTGCCGCCACTGTAACCCATGCTTGCCGCTACCGCAATATCGGATATCTGGGGCAGGTATGGTAAAATTAAAGGTTGATTGAGTCCCAAAGTTCAAACGAATTTCTCAGTTCAAAACCTTTCTTTTATTGGAGTTTTCTCATGGCAATCGAACGCACCCTGTCCATCATCAAGCCGGACGCAGTTGCAAAAAACGTGATCGGCAAAATCTATAGCCGTTTCGAAGAAGCCGGCCTGAAGGTCGTGGCTGCACGCATGGTGCAACTGTCGCGCGCTGAAGCCGAAGGCTTCTACGCAGTGCACGCTGCACGTCCGTTCTTCAAGGACCTGGTCGACTTCATGATCTCGGGTCCAGTGATGATCCAGGTGCTCGAAGGCGAAGGCGCGATCCTGAAAAACCGCGACCTGATGGGCGCTACCGATCCGAAGAAGGCCGACGCCGGCACCATCCGCGCCGACTTCGCTGACTCGATCGACGCCAACGCCGTTCACGGTTCGGACGCTGCCGAAACCGCCGCTGTGGAAATCGCTTACTACTTCCCAGCACTGAACGTCTACTCGCGTTAATTAGTAAGGGGGAACGCAGTCCGGGCGTTCCCCGGATTGATTCCCCCGGACTAATTTAAATGAGTAACCCGCTTGCCCGCAGCCAAGGGCTGGCGCAAGCGGGTTCAGAAATATAGGAATTTAGCCATGACAACTCTCACCAACCTGCTGGACTTTGATCCCGCGCAACTCGTCGCCTATTGCGCCGACTTGGGTGAGAAACCGTTCCGCGCCAAGCAATTGCAACGCTGGATACACCAGTTCGGCGCGGCGGACTTCGATAGCATGACCGACCTGGCCAAGTCGCTGCGCGAAAAGCTCAAGACGCGCGCCGAAGTGCGCGCGCCGGCCATCGTGAGCGACAAGACGGCCAGCGATGGCACCCGCAAATGGCTGGTCGACGTCGGCAACGGCAACGCGGTCGAAACCGTGTTCATCCCGGAAGAAAACCGCGGCACGCTGTGCATCTCCACGCAAGCGGGCTGCGCCGTCAACTGCCGTTTCTGCTCGACCGGCAAGCAGGGCTTCAACCGCAACCTGACGGTGGCCGAGATCATCGGCCAGCTGTGGATGGCCGAGTTCGAGCTGCGCCGTACCAAGGGCATCGAGCCCGGCCCGAAAGGCGAGCGCCAGATCACCAATGTGGTGATGATGGGCATGGGCGAGCCGCTGCTGAACTACGAGCCGACCGTCACCGCGCTCAAGCTGATGCTCGACGATAACGCCTACGGCCTGTCGCGCCGCCGCGTGACCCTGTCGACCTCGGGCGTGGTGCCGAATATCGACAAGCTGTCGCAAGACGTGCCGGTGGCCATGGCCGTGTCGCTGCACGCCTCGAACGATGCGCTGCGCGACATCCTGGTGCCGCTGAATAAAAAATATCCGCTGCGCGAGCTGATGGCAGCCTGCAAGCGCTACCTGGAGTTCGCGCCACGCGACTTCATCACCTTCGAGTACTGCATGCTCGACGGTTTCAACGACAGCGACGAGCACGCGCGCGAACTGATCGCGCTGGTGAACGATCCTGTGGTCGGCGTGAACTGCAAGTTCAACCTGATCCCGTTCAACCCGTTCCCGGAGTCCGGCCTGTTCCGCTCCAAGAACCCGCGCATCAAGGCCTTTGCCGAAGTGCTGATGAACGCCGGCATCGTGACCACCGTGCGCAAGACGCGCGGCGACGACATCGACGCCGCCTGCGGCCAGCTGGCGGGCGAGGTCAAGGACCGCACCCGGGTGGCCGAGCGCATGGAAAAGATGGCCGAATACCAGAAGAAGTTCGGCGCCGATTTCGGCCGCATCGTGGAGATCCCGACCTGATGAAATTCGCCGCCGCCTGGCTCGCATTCGCATCGACCCTGTCCCTCGCTGTGTTGGCCGGTTGCGCCAGCACGGGGGCGGGCGGCGCGGCGACCGCGCGCGACGGCGAACTCAGGACCGCCTCGGACCAGACTGCGCTGGAAAAGCGCGCCTCGATCCGGGTGCAGCTGGCGGTCGGCTACTACCAGGAGGGCAAGCACGAGATCGCCCTCGACGAAGTCAAGCAGGCGCTGGCGGCCGATCCGAACTACGCCGACGCCTACGGCCTGCGGGCGCTGATCTATACCTCGATGGGGCAGTTCCCGCTGGCCGACGAGAACCATCGCCACGCGTTGCGACTCGAACCGGGCAATCCCGAGTTCGCGAACAATTACGGCACCTTCCTGTGCCAGTCGGTGAACAAGCCGGCCGAAGCACTGCGTTATTTCGATGCCGCGCTCAAGAATCCCACCTACCAGACGCCGCTGTCCGCGCTGATCAATGCGGGTGGGTGCAGCATCAAGAACCGGAATGTCGACGCGGCCGAGCGCTACCTGCTCGAGGCCCTGCGTCTGAACCCGACGCTGCCGGCCGTGAATGCCGGCCTGGCGCGGGTGTACTACGAGCGGCGCGACATGCAGCGCGCCGGTTTTTTCGTGAATCGCCTGATCGAGTCGGCAAGCATCGAGACACTGCCGGCCGACGCGCTCTGGCTCGCGCTGCGCGTACAGCGCAAGCTGGGCGACCGGACCCACGAAGCGACGCTGGCGGCCCAGCTGCGGCGGCGCTTCCCCGGCTCGCCCGAGTACGCGGCGTTCGAGCGCGGCGCTTTCGACGAGTAAGCAGAAAAACAAGCTCAACTAGAAGCTCACACGGACAAGGACGAGGACAATGAACGAGCAAGCAGATCAGCCGGCTACGCCAGGCAACCAGCCCGGCATCCCTGGCAAGACCCTGCAATCCCAGCGCGAGGCGATGGGCTGGAGTGTGGAACAGGTGGCGGACCAGCTGAAGCTGGCCCCGCGCCAGGTGGTGGCGCTGGAAGCGGGCGATTACGCCGCGCTACCGAGCCCGGCAGTGACACGCGGCTTCGTGCGCGCCTACGCCAAGCTGCTCAAGATCGACGCCGCGCCGCTGGTGTCGATGATCGAACTGAATATGCCGCCGGAAGCCCAGGCCGGTGCTCCCATCAATACCGGCGCCGTGCGCCGCGAACAGCGTCCGGCCACGTTCTCCGAGAACCGTTTCCCGATGGGCGGCAAACGCAACCGCCTGCCGCTGGGCTGGATCGCCGCCGCCGTGGTGGTGGCCGGCGCCGCCGTCGCGGCCTGGCAGTTCGACCTGATTCCGAACCTGCAGCGCGATGGCGAGCCGGGCGACGCCACGGTGCTCGAGAATCCTGCCGCCGGCGTCGTCGCGCCGGGTTCGGCGCCCGCGAGTGGCGCCCACCCAGGCCTGATCAATCCGTCGGTGCCGTTGATTTCGGTGCCGGCGCCGGCTGGCGACAGTGCGCAGCCAGCGGCCCCGGCCACGGACACGCCGGCAGCGCCGGCCGCTCCGACTGCGCCCGCTCCCGCGACCACGACGCCGCCAACTGCAACGCCAAGCGCCGCCGCGCCTGGCGCCACCCCGACCCCTAGCGTCGCGACCGCCGCCGTCGCCGTGACCGCGGTGCCGGCCGCCGCCGGCGCCAATACCCTGGTGCTGAACGTGCGCGAGGATTCCTGGATCGAAGTGCGCCCGAGCGCCGGCGGCCGTCCGCTGATCTCGCGCCTGGTCAAGGGCGGCAGTACCGAATCGATCGAGCTGGCCGGCCCGGCGACCCTGGTGGTCGGCGCGCCTGGCGGCGTGACCGCAACCCTGCGCGGCGCCGACATCGCGCTGCCGCCGCAGCCGGGCCGCACCATCGCGCGCGTGGCGCTGAAATAATTAGCTGGAACAAGCTGGAACAAAACCGATGAACTCGTTGAATCAAGGCTGCACGTCTGAAGCAATCCCCTCCGGCCCACTGGCGCGCCGCGCCAGCCGCAAGGTGGCCGTCTCGCACGGCGCCCGCACGGTGTGGGTGGGCGGCGACGCCCCGGTGGTGGTTCAGTCGATGACCAATACCGATACCGCCGACGCGATCGGCACCGCGATCCAGATCAAGGACCTGGCGCGCGCCGGTTCCGAGATCGTGCGCATCACGGTCGACACGCCGGCGGCAGCTGCCGCCGTGCCGGCGATCCGCGAACAGCTCGACCGCATGGAAGTCGACGTGCCGCTGGTGGGCGACTTCCACTACAACGGCCACCTGCTGCTGCGCGACTATCCGGAATGCGCGCAGGCGCTGTCGAAATACCGCATCAATCCGGGCAATGTGGGGCAGGGCGCCAAGCGCGACACCCAGTTCGCCCAGATGATCGAGATCGCCGCCAAATACGACAAGCCGGTCCGCATCGGCGTCAACTGGGGCAGTCTGGACCAGTCGCTGCTGGCCCGCATCATGGACGAGAACGCCGCGCGCGCCAATCCCTGGAGCGCCCAGGCGGTGATGTACGAAGCCCTGATCACGTCGGCGATCGAGAACGCCGTGCGCGCCGAAGAAGTCGGCCTGGCGCGCGACAAGATCATCCTGTCGTGCAAGGTGTCGGGCGTGCAGGACCTGATCGCGGTCTACCGCGAACTGGCGCGCCGCTGCGACTACCCGCTGCACCTGGGCCTGACCGAGGCCGGCATGGGCAGCAAGGGTATCGTCGCCTCGACCGCGGCTTTGTCGGTGCTGCTGCAAGAGGGCATCGGCGACACCATCCGCATCTCGCTCACGCCGGAACCGGGCGGCGACCGCACCCGCGAGGTGGTGGTGGGTCAGGAAATCCTGCAAACCATGGGCTTGCGCAAGTTCACCCCGATGGTGATCGCCTGCCCGGGTTGCGGCCGTACGACCTCGACCGTGTTCCAGGAGCTGGCGGACAATATCCAGACTTTCCTGCGCGAGCAGATGCCGGAATGGAAGAAAACGTATCCAGGCGTGGAGGCGATGAACGTGGCCGTGATGGGCTGCATCGTCAACGGCCCGGGCGAATCGAAGCATGCGAACATCGGCATCAGCCTGCCGGGCACCGGCGAATCGCCGGCCGCACCGGTATTCGTCGATGGCCAGAAATTCGCGACCCTGCGCGGTGAGCGCATCGTCGACGAGTTCCAGACCATCGTGCTCGATTATGTGAAGAAGAATTACGGCCGCGAGGCGGCAACGCAATAAAATACGGCCACCGGCCACAACACGTCGTTCCCGCGAAGGCGGGAACCCAAGTTTTTAGCGCCGCCGTGACGCATACAAAATTGGGTCCCCGCCTCCGCGGGAACGACGGTGATTTGAGAGCTAACACTTATGTCCAAACCAGAAAAAATCGTCGCCATCAAAGGCATGAACGACATCCTGCCGCAAGATGCGCCGCTGTGGGAGCTGTTCGAGAACACCACCGAAACGATCCTCAAAAGCTACGGCTACCAGAAGATCGTGACCCCGATCGTCGAGCAGACGGGCCTGTTCGCGCGCGCCATCGGCGCCGTCACCGACATCGTCGAGAAGGAGATGTATTCCTTCGAAGACTCGATGAACGGCGACCAGCTGACCCTGCGTCCGGAAGGCACGGCCAGCGTCGTGCGCGCCGTGCTCGAGCACAACCTGGTCTACGACGGCCCGCGCCGCCTGTGGTACAAGGGCCCGATGTTCCGCCACGAGCGTCCGCAGCGCGGCCGCTACCGCCAGTTCTTCCAGTTCGGCGCTGAAGCGATCGGCTTCTCGGGCCCGGACATCGACGCCGAAATGATCATGATGTCGCGCCGCCTGTGGGATGACCTGGGCCTGCAGAACGTGCGTCTCGAACTGAACTCGATCGGCAATGCCGAAGAGCGCAACCGCCACCGCGCCGACCTGATCGTGTATCTGGAGAAGCACGAAGATATCCTGGACGCCGAGGCCAAGCGCCGCCTGCACAGCAATCCGCTGCGCATCCTGGACACCAAGAACCCGGCGATGCAAGAGATGGTCAACGCCGCCCCGCGCCTGCTGGACTACCTGGGCGAGGAGTCGCTGGCCCACTTCAACGGCGTCAAGGCGCTGCTGGACAAGAACGCGGTGCAGTACACCGTCAACCCGCGCCTGGTGCGCGGCCTGGATTACTACAACCGCACCGTGTTCGAGTGGGTCACCGACGAGCTGGGCGCCCAGGGCACCATCTGCGCCGGCGGCCGCTACGATCCGCTGATCGAGACCTTCGGCGGCAAGCCGACCCCGGCGGTCGGTTTCGCGATGGGCATGGAACGCATCATCGAGCTCATGAAGGGCCTGGGCGAACCGGCCGAGCCGAACGTGTGCGACGTCTACATGGTCCACCAGGGTGAAGAAGCGCAACTGCAGTCCTTCATCCTGGCCGAGAGGATTCGGGATGCCGGCCTGGATGTTGTGTTACATTGCGCAACTCCAACGGGTGCAGGCAGCTTCAAGAGCCAGATGAAGAAGGCCGATGGCAGCGGCGCGGCCTTTGCCGTCATCATCGGCCAGGACGAGATCGCGAACAATGCCGTGCAAGTGAAAACGATGCGCGGCGAGATTGGCGAACAGCAGCAGGCCAGCGTGCCGTTCGAGGAAGTGGTCGACTACCTGGTCGACCAGATCGTCGGTGGACATGTTCACGGCCCCGACTGCGACCACGACCACGACCACGTGCACCGGCATTAATCCCGGCACTGGCCACATTTTCGAACCACTCACTACAAGAATACGCACATGGCATACGATCACCAGGAACAGGAACAGCTTGATTCCTTCAAGGCGTTCTGGTCGCAGTACGGCAATATCATCATCTGGGTCCTGATTCTCGCGCTCGGCTCCTACGCCGGCTGGAACTACTGGAAAACCCACCAGCGCAACCAGTC
Organism: Massilia arenae; assembly: GCF_008014745.1. GTDB lineage: Bacteria > Pseudomonadota > Gammaproteobacteria > Burkholderiales > Burkholderiaceae_D > Telluria > Telluria arenae. The sequence goes on from NZ_VPFD01000001.1 coordinate 110,082, forward strand.
GGTCGAGGCGTCGGCGCTGTATGACGAGCTGCAGGCCTCGCTGCTGGCGAACGATAATGCCAAGGTGCAGCGCGTCGCGGGCGACATCCGCACCAAGTACGAATCGTCGGCCTACGCCACGATGGCGGCCCTGGCCGCGGCCAAGACCGCCTTCGAAGCCAACGACCTCAAGAGCGCCAAGGCGCACCTGCAGTGGGCGGCCGAGCACGGCAACGACGAATACAAGTCGATCGCCAACCTGCGCCTGGCCGGCGTGCTGCTGGACGAGAAGGCATTCGACGAAGCGCTGAAAGTCTTGAACGGCAAGTTCCTGCCGCAGTTCACGTCGGAAGTGAACGACCGCAAGGGCGACGTGCTGGTCGCGCAGAACAAGCTGAACGAAGCGCGCGCGGCCTATGTCGCGGCGATCGCCGCCATGGATCCGAACGCGCCTGGCCGCCAGCTGGTGCAGATCAAGCTGGAAGCGATCGGCGGCACCGTGCCGGCAGATAAGAAATCGGAAGCAGCTGCCGAGCAAAAGGCAGCCGCGTAATCCTCCCCCATGAGAGGGCCCGCGCACGCCTGACGGCGGCGCGGGCCTTGCGTCCTCTATAGTCCAGGAACAAGGTAGAACAAAATGCGTATTTGCAGCAAGCTTGTTGGTGTCGGCGTACTGGCCCTGATGACGGGTTGCTCGACCCTCAATTCGCTCAATCCATTCGCGTCTGAAAAGAAGGGCGACCAGCCGGCCAAGCTGGTCGAGCTGAAAGGCAGCATGGCCGTGCGTACCGCATGGAAACTTGATATCGGCAAGGCGCACGGCTACACCTTCTCGCCCGCGCTGACCGGCAACACGGTGGTCGTGGCCGGCGCCGACGGCGCCATCGCGCGCGTCGAAGCCGAGAGCGGCAAGCAGCTGTGGCGCATCAAGGCCGATACCGAACTGTCGGCTGGCGTCGGCACCGACGGCAACCTGATCGTGGTCGGCGCCGACAAGGGCCAGCTGCTGGCCTTCGACATGGACGGCAAGAAATTGTGGACGAGCCAGCTGTCGAGCGAAATCCTGTCGGCGCCGGTGGTGTCGCAAGGCATCGTCGTGGCGCGCTCGATCGACAACCGCATCGTCGGCATCGATGCCGCCAACGGCAAGACCAAGTGGACCGTGCAAAAGGTCGCGCCGCCGCTCACCCTGCGCAATGCGCCGGGCATGATCGTGGCCGGCGGCGACGTCATCGTCGCCCAGCCGGGCGGCAAGCTGTCGTCGATGATCCTGGCCACCGGCGCGCCGCGCTGGGACGTCGAGGTGGGCGTCTCGCGCGGCGCCACCGAACTGGAGCGCGTGACCGATATCGGCGGCGCCCCAGTGCTGTTCGAGAGCGAGGTGTGCGCCGCGTCCTATCAAGGCCGCGTAGGCTGCTTCGACCTGGTCACCGGTTCGGCCAAATGGACGCGCGACCTGTCGTCCGATGCCGGCGTCGCCGTCGACCAATTGTATGTGTTCGCACCGGACGACAAGGGCGCTCTGCATGCCTTCACCCGCGATACGGGTTCTTCCAGCTGGAAGAACGACAAGCTGGCCTTCCGCCGCCTGTCGACCCCGCTGTCGTATGGCCGCGCCGTCGCGGTCGGCGACTTCGAGGGCTTCGTGCACTTCCTGTCGCGCGAGGACGGATCTTTCCTGGCGCGCGCAGCGACCGATGGCAGCCCGATCATGGGTACGCCGCTGGTGGCCGGCACGAACCTGATTTTTCAAACACAAAATGGAACTGTGACCGCCATCGCGGTCGAATAGAATAAAACATGAAGCCGGTAATCGCACTCGTAGGTCGTCCCAACGTCGGGAAATCGACCTTATTTAACCGCCTGACCCGTTCGCGTGACGCGCTGGTGGCCGACCTCCCTGGCCTGACACGCGACCGCCACTATGGCGAAGGCCGGATTGGCGAACGGCCATTCCTGGTCATCGACACGGGCGGTTTCGAGCCGGTCGCCAAAGAAGGCATCATGCATGAAATGGCGTTGCAGACGCGCCAAGCCGTGGCCGAGGCCGACGTGGTCGTGTTCATCGTCGACGGCCGCCAGGGCCTGACGCCGCACGACAAGACCATCACCGATTTCCTGCGCAAGAGTGGCCGCAAGGTCATGCTGGTGGTGAACAAGTCGGAAGGCATGAAGTACACCTCGGTCACCGCCGATTTCTATGAGCTCGGCATGGGCGACCCTTACGTCATCTCCGCCGCCCATGGCGACGGCGTCACCGACCTGGTCAACGAGGCGCTCGACATGGCCTTCGAAGGCCGTCCGGAAGAGCCCGAAGAGCTCGAGCCGGCCGACCACGGCTTCAAGATCGCCATCGTCGGCCGTCCCAACGTCGGCAAGTCGACCCTGATCAATACCCTGGTCGGCGAGCAGCGCGTGATCGCCTTCGACATGCCCGGCACCACCCGCGACTCGATCGAAGTGCCGTTCGAACGCGACGGCAAGCGCTTCACGCTGATCGACACCGCCGGTATCCGCCGCCGCGGCAAGGTGTTCGAGGCGATCGAGAAATTCTCGGTGGTCAAGACCATGCAGTCGATCTCGGACGCCAACGTCGTGATCCTGCTGCTCGACGCCCAGCAGGATATTTCGGAGCAGGATGCGCACATCGCCGGCTTCATCCTGGAGTCGGGTAGGGCGCTCGTGGTAGCCGTGAATAAATGGGATGGCCTGCAGACGCAGGACCGCGACGAGGTCAAGATCGACCTCGACCGCAAGCTGGACTTCCTCAGTTTCGCCAAGACCCACTTCGTGTCGGCGCTGCGCGGCACCGGTGTGTCGCAGCTGATGAAATCGGTCGAAGCGGCCTATGCCGCCGCCACCGCCAACCTGTCGACGCCGCGCCTGACGCGCGCGCTGCAAGAAGCGGTCGAGAAGCAGGAGCCGAAGCGCAAGGGTACCTCGCGTCCGAAGATGCGCTACGCCCACCAGGGTGGCCAGAACCCGCCGATCATCGTCATCCACGGCAATGCCCTCGAAGGCATTACCGAGCCATACAAGCGTTATCTGGAAAAGCATTTCCGCGAGACGTTCAGCCTGGTCGGCACGCCGCTGCGGATCGAGCTGCGTAGCGGTAAGAACCCGTTTGCCAAGGATTGATTTGCCGAGGCGATTAAGTCGTTCTTAACCTTAGCAGTACGACAAAAACCGGCAAAACAGGTTACAGTAGGCTTAGGGCTGCATTCGCTCACGCAGAATATGGCTCTAGCTACTTGAAAACCGGCAAATCGCCTCAAACTTTTAACTACAACAACATTACGGAGCTGTTATGAGCAACAAAGGGCAACTGTTACAAGACCCATTCCTCAACGCCTTGCGCAAGGAACACGTCCCTGTCTCCATCTACCTCGTCAACGGTATCAAACTCCAGGGCCATATCGAATCCTTCGACCAATACGTCGTTCTGCTTCGTAATACCGTGACCCAGATGGTCTACAAGCATGCCATTTCCACCGTCGTGCCGGCACGTGCCGTCAACCTCAACCTTGACTCCAACGAAGCCGAGTAAGGCCGATGGCTGACGCCCCCGGCACTCCCACCTTGCGCGCAGCGCTGGTCGGCATCGACTTCGGGACTGGCGACTTTGCCGCCAGTCTCGAAGAGCTGTCGCTGCTTGCGCGCTCCGCCGGCGCCGATCCGATCACCACGATCACGGCGAAGCGCAGCAGCCCCGATCCCGCGTTTTTCGTCGGCAGCGGCAAGGCCGACGAAATCGCCCTCGACGCCAAGGCCCTTGGCGCCGAGATCATCATCTTCAACCACGCACTGTCTCCCGCCCAGCAACGTAACCTCGAGCGTCGTCTCGAGCTGCGCGTGATCGACCGTACCAGCCTGATCCTCGATATCTTCGCCCAGCGCGCCAAGAGCCACGAGGGTAAATTGCAGGTTGAACTGGCTCAGCTGCAGCACCTGGCCACGCGCCTGATCCGCGGCTGGACCCACCTTGAACGTCAAAAGGGCGGTATCGGCCTGCGCGGTCCGGGTGAAACCCAGCTCGAGACCGACCGCCGGCTGATCGGCGAGCGGGTCAAGATGCTGCGCGCGCGCCTGGCCAAGCTGCGCAAGCAGCACGAGACCCAGCGCCGCCAGCGCGGCCGCAACAAGACCTTCTCGGTGTCGCTCGTCGGTTATACCAACGCCGGCAAGTCGACCCTGTTCAACACGCTGACGAAAGCCGGCGTGTACGTGGCGAACCAGTTGTTCGCGACCCTCGACACCACCAGCCGCCGCATGTACCTGAATGACGAGGTGGGCAGCGTCGTGATCTCGGACACCGTCGGTTTCGTGCGCGAACTGCCGCACCAGCTGGTGGCGGCTTTCCGCGCCACGCTGGAAGAAACCATCCATGCCGACCTCTTGCTGCACGTGGTCGACAGCGCCTCCCCGACGCGCATGGAACAGGTCGAACAGGTCAATGAAGTCTTGCGCGAGATTGGCGCAGATCATGTTCCGCAAATTTTGGTATGGAACAAGATCGATGCCGCCGGCCTGGAACCTGGGATCGAGCGTGATGAGTATGATAAGATCAACCGGGTTTTCATCAGCGCCCACAGTGGCGCCGGCCTGGATCTGCTGCGTTCGGCAATCGCCGAGGCAGCCGCTTCCGCGCCGGGGTCAGGCGGGTACAGCAACCCAGAAAACGAAGAGCAGGACGAAGCCTTCGGGCTCGCCGAGGACGACGCGTCGGTGGACGCGCACCCCGGCGGTCTTGCCGACAATATGCCAACTTCCACCCATGTCAGGCCCAACTAGCCTATGCTTGTTTCTCTACTAAAAAGATTCGGCGTCAAATTGTCGCTGAACGACCCACGCTGGGGACGCAACCCCGAAGACGACCGCAAGGCCCAGGATGGTCGCCGCCCCGGTGACGGTCCTCCCGACCTCGACCAGATGTGGCGCGATTTCAATGCGCGCCTGAACCGCATGTTCGGCGGCCGCGGCAACAATAACGGCGGCGGCGACAACGGCAGCCCGCGCGGCGAGATGCGCGGCGCCGGCATCGGCGCCGGCGTGATCGCCATCATCGTCGGCTTCATCTGGCTCGCCAGTGGCGCCTTCATCGTGCAAGAGGGCCAGGCCGGCGTCGTGACCACCTTTGGCAAATACAGCCATACGACCACGCCGGGTTTCAACTGGCGCTGGCCGTATCCGTTCCAGGCCCACGAGACCGTCAACACCTCGCAGATCCGTACTGCCGAGATCGGCTACCGCGCGAACGTGCGCAACAAGCAGCCGCAAGAAGCGCTGATGCTGACCGATGACGAAAACATCATCGACATCCAGTTCGCGGTGCAGTACACGCTGAAGGACCCGGTCGCCTGGTTGTTCAACAACCGCGACCAGGACGACAGCGTGCGCCAGATCGCCGAAACCGCGATCCGCGAAGTGGTCGGCCGCAACAAGATGGACTTCGTCCTGTACGAAGGCCGCGAGAAGGTCGCCGCCGACGTGCACTCGATGATGCAGGCGATCGGTGACCGCTATGCGCTGGGCGCATTGATCACCAACGTCACGATGCAGGGCGTGCAGCCACCGGAGCAGGTGCAGAGTGCCTTCGATGACGCCGTGCGCGCAGGGCAAGACCGCGCCCGTGCCCGTAATGAAGGTGAAGCATATGCCAACCAGATCATCCCGGCTGCGCGCGGCCAGGCCTTCCGCCTGCAGCAGGACGCCGAAGCCTACCGCTCGATGGTGGTCGAGAACGCAACCGGTAACGCCTCGCGCTTCGACCAGGTGGTGGATGCGTATTCGCGTGCTCCAGCCGTGACCCGCGACCGCATGTACATCGACACCATGCAGCAGATCTTCACCAGCACCACCAAGGTGATGATCGACTCGCGCGCCAACAACAATATGCTGTACCTGCCGCTCGACAAGCTGATGCAGCAGCAGGCAGCCAACGACGCCCAGGTCGGCAGCAAATCCGGTCCGGTGCAGTTGCAGCAGAACGGCCAGCCGGCCGAAGTGACCCAGGCCTTGGAAGCGGTGCGCCAGCGAGACGAGCGTAGCCGCGATACCTCACGCGACAGGGAGACCCGCTGATGAACCGCCTCGTAACTATTTTCGTCGCGGGCTTCATCGCACTGATGCTGCTGTCGTCGACGATCTTCGTCGTCGACCAGCGCCGCTTCGCGATCGTGTTCGCGCTCGGCCAGGTGAAGGAAGTGATCGCCCAGCCGGGCCTGCACTTCAAGCTGCCGCCGCCGTTCCAGAACGTGATCTACCTGGACAAGCGCATCCTCACGCTGGACACGCCTGACGCCGACCGCTTCATCACGGCCGAGAAGAAGAACATCCTGGTGGATGCCTTCATGAAATGGCGTATCGAAGATCCGCGCCTGTACTACGTCAGCTTCGGCGGCGACGAAAGCCGTGCCCGCGACCGCATGTCGCAGATCATCAAGGCGGCCCTGAACGACGAGATCACCAAGCGCACCGTGCGCGAAGTGATTTCCGGCGAGCGCGCCGCGGTGATGGCGGCGGTGCAGGCCAAGGTCGTGGCCGAGGCCAAGGAGATCGGCGTCAGTATCGTGGACGTGCGCCTCAAGCGTGTGGACTACATCGAGCAGATCAACAACTCGGTGTACGAACGCATGCGCGCCGAGCGCGTCCGCGTCGCCAACGAGCTGCGTTCGACCGGCGCCGCCGAGTCGGAACAGATCCGCGCCGATGCCGACCGCCAGCGCACGGTGATCATCGCCGAAGCCTTCCGCGACGCAGAGAAGGTCAAGGGTGACGGCGACGCGAAAGCCTCGGCCATCTACGCCGACGCCTTCGGCAAGAACCCGGAATTCGCCCGCTACTACCGTTCGCTCGAAGCCTACCGCGCCAGCTTCAAGGATCGCAGCGACGTGCTGGTGGTGGATCCGAGCTCGGAGTTCTTCAAGTACCTCAAGCAGCCGGCAGCGTCGGGACGTTAAACCGCGTCGCCAGGCATCGCCCAGGACGGGCTCCCGCGCAAACGGGAGCCCGTTTTTCATGGGATTTGCCAGCTTGTATAGGCATCCCGAACGTGGCAGATTGTTAACCCGGCAAGCTGTCGAACCAGCATTCCATGCCTCACCCGCGCTGTTTTCGGGTAAAATCACCGATTCGGCGTTCGCGCCATGCGCTGGCACGCCCATCGCAAATACAATCCCAACTCCCATCTGTTGCCCATGCCGAACTGGCTATTGCCTGAGAATATTGCCGATGTCTTGCCGTCCGAAGCGCGCAAGATCGAAGAGCTGCGCCGCCTGATGCTCGATAACTTCCGGCTCTACGGTTACGAGCTGGTGATGCCGCCAATGCTCGAGTACCTTGAATCGCTGCTGGCCGGCGCCGGCGAAGATACCGACTTGAAGACCTTCAAGGTCGTCGACCCGCTGTCGGGCCGCCTGCTCGGCCTGCGCGCCGACATGACCACGCAAGTAGCGCGCATCGACGCCCACCTGCTGAACCGCGAATCGATCACCCGCCTGTGCTATGCCGGCAGCGTGCTGCATACCCGTCCGTCGGGCCTGCACGCCACCCGCGAGCCGGTGCAGATCGGCGCCGAGATCTACGGCCATGCCGGGCTGGAAGCCGACGCCGAGATCCAGGAACTGGCCCTCGGCTCGCTGGCCCTGGCCGGCTTCACCAATGTGCGCCTGGACCTGGCCCACGTCGGCGTGCTGCGCGCACTGCTGAACGAAGACCCGGCCGCCAAGCGCGACGAGACCCAGATCTATTGCCTGCTGCGCGCCAAGGATGCGCCGGGCCTGGACGAGATCTCGACCAATTACTACCCGCAGACCCGCCAGGCGCTGCTGGCGCTGCCGCACCTGTACGGTGACGTCGAGGTGCTGGCCAAGGCGCGCGAACAGTTGCCGGCGCTGCCGGGGATCGGGCGCGCGCTGGCTGAACTGGCGGCGCTGGCCGCTGGCGCCATCGGCCGCGCCGACGTGGCGATCGACCTGGCCGACCTGCGCGGCTACCAGTACGAAAGCGGCGCCATGTTCGCGCTGTACGTGCCGGGCCTGCCGAACGCCGTCGCCCGTGGCGGGCGCTATGATCATGTGGGCGAGGCCTTCGGACGCGCGCGTCCGGCGACCGGCTTCTCGCTCGACCTGCGCGAACTGGCCCGGCTGCTGCCGACGGCCGAGCGCAAGCATTCCATCCGCGCGCCGTGGGGCAATGCCCCCGAGCTGAAGGAAAAAATCGCTGACCTGCGCAAGGCAGGCGAAGTCGTGATCCAGAGCATGCCTGGTCACGACAATGTTCAGGACGAGTTCGAGTGCGACCGCGTGCTCGTCCTCGAAAACGGAAATTGGATTCTCAAAAACTTAGGTTAAGTGATGTCAAATACTAACGTGGCAAAGAACGTCGTTGTCATCGGCACCCAGTGGGGCGATGAAGGCAAAGGTAAGATCGTCGACTGGCTCACCGACCACGCCGCCGGCGTGGTGCGTTTCCAGGGCGGCCATAACGCTGGTCACACCCTGGTGATCAAAGGCCAGAAGACCGCGCTGCAACTGATCCCTTCGGGCATCATGCGCGAAGGCGTGGCCTGCTACATCGGCAACGGCGTCGTGGTCTCGGTACCGGACGTGATGCGCGAGATCGACAAGCTGCAGGCTGCCGGCATCGAAGTCGTGTCGCGCCTGAAGATCTCCGAGGCGTGCCCGATCATCCTGCCGTACCACGTCGCCATCGACAAGGCGCGCGAAGCCAAGCGCGGCGAGAACAAGATCGGCACCACCTGCAAGGGCATTGGCCCGGCCTACGAAGACAAAGTCGCGCGCCGCGCGATCCGTATCGCCGACCTGCTCAACGCCGAGCGCTTCGCCGAGAAGCTCAAGGAAAACCTGGACTACCACAACCACGTGCTGGTCAACTACCTGGGCGGCGAAGCGATCGACTTCCAGACCACCTACGACGACGCGATGGCCCTCGTGCCGCGCCTGCGTCCAATGGTCGCCGACGTGTCGTCGCTGCTGTACGCGGCCCACAAGGCCGGCGGCAAGCTGCTGTTCGAAGGCGCGCAGGGTTCGCTGCTCGACGTCGACCACGGCACCTATCCGTTCGTCACCTCGTCGAACTGCGTGGCCGGCAATGCCGCCGCCGGCGCCGGCGTCGGTCCGAACATGCTGCACTACATCCTGGGCATCACCAAGGCCTACACCACCCGCGTCGGTTCGGGCCCGTTCCCGGCCGAACTGCCGACCGAAGAAGGCGTGGGCGAGCACCTGTCGCGCATCGGCCATGAATTCGGCACCGTGACCGGCCGCGCCCGTCGTTGCGGCTGGTTCGACGCCGCGCTGCTGCGCCGCTCGGTCCAGATCAACGGCGTGTCGGGCATGTGCCTGACCAAGCTGGACGTGCTGGATGGTATCGAGTCCCTTAAACTCTGCACCGGTTACAGGATCGACGGCCGCGAGGTCGACATCTTCCCGGTCGGCGCCGAAGAAGCCGCCCTGTGCGAGCCGGTGTACGAAGAGATGCCAGGCTGGACCGAAACCACCGTCGGCGCCAAGTCGATGGAAGAGCTGCCGGCCAACGCCCGCGCCTACATCAAGCGCATCGAAGAACTGGTTGGCGTGCCGATCGACATGGTGTCTACCGGCCCGGACCGTGAAGAAACCATCGTCCTGCGTCACCCGTTCGCAGCATAAATCAAGAAGAATCTGGAGTAGAAGATGAATACCCCCGTATCGACGGACAAGGACCTGTGGGTCTCCTGGGATGAATACCACCGCCTGATCGAGCGCCTGGCGCTGCAGGTTTATGAATCGGGCTGGAAGTTCGACCAGGTGCTGTGCCTGGCGCGCGGCGGCGTGCGTCCTGGCGACGTATTCTCGCGCATCTTCGACGTGCCGCTGGCGATCCTGTCGACCAGCTCGTACCGCGAAGAAGCCGGCACCAAGCAGGGCGATCTGGACATCTCGAAGTACATGACCATGACCAAGGGTCCGCTGTCCGGCCGCGTGCTGCTGGTCGACGATCTGGCCGATTCGGGCGTGACGCTGCGTAAAGTCAGCCAGCACCTGACCGAGAACTACCCGCAAGTGACCGAAGTGAAATCGGCGGTCATCTGGGTCAAGGGCACGTCGTCGATCCGTCCGGATTACTTCCTGGACGATCTGCCGCACAATCCGTGGATCCATCAACCGTTCGAAGAGTACGACGGCCTGCGCCCGCACCAGCTCGCGGCGTGGCTGAAGAAATTCGAGAAGTAAGCAGACCGCTACGGCTACCCAGTCAGCCGCCGCCCCACGTCGTCCCCGCGCAGGCGGGGACCCAAGTTTTTCAGCGCACCACTTGCTTCAAGCGAAGTGGCTGCGCACATTAACTTGGGTCCCCGCCTTCGCGGGGACGACGTCTTTACTTGGGTCCCCACCTTCGCGCGGACGACGTCTTTACTTGGGGCCCCACCTTCGCGGGGACGACGTCGTTTCGGGCCTCTGGTAGTATTGCCTCACCAAAACTTTTGGCATCCCAACAATAACAAGCCATGACCCAAAGCTTCTTCCAGACCTTTATCCTGCTCATCCTCGTCACCGACCCGTTCGGTAACGTCCCCCTGTTCGCCGCCGCCCTGAAAGACACGCCGATCGAGCGCCGCAACAAGATCGTGATCCGTGAGTGCGCCATCGCCTTCCTGCTGCTGTTGACTTTCATGTTCTTCGGCAAGCACTTCCTCGAAGCGCTGCACCTCTCCCCGGTCGCGCTGCGCATCGGCGGCGCCGTCATCCTGTTGATGATCGCGATTCGCATGATCTTCCCGCACCCGGATGGCGTGCTGGGCAAGAGCGAAGGCGGCGAGCCCTTCATCGTGCCGCTGGCGATTCCCGCGCTGGCCGGTCCGTCGGCGCTGGCGACGGTGCTGCTGTTCTCGTCGACCAGCTTCACCGACACGATGGTGCACGTCGCCGCGCTGGCTGCCGTGGGCATCGTGTGGCTGATGGTGTTCCTGAGCGCCGAGAAGCTGCAGCAGAAACTCGGCCCGCAAGTCATGACCGCCTTCGAGCGCCTGATGGGCTTGATCCTGACGGCGATGTCGATCGAGATGCTGCTGGGTGGTATTCGCGAATTCGTTCAGTCGTTGTAGCTGTCGGTTTTCTTTACAGAGATCGCAGTGTCAGGTGTGACGCAACTTTAGTTGCTTGATTCCTAAGGAAATTGTTGGCGTGGTGTGCTTTTTGCTTAGGCAGAAGCACCTTCCTTTCGATGGGAGGACACAAGACCAACTATTTCTGAAGGGATGTCAGATGAAATTCGCAAAACAACTTGCCGCCACGTTCGTCCTGGCTGCCGCGGTCATCGCACCGGCCAGCGCCAATATCGTCGTCGACGGCAGTTTCGAAGCCTTCGACGGCGAGGGCGCATGGCAAACCGAGAGCTGGAGCCGGTACGTGCGCGGCACGCAGGACGGCAGCTCGTCGGTAGGTACCGGTTGCGCTATGGGCAGCAATTTCAGCTGCACGCTCAGCCAGACCCTGGCCACTGTCGCCGGTCAGCGCTACGATCTGAGCTTCTGGCTGTACGCCGACGGCGTTGTCGACAGCAATGGCAACGTTGCGTTGAATTTCGATAACGGCTTGCGGGTCTGGTTCGGCGACGAGATCGTCCAGACGATCATCAATTTCCCGACGACGAATACGAGCGGGAGCTTCAACCCCGGTGGACCTTCGACGCTGATCACTATCAGCAATATCCTGGCGACTTCCGCATCGACCGTCCTGCAGTTCGCCGGCTACCACAACCCGGCCGGCATCTATCTCGACAACGTCGTGGTCGAGGCAGTGCCTGGCGAAGAGCCGGGCGAAGTGCCGGAGCCGGGCACGCTGTCGCTGCTCGGCCTGGCAATGGGCGGACTGGCGCTGGCGCGCAGGCGCCGCGTGCGCGCCGACTAAGGGGCGGCCCCTGCCGTCCTGAAGCCATCTGTGCGGGACTCGCCTCCGCATTGACTCCCGTCAGATGGCGTTCCTTGACTTCGTCCTCGCGAAAATCAATCATCGTTTACTCCCGGATGTGTTCAGAGGAGGTCTCGATGAAAGCTGTAATGCGTGTTGCCGCGGCAATCCTGCTTGCGGTGGCGGTCGCCGTGCCGGCAAGTGCCAATATTGTCCGCGACGGCAGTTTCGAATTGAACGATGGCACTTGGGAACTCACCGAAGGCTGGTTTCTGGGTGACGCCGGCCGCGGCGCGCAAAGCGGGGTCAACTCGCTCAGTACCGGCTGCTTCGGGCCCGAGTTCTCCTGCTTCGCCACCCAGGTCCTGCCGACGACGATCGGCCAACGCTACGACCTGAGCTTCTGGCTGTACGCCGACGGCCTGATCGGCCCGGAAGGCTTTCCGGTAGCTCAGTTTGATAACGGAATACAGGTGATGTTCGGCGACGCGCTGGCCACGGCCATCTACAACTTCCCGACCACGAACACGTCCACCGATATCACGACGGGCGGCCCGTCCACACAGATCATTGTCCGCAACCTGCTGGCGACATCGGCGTCGACCATCCTGCAGTTATCCGGCTACCACGACCCTTCGGGCATCTTCTTCGACGACGTCTCGGTCGAGTTGGCGATCAGCCAGATCCCGGAGCCAGGAACCTTGTCGCTGTTCGGAATGGCGCTCGGCTGTCTCGGCCTCTGCAGGTGGCGGCGCACACGCGCGTCCTGAGCGGCAAGCAGCCTGTTCCGCGCATCCGTGCGGGAGTCGCCGGACAATTCTGGCACACTGCAATTGCGTAAACTGTACGCGACTCCCGGCACACGAATGAATCAGGAATCCGCGTCACCGACCGAATGGCTGCCCTTTCTCAGCGGGGGAGGGATGATGGGCGCGATGATGCGCGCCCACGACTGGTCGGCCTCGCCCCTGGGGCATCCGCGCACCTGGCCGCAGGCGCTACGCACGACGGTCGGCCTCATGCTCAACTCGAAGTTCCCGATGTTTGTCGCCTGGGGCGGCGAGCTCGGCTTCCTGTACAACGACTCCTACATCGCGATCCTGGGCGACAAGCACCCGACCGCGCTTGGCAGACGATTCCACGATGTCTGGGCCGAGATCTGGCTCGACATCCATCCGCTGGTCGTGCGCGCACTCAAGGGCGAGGCGAGCTATATGGACCGCCTGCCGCTGCGCATGCGCCGCCACGGCTACGACGAAGACACCTGGTTTCGCTTTTCCTACTCTCCGGTGCGCGACGAGGACGGCACCGTGGCCGGCATGTTCTGCGCCTGCGTCGAGATGACCGGCGAGGTGCTGGCCCAGCGCTACCGCGAGGAAGAGAACGAACGCCTGGTGACGCTGTTCGAGCAGGCGCCCGGCATCATCGCCGTGCTGCGCGGCCCGGACCATGTGTTCGAGCTCACCAACCGCTCCTACCTGCAGCTGGTGGGCCACCGCGCGCTGGTGGGCAAGGCCGTGCGCGACGCCCTGCCCGAGGTGAAGGGACAGGGCTTCTTCGAGCTGCTCGACCACGTGTACCAGACCGGCCAGCCCTTCGTCGGCCACGCGGTGCCGCTGCGCGTGCAGCGCGACCGCGACGCGCCGCTGGAAGAGCGCTTCATCGACTTCGTCTACCAGCCGATCCATGACCAGCACGGCAAGGTCTCCGGCATCTTCGTCGAAGGCAGCGACGTCACGGCGCGCAAGCGCATCGAGGACGAGCTGCGCGCCGCCAACCGCCAGAAGGACCAGTTCCTGGCGATGCTGGCGCACGAGCTGCGCAACCCGCTGGCGCCGATTACGACGGCGGCCCAGCTGCTGCAGCGCGGCCAGATGGACGCGCCAGGCATCCAGCGCGCCAGCGACATCATCGCGCGCCAGGCCCAGCACATGACGTCCCTGGTCAACGACCTGCTCGACGTCTCGCGCGTGACACGCGGCCAGGTGACCATCACCAGGGAGGCGCTGGAGGTACGCGAGATCGTGGGCGCGGCGGTGGAACAGGTGCGCCCGCTGATGGATGCGCGCGGCCACGAACTGCACTGCGAGATCGCCTCCGGCACGCTGCGCGTGGAGGGCGACCGCACGCGCCTGGTCCAGGTGGTCTCGAACATCCTCAACAACGCCGCCAAGTACACGACGCCGGGCGGATGCATCGTGCTCAGCGCGTGCATCGAGGCCGGTGACGTGCGGGTGGCGGTGCGCGACAACGGGCAGGGCATCGATCCGCCGATCCTGCCCTACATTTTTGACCTGTTCATCCAGGCCGAGCGCACGCCCGACCGCTCGCAGGGCGGCCTTGGGCTCGGCCTGGCGCTGGTCAAGAGCCTGGCCGTGCTGCATGGCGGACGGGTAGAGGCGCACAGCGAAGGCCTGGGCAAGGGCAGCGAGTTCGTGGTGTACCTGCCGTGCCTGGCCGCGGCGCCGGAAGCGGGTCCGCGGCGGCTCGACGTGCAGTCGCGCGGGGCGCGCGGGCTGAAGGTGCTGGTGGTCGACGACAACGTCGATGCGGCCCAGATGCTGGGGACGCTGCTGGAGATGAATGGGTATGAGGTCAAGGTCGAATACGACGGCAAGGGCGCATTGGCGAGTGCGCTGCAGGCGCCCCCGGACGTGGCCCTGCTCGATATCGGCCTGCCCGACATCGACGGCCACGAACTGGCGCGCCGGCTGCGGGCGATGCCCGAGACCACGCAGGCAATGCTGGTGGCGCTGACGGGTTATGGGCAGGAGGAAGACCGGCAGCGTGCGCACCATGCCGGATTCGATCATCACATGGCTAAGCCGGCGGATCTGGCGAAGCTGCTGGAGTTGCTGGCGGCGGTGGCGGTGTAGGGCGTCCGCACCGTACGAAGGTAATTCTGTTCGCAGCCTGAAAACGTCGTTCCCGCGCAGGCGGGAACCTAAGGCTGACGCTATGTCGACTATCTCAAACGTAGTCTCTGCGCAGGCGAATTAGGTTCCCGCCTACGCGGGAACGACGGGCGAGCGTTGCGAACTGGCGGGCGCGTTACTTGCCCAACATCGACACCACATTATCCGCCCCCGGCGCCCCGAACGCCTGCTGCTTGAGCACATGCAGCTGATCGCGCACCTGCGCCGCCTTCTCGAACTCGAGGTTCTTGGCGTGATCGACCATGAGCTTCTCGAGGCGCTTGATCTCCTTGCTGATCTGCTTCTCGCTCATCGACTCGACCTTGGCCGTCGCCGCATCCTCGTGCACGCCCTCGACCATGGCCTTCTGCGCGGCACTGCTGTACACGCCGTCGATCATTTCCTTGATCTTCTTGTGCACACCCTTCGGCGTGATGCCATTGGCCTCGTTGAAGGCGATCTGCTTGGCGCGGCGACGCTCGGTCTCGTCGATCGCGCGCCGCATCGAATCGGTGATCTGGTCGCCGTACAGGATCGCCACGCCGTTGAGGTTACGCGCCGCGCGGCCGATGGTCTGGATCAGCGAACGCTCGGAGCGCAGGAAGCCCTCTTTATCGGCATCGAGCACCGCCACCAGCGATACCTCGGGCAAGTCCAGGCCCTCGCGCAGCAGGTTGATCCCGACCAGCACGTCGAAGGTGCCCAGGCGCAGGTCGCGCAGAATCTCCACGCGCTCGACCGTATCGATATCGCTGTGCAGGTAGCGCACCTTGATGCCGTGGTCGCCCAGGTATTCGGTGAGCTGCTCGGCCATGCGCTTGGTCAGCGTGGTCACCAGCACACGCTCGTCCTTGGCGACGCGGTCGTTGATCTCGCTCATCAGGTCGTCGACCTGCGACAGGGCGGGGCGCACGATGATTTGCGGGTCGACCAGGCCGGTGGGCCGCACCACCTGCTCGACCACATTGTCGGCCTTGCCCTGCTCGTAGTCGGCCGGCGTGGCCGAGACAAAGATCGTCTGGCGCGCCTTGCTCTCGAATTCCTGGAATTTGAGCGGGCGGTTGTCCAATGCCGACGGCAGGCGGAAGCCATAGTCGACCAGGTTGGTCTTGCGCGAGCGGTCGCCGCTGTACATGGCGTTGAGCTGGCCGATCATGACGTGCGACTCGTCCATGAACATCAGCGCGTCTTTCGGCAGGTAGTCGATCAGGGTCGGTGGCGGCTCGCCCGGCATCGCGCCGGAAAGGTGGCGCGAGTAGTTCTCGATGCCCTTGGTAAAGCCGATCTCGGCCATCATCTCGAGGTCGAAACGCGTGCGCTGTTCGAGGCGCTGCTCTTCGATCAGCTTGTTCTGCTGACGGAATTCCTCGAGGCGGTCGCGCAGCTCGGCCTTGATCGACTCGACCGCGCGCAGTACCGTCGAGCGCGGCGTGACGTAGTGCGAGCCCGGATACACGGTAAAGCGCGGGATCTTCTGGCGCACGCGGCCCGTCAGCGGGTCGAACAGCTGCAGCGATTCGATCTCGTCATCGAACATCTCGATGCGGATCGCCAGCTCGGCATGCTCGGCCGGGAAGATGTCGATGGTGTCGCCGCGCACACGGAACGATCCGCGCGAGAAATCCATCTCGTTGCGGGTGTACTGCATCTGGATCAGGCGCGCGATGATGTCGCGCTGCGCCACTTTATCCTTGTGGCGCAGGGTCAGGATCATCTTGTGGTATTCGTTCGGATTACCGATACCGTAGATCGCCGACACGGTGGCCACGATGACCACGTCGCGCCGCTCCATCAGCGACTTGGTGCACGACAGGCGCATCTGCTCGATGTGCTCGTTGATCGACGAGTCCTTTTCGATGAACAGGTCGCGCTGCGGCACATAGGCCTCGGGCTGGTAGTAATCGTAGTAAGAAACGAAATACTCGACCGCGTTCTGCGGGAAGAATTCGCGGAACTCCGAATACAGCTGGGCCGCCAACGTCTTGTTGGGTGCGAACACGATCGCCGGACGGCCAGCGCGCGCGATCACATTGGCCATCGTGTACGTCTTGCCCGAGCCCGTCACGCCAAGCAGCGTCTGGTACGACAGGCCGTCGTTGATGCCTTCAATCAGGCCCGCGATCGCGGTCGGCTGGTCGCCCGCCGGCTCGAACGGTTGATGCAACTTGAAAGGGGAATCCGGGAAGGTGATGACCGTCGGTTCCGGCGAAGTTGCGATGGATAAATCAGCCATGCTTACAGACCTTTGTTAGAATGAGAATCCGCCCGCGGCCTTGGACCTACAAGGGCCGCTGTCTATACAATTACTAACCCCACCGCTGCCAACCCAGCCGAAAACCGAGTTTATCACGATGACTTCCACCGCCTCTGCCAGCCTCTTCGGCGCCATTGAAATGGCCCCGCGTGACCCGATCCTGGGCATCACCGAAGCCTTCAATGCCGATACCAACCCTGCCAAGATCAACCTCGGCGTGGGCGTCTATTATGACAATAACGGCAAGGTGCCACTGTTGGAATGCGTACAGAAAGCGGAAGCCAAGTTGATGGAGCAGCCTGCGCCGCGCACCTACCTGCCGATCGATGGCCTGGCGGCCTACGACAAGGCGGTGCAAGAGCTGGTATTTGGTGCCGACAGCGCCGTAATTCAAGAGAAACGTGCGATCACCGTGCAAGCCCTGGGCGGCACCGGCGCGCTCAAGATCGGCGCCGATTTCCTCAAGCGCTTCCTGCCGAATTCGGACGTGTACATCAGCGACCCGAGCTGGGAAAACCACCGCGCGCTGTTCGAAAGTGCCGGCTTCACCGTCCACAACTACGCCTATTACGATCCAAGCACCCGCGGCGTGAATTTCGACGGCATGCTGGCCGCGCTCAAGGCCATGCCGGCCGGCGCGATCGTCGTGCTGCACGCCTGCTGCCACAACCCGACCGGCGCCGACCTGTCGCAAGAGCAGTGGGATCAAGTCATCGCCACCGTGCAGGCAGGCGGCCTGGTGCCGTTCCTGGACATGGCCTACCAGGGCTTCGCCAACGGCATCGACGAAGACGGCGCCGTCGTGCGCCGCTTCGCCGCGACCGGCATGCCGCTCTTGGTGTCGAACTCGTTCTCGAAGTCGTTCTCGCTGTACGGCGAACGCGTCGGCGCGCTGTCGATCGTCGCCACCAGTGGCGAAGAGGCGTCCCGCGTGCTGTCGCAACTCAAGCGCGTGGTGCGCACCAACTATTCGAACCCGCCGACCCATGGCGGCAAGGTCGTCGCGACCGTGCTGTCGACCCCCGAGCTGCGCAAGCTGTGGGAAGAAGAGCTGGCCGGCATGCGCGTGCGCATCCGCGAAATGCGCGGCGCGATGGTCGAGAAGCTGAAGGCCAAGGCCCCGGGCCACGACTTCGAATTCGTGCGCGAGCAGGTCGGCATGTTCTCGTATTCCGGCCTGACCAAGGAGCAAGTGGGCAAGCTGCGCGACGAATCGATCTACGCCGTGGACACCGGCCGCATCTGCGTCGCCGCGCTGAACTCGACCAATATCGATCGCGTCGTTGACGCGGTTGCCAAAGTTCTCTAAAATCCCGGCTCTCCGCAAGCGTTACAGCGTTTGTGGAGAGCAAGCGTGAATGGTTGTTGAACACTGTGCAGATTTGACAGAAACGTTTCACCAGCCATATAATGCAAGCATCAATTCCCTGATAGCTCAGTTGGTAGAGCGACGGACTGTTAATCCGCAGGTCCCTGGTTCGAGTCCAGGTCGGGGAGCCAGAATTAGAAGAGGCCGCATCTGAGGATGCGGCCTTTTTCGTTTTGCGGCGTGCATCATTGGCGCTGTCGGGCACCATAGGAGATACCCGCGTGAAGCAACTTCCGAAAAGCCATGCCACCCTGATCGAAGGGCAGATGTTCCGCTTGATGAAGTCGGGGCAGGGCAAGCCGTCGATCGTGCTGATCAATGGCGCGGGCGGCCCGCTCGATGGCTGGTACAAGCTGTATCCCGAGATCGAACAGCTGGGCACCGTGTTCGCCTATGATCGGCCCGGTGTCGGCGGCAGCCCCAAGCCGCGCGAGGCGCAGTACGGCGAGACCGTGGTGGCGCAGCTGCGCCTGCTGCTGCAGACGGCCGGCGTCGAGCCGCCGTTCGTGCTGGTCGGCCATTCCTTCGGCGGCCTGCACGCCAACCTGTTCGCACGCGCCTTCGCGGACGAAGTGGCCGGCGTGATGTTCCTGGAAGCGACCGCGCCGGACGACGTCACCACGCTCAAGCAATTCCAGTCGCCGCTGCAGCGCGGCTTCATCAATCTGCTCGACCGCATATCGCCGCGCGATCAATTTGACGAGATCCGGCACGAAGCCGAGACCGTGAAGGACATCCAGGAGGCGCCCGCGTTCCCGCCAGTGCCGGTGACGGTGCTGTCCGGCACGAAGCGCCTGCCGCGCTGGATGGTGCCTGCGGCGCTCGTGCGCGAGCGCGAGCGTACGCAGCTGGGGCTGGCGGCCTTGTCGCCGTTGGGCGAGCGGATCGAGGCGCGGCGCAGCGCCCACTTCCCGCAGCTGACCGAGCCGGCGCTGGTGCTGGACGCCCTGAAGCGCCTGGTCGCGCGGACGAAAGTCTAGTTTCACGTTTTTTCGTCGCGTGAATGCTTGCGAAATCGAAAACAGCAGGTATAATGCGGCCTCCTTTCCCTGATAGCTCAGTTGGTAGAGCGACGGACTGTTAATCCGCAGGTCCCTGGTTCGAGTCCAGGTCGGGGAGCCAGAATTGAGAAGGGCCGCATGCGAATGCGGCCCTTTTTGTTTTGCGCGTAACCGCTCAGCGATCCGGTAGCGCCGCCAGTACCTCATCCGTGCTGCGCACCTGCGCATACTCGTCATGCAGGTTGGCCAGCGCCATCAGGTGCACCTCTTCGGCGCTGCGCCACGTGCCGCCGAAATCCTGTTTGTCGAAGGTGAAGCAGGCATCGGACACGACCACGACGTCGAAGCCCAGGTTGCCGGCGGTGCGCGCCGTCGCCTCGACCGAATTGTTGGTGCTGACCCCGGCGATCACGAGGCGGCGCAAGCCCCGTGCGTGTAGCCATCGCTCGAGCCCGGTGTTGATGAAGGCGTCGGGCACGTTCTTCTCGACGACGTGTTCATGTGGCTGCGGCTGGAAGCGCTCCTGGTGCGTCGCCCCATGCTGGCCAGGCGCGAACACGGACGTCGGCGAACGGCTGATGTGCCGCACGAAGACCAGCGGCTGGCCCGCATTGCGCCAGGCGAGCTGGAGGCGTGCGATATTGTCTTCCGCCGCCGGGTTGTTGCGGGGTGGAAGGGTTTGGCTGCACATCGCGTTCTGCATATCGATGATGAGCAGTGCAAGCTGTTCATGCATGGCGGTCGTCCTTGATGGAGGTTGCTTCAGCGCTTGCCAGACACCGGCCTGACCTTCGACGCCGCCTCGAGCGCACGCTGGCGCGCGGTCTCGACATCGTCGGCGCTCGCGAGCGCCACGCCCATGCGGCGGCGCGCGAACGATTCCGGCTTGCCGAACAGGCGCAGGTCGGCGCCCGGCACGCGCAGCGCTTCGGCGACGCCCTCGAAGACAATGCCGGCTTCGTCCAGCTGGCCATAGATCACGGCGGAGGCGCCGGGCGCGCGCAATGCCGGATTCACCGGCAGGCCGAGGATGGCTTTCGCGTGCAGTTCGAATTCGCTCTGCAACTGGCTCGCCATCGTCACCATGCCGGTGTCGTGCGGACGCGGGCTCACTTCCGAGAACCACACCATATCGCCCTTGACGAACAGCTCGACACCGAACACGCCCAGCCCGCCCAGGTTGGCGGTGACCTTGCTCGCGATATCTCGCGCACGCTCCAACGCCAGTGGCTGCATCGGGTGCGGCTGCCACGATTCGACGTAGTCTCCCTGCACCTGCTTGTGGCCGATCGGTTCGCAGAAGCTCGTTTCGATCGTGCCGTCGGCGCCCAGCGAGCGCACCGTCAGCAGGGTGATTTCGTAGTCGAAATCGATGAAGCCTTCGGCGATCACGCGGCCGGCGTCGACCCGTCCGCCCGCGGCGGCGTAGGCCCAGGCGGCTTGCACGTCGCCGGCGGAATCGAGCTTCGACTGGCCCTTGCCGGACGACGACATCACCGGTTTCACCACGCAGGGGAAGCCGACCGCTTCGCAGGCTTGCTGCAATTCGGCCAGGCTGCTGGCGAAGCGGTAGGGCGAGGTTGCCAGGCCCAGTTCCTCGGCTGCCAGGCGGCGGATGCCTTCGCGGTTCATGGTCAGCTGGGCCGCGCGGGCGGTCGGGATGCAGGTAATGCGGCCCGCGGCTTCGAGTTCGGCCAGCTTGTCGGTGGCGATCGCCTCGATCTCGGGCACCACCAGGTCGGGGCGCTCACGGTCGATCAGGGCCTCCAGTGCGGCGCCGTCGGTCATGTCGATCACGTGGGCGCGGTGCGCCACCTGGTGGCCGGGCGCGTTCGGGTAGCGGTCGACGGCGATCACTTCGACGCCCAGGCGCTGCAGGGCGACGATCACTTCCTTGCCCAGCTCGCCGGAGCCGAGCAGCATGACTTTGGTTGCGGAAGGGGAGAGCGGGGTGCCGAGGGTGCGGGAAGTGGTCATGGTTTGTCTGTGATGTCGGACTGTGATGAGGTGGCAGGCCGCAGGTGGCGGCGAAGCCGAAACTATAGCAAAGCAGGAGGCGCAGGATCGGGTAGTGGCATCGATTCACAAGAGGCACTGGTCAAATTGCAATCGCCCGGCTATAATATTGCCTCAATTCCCTGATAGCTCAGTTGGTAGAGCGACGGACTGTTAATCCGCAGGTCCCTGGTTCGAGTCCAGGTCGGGGAGCCAGAACAAGAGAAGGGCCGCATGCGAATGCGGCCCTTTTTGCTTTTGCAAAGCTTTCGTGTCGCCGCGCGCCGTGCCTGCAGCCCTTGCAAGCGCCGTTGCTGCAGCATCGTAGATGTCCATCCCCGCCACCATTGCCGCCAAGAGCGCCCCAATCCACCCTGGACTGCGGGTGAGTGCGAAAGTTGTCGCGAGCCTATCGATCAGCGGCTCTTTTTCTTGTTGGATGTGTAAGTACGGGTGTAGAACTCGGGCGGCTTGTTTGCCACCCAGTCGATGAAGGCGGCGATGTCCTCGTGCCCGCGCAGCGCGTCCCAGGTGTGATACTGCCGCAGCAGTTCGCGCTCGGTCAGCGCAGAGTGAATCTTGCGGTGGCAGATCTTGTGGATCGGGAACTGCTCCTTGCCCTTGAAGGTCTTCGGGACCAGGTGGTGGCGGTCGATATTGACAGTCCCGAGAGGCCGTCCGCACAGGGGACAACAGTTGTCGATCACATCCTTCTCCGGGTTGTGTTTGCTTATCGATTGCGATATGGTGGGCTAGAGCGCGTTGCACAAGTCTTGACCCGATAATTTCAATGGAGAAATGCGTGTGCGCCTTGTGTAAAATAGGAAACGTGTAAAATTTACCCTTGGCCTTAGCGCAAGACATTCACCTCTTTAGCCTGAAAGCGACGCAGTTGCATGATTGAAGACGACTCGACCCGCTGTTCCGTGCTGTTGATTGACGATGAATCCTTTGCCCAGGACATCATCGCGCACGGTCTGAAAGGTTGTGTCGGCCATCAACTCGTGTATGAATCGGACTCGTCGCGCGCCGTCGAGGTGGCGCGCCAGGTCGATGCGACCGTTGTCCTCGTCGACCTGCGCATGCCGGGTGGCGTCGACGGCTTCGACGTCATCGCCAGCTTGCGCGCGCATCCGGATACCCACGACATTCCCGTCATCCTGCTCTCGTCCGAGGACGATCCCGACATCAAGGCCAAGGCCTTCGCCATCGGCGCCAGCGACTATATGGTCAAGTGGCCCGATCCGCGCGAACTGGTGGCGCGCGTGCGCCACCACAGCGGCGCCTGCATCGCCCGGCGCGAGCGCGACCAGGCCTTCGCCTCGCTGCGCCGCAGCCAGGAAGAGCTGGCCGCCAGCCAGTCGGCCCTGCAACAGGCACAGAAAATGGAAGCAATCGGCCAGCTCACCGGCGGCGTCGCCCACGACTTCAACAATGTGCTGCAGATCATCGGCGGCAACCTGCAACTGCTCAGGATGGTTGGCGGCCTGAGCGATGCGGGGCGCTCGCGGGTCGAGATGGCGCTGGCCGGCGTCGAACGCGGCGCCAAGCTGGCGTCGCACCTGCTCGCTTTTGCGCGCCGCCAGCCCTTGCAGTCGATCGTGATCGATCCCGGCCATCTGCTGCGTGAGCTCGACGATATGGCGCGCCGCCTGCTGGACGCCAATACCTTTGTCCGCAGCGAGATCGCTGCCGACCTTGGCAGCACGGTGATTGATCCGAACCAGCTCAATAATGTGCTGCTCAACCTGGTCATCAATGCGCGCGACGCGATGCCTGGCGGCGGTACCCTGACCATTCGCGCCACTAACGTCGGCCCTGGCGACGCACGGCCGGTGGAAGTGGCATCCGACGACTTCGTGATGATCGAGATTGCCGACACCGGCAAGGGCATGCCGCCCAACGTGATGGCCCGCGCCTTCGAGCCGTTTTTCACCACCAAGCCGACCGGGCAGGGCACTGGCCTGGGTCTGTCGATGGCCTACGGTTTCGTCAAGCAGTCAGGCGGCGAGATCGTGCTGCGCAGCGAAGCCGGCAAGGGTACCAGTGTGTGCATCTATCTGCCGCGCAGCAGTGCGGCGCCACAGGTCGCCAGCGAGCATCCTTACCACTTGCCGCTGGCCGGCGGCCTGGAAACCATCCTGGTGGTCGAGGACGAAGAAGACGTGCGCTCGTCGACCTGCGGCATCCTGTCCGCGCTCGGCTACGACGTGCTGGAGGCGGGAGATGCCGCGCAGGCAGCGGCGATTATCGAGCAGGGGCGTCACATCGACCTGGTATTCACCGACGTGGTGATGCCGGGGCCGCTCACCAGCCTGCAACTGGGCGAGATCGTGCGCAGCAAGTTGCCGGAATGCGAAGTGCTGTACACCTCGGGCTATGCCGAGGGTGTGCTGACCCATGAAGGAAAACTGGACGCATCGGTCCATTTGCTGCAGAAGCCCTACCATCCGGAAGCGCTGAGTGCGCGCATCCGTCACCTGCTGCGGCGCGCCAGGCGCGCCGCCGGCAAGCCGTCAAGCGCGACTCACTTCGGCTTGATGTAGCGGTGCGAGCCTGGCGGCGGCTCGTTCAGCACCGCCCAGAAGATGCCGAGATCGGCGATCGCGCGCACGAATTCATTGAAGTCCACCGGCTTGACCACATAGGCGTTCACGCCCAGCGCATAGCTGCGCACCACGTCCTGCTCTTCCTTGGACGAGGTCAGCATCACTACCGGCACCGGCTTGAGCGCCTCGGTGTTGCGGATTTCCCTGAGCACCTCAAGGCCGTCGACCTTGGGCAGCTTGAGGTCGAGCAGGATCACGGCCGGGCTGCCCTGCTGGCGGTCGGCGAATTCGCCGCGCCGGTGCAGGTAGTCAAGCGCCTCGGCGCCGTCGCGTGCAACTACGACTTCATTGGCCAGCTGGCTCTTCGACAACGCGATCAGCGTCAGTTCGAGGTCGTGCGGATTGTCTTCTACCAGAAGAATGGGTTTGAGCATGGTACGGTCTACGGATTGATGGGTTGTTTTGGAAGGGTGAAGGAGAACGTCGCTCCTTCGCCCAGTATCGAATCGGCCCACACGCGGCCGTTATGGCGCTCGATGATACGGCGGACGTTGGCCAGGCCGATGCCGGTGCCCTGGAAGTCTTCCATCCGGTGCAGGCGCTGGAATACGCCGAACAGCTTGTGCACGTAGTTGGGATTGAAGCCGGCGCCGTTGTCGGCTACGTGGAACACGAATTCGTCGGCGGTCTCGTCGCAGGTGATCCGGATCACGGCCTGTTCGCGCTCGCGCGTGAACTTGACCGCGTTCGACAGCAGGTTGAACATCGCCAGATGTAAAAACGCAGGGTCGGCGCAGACCACCGGCATGCCTTCGATATGCCAGTCGACCTTGCGCTGGCCGATGTCCAGGGCCAGTTTATCGATGCAGCCCGACACCAGGTCTGTCATGTCGATATTGGTCGGGCGCAGGGCGGCGCGGCCCATCTGCGAGAACGACAGCAGGTCGTCGACCAGCTTGCCGGCCAGGCGCGCCGATTCCTTGATGTTCTTTAAAAAGCGCTGGCGCATGGCCACGTCTTCGCTGCCGGCCGATTCGATCAAGAGGTCCGAGAAGCCCGCGATGTGGCGCAGCGGCGCGCGCAGGTCGTGCGACACCGAATACGAGAACGCTTCGAGCTCCTTGTTGGCGCGGCCCAGTTCTTCGGCCAGTTCGGCCATCTGTTCCGCGCGCTCGAGCGCGATGCCCAGCAGCGCACTGCGAAACTCGGTGGTCAGCTCGATCTCGGCGGCATGCCACGGCAGGCTGTGGCCGTGGATGGTCTCGCGCCAGGCGGCGAAACTCTGGCGCGGCGACAGGCTGGTCGGCGCATTGGCGGCGGCCTGTTTTTCATACGGGTTGCCGGCCCATTCCACGGTCTGCACCAGCTCGGGACGGAACCACAGCAGATAGTGCTGGTGGATGCGCGAGATCGGCAGCGCCAGCAGGCCGCTGGCGTTGCGCGTCAGTTCCTGCGCCGGCGGGTAGGCGTCGGCCAGGTGATCGGTATGGAACACCTCGTGACCGTGCACCGCGAGCCAGGTGGCCAGCGACCGGATCGACGCGTCGTTCGGCGTGTCGCCATAGGTCAGGATGCGGTCGTCCACCACGATCGCCACGCCGCCGGCGCGCGCAAAGCGCAGCAGTTCGGGGAACACGCCGGACAGGTTGTCGATGAAGTCGGAACCCTTGGTCAGGCGGCCCAGCATCTCGACCATGATGCGGCGCACGTCGAGGCGGAACTGCAGTTCGCGCGCATCCTCGCGCGACTCGACGCACAGCGCCAGGATCTGGCCCAGCTGCTCGCAGGCGGTGCGCTTTTCGACCGACACCTGGCAGGGCGTCGCGTTATGGCACGAGATCAGGCCCCACAACTGGCCCTTGACGATCAGCGACACCGACATCGAGGCCAGCGTGCCCATATTGCGCATGTACTGCAGGTGCAC
Source organism: Massilia arenae (assembly GCF_008014745.1). Taxonomy (GTDB): domain Bacteria; phylum Pseudomonadota; class Gammaproteobacteria; order Burkholderiales; family Burkholderiaceae_D; genus Telluria; species Telluria arenae. The sequence continues at coordinate 135,980 of NZ_VPFD01000001.1, forward strand.
CGGCGAGACGCTGCGCAGGGCGGCGAACGACAGGTCGTTGCGCGCGCCGGTGGCCGGATTGACGTCCGGGACCAGAGGGGCGGCCTCGTAGTTGGCGTCCTGGATCACACGGATCGGCGACAGCGTATACAGTGCGCGCGCCTGGACCGGGATATCGCTGGCCGGGAACGATTGATCGAGATACGAGTCGTAATCGTCCGCCTTCGACTCGGCCACCACCCGGCCATGGCCGGTGGGGTCGAACTGGTAGACCATCACGCGGCCGTAGCCGGTCACCGAACGCACGTGGCGCGCGGCCAGGTCGGTCAGGGCCGGAATGGATGCATGGTCGCCGACCCGTGCCAGGAAGTCGGAGATCAATGGGTACAGGTGGCGAAAATCGGCCGGCTGCGCGCGCATGACCGATTCGAATTCGGCGATCACCAGGCCGTCCCAGGCGTGCGCCAACACGTCGAAGTGCTGGCCGTTGCCGGTCGTGACGGTGCCGAGGTAGGCCGGACGCTGGCCCAGCGTGCCGCTGCCCAGTTCCAGGGCCAGGTGGGCAACGGCCGCTTCGCCGATCGCGGCGGCCAGCGGCCGGCCGATCGCGGCGCCGGCGTCGACGCCGGTCCACCCGGCGAGATTGGCGCTCGCCTGCAGCACGTCGAGTGCAGGCGACAGCGTCAGCATGAAGCCATGCGGCTGGATGCTGCCCGGCGTGCGGATCGGTTCGCGGTCGCAGCCGGTGATGTCGAGGTTGTCGGGAGAGGCCTGGGTCATGGAGCCGCTTGGTAACGAGCAGGGAACAAGGCGCATTGTAACGTGAAAAGCTGGTATCTCATTCTATATAGAATGTTTTTCAACACCCGATACCCCAACGTATTGCCACTGTGGTTATCCGTCCTGACAACTGGTTACCGTCGCACACGTACATATTTTCGCATGGCGTGTTTGGCAAAAGCAGATGTATGATGGGCTACTTTTTTGGCCCCGTAGACAAGGACGCGGTATCGCCCCATGGACACTTCTCTACCCGTCAAGCAGACGCTGACCGACGAGCAACGCTTCCAGTACCTGATCGCCGGCATCAGCGATTACGCGATCTACATGCTCGATCCGCAGGGATACGTCAACAGCTGGAATGCCGGCGCCCAGCGTTTCAAGGGCTATGTCGAGCACGAGATCCTGCAGCAGCATTTCTCCCGTTTCTATACCCCGGAAGACCGCGCCACCGGCCTGCCGGCGCAGGCGCTGGCCCATGCGCTCGAATACGGTCGCTACGAATCCGAAGGCTGGCGCGTGCGCAAGGACGGCGGCCGCTTCTGGGCCCATGTGGTGATCGATCCGATCCGCGACAGCGGCGGCGTCCTGATCGGCTACGCCAAGATCACGCGCGACGTCACCGAGAAGAAGCGCGCCGAAGATGCGCTGCGCGACAGCGAGCGGCGCTTCCGGCTGCTGGTGCAGGGAGTGACCGACTACGCGCTGTACATGCTGACACCCGAGGGGATGGTGTCGAACTGGAACGTCGGCGCCGAGCGCATCAAGGGCTACAGCTACGATGACATCGTCGGCCACCATTTCTCGCGCTTCTATACCGACGAGGACCGCCTGCGCGGCCTGCCGGTGCGCGCGCTCATGACGGCCGGCGAGGTCGGCCGCTACGAGGCCGAAGGCTGGCGCATGCGCAAGGACGGCACCCGGTTCTGGGCCAATGTGGTCATCGACGCCATCCGCGACGAGGACGGGCGCCTGGTCGGCTTTGCCAAGATCACGCGCGACCTGACCGAGAAGAAGGCGGCGGCCGAGGCGCTCGACAAGGCGCAGGCGGCCCTGTTCCAGGCCCAGAAGATGGAATCGATCGGCCAGCTCACCGGCGGCATCGCGCACGACTTCAACAACCTGCTGTCGGTGATCTCGAGCGGCGTCGAGGTGCTGAGCATGCAGCGTAATCCCGGCGGCGACGCCAAGACGCTCGACAGCATGCGGCGCGCTATCGACCGCGGCGCCACGCTCACCCAGCAATTGCTGGCCTTCGCGCGCCAGCAGCCGCTGGAACCCGAGACGCGCAACGTCAACCGCATTATCAGCGGCTTCGAATCGGTGCTGCGGCGCGCGGCCAATTCGTCGATCGAGTTCGTGATGAAGCTCGATGCCCGGGCGCCGAACGCCGTGATCGACGCCGCGCGGCTGGAGTCGGCGGTGCTGAACCTGGTGGTCAATGCGCGCGACGCCATGCCGGGCGGCGGGCGGATCCTGGTCGAGACGGCCAATGTGGAGCTGGTGCACGGCGAGCACCCGTCGCTGGCGGCCGGCCACTATGTGCGCCTGAGCGTGAGCGACACCGGCACCGGCATGGCGCCCGAGACCATCGCGCGCGCCTTCGAACCCTTCTTCACCACCAAGGAAGTGGGCAAGGGCACGGGCCTCGGCCTGTCGCAGGTATATGGCTTCATCAAGCAGTCGGGCGGCGAGGTGACCATCGAGAGCACGGTGGGCGAGGGCACCAGCATCGTCATTTGGCTGCCGGCCGTGACCTCGCACGCGCACGATCTTGCGGAAATCGAGACCGAGACCGTGCTGATCGTCGAGGACGAACCCGACCTGCTGGACGTCGCGTCCTCGTTGTTCCTGAGCATGGGCTACGACGTGATGACCGCCGCCAGCGGCAACGACGCCCTGAACCTGCTGGCCAGCCGCGACGTCGACATCCTGTTCACCGACGTGGTGATGCCGAACGGGATGAACGGCATCGAACTGGCGGCCTACACGCGCAACAACTACCCGAACGTGAAGGTGATGCTGGCCTCGGGCTATCCGCAGCCAGCATTGAAACTCGACCGCTCGCGGCTGGGGGAGTTCGCCTTCGTCAGCAAGCCGTACCGCTTGTCGGATTTGGCCCGGAGCCTGCGCAGCGCGCATTGATCGGTGCCTTTTGTCTCTGAGTCCATGGTTGCCAAAGGGTCTTTATTGAAATGAGAATAATTCTCATTTAAGATGGCGGCTGTGGCGCGCCTTGTGTCACTCTTCGAAAGGGGATGGGATGCTGGCCGAACAGGACGTCGATCGACTGCTATGCGAGCATGGCGCGCTGCTGCGGGCTCATGCCCAGGTCCAGGCGCGCTGCACGGTGCTGTTACGCGAGCAGGCCGAGCGCATTCGCGGCCTGGATGCGGCGCTGATGCGCTCGCGCGCGGCGGCGATCCGCAGCCTTACTGAGCTTGCCTGGGAGCGCGAAGACCGCGCCGCGCTCGAAGAGGCTACGCCTGGCCTGAAGCGGCGCGCCGCCATGGGCCGCCAGATCGAGTCCCTCCAGGCGCGGGTGCACACACTGATGCGCCAACTGCATGCGCGCGAACTGGCCGAGCATGCTTCGCGGGCCGACGAGGCTTTGCCAGTCGAGCTGGAAGCCAGCCTGCTGGCGGCCGATCTGGTGATCTGCCAGACCGGTTGCCTGAGCCATGGCGACTACTGGCGCGTGCAGGATCACTGCAAGCGCAGCGGCAAAGTATGCATGCTGGTCGACCGGCCCGACCGCATGCACATCGTGCGCATTGAGAGCCTCGCGTAAATCTTACAGCGCAAAAATGATGTCGCTGACCTGCTCATAGAGCTTGTCGGCCGATGGCCCCTGGTTGGGCCAGTTCAGGATGTCGAAGTGGTCGTAGCCCTTGTAGTTGCCGAGGAAATTCCAGGCGCCGCGCACGGCCGTGCCGTCGTAGTCGCGCGCCGGGTGGCCATTGGGCGAGCGCATGCTGATCGTGTTGACCACGCCGTCGTTCGAGAACCAGTCGCTGTCGATGCGTACCCGATTAGGCAGGTCGAGGGTATAGCTGCCCATGCCGCGCTGCGCCACCGAGGGCACGATCCATTCGCCGGCGAAGGATTTGAAATAGGGGATCATGTCGGCGCGCGCATACTGGAACAAGGTGGTCTGGACCGGGGCGACGATGCGGTCGGTGCCGTTGCAGCACCAGGCGCCGCCTTCGGTGGCCACCGTGCCGACCGAAAAATAATAGATGTTCGGCGAAGTGCGCGCCCACAGATTGAATTCGCGCGCGCCGTCCGGCGCCAGTTCCCAGCCCGCTACCCGGTGCCCGAGGACGTCGCGCAGCGGCAGGCGGATGCCTGGCAGGATGTTGAACACGGCATCGGTCAGGGTGGTGCCGTTGTGTGGCGCCGAGATCGTGGTCACGCTGCGGATCCAGCCGACCTTGCCGCCCTTGAACAGTTCGCCGTCGCCTTCGTCCTGGGGCGAGCCATGCTCCAGCAGTTCGATCAGCGCCCGGATCGTGGTGCCGCCCTGGCTGTGCCCGATCATGTGGATCGGGTGGTCCTGGTCCCAGGCCGGATACAGGGCCAGCGGATAGTCTTGCGGGTTGTTGCGCGGATCGGCGGCCCAGCATTTACCGGGCGGCTTTTGTACTTGACCGGGCAAGCCGTGGTCGCGCACATGGGCCTTGCCATAGTCGACGCAGCCGCCTTTGATCTGGGCGTACAGGTCGGCGGCGCGGTCCCAGTTGGACGAAATGGGCCCGACCGCCGCGGCGAATACGGCGCGTGGACCGCGGTAGATCTGCATCTGCGAGGCGATGTCGCCGTAGCCGCCCCAGTAGTTGAAACCGCTGTGCTGGAATTCCTCGGGCCCGAAGCCGAGGAAGCCGTGGACGAGGATGACGGGATAGTTATTTGCCGCGCTGCAGGCGGGGGCGGCAAGGATGCCCAGCGCCGTCAACAGGGCGGCGCAGGCGCGATAGAACCGAACCATCTGGCTTCTCCGATAAATGCGTCAAGCACATTGTCGGAGGTAGGACGACGGTCGGGTTTGCGCTGCATCGACCCGCGGCAAAGGAATTAAACTTCACGCGAGGAAACATGCGCATGTCGCTTGACAAGGCGGTGTCACATTCCCTGCGTTTATTTCTTATACGATCAACGCACCGTGGTGCTGCCGACCGAGGTGGTCGGCTCCGAGACCGCCGTCGCCGGCGTCGCGCCAGGCACCGGTTCGGTCGACGCGGTGGCCGCCGCCTTTTCGGCCTGCTCCAGGCGGCCATCGGTCCAGACCACGTAGTCGTCGACCGAATACAGGCGGCACGGGTCGCGGCTCTTGGCCGAGCAGGTGGCCAGCGCGCGGCCTTCCGGGTCTTCGCCTTCCTCGGCCCAGGTCCAGCCGCCGCTCGGCGAAACGGCAAAGGCGCGCGGCGTCATCTTGGTCAGGTATTCGCGGTAGGCGCGGCGGCCGTGCTCGGACAGGAAGGGCACGGCATCGACATCGTCGAAGCTGGCGAAATCGGTGCGCGGCTGGCTCGGCGGGGCCGCGACGTCGACCACGACCGCGGTCGGCATGCCGATCTCTTTCAGGAAGCGTTCGGTATCTTCGAGCCACACCTTCTCGCCGTCGCGGCTGGCCAGCATGCCGTGGGCATCGCGCTTGAACGAGGGGAACTCGACCAGGCGGCCGCGGCCGCCGGCCTGGGCGTAGGAGGCGTGCATGCGGCCCGCCAGTTCCGGCCCGAACAGCGAGTCGTTCTGGCCATACATCCACAGGCTCGGCAGCGTGGCCTTGGCGCCATATTCGCCGAAGGCCGCCACCAGCTGCGAACGCCAGGCGCAGCGGTCGCTGTCGTCGCGCAGGCCTCCGGCGAAATTGATCAGGCCACGCACGCCCGGCAGGTTTTCGGTGCCGAGGGCGATCGTGGCCAGGCCGCCATACGACTGGCCGGCCACCACCATGCGCTCGGCATCGATCCAGGACTGCTGGCGCGCATAGTCGAGGGTCGAGCGGATGTCTTTGGCTTGCGTATAGCCGTTGGCCGTCATGTCGCAGCCATGGTCGCGGTAGCGGCCGCCCGACTTCGAAAAGCCCTGGCGCATCGGCACCATCACCGCATAGCCGCGCTTCACGAAGGCGCTGGCCATGTGATAGAAGCGGTCGCGCGGCTGCAGGCTGGGGCGACCGGAATCCTTGCCGTGGTTGATGACGATCAGGGGAAACGGACCGGCTCCATTCGGCTGGAACACGGTGGTCTCGAGCGTGACGCCGCCGTCGCCGGCCGGAACCTGGACGATGCGCTCGTTCATGCGGTAATCGAGCGCCGCGGTGCTGGCAGGGACGGCTGCGGCAGGCAGTTCCTGCAGATGCGCCACGGCGGGCAGCATGGCCAGCGCGGCAATCGAAGCGGAGATCAGGGTGGACAGTGTTCTCGACATGGATGACTCTGGAAATGCGCGGTGCATATTTACTGCCATGCGGAACAATTTCCGCAGGGAATAAACCGAGTCTAGGACGGGTAAATCTTGAGAGCAATATCCGGTTGACCAGATCGGAAGGAATATTTTTGTGTGTGGCGAAAGTGTCATCCGACGCGTTTTTCCCACAAGGAGTATCATCGCGCCCTGTGAGTAGCAAGGGAAATTACGCATGAGCAAGTATGCGCCGCGCGAGTGGGCACCCGACGAGCGGCCGATGATGCCGGGCTCGCCGTCCACGCCGGCCCATCCGACTCCGCTGCGCTTCGCCTACCTGTTCGTCGGCGTCCTGATCACCATTACCGGCGGTCTCGGCAACGCGCTGGTCACCGTCAACCTGGTCCATCTGCAAGGTGTGCTGGGCGCCTATTCCACCGAAACCACCTGGTTGCCGGCCGCCTACGTGATGGCCAATGCCTCGATGAACCTGCTGCTGGTGAAATTCCGGCAACAGTTCGGCCTGCGCCTGTTCACCGAGATCTTCCTGGTGCTGTATGCGCTGGTGACCTTCGCCCACCTGTTCGTCAACGACCTGGCCTCGGCGATCGCGGTGCGCGCCGCCCATGGCATGCTGGCGGCGGCGGTGTCTCCGCTGGGCCTGTATTACGTCCTGCAAGGCTTCAAGAAGGAGTGGCGCCTGCGCGGGGTGGCGCTGGCGATGGGCGCGGCCCAGCTGGCGCTGCCGCTGGCCTATATCTTCTCCAACGACCTGCTGCAGATCGCCGAATGGCGCGGCCTCTACCTGTTCGAGCTGGGCCTGGCGCTGGTGTCGCTGGGCGCCGTGCTGCTGCTCAAGCTGCCGTCGGGCGATTACATCAAGGCCTTCCGGCCCACCGATTTCGTCACCTTCGCCCTGTTCGCGCCGGGCATGGCGCTGCTGTGCGCGGCGATCAGCTTCGGCCGCGTGGAGTGGTGGTTCGAGCGCGCCTGGATCGGGATGGCGCTGGCGGGCGCGATCGTGCTGCTGGCGGCGGCGCTATGCGTCGAGCACAACCGCGCCAATCCGCTATTGAACCTGCGCTGGCTGGCCAGCGGCAATATCGCGCGCCTGGCGCTGTCGATGCTGCTGGTGCGCATCGTGCTGTCGGAGCAGAGCGTGGGCGCGGTCGGCTTCCTGCGCGCCGTTGGCCTCGACAACGACCAGTTGCAAACCCTGTACGCGATCGTGCTGGCCGCCACGGTGGCCGGGATCGTGGTGTCGGCGCTGACGATCAACGTCAAGCACCTGGTATCGCCGCAGGTGATCGCGCTCCTGTGCATGGCGCTGGGGGCCTGGATCGATGCCCATGCCAGCAACCAGACCCGCCCCGAGCAGATGTACCTGAGCCAGAGCCTGCTCGCCTTCGGCGGCACCTTGTTCCTCGGGCCCCTGGTGGTGTCGCTGCTCGGGGCCGTGATCCCCAATCCGCAAAACCTGATCAGCTTTTCGGTGCTGTTCGGCCTGACGCAAAACCTGGGCAGCCTGCTCGGTTCGAGCCTGGTGGGCACCTTCCAGGTGATCCGCGAAAAATACCATTCCTCGCTGATCGTCGAGGGCCTTTCCAGCCTGGATCCGCTGGTGGCCAGCCGCATCCAGTCCGGCGCCGCCGCGGCCGGGCGCCTGCTGGCCGACCCCGCGGCCGCAACGCGCCAGAGCCTGCAGTCGCTGTCGGCCACCGCGACGCGCGAAGCCAATATTCTCGCCTACAACGACGTGTTCCTGGTGCTGGCCATGTTGGCTGCCGGGAGCGCGGCCTGGATCTTCCTGCATGCCGTGTGGCTGCATTACTTCGCGGCGGCGAAAGCCGTGCCGACCCCCGCGCCCAAGCCGGGAACCCCACCACCACCCGACCCTGTGACCGACTGATATGCCAGAACCATCGACCGTGCCATCCCGTTCCCGCCGCCGCATCCTGCTGAGCGCACTCGCGTTCGGCGCCATCGCCATCGCCGGCGTATTGATCGTGCTGTATGCCTGGAACCTGCCGCCGTTTCGCAGCACCCTGCAGAGCACCGAGAATGCGCTGGTGCGCGGCCAGGTGACGATCATCAGCCCGCAACTGAGTGGTTACGTGGTCGAGGTGCGGGTGCAGGATTTCCAGATGGTCAAGAAGGGGGAACTCCTGATGCGCATCGACGAGCGCATTCCCACCCAGCGCCTGGCGCAGGCGCGCGCCGAACTGGCCAACCGCCAGGCAGCGCTGGCGAACTTTGCCCAGAGCCAGTCGAGCGCGCGCGCCACCATCGCCCAGAACCAGGCGCTGCTGGCGTCGAACGAGGCGCAGTCACGGCGCGCCCAGGCCGACCTGCGCCGCGTGGAAGAGCTGGCGGCCGACGGTTCGCTGTCGGCGCGCGAACTCGATGCCGCGCGCGCAACGCAGGCCCAGGCCAGCGCCTCGCGCGACCAGTCGCGCGCCGCGATCGAGATCGCACGCCAGAACCTGCGCTCGGTCGACGTCAACCGCGCCGCGCTCGAGGCGGCGGTGGCCAATGCCGAGGCGACCGTCAAGTTGGCCGAGATCGACATGGCCAACACCCATATCACCGCCCCGCGCGACGGCCAGTTGGGGCAGGTGACGGTGCGCCAGGGAGCCTACGTGAACGCGGGCGCGCAGTTGACGGCGCTGGTGCCCGACACGATGTGGGTCATCGCCAATATGAAGGAAACGCAGATGGCCAATGTGGCCGTCGGCCAGCCGGTGACGTTCAGCGTCGACGCCCTGGGTAACGCACGCCTGCGCGGCCAGGTTGAACGCATCTCGCCGGCAACCGGCTCGGAGTTCTCGGTGATCGCGCCCGATAACGCCACCGGCAATTTCGTCAAGATCGCCCAGCGGATTCCCGTGCGGATCAGCATCGATCCGAACCAGCCGCTGGCCGCGCGCCTGCGGCCTGGCATGTCGGTGGTGACCACGATCGATACGGCGCAAGTCGGAGCCGCGCGGTGAGCCGGCGCGTGCTCGTCCTGGCAGCGTTGCCGCTGCTGCTGTCGGCCTGCGCGATGGCGCCGCAGCCGGCGCCGGAGCCCTCCCTGACCGTTCCTCCGGCCTGGCGCACGGCCAGCGCTGGCGGCAGCGCTGCCATCGACCGTGACTGGTGGCGCGCCTTTGGCGATCCGGCGCTCGACTCGCTGGTGCGGCGCGCGCTCGACAATAACGGCGACCTGAAAATCGCGCGCTCGCGTTTGCAGGAATACCAGGCGCGCATCCGCGTGGCCGACAGCGCGCGGCTGCCGGCATTGAACCTGTCGCTGGGGCCGACGCGCTCGCGCACCATCGGCGCGCTCGGCGAGCCGGTCGAGACCACCTCGGTGGTCGGCGCGGTACAGGCCAGTTATGAAGTGGACCTGTTTGGCCGCATCGCCGGCAGCGTGGAGGCCGCGCGTTTCGAATCGCTGTCGCAGGAGGCTGCATTGGAAGCCGCGGCGCTGGCGGTGGCCGCCAACACGGCGTCCGGCTACCTGAACCTGCTCGGGCTGGACGCCCAGCTGGCGCTGGCGCGCGCAACCCTCGAATCGCGCGAGCGCTCGTTTGAACTCGCGCGCCACCAGTTCGAGGTCGGCTACAGCTCGCGCCTGGAGATGTCGCAGGCCGAGGCCGAGCTGCATTCGACCGCCGCCACCGTGCCCCAGCTCGAGCGCCAGATCGCGCTGCAGGAGCAGGCGCTGAACCTGCTGCTCGGCGCCAGCCCCGGTCCGCTGGCGCGCGGCGCCGAACTGAAAGCATTGCACGAACCGCGGCCGGCGCCGGGGCTGCCGTCGGAACTGCTGCGCCGGCGCCCCGACATCGCCCAGGCCGAGCGCCTGGTGGCCGCCAGCGACGCCAGCCTGGCGGTGGCGCGCGATGCGCTGCTGCCGTCGATCCGCCTGACGGCATCGCTGGGCGCGCAGGGACACAGCCTGTCGCAGCTGCTGCGCGATCCGACCGAGTTGTGGAGCATCGGCGGCAGTGTGCTGGCGCCGCTGTTCGACGCGGGCCGGCTGCGCGCACAGGCAGAGATCGCGGGCACGGTGCGCGACCGCGCGGTCTACACCTATGAATCGGTGGTGCGCACGGCGTTCGCCGAGACGGACAATGCGCTGGCTTCGATCGAGGGCTTACAGCGGCAACTGGTGGAGGCCGAGGCGCGGCGCCGGGCGGCGGGCGAGGTATTGCGGGTGGCGGCCAACCGTTATCGCAATGGCTACGCTTCCTATCTGGAGGAGCTCGACGCGCAGCGCACGGCCTTCAATGCTGACCTGAATGCGCTGCAGTTGCGTGCCAGCCTGCTGGCGGCGCACGTCGACCTGTACCGTGCACTGGGCGGCGGATGGACGCCTGCGCAGTGATGGCGACGAAGCGTGCGGTCTGCCCGACCTGCTTGCGGGCGCAGTCGGCCTGCATCTGCCGCTGGATCGCGCCCGTCTCGCCCGAGGCCGCGCTGCTCGTCCTGCTGCATCCGCTCGAAACCGGCAATGCCAAGAACAGTGGGAGATTGCTGCACCTGAGCGTGGCGGGCAGCGCGCTGGCGGTCGGTGAAATGTTCGATGCGGAGGTGCTGGACGGCCTGCTGCATGCCGATGGACGCACGCCGGTGCTGCTGTATCCGCAGACGCCGGACGACCGGAGTGTGCCGCCCCCGCCGGCGCTTCCTTCGCTGCCGGCATCGATGCTGCGCCTGGTCGTGCTCGACGCCACCTGGCGCAAAAGCCGCAAGATGCTGTACCTGAATCCGGCCTTGCAGCGCTTGCCGCGGCTGGCCTTGAGCGACGTGGCGCCGTCCAACTATCGCATCCGCAAGGCGCATGCCCCGCATCAGCTGTCGAGCCTGGAAGCGGCGGCGCAGGCGCTGGGCCAGCTCGAAGGCGATGGCGGACGGTACGGGGCATTGTTGGAAGCCTTCGATGGGTTTGTTTCGCAACAGGCATCGTACGTGCGCGCTTGAATTCGCCGCAGGAGCGGCGTAATATACTGTACAAATATACAGTATCGGAGCGCCGACCATGGGCACCATCGATTTTCCACTCCAGCGCGAACCGTTCGACGACGGGCACGTTGCCCTTGCACCGTCCGTGGCGCCGCTCGCGCGCAAGGGGCGCGGCGCGGTGTCGAACCTGCAAGGCCGCTACGAGGTCAACGGCCGCGAGCGCTTCGATGACGGGTGGGCGGTCGACGATGATGAAGCGCCAGCCTTCAAGACCGTGGTCACCGACGAGATCGCCAAGAGCATCCTGTCGCGCAATACCTCGCCAGACATCCCGTTCAGCGTCTCGCTCAATCCTTATCGCGGCTGCGAGCATGGCTGCATCTATTGCTTCGCGCGGCCGACGCACAGCTATCTCGGCCTGTCGCCGGGGCTCGATTTCGAGACCCGCCTGTTCGCCAAGGTGAACGCGCCCGAGCTGCTGCGGCGCGAGCTGGCGAAACCCGGCTACGTGCCCGAGCACATCGCCATCGGCGTCAACACCGATGCCTATCAGCCGTGCGAGCGCGAGCGCAAGCTGACGCGGTCGGTGCTCGAAGTGCTGGCCGAATGCCGTCACCCGGCCGGGCTGATCACCAAATCCTCGCTGATCGAGCGCGACATCGACATCCTGGCGCCGATGGCCGCGAAGGGGCTGGCGTGCGCTGCCATAACGCTCACCACGCTGGACGCGGAGATATCGCGCACGCTGGAACCGCGCGCGGCGGCGCCGATGAGGCGCCTGCGCACCATCCGCACGCTCACCGACGCGGGTATCCCGGTGAGCGTCAGCGTGGCGCCCATCATTCCATTCGTGACCGAGCCAGAGATCGAACGCATCCTGGAAGCGGCGCGCGACGCCGGCGCGGTGGGCGCGCACTACACGGTGCTGCGCCTGCCGCACGAGGTCAATCCCTTGTTTCAGGAATGGTTGCAGGCGCACTTCCCGGACCGCGCGCAACGGGTGATGAACCGCATCCGCGAGATGCGGGGCGGCAAGGACTACGACAGCGATTTCGCGACCCGCATGAAGGGCGAGGGCGTGTGGGCCGACCTGATCCGGCAGCGTTTCGAAAAGGCATCCGAGCGCCTGGGCTTTTCAGACTTGCGCGGGCGCTTCGGGCGGCTCGACAGGTCGCAGTTCAGGCGGCCGCTAGTTGTGCCCGCATCCGCCGCGCGCGCCTTGGCGGCGCAGCGGGAGGGGCAGCTGGACTTGTTCTGACTGTGCGGGGCGGGGCGCCCACACTCGGTCAGAAGGCGATCATGACCTTGCCCACGTGATTCGCCTCGGCGAAATACCGGTAGGCCTGGGGTGCGTCGTCGAAGGCGAAAGTCTTGCCGACCACGGTCTTGATGCCGTGGGTTTCGATGGCGCGCAGCAGGTCGACCATCATGGCGCGGCTGCCGTTGGCGATGCCGCGAATCGTCACGTTGTGGGTGACGAAGGCCAGGTAATTGGGAATGGCATGCCGGGTGCCGGGCGTGAGGCCAACCACTACGATGCGGCCATTGGGAGCGATCGACGCGATCGACAGACCCAGCGTGTCCTGGCCGCCGGTCTCGATGACGATGTCGGCGCCGACGCCGCCCGTTTGCGCCAGCAGCTCGGCCGCCCAATCCGGATGGGTGCGGTAGTTGATGGTGATGTCGGCGCCCAGTTCGCGCACCACGGCCAGCTTGGCGTCGCTGGACGACGTCATGGCCACGCGCGCGCCATGGGCCTTGGCCAGCTTCATGGCGGCCAGCGCGACGCCGCCCGTACCCAGGCATAGCACCAGGTCGCCGGGTTTGACATGGCACATCTCGACCAGCGCATGCCAGGCGGTCAGGCCTGCCGAAGCCAGGCCGGCGACGTCTTCGTCGGCCAGCGACGGCGGCACCGGGATCACGGACGCTGCGGGCAGCAGCACCCGCTCGGCCAGCCAGCCATCGTGGGTGGCGCCGATGTCATGACCGAAGATGGCGGGATTGAAGGGCCCATCGATCCAGTCCGCGAAATGCCCGCACACCACTCGCTCGCCAACCGCGACCTCGGTGACGCCCTCGCCGATAGCGACCACCCGGCCGACGCCCTCCGACACGGGAATGCGCTGCGGCGACTGGCCCGCGGCATACGTGCCGCGCAGGATTTGCGCGTCGCGGCTGATCAGGCTGACCAGTTGCGGCGCCACCAGTACCTGGCCGGGGCCCGGCGTCGGGACGGGGCGGGTGGCGGCGCGCAGGGAATCGAGACCGGTTTGGGCGCCGATTTCAAATGCTTTCATCATGGTCTTTCCTTCACGGTGGTGTGCGGCGCCAGGGTGGCGCGCAGGCGCAGTGAATGCGGTGGTAATTGTGGATTGATTGATCCATAATTATACACAGATCGCCATGGCGCAGTCCTTGCGGGGCGGGATAACGAAGGGAGTGAAGATGGCAAGAGCAGGACGGCCGCGCGGTTTCGACCGCGACGCCGCGGTCGATAGCGCCATGCTGCTGTTCTGGGAACGCGGTTACGAGCGCACGTCGCTGGACGAGTTGCGGCGGACGATGGGCGGCGCCAAGGGACTGTCGTCGGCCAGCTTTTATGCGGCCTTCGGATCGAAGGAGGCGCTCTACCGCGAGGCGCTGGCGCGCTATCACGCGCTGCATGGCGGCATGCTCGAGATCCTGCGCGACCGCACGCTGGCGCCGCGCATGCGGCTCGAACGGGCGCTGCGCGCGTCGGTCGCGGTGCAGGGCGACGCCTCGCATCCGCTCGGCTGCATGCTGACCCTGTCGGCGCCGATCGACGCCCATGCCGGCGGCGAGGCGCGCGCCGTGGCGGCCGATGGCCGCGCCTTCACGCGCGCCGCGCTGCGCGACTGCCTGCAAGCCGGCGTGGAGGCGGGCGAGTTACGCCCCGATGCCGACCTGCAGGGATTGACGGCGTTGTTCGACGGCTTTTTGCTCGGCGTGTCGATCCAGGTGCGCGACGGCGTCCCGCTGGCGGCCATCGAGGCGGGCGTCGGCTGTGCGCTGGCCGCATGGGACGCTTGCGCGGCGCGCCATTGAAACGGCTTGCTCCCGCGGCTGCGCGCCGAATCCCCCTATAATCCAGCATGTGAGGTCGGCGCGATGACGGCCTCGTTCATTTAAATATCTTGGCTAAGGGTGAACGATGAAGCTGGTGGCGATGCAGCCCATGTCCGCATGACGACGTCCGTGACAGTGGAGCAGGGCCTCCAGGCCGCCGGCGTCGGCCGCTTCCAGTACCGCATCTTCACGATCTTCGGCCTGGTCTGGCTGGCCGACGCCATGCAGGTGCTGTCGATCGGTTTCAGTGCGCCGTCGATCGCCAGGACTTTCGGCTTGAGCATGCCGCAAGCCCTGCAGACGGGGACGCTGTTCTTCGTCGGCATGCTGATCGGCGCCTTCGTGTTCGGCCGGCTGGCGGACCGGATCGGCCGCCGCCCCGTCCTCCTGATCGCGGTGCTGATCGACGCCTGCTTCGGCGTGGCGTCCGCCTTCGCCCCCGACTTCACCTGGCTGCTGGTGCTGCGCTTCCTGACCGGCGTCGGCGTCGGCGCGACCCTGCCGGTCGACTACACGATGATGGCCGAATTCCTGCCCAGCGACCGGCGTGGCCGCTGGCTGGTGCTGCTCGAGTCGTTCTGGGCGCTGGGGACGATCTGCCTGGCGGTGCTGGCGCTGTGGGCGGTGCAGTGGGGCGACGACGCCTGGCGCGTCATTTTCTTCGTCACCGGCCTGCCGGCCCTGGTCGGCGTGGTCCTGCGTTTTTATATTCCCGAGTCACCCATGTACCTGCACCGCAGCGGCAAGATCGAGGAGGCGCGCGCGGTGCTGGCGCGGGTGGCCAGGACCAATGGCCGCAATGTCGACATCCCGATGCTGCAGCCCGAGCGCAGGCAGGCCACGTCGCTGCTCTCGCTGTTCAGGGACGGTCTGCGCCGCCGCAGCGTCGCGCTGTTCATGGCATGGGCGCTGATTTCGATCGCCTATTACGGCGTGTTCGTCTACCTGCCGATCAGGCTCGGCGCCGAAGGCTTCGGCTTCATGCGCGGCCAGGAATTCCTGATCGTGCTGGCGCTGGTCCAGTTGCCGGGTTTCGCGCTGGCGGCCTATGGCGTCGAGCGCTGGGGGCGCAAGCCGACCCTGGTCGGCTTCCTGTTGCTGAGCGCCGTCGGCTGCCTTGGCTATAGCCTCGGCAGTTCCACCGCGCTGGTGGTAGGATCGACGCTCTTGATGAGCTTCGCCCTGCTCGGCACCTGGGGCGCCCTGTATGCGTTCACGCCCGAGGTCTATCCGACCCGCCTGCGCGCAACCGGCATGGGCACGGCCGGCGCCGTCGCGCGCTTCGGTGGCCTGTTCGCGCCGGCGATCGTGGCGCCGGTGATGGCGACGCACTTCACGCTGGCGCTGGTGATGCTCTCCAGCTTATTGCTGGTCGGGGCGGTCGCTATCCTGTGCGTCGACACCGAGTCGCGCCAGCGGGCGCTGGATTGAGGATACAGAGGTGAAACGGATGGGCGTACAACAGCAGCAGGCCGGCATGATCGTCTTCGTCGGCGCGGAATCGACCGGCAAATCCACATTGGCGCAGCACCTGGCGCAGCGGCTCGACGCCGGCTTCGTTCCCGAAATCGGCCGCTTCATCTGGGAAGAAAAGCAGGGCCGGCTCACGGCCGACGATTACGTCGAGATATCGGAACGCCACCGCGCTGCCGAGGATGCTGTAGTCAGCCAGACTTCTAGCCCCTGGGTCTTCGTCGACACTAATGCGCTCACCACGCTGCTGCTCGGCCTGTGCTTCGGCCAGGTCACCGAACCGGTCCCGCCCGCGCTGCTGCGCCATGCCGACGACTGCCGTACCCGCTACCTGCACCATTTCGTGTGCGCGGACGACATCCCGTATGAAGAAGAACCCGGCGTGCGCGAGAACGCCGGCTGGAGGACGCACATCCAGCGCCTGGTGCTGGAAGACCTCGACCGGCGCGGCATCGACTACACGGTGTTGACGGGCACGCTGGAACAGCGCGCCGCGAAGGTGATGGAAGTCCTGTCGTCGATCGAGCAGGACCGCGAAATTACGCGCGCAGCTGCGTAACGCCGAAATCGGCCAGGTGCCGCTCGAGCGCGAACACGTGCGGATCGGGCTTGCCGAGTTCGCGCAGGGCTTGCGCCAGGCCCAGCAGGTATTCGCTGTTCGGCCCACTCGGGCCGCGGGCCGTGGCGATCTGGCGTGCGATGTCGACTTCGTCGGCCGGGCCGAGATAGGCTTCGTTCTCGTGCGTGGCGATGTAGACGATCCCCTCGTCGCTGCTGCCGTCGTCGAAATGCATCTCGGTCGCCAGGCGCAGATAGCCATTCTTTTCGCGGTGATCCAGATGCGCGAATTCTTCCGGCGTCACCAGGT
Organism: Massilia arenae; assembly: GCF_008014745.1. Taxonomy (GTDB): domain Bacteria; phylum Pseudomonadota; class Gammaproteobacteria; order Burkholderiales; family Burkholderiaceae_D; genus Telluria; species Telluria arenae. The sequence continues at coordinate 152,526 of NZ_VPFD01000001.1, forward strand.
AGGCCATGCCGTGGCATAGCGTGCCGGCGTCGGGCACCAGGGTGACGACCCGTCCCGGCGCCGTCTCGGTGCCGCGGTGGTCGTGCGAACCTTGCCAGAAGCGCCGCGACCAGCCGCCGATATAGGCGGGGCGCCGGTCGATGAAGGGAAAATCGGCCTTGAAGATCAGTGAACCGTAGCCGAACAGCCAGACACGCTTGTGGCCGTTGAACTTGTTCATCCGCTGGTTGATCGCGATCGTATTGTGTGACATCGTGAGGTCAGGGCTAAGACAGATGCTGTTCATTGTAGCGCGCCAGGCGCCATCAGCGTTGCGACCGTTTTACATATCCAAACAGGAAATTAATATAACTCTCGGCCGCCGGCGACAGCGAGCGGCCGGGACGGGTGTAGACGAAAAAGCGCCGCGTCAGCACCGGCTCATCCAGCGGACGCAAAACCAGACCGTGCAACTTCACCAGCGGCTCGGCATATGGCAGGCAGACCGTTACCCCGAGCCCGGCGCTGACCATCGCCAACGCCGTGGTCATGAAGGTCACCTCGTGCGCCGGCTTGATGGGCGTCTCGCGCAGCGACGCATGCATATCGTCGAGCAGGCGTTCCGTGAACTGGCCCTGCAGCGAAATGAAGGGGAAATTCGCCACGTCGCGCCAGGTCAGGCGCGGCAGCGAGGCCAGCGGATGATTTTCTGGAAAGACCAGCGCGAACGGCATCTCGAACAGCTCGCGCGCCTCGAGCGGTGGCGCCGGCACACGCTCGGGACCGATGCCCACGTCCGCCTCGCCCGACAAGACGCGCGCGATCACGCCTTCCACTTCGGTATCGCTCAGGCGCACCTCGATCGCCGGGTGCTCGGCCCGGTAAGCCGCGATCGCCTGCGGCAGCAGGGTGCACGACATCAGCTGCGGCGCCGCGATCCGCACCAGCCCCTTCTTGAGTTGCGTGTGATCGGCGACGTTAGCCAGCGCACCGTCCAGGTCATCGATCATCTGGCTAAATAAGGGAAACAATTCGCGGCCGATGTCGGTCAATACGATGCGGCGCGTGCTGCGGTCGACCACCCGTGCGCCAAGGGTCTGTTCGAGCTCCTTGATCAGCCCGGACAGCGCCGACTGCGTCACGTGGATCGCCTGCGCCGCGAGCGTGAAATTGCCGGTCTTGGCCAGGGCGACGAAGGCGCGCATCTGGCGCAGGGTTGGATTCATAAGAAAACCTGATAAATCGGGTTGAAAATACTGTTTGTATGATAGTGGCTTTTGATTTGTAATGGTGGCTACTCAGCAATAAGGAAACGCCCATGAAACTCGCCACCCTCAAATCCGGCGGCCGCGACGGCTCCCTGGTCGTCGTCAGCCGCGACCTGGTCACCTATCAGGTCGTGCCCGAGATCGCGCGCACCATGCAAGCCGCGCTGGATGACTGGGATGCGGTCGCGCCGCGCCTGCAGCAGGTCTACGAGCAGCTCAACGACGGCGACGCCGACGGCGCCGAGTCCTTCATCGAGCAGGAATGCCACTCGCCGCTGCCGCGCGCCTACCAGTGGGCCGACGGCTCGGCCTACATTAACCACGTCGAGCTGGTGCGCAAGGCGCGCAATGCCGAAGTGCCGGCCTCGTTCTATGCCGATCCGCTGATGTACCAGGGCGGCGGCGATTCCTTCGTCGGGCCCTGCGACCCGATCGCGGCACTGTCCGAGGACTGGGGCATCGACCTCGAAGCCGAGGTGGCGGTGGTCACCGGCGACGTGCCGATGGGCGCCAGCGTCGAGCGGGCCGCGAGCGCGATCCGCCTGGTTATGCTGGTCAACGACGTCTCGCTGCGCAACCTGATCCCGAACGAACTGGCCAAGGGCTTCGGTTTCTACCAGTCCAAGCCGGCCAGCGCCTTCTCGCCGGTCGCCGTCACGCCGGATGAGCTGGGCGACGCCTGGCAGGGCAGCAAGCTGCGCCTGCCGCTGCTGGTGACGCTTAACGGCGCCGCCTTCGGCCGTCCGAATGCCGGCGAAGACATGACCTTCAGCTTCGCGCAGTTGGTCGCGCACGCGGCCGCCACCCGCGAGCTGTGCGCGGGCAGCATCATCGGCTCGGGCACGGTGTCGAACAAGCAGGGCAGCCTGCACGGTTCGAGCGTCGAAAACGGCGGCGTCGGCTACTGCTGCCTGGCCGAAGTGCGCATGTATGAAACCATCGAAGAAGGCAAGCCGAAGACGCCATTCCTGCGCTTCGGCGACACGGTGCGCATCGAGATGCTGGATGCCGACGGCGCCAGCATCTTCGGCGCGATCGACCAGGAAGTGATGCGATATCAAGAGAAGTAAGAGAGGCAGCGATGAAGCTCTATACCTATTTTCGCAGCTCGGCCGCATACCGGGTGCGCATTGCGCTCAACCTGAAGGGCATGTTCTACGATGCGGTGCCGGTGCACCTGCTCAAGGACGGCGGCCAGCACCTGCAGGACGACTACCGCAAGATCAACCCGAGCGGCCTGGTGCCGTCGTTCCAGGATGACCGCATCACGCTGACCCAGTCGATGGCGATCATCGAATACCTCGAAGAGATCCATCCCGAGCCGCCGCTGCTGCCAAAGGATGCGCCGGGTCGGGGCAGGGTGCGCGAGCTGGCCCAGATCATCGGCTGCGATATCCACCCGATCAACAACCTGCGTGTGCTGAACTACCTGGTCAAGCACATGGGCCTGTCGGACCAGGCCAAGACCGAGTGGTATCGCCACTGGATCATCGAGGGCTTCCAGTCGCTCGAGGCGCATCTGGCGCGCGATCCGGGCGCCGGACCGTTCTGCCATGGCGATCATCCGACCATCGCCGACTGCTATCTGGTGCCGCAGGTCTTCAATGCCCAGCGTTTCAATATCGATGTCTCGGCCTATCCGAATATCGATCGCATCAATTCGCTGTGCGTTGAGTTGCCGGCGTTCAGGGCGGCGCATCCGTCGCATCAGACGGATACAGAATAAGCGCTGCAGGCGAAGCGGTTGACGCATTGTTGCGTGCTAGCATGATGATTTTATTGAAGAAGTCACATGCCGATGCAGCAGACGAAAGGTGCAATCCTGGTCCTCGAAAGTCCGTGGGGACTCGACGAGCGCGATGCGAACCGCAGTAGCGTTAAACCATTCATCGAGGGCATGGCGAAGTATGCCGGCGACATCGAGGTATGCCATACTGTTTTCTATGACGAGGACAGTTTTGAAGACGGCCTGGAAAAGCTGTGCAAGACGCCATTCAGAAATACGCTGGTGTATGTGGCGGCCCATGGCAGCCAAACGCACGCCGGTGCTCATCTCACCGACATCAGCTCGGCAGTCCGCAAACGTTCAAAGGATTTCAATATCACGGGAATGCTGCTTGGCAGCTGTTATGCCGGCAGTATCACCGACGCGCACAAGTTGACCTTGCAGGGGAGTAATCTACGTTGGATCATCGGTTATGCATCCGCGTGTGAATGGCTCACCGGCACCATGATCGATTGTGCGCTCTTGAACGAAGCGGTGAGATTTCATCAGAACAGCTACGGGCAAGACAATCTCGTCAGGCGATTCAGCCAGGCCCTCGCGCCTTTTTCCGCCGGTGCCGCGATTGGCTGCGATGTGGAAGGTCACCCAACGGCTTTGCGCGACTCCCTGCAATTTGTCGTCCAGTCCCCAGGAAACGGAAGTCGTCCTGCCGTTATCAGCGAGGAAGTGTTTGCCGCACATGCGAAGCTGCGGATCTGACTGATACGCCAGTTGCTGGAGGCAATTCGAGCGTACGCGAGCTGGCCCAGATCATCGGCTGCGACATCGGGCTTTGCCCGGCATCGGCTCCGCGAATCACACGCGCCCCCCCGCATCCTCCCCGTCAGATATTCATGATATTCCGAATTGCCCACATTCGGGATCGCCAATTCATTTAATAAACGCGCTAAACACGGGAGTGGTTTTTACTAAACTAAGGTGGTTATTTTGCCCGAACTTTATTAATCGATTCTCGATCACAGTAATGGTTTCTATGGGGAATGAATAAATCTCCAATAGTAAATTTGCTACATATTATGACAATTTAGTGTCGTGATGCCATAGACCGAGAAATATGGCAGCCCTAGAATCACTCATCCATTTCCCCTGCATTTATTTCAGCGCGTTCTAAATCGATTCTGCTTATAGCTGGAAGGGGTGGATATTTGCCTTTTTTAAATATTCATAGGGAAAATCATGACCTTGCATAAATTGATGTTTGTGTTGGCGCTTTCTCTGGCGGCGACCGTCGTCAAGGCCGCACCGGCCTCGTCATTCGTCGACTTTTCCAACGGCGCCCAGGGATGGGAAGGCTCGCAGCCTGCAAATGGCGAAGGCGGGTCATGGATCGATACCACCCTGGGCAATGGCGCCCTTGCGCTGCACACCGTGATGGAAAACTTCGGCATCGGTTTCAGCAACAGCAGCCAGAATTACGTGGGGGATTACTCGAAGCTCGGCAGCGTGACCATTGGCCTGGACATCATCGCCAATTCGATCACTTATGTCGGCCAGCAGGTCTCGCGCAACCTGATCGTCGAATTGCGTGACTACAACAATACGCCGGAGGGCATGCCATATTCCAGCGTCTGGTTCGACCTGGGCGTCATCGACGCCACGCTTGGCTGGCAGCACCTGTCGGTGACGATCGCCGATACCACCATGGCGGCCCTGCCGGCCGGCTGGGGCGGCTACGGTACGACGGATGACGCCCAGGGTCCGGGTCTCCCGTCCGGCCGCACCTTTGCCGACGTGCTGTCGAGCGTGGATGAACTGGTATTCTCGACCCTCGTTCCCGGCTGGTTCTACGGCTTCACCGACTTCGACGTCGCGATCGACAATATTTCGGTCAGCGCCGGCGTGGCCGAGGTGCCGGAGCCGTCGAGCGTCGCGCTGATGTTCGGCGGTCTCGGCATGCTGGGCTGGATGGCGCGCCGTCGCTCGCGCCATACACCGAGGGCTTGACCGACAACCGGCGGAAGGCTGGCGAACCGGATCGACGAGGCGGGATACAATCCGGCCTCGTCTTTTTACCGGTACGCCATGAACTCTACCGCCGCCCGTGCGCCTTCCGCGCTGATTCCCGCCCCGATCCTGCAAGCCCTCGACCTGGCCGACGCCTCCTGGCATCCCATCCTCGAAGCCGGCCTCGAGGCCGTGGCGACCGCCAATCCCGGCTACCTGTCGGCATTGGCGGTCGACGACTACCTGCCCACCGAACACCGCCTGTTCGCCGCCTTCGCCCAGCCACTGGACAAGGTCCGCTACGTGCTGGTGGGCGAGGGCCCATACCCGCGTGCCGCGAGCGCGACCGGCGTCTGTTTCATGGATGGGGCAGTGGGGGAATTGTGGTCCGACAGCGGCCTGTCGAAGCCGGTCAACCGCGCGACCTCGCTGCGCAATTTCATGAAGATGCTGCTGGTGGCGAGCGGCCAGTTGCAGCCTGACGCGACCGGCGGCGCGGCGCTGGCGCCGATCGCGTTGGCCGCGAGAAGCGACGGCTCGATCCAGACCCTGGCCGAACTGCAGGACAATCTGCACGGCCACGGCTTCCTGCTGCTGAACGCAGCGCTGGTGTTCCGTAAACACGTCGCGCCGGCCATCGATGCACGCGCCTGGTTGCCATTCCTGCAAACCGTGCTGGCGGCGCTGGCCGAGCGGCCCGATCCCCCGACCCTGGTCCTGTGGGGCAAAATCGCCGAACAACTGAAAAGGCTGCCCGAGACGGCCGCCTTCCCGCAGGCGCTGGCCGAGCATCCCTACAACCTGAGCTTCATCGGGCACGCGGGTATGCAACAGCTGTTTGGCCCGATGGCGCTGTTGCGCAAGCGATAACGACCGGCGTCGCAGGAGTCAAACGAAAGGGAGAGAAGGTGGGAGGCCCATTTTGGGGGCCGCCAAGACAAGATGTCCGCGATTTGCTATACTTGACTAAATCGTTCAACTAATCGGGTTTTTAGCCTGGTCCCGCAAGAGAAGTCGGCGGCAGGACGTGATAGTTGGACAAGAGGAATATTTTAACATTAACCGGGGTTGTAATGCGTCTGACCACCAAAGGCCGTTTTGCTGTTACCGCGATGATCGATCTTGCCATGCGTCAAGGCAATGGTCCGGTCACGCTGTCGGGCATCAGCCAGCGCCAGGCCATTTCGCTGTCCTACCTGGAGCAGCTGTTCGGCAAGCTGCGTCGCCACGAGATCGTCGAATCGATCCGCGGCCCGGGTGGCGGCTACAGCCTGGCACGGCCGGCGGGCAAGGTGACGGTGGCCGACATCATCATCGCCGTCGACGAGCCGCTGGATGCGACCCAGTGCGGTGGCAAAGAGAATTGCCACGGCGCCCACACCGATGGCGCCCGCTGCATGACCCACGAATTGTGGACCACGCTGAACGAAAAAATGGTCGACTACCTCGATTCGGTATCGCTGCAAGACCTGGTCGACCAGCAGCGGCAAAAAGAACAGAACGTCGTGCACGTGCACCGTGGCGCCCCCGCCGCCGTCGGAACAAACTGAAGCTTACTGGAGTGAATTGATGAACGCGCCTTTGGACAAGAAAACCGAGCAGAGCTTCGCGACTGCGCCCCATTTCCCGATCTACCTGGACTACTCGGCCACCACGCCGGTCGATCCACGCGTCGCGGATGCCATGATCCCGTTCCTGCGCGAGCAGTTCGGCAACCCGGCCTCGCGCAGCCACGCCTATGGCTGGAGCGCTGAAGCGGCGGTCGAAGAGGCGCGCCAGAACGTCGCGAACATGGTTGGCGCCGATCCGCGCGAGATCATCTGGACCTCGGGCGCGACCGAGAGCAACAATCTGGCGCTCAAGGGCGCGGCCCAGTTCTACAAGACCAAGGGCAAGCACATCATCACGGTCAAGACCGAGCACAAGTCGGTGCTCGACACCGTGCGCGAACTCGAGCGCGTCGGCTTCGACGCCACCTACCTCGAGCCGCAAGACAACGGCCTGATCACCGTCGAGCAGCTGGAAGCTGCGCTGCGTCCGGACACCATCCTGGTCTCGGTCATGCTGGTCAATAACGAGATCGGCGTGGTCCAGCCGATCGAAGAGCTGGCCGCACTGTGCCGCTCGAAAGGCATCATCTTCCACTGCGACGCCGCGCAAGCCGTCGGCAAGGTGGTCATCGACCTCGAAAAATCGAAGGTCGACCTGATGACCTTCACCGCGCACAAGGTCTATGGCCCGAAAGGCGTCGGCGCCCTGTACGTGCGCCGCAAGCCGCGCGTGCGCCTCGAAGCGCAGATGCACGGCGGCGGTCACGAGCGCGGCCTGCGTTCGGGCACCCTGCCGACCCACCAGTTGGTGGGCATGGGCGAAGCCTTCCGCCTGGCCAAAGAAGAGATGGAGAGTGAACTGGTCCGCATCCGCGCGCTGCGCGATCGCCTGGCCAAGGGCCTGCTCGAAATCGAAGAGGTGTACATCAACGGCGACATGGACCACCGTGTGCCGCATAACCTGAACATCTCGTTCAACTATGTCGAAGGCGAGTCGCTGATCATGGCGGTCAAGGATATCGCCGTGTCGTCCGGTTCGGCCTGCACCTCGGCCAGCCTGGAACCATCGTATGTGCTGCGCGCCCTGGGCCGCAGCGACGAACTGGCGCACAGCTCGATCCGCTTCACCATCGGCCGTTTCACGACCGAAGAAGAGATCGACTTCGCCGTCAACTTGCTGAAAGCAAAGGTTGGCAAATTGCGCGAACTGTCGCCGCTGTGGGACATGTTCAAAGAAGGGATCGACTTGAATTCGATCCAATGGGCAGCCCACTAAATCACTGAAGGAGCATCACCATGGCATATTCGGACAAAGTACTCGACCACTACGAAAACCCGCGCAACGTTGGCGCTTTCGACAAGGGCGACGATGCAATCGGCACCGGCATGGTCGGCGCGCCGGCCTGCGGCGACGTCATGAAACTGCAGATCAAGGTCAACGACCAGGGCCTGATCGAAGACGCGAAGTTCAAGACCTATGGCTGCGGTTCGGCCATCGCATCGAGCTCCCTCATCACTGAATGGGTGAAGGGCAAGAGCCTGGACGAGGCGCTGGCGATCAAGAACACGCAGATCGCCGAAGAACTGGCTCTGCCGCCAGTCAAGATTCACTGCTCGATCCTGGCCGAAGACGCGATCAAGGCCGCCGTCGCCGACTACAAGGCGAAGCACGAAAAGGCAGCAGCGTAATTTTTTAGTAGAACAGAGCTGGAGAAGCACATGGCAATCACCCTGACCGAAAAAGCCGCGAAGCACGTCAACCGTTACCTCGAACGCCGGGGCAAGGGCATCGGCTTGCGCTTCGGTGTGCGCACCACCGGCTGCTCCGGCCTGGCCTACAAGCTCGAATACGTCGACGAGAGCGCCGCCGAAGACGCGGTGTTCGAGTCGCACGGCGTCAAGGTCTTCGTCGACCCGAAAAGCCTGGCGTACATCGACGGCACCGAGCTCGATTTCGCCCGCGAAGGGCTCAACGAAGGCTTCCGCTTCAACAACCCGAACGTCAAGGACAACTGCGGCTGCGGCGAGAGCTTCCGTATTTAAGCCGATGCAGAATCACTTCGACCTGTTCCAGCTGCCGGCCCAATTCGAGGTCGACCAGGATGCCCTCGATTCCGCCTACCGCGAAGTCCAGGGCCGCGTCCACCCGGACCGCTTCGTCAATGCCACCGACGCCGAAAAGCGCGTCGCGATGCAATGGGCGACCCGCGCCAACGAGGCCTATCAAACGTTGCGCAACCCGCAAAAGCGCGCGCAATACCTGTGTGAGCTGAACGGCGTCGACCTGCAGACCGAGTCGAATACGGCCATGCCGCCGGCCTTCCTGATGCAGCAGATGGAATGGCGCGAAGAGCTCGAGGACGCACGCGCGGCCAAGGACGCCATCGCGCTCGACCGCCTGGAAGCGCAGCTGCGCGCCGAGCGCAAGAACATGCTGGCCGCCGTGGCGCGCCAGCTGGACGCGGGCGACTTCAGTGGCGCCGCGCAAGGCGTGCGCGGCCTGATGTTCCTCGACAAATTCGGCGATGAAGTGCAGTACGCCTTCGAGGCGATCGACGCCTGATCCGCTGCGGATCGCTTGTCGGACGGTCCACCGTTTGACTCCCGGCGCAGAAAAACAATATTGGTATCACGACTATGGCACTCCTCCAAATCGCCGAACCCGGCATGTCCACCGCCCCGCACCAGCACCGCCTGGCCGTGGGCATCGACCTGGGCACCACCAACTCGCTCGTCGCCACCGTCCGTAGCGGCAGCCCCGAAGTGCTGAGCGACGAGGAGGGCCGTTCGCTGCTGCCGTCGATCGTGCGCTACCTGCCGAACGGCCACGCCAACATCGGCCACAAGGCGCGCGTGCACCAGACCACCGACCCGAAGAACACGATCGTCTCGGTCAAGCGCTTCATGGGCCGCGGCCTCAAGGACATCGCCCACGCTGAAAACCTGCCTTACGACTTCGTCGAAGGCCAGGGCATGGTCCAGCTGAACACCGTCGCCGGCGTGAAAAGCCCGGTCGAGGTGTCGGCCCAGATCCTGGCGACGCTGCGCCAGCGCGCCGAGGATTCGCTGGGCGACGACCTGGTCGGCGCCGTGATCACCGTGCCGGCCTATTTCGACGACGCCCAGCGCCAGGCCACCAAGGATGCGGCCCAGCTGGCCGGCCTGAACGTGCTGCGCCTGCTGTCCGAGCCGACCGCCGCCGCCATCGCCTATGGCCTCGACCACGGTAAAGAGGGCGTCTACGCCGTCTATGACCTGGGCGGCGGCACTTTCGACATCTCGATCCTCAAGCTCTCGAAAGGCGTGTTCGAGGTGCTATCGACCGGCGGCGATTCGGCCCTGGGCGGCGACGATTTCGACCATCGCCTGTTCTGCTGGATCACCGAGCAGGCCAAGCTGGCGCCGCTGTCGGAGCACGACACCGCGACCCTGATGGTCAAGGCGCGCCAGGCCAAGGAACTCTTGTCGACCAATGAAGAAACGACGGTCGAGGCCATCCTGAAGTCGGGCGAACTGGTGCAGGTGACCGTCACCGCCGAAGTGTTCTCCGAGATCACCAAGCACCTGGTCGGCAAGACCATGAATGCGATCCGCAAGGCGATGCGCGACGCGAGCGTCAGTGTCGACGACGTCGATGGCGTGGTGATGGTCGGCGGCGCAACCCGCATGCCGCACGTGCGCCGCGCCGTCTCGGAATTCTTCCAGACCATCCCGCACGCCAATATCGATCCGGACCGCGTGGTGGCGCTGGGCGCCGCGATCCAGGCCGACCAGTTGGCCGGCAACCGCGCCGAGGGCGACGACTGGCTGCTGCTGGACGTGACCCCGCTGTCGCTGGGCATCGAGACGATGGGCGGCCTGGTCGAGAAGATCATTCCGCGCAACTCGACGATCCCTGTCGCACGCGCCCAGGAATTCACGACCTTCAAGGATGGCCAGACCGCGCTGGCAGTGCACGTGGTGCAGGGCGAGCGCGAACTGGTGTCGGATTGCCGTTCGCTGGCGCGCTTCGAGCTGCGCGGCATCCCGCCGATGGCGGCCGGCGCGGCGCGCATCCGCGTCACGTATCAAGTCGACGCCGACGGCCTGCTGTCGGTGGCCGCGCGCGAGATGCGCTCGGGCGTGGAAGCGTCGATCACGGTCAAGCCATCCTATGGCCTGGCCGACGACGACGTGGCGCGCATGCTGCAGGAATCGTACAGCTCGGCATCGGAAGACATGCAGTTGCGCGCGCTGCGCGAAGAGCAGGTGGAGGCCGAGCGCATCCTGCTGGCGACCCAGTCGGCGCTGGACGCCGACGTCGATCTGCTGGCGCCGGAAGAGCAGGCCGCGATTGGCGAGCAGCTGCAGGCGGTGCGCGATGCGGTGACGGCGTCGAGCGACGCGTCGACCGCAGCGGGTCAGCGCCAGGATGCCTTGCACAATGCGGTGCAGGCACTGGCCAGGGGCACCGAAGAATTCGCCGCCCGCCGCATGGACAAGAGCGTGCGCAAGGCGCTGGCGGGCAAGTCGCTGGACGAGATTTGAATCTCCCCCAACGGCTTGAATACGCAATATGAAGAACAACGGATAATTCAATTATCCAACCAACCGAGGTAACCCAAGTGCCACAAATCGTCATCCTCCCACACCCGGTGTTCTGCCCAGACGGCGCCGTGCTCGAAGCTCCGGCCGGCAAGTCGGTCTGCGACGTCCTGCTCGACAACGACATCGACATCGAACACGCCTGCGACCGCGTCTGCGCCTGCACCACCTGCCACGTGATCGTGCGCGAAGGCTTTGAGTCGCTGAACGAGCAGGAAGAGAAGGAAGAAGACATGCTCGACAAGGCCTGGGGCCTGGAGCCGAATTCGCGCCTGTCGTGCCAGGCCATCGTCGCGGAAGAAGACCTGGTGGTCGAGATCCCGAAATACACGATCAACCACGCCGCCGAAAAGAACCACTGAGCCGTCCATGAAGCGTCTTGAGCAAGCCCGGAAAGTCCCGGCACCACAGGAACTGCCGCCGGAGGTCCGTCCCGGCCAGTCGATCGAGCTGCTCAAGGAGCTGCACATCCTGACCCGCGACGGCAAGTTGAACCAGGACAGCCGCCGCAAGCTCAAGCAGGTCTACCACCTGTACAACTTCATCGAGCCGCTGCTGCGCGACGTGAGAAACGAGAAGGGCAGCGTGTCGCTGGTCGACCACGGCGCCGGCAAGTCCTACCTCGGCTTCATCCTGTACGACCTGTTCGTCAAGGCCGAGGGCGAAGGCTCCCACATCTACGGCATCGAGACCCGCGAAGAACTGGTCAGCAAATCGACCGAGCTGGCCGCGCGCCTGGGTTTCAATGGGATGTCGTTCCTGCCGCTGTCGGTGGCTGAATCGACCTCCTCGACAGAATTGCCCCAGACAATAGACATCGTCACCGCGCTGCACGCCTGTAACACCGCCACCGACGACGCCATCGACTTCGCCCTCAAGAAGAAGGCGAAGCATATGGTGCTGGTGCCGTGCTGCCAGGCCGAAGTCGCGACCGTGCTGCGCAAGAACAAGGGCCAGGACATCAAACGCAGCGCGCTGACCGAGATCTGGCGCCACCCGATCCATACCCGCGAATTCGGCAGCCAGATCACCAACGTGCTGCGCTGCCTCCAGCTCGAGGCCCACGGCTACCAGGTCACGGTCACCGAACTGGTGGGCTGGGAACACTCGATGAAAAACGAGCTGATCGTCGCCACCTACAAGAACCTGCCGCGCCGCCGGCCGAGCGAGCGCCTGCACGAGGTGCTGCACGAGGTCGGCCTGGACGAAATGAAGCGCCGTTTTTATACCCCGCAAGTCGAGACCACGGAATAAGAAGATGAGCCAAGACCAACAGCGCTGGATCGACCTGCGTAGCGACACCGTGACCCAGCCGAGCGCCGCGATGCGCGCCACGATGGTGGCCGCCCCGGTCGGCGACGACGTCTACGGCGACGACCCGACCGTCAACCGCCTGCAGGACTATGCGGCCGAGCTGTTCGGTTTCGAAGCGGGCATGTTCGCCCCAAGCGGCACCCAGACCAATCTGATCGCCCTGATGACCCACTGCGGCCGCGGCGACGAATACCTGGTCGGCCAGGAAGCGCACACCTACAAGTACGAAGGCGGCGGCGCCGCGGTGCTGGGCAGCATCCAGCCGCAGCCTATCGCGAACCAGCCGGACGGCAGCATCGCGCTGGCTGACATCGAGGCCTATATCAAGCCGGACGATATGCACTTCGCCCGCACCCGTCTGCTGGCGCTGGAAAACACGATCGGTGGCCGCGTGCTGAGCCAGGAATACATCGTCGCGGCGACCACGCTCGCCCACGATAAAGGCCTGGCTACCCACCTCGACGGCGCCCGCATCTGCAATGCCGCCGTCAAGCAGGGCATCAGCCTGGTTGACGCGGTCAAAGGTTTCGATACCGTGTCGGTCTGCCTGTCCAAGGGCCTGGGCGCGCCGGTCGGTTCGGTCCTGCTGGGACCGAAGGCCTTCATCGAGCAGGGCAAGCGCTGGCGCAAGATGCTGGGCGGCGGCATGCGCCAGGCCGGCGTGATCGCCGCCGCGGCCCACTACGCACTGGAGCACAATGTCGCGCTGCTCGCCAACGACCATGACAACGCAGCCGAACTGGCGCGCGGCCTGGCCAGGATCGAACAGCTCACTGTCGGCACGCCGCAAACGAATATCTTCTGGATGGACGTGCCGGCCGCCGCCTGCGCGCCGCTGCGCCAGGCGCTCGAGCGCGCGCAGATCCGCGCCACCGTCGGCCCCAGAATGCGCCTGGTGACCCATCTCGACATCTCGAATGCCGACATCAAGCGTACGATCGACGTATTCACCGAATTTTTCTCTGATTGGCAAGCATGACCGCACCATCGAACACCGACGACGGCATCCGCCTCGCGAAACGCGTCGCTGACGTAGCGGGGTGCTCGCGCGCCGACGCCGAGCGCTATATCGCCGGCGGCTGGGTCAGCGTCGATGGCGTGGTGGCCGAAGATCCCGCCACCCGCGTCACGGCCGGGCAACAGGTCGCAATGCTGCCTGGCGCGACCCCGGTCGAGCCGGAACCGGTCACCATCCTGCTGCACAAGCCAGCCGGCGTCGATCAGGACGCGCTGCTGGCGACGATCGGCGCCGACACGCAAGTGCTGGACAATGGCTTCGGCAAGCCGTTCCTGCGCCGCCACCTGTTCAAGCTGGCGCTGGCGACGCCGCTCGAGACAACGGCGTCCGGCCTGGTCGTCTTCAGCCAGGACTGGCGCGTGATGCGTAAACTCGTCGAGGACGCGCCGCGCAACGAGTACGAGTACGTGGCCGAGGTGGACGGAAAGATCGCCGATGGCGGCCTGGACAAGTTGGGCCGCATGTTCCGCGCCAGCTGGCAAAGCGAGGCCCGCCTGCGCATCGCCGGCAAGAATATCCAGCGCGGCCAGATCGAGCGCCTGTGCGGCGACGTCGGCCTGAAGGTCACCGCACTGCGCCGCCTGCGCATCGGCCGCATTTCCATGGGCAGCCTGCCGCCAGGCGGCTGGCGTTACCTGCGCGACGTCGAGCGCTTCTGAATCCAACTGCCATGCCAAGTTCGTTCCGCCTGGTCGCGACCAGCGTCCTGTTTTTCCTGTTGCTCGGGCCCGTGATCCCGGTGATCGAGTTCACCCTGGCCACCCTGTTCACCAAGGGCCGCATGGAGCTCATGCCGTCGTTCTACCTGGCGGCGCTGCTGTTCGGCGCCCTGATCGCGGGTGCGCTCGGCCTGGCCCACGGCATGCTGGTGGCGCTGGCCGTCAAGCTGGAGCCGCTGCGCCGGCGCCTGCAGACCACGCCGCGCCGCGTGCTGCTGGGCGCGGGCGCGGCGCTGCTGTGCGGGCTGGCGATGACCGCGCTCACTCTCTACATCGCGCGCCATTCCTACGGCGACCTGTTGGGGGGGATGGATCCGAACAACCCGGATCCATGGAAGATCATCCGCGCCTATATGGTGATCGAACTGTTCATCCTGCCGGCACTGGCCTGCGGCATCCTGTTCCAGCTGCTGCCATGGCCGCGCAAGCTGATGCAGCGCGCCGTCGAACGAGCCTGAGAAGTCATACGGCTGTCATCTTGCGTCAATATGCTGTCGATTTTTCATCCTTGGAAAATCGACAACCATGTTCCTGCGCCGCCCTGCCAAACCTTCCCGTTACCTCCCGGGTTACGTGCCGATGTTGAGCGCGATCGCGCTGGCCTGCGTGCTCGCGGCCTGCGGTGGCGACGACGACGATCCGACCCCGACCACGCTCGCGCTGCAAAAAATCGGCGGCTATAACGGCGGAGCGGCCGGCGCGGCCGAGATCACGGCCTATGATGCGGGCAGCCGTCGCCTGTTCGTCGTCAACGGCGCCAACGGCACGGTCGATGTGCTCGACCTGTCGGCGCCGGCCACGCCGAAACTGATCGGCACCATCAATGTGGCCAGCCTGGGCAAGGCGGTCAACAGCGTCGCCGTGCACGACGGCCTGGTGGCGCTGGCGATCGAAGCCAATCCCAAGACCCAGCCGGGCACCGTCGCCTTCTACAATGCGGCCGATCTCAAGCTGGCGGGCAGCGTCAAGGTCGGCGCGCTGCCCGATATGCTGACCTTCACGCCGGACGGCACCAAGGTGCTGGTCGCGAACGAGGGTGAGCCGAGCGGCTATGGCGTCGCCGGCACGACCGATCCGGAAGGTTCGGTCAGCATCATCACCGTCAACCGCGGCGGCGCGCCATCGGTGGCGACCGCCGATTTCCGCGCCTTCAACGGCCAGGAAGCTGCGCTGCGCGCGCAGGGCATCCGCATCTTCGGACCGAACGCCAGCGCGGCCCAGGACTTCGAGCCGGAATACATCACCGTCAGCGACGACGGCCGCACCGCCTGGGTGACCCTGCAAGAGAACAACGCGATCGCCATCATCGACGTCGCGACGGCCAAGGTCACCGCGGTCAAGCCGCTCGGTTTTAAAGACCACAGCGTCGCCGGCTTCGGGATGGATGCGTCGGACGAGGATGGCGGCACCAATACCAATAGCGGTTCGCCGGCCATCAAGATCGGCCCGCAGCCGGTGAAAGGCATGTACTTGCCGGACGCCATCGCCAGCTATTCGGTGGACGGCAAGCATTACCTGATCACCGCCAACGAGGGAGACGCGCGCGCCGACTGGCCGGGCTTCAACGAAGAGAGCCGCGTGCGTGCGCATTGCACGGCAGGCCTGGATCCCGCTGTCTTCCCGGACGCGGCCAACCAGATCTTCGATTCGAACCTGGGGCGCCTCCGCATCACGACGACGCCGAACGGCGGCAAGGATGGCAAGAACGCGGCAGGGCAGTGCAACGAGCTGTACACCTTCGGCGGCCGCTCGTTCTCGATCTGGGACACCGACATCAAACGCGTCTACGACTCGGGCGACGAATTCGAGCAGCGCACCAAGGCGCTGCCGAACGTCAAATTCAACGCCAGCAACGACAACAACGACCTGGAAGACCGCAGCGCGTCGAAGGGCCCGGAACCGGAAGGCGCGGTGGTCGGCAAGTTCGGCAACAAGCACTATGCCTTCATCGGCCTGGAGCGCGTCGGCGGCGTGATGGTGTATGACGTGAGTAAACCATCCCAGGCTTCCTTCGTCACCTACCTGAACACGCGCGACGGCGACAAGGGCGACCTGGGCCCGGAAGGCCTGACCCTGATCCCGGCTTACAAATCGCCGAACGGCAAGCCGCTGCTGATCGTCGGTAACGAAGTCAGCGGCACCACCGCCGTCATGCAGATCAACCTGACCTACTGATCCGCGCGCTTGCGCAGCAGCTGCATGCCGATCGCGGCGGCGACCACCGCCGCACCGGCCACCAGCGCCTTGTTGGCCGGCTGGCTCGGCTGGGGACGAGGCTGATTGAGCCGGCTCGGATCGGCATGCAGGCCACTGGCGCCACGCGGCGCTTCGTATAGCGCGCCGCGCGTATCGGGCGTGCGCTCCGCCCGTTTTGCCCACGCATCCATGAAGCGATTCATCCCGGCCGCGATGAGATTCGGCGCCAGCTGGGTGGCTTTCATGGCGGCGGCGGGCGCCCCAATCACGGTCGTGTCGCGCGGACGGCGGGCCAGCTTGACGACGGCATCGGCCACGGTTTCCGGCGCCAGCGCGCCCGGCGGATACGAGAGATGGGCGCCGCTATAGTTGGCCGCATGGCTGAAGCCGGGTGAGTCCACGAAAGTAGGGTACA
Source organism: Massilia arenae (assembly GCF_008014745.1). Classification (GTDB taxonomy): domain Bacteria; phylum Pseudomonadota; class Gammaproteobacteria; order Burkholderiales; family Burkholderiaceae_D; genus Telluria; species Telluria arenae. The sequence goes on from NZ_VPFD01000001.1 coordinate 169,299, forward strand.
CGTCGCAGACGTGGATGTGGCGCCGCTTGCCCACCTCGGCGCGCAGGGCTTCGGAAAAGCCGCGCAGGCCGAACTTGCTGGCCGCGTAGGCCGCGGCATAGGGCGTGGCGACGTAGCCGCCGGACGAGATCATATTGACCCAGATGCCGCGATCCTGTTCCAGGAAGATCGGCAACACCGCGTGGGCGTCATTCATGTGGGTGAGGAGGTTCGTTTCGATCACCTGGCGGTGGTCGGCCATCGGCACGTCCTGGTATTTGCCGACCACGCCGGCGCCGACATTGCTGAACCAGAGGTCGATCTGTCCCAGGATGCCCCGCGCTTCGCGCGCGAAAGCTGCCACCGCCTTGGCGTCGGTTGCGTCGACCACCACTGTTTCGGCCCGGCCGCCGGCCTCAAAGCATTGGCGGGCGACATCGTCGAGGCCTTCCTTGCCGCGCGCGCCGAGCACCAGGTCGGCGCCCTCACGGGCAAAGGCGATGGCGGTCGCGGCGCCGATGCCGCTCGAGGCGCCCATGATGACCACGCGGAGATTCGATGGCTTCATTGTTGACCTTTCATTCACAGTGAAAAGGCCGATTATTCCGCGATTCCGGATGTCGCCGCGTTCGAATGCCGCGCGGCAAGCTCGAGGGAGGACTAGCGTTTGACCTTGGGCAGCTGGACCTGGCGGGTGCCGGCCAGGCGGTCGTGCAGGAACTGGCGGTCCTTGTCGAGGAAGGCGGTGAGCGCCCAGAGGACGATGCCGACCGTCAGCGCAACGGCGATCTCGCCCTTGGCGTGCAGCCCGGCCGCGGCGCACACGAGCAGCGCCGGTGCGAACCAGCCCCAGGCCAGCAGGTAGCGCACGATGGCCGTGCGCCATGGCAGGCGCGCGTGGCCGGCCTGGACCACCTTGATGCGCCAGGTCTTCATGGCCAGCGTGTGGCCGCTGTCGCGCCAGCACCAGATGAAGTACAGGCCCGTCACCAGGAACAGCCAGAGCTTGAGCCCATGCTGGAACAGCGGTTCCTGGCGGTTGCCGGTGAGGAGGATATAGATCAGCACCGCCAGCATTTCGACGGCGAACAGCAGGAAGAATTCATAGACCATCACCGTCACGCGGCGCTTGACGGTCGGCGTCGGCAAGGAAGTCGCGTGCGCCGGCGTGGCCGCGCCCCCAGCGGCAAGCGGCTCAGTTGCTTGCATTGGCAGCCTGCGCGGGTGCCTGCTGGCCGCCCGGGGCGGCGATCGCGCCGCCATCGGCGGAGGAACTGGCCGCCGGACCCGGCGTCACCGGGGAACCGGGAGCAGGGACGCTCTGCACTGCCGGCGGCACGCTCGCGGTGTCGGTCGGCACCACGGTATCCGTGCCGATCAGGATGCATTCGGCGCCGCGGCGGGTGGTGTTCGGCGGGCAGGGCGTCGGCGTGACCAGCATCGGCGCTTCAGGCAGCGCCACCGGGATGCTCTTGTTGCGCGCCGCTGCCGGGCTGTTGGCCAGCTTGCGTTTCTGGTCATCCGACAGCTGCTTGTAGTTTTCCCAGTTGGCCGCCTTGTCGCCTTGGGCCAGGCGGCTCGTGCGGCTGTAGTTCTCGCGCGCGAGTTCGCGCTGTTCGGGGGTGAGCTTCATCCACTGGCGCATGCGTTGGTGTACGCGCTGCTGTTCGGACGCGGGCATGGAAGCGAAGCGCGCCGACATCTCGATCCATTTGCGCTTGCGCGGTCCTTCCATGCGGTTCCACTCGGGTTCCAGCGGCGCCAGCGCCACTTGCTGCGCGCTGCTCAGGTCGTTCCACAGGGGCTTGTCGAAGCTTTTGGGCGACGCGCGCTCGCCATCGACGACGTCGGCCACCGACGGCAGTACGGACGGGGTGTCGAAACGGTCCACGATGACCCAGGCGATGACGCCCGCCACCAGCACCCCGGCCACCGTTTTCAGGACGGGAAACCGTGCTTTCGAGGCGCCGGGCTTCGATGCGCGAGACTGTGAAGCGTCGTTCTTTGTCATTGCCGGCGCTGCTGCGACTCCAGATAGGCGGAGAAGCCCGGGTCGAGGTACGCGTTGAGCGGCAGTTCATCGGACAGCACGGCCGCATCGATATCGGCCAGCTCGGCGATCTGCTGTTGCTGTTCGTGCTGGTAGACGCCGCCCATGCCGATCACCAGCGCCAGGACCGGCACCGCGACCGCCAGGCGCGACATGGCCGGGCCGCTCAGGGCATTGCCGAAGCCGGCCAGCATCTGGCGCCAGCCGGAAGGGGCCGGCTTGAAATACTCGACCGGCGCGTCCGCCTTCTTGCGCGCGAGCGCGGCCGCGCGCGCGGCGGCCAGCCGGTCGGTGGTCGATGCCGGCAGGGTATCGAGCTGTTCGTTCAGTGCATGGCGGATTTTATACGCCAGGTTGATGTCGTCGGTATTCATAGTGTGATTCCCTTGGCCTTGAGCGCTGCGGCGAGGGCGTGGGTGGCACGGGAGCAATGTGTCTTGACGCTGCCTTCGGAGCATCCCATTGCTTCGGCCGTTTCGGCCACGTCCATATCCTGCCAGTAACGCATGAGGAAGGCTTCCCGTTGACGCGTTGGGAGCTTTTGTACTTCTTCTTCGATCAAGCGCAAAGTTTGTTCACGCTCAAGCTGGTCCGCACTCGACTCTGCCGCGGCCGATCCATCTTCAGCCGCGTATGAGGCAAGTATATCAAAGTCGTCATCGTCATCTCCCTCACGGCGGCTGAAGCCAGAAAACAGGCTGACCCAGGTGTTGCGCACTTTTTCGCGGCGGAAGTAATCGAGGATCGTCGTCTGCAGGATGCGCTGGAACAGCATCGGCAGCTCGGCGGCCGGCTTGTCGCCATATTTTTCGGCCAGCTTGATCATGGCGTCCTGGACGATGTCCAGCGCCGACTCGTCCTTGCGCACCGCATACACCGCCTGCTTGAACGCACGCCGTTCGACATTCTCGAGGAAGTCGTTGAGTTCTTTATCTGTGGCCATGCGGGTTCAAGGAAGCGCTCGTCTTACTCGTGCTTTAGGGAAAACCTTCGCATCCTAGCAAAAAACGCCCTGGCCTGCACCGTAATCGCTCAGTCGAGGGAGGCGGTAATGTCATATGCATAACGTTTAAAAACTGCATGAAGATAGGCGAAATCATTCGTTGTTCGCCTATTGGAGCGTCATTACGCTGTCAGCACGACCATACCCGCCTCCGCCATCATGCCGCTCGATATTCCCCGCCAAGCATTTGCTATCCACCCCATCATCGGCGCGCCGCTGGGCGCTGAAGTCGTCGGCCTTGACCTGTCGCGTCCGCTCAGTGCGCAAGATTTCGAACGCCTGCACCGCGCCCACCTCGACTACCACGTGCTGGTGTTCCGCGACCAGCACATCACGCCGGCCGAGCAGGTGGAGTTCAGCCGCCGTTTCGGCCAGTTGCAGATCCACGTGCTGCGCAATTTCCAGCTGACGGGCCACCCCGAAGTGCTGATCGTCTCGAACATCCGCGAGAACGGCGAGCCGATCGGCCTGGGCGATGCCGGCCATTTCTGGCATTCCGACCTGTCGTACAAGGAAACGCCGAGCCTGGGCTCGATGTTGCATGCGCAAGAGTTGCCCGCGGAAGGCGGCGACACCCTGTTCGCGAACCAGCACACGGCCTGGGACGCCTCGCCTGACCATCTGAAGCGCGAGGTCGAAGGCTTGCAGGCCGAGCACTGGTATCTGGCGAAGTATGAAGAGCTGCGCCAGAAAAACCCGTTCCGCCCGAAGCTCACCCAGGCCCAGATCGACGAAGTCAGGCCGGTCAGCCACCCGGTGGTGCGCACCCATCCCGAGACCGGCCGCAAGGCCCTGTTCGTCAGCGAGCACTTCACGACCCGCATCCTGGGTGTGACGGAACAGCGCAGCCGCGAACTGCTCGACGCGCTGTTCGACCACAGCACGCGCGCGCCGCACGTCTACCGCCATCAGTGGCAGCCGCACGACATGGTGTTCTGGGATAACCGTTCGCTGATGCACCTGGCGGCCGGCTGTCCTGACCACCTACGCCGCAAGCTGTACCGCACGACCATCGAAGGCGACGTTCCGTTCTGACTCAACCCGGGAAATCCATGAAATACCACAAGAAGTTCATTGCCTTAGGCGCCGCGCTGGCCCTGGCGCTGCCATCATTTGCCCAGGCCGAAGGCCAGATCCGCATCGCCGAGCAGTTCGGCGTGGTCTATCTGCTGCTGAACGTGGCGCAAGACCAGAAACTCATCGAAAAGCATGGCAAGAAGCAGGGCGTCGACATCGATGTCGGCTGGATCAAGCTTTCCGGCGGCGCCGTGATCAACGATGCGCTGCTGTCGGGCTCGATCGATATCGCCGGCGCCGGCGTCGGTCCCCTGATGACGATCTGGGACCGCACCAAGGGCCGCCAGAACGTGCGCGGCGTCGCCTCGCTGGGTAGCTTCCCTTATTACCTGGTCAGCACCAATCCGAATGTCAAGACCATTGCCGATTTCGGCCCCAAAGACCGCATTGCCTTGCCTGCGGTGACGGTGTCGGTGCAGGCCCGCATCCTGCAGATGGCCGCCGCCAAGCAGTGGGGCAATGCCCAATTCAAGAAACTCGACCCGATCACCCAGACCTTGCCGCACCCGGACGCGGCAGCGGCCCTGATCGCCGGCAAGACCGAACTGAACGCCCACTTCGGCGGGCCGCCATTCCAGGAGCAAGAACTTGCCGGTAACCCGAACGCGAAAATCGTGCTCGATTCCTACCAGGTGCTGGGCGGGCCGGCGTCGGCGACGGTGCTGTATGCCACCGAAAAATACGTACGGCAAAATCCCAAGACCTACCGCGCCTTCCTCGATGCGCTGGCCGAGGCCGCCGAGTATATCGCGACCAATCCGGAAGGGGCTGCCTATGCCTACCTGCGGGTCAACAAGGGCAATATCGACCGCGCACTGCTGCTGAAGGTGATCAAGGATCCGAAGACCCAGTTCCGCGTCGCGCCGCAGAATACGCTGGGCCTGGCGCAGTTCCTGCACCAGGTCGGCGCCATCAAGAACAAGCCGGCCTCGTGGAAGGATTACTTCTTCGAGCATCCGGTGATTGCCAACGGGAGCTGACATGATGACCCCCGTTATACCGCTGAACCTGGTCCCCCCGGAGCCGCTGCTGCGCGCCGAGCACGTCACGCTCGAGTATGCAAGCGAGCGCGGCATCGTCAGGGCCACCGACGACGTCAGCTTCGACGTCCATCGCGGCGACCGCTTCGTGCTGCTGGGGCCGTCCGGCTGCGGCAAGTCGACCTTGTTGAAAGCGATCGGCGGCTTCATCGCGCCGCGCGCCGGCAGCCTCAGCCTATCCGGTGAGCCGATCACGGGGCCGGGACCGGATCGCATCGTCGTGTTCCAGGAATTCGATCAGTTGCCGCCCTGGAAGACGGTGCGGCAGAACGTGATGTTCCCGATGCTGGCGGGCGGCGTAGGACGAGAAGAGAGCGACAGGCGTGCCCGCCACTGGCTGGGCAAGGTCGGGCTGGCGCGCTTTGCCGACGCCTATCCGCACACCTTGTCGGGCGGCATGAAGGCGCGGGTGGCCATTGCCCGCGCGCTGGCCATGCAGCCGGCCGTGCTGCTGATGGACGAGCCGTTCGCCGCGCTCGATGCGCTGACCCGGCGCAGCATGCAGGAAGAATTGCAGGCGCTGTGGGACGAGATCGGTTTTACGATGCTGTTCGTGACCCACTCGATCGAGGAAGCGCTGGTGGTGGGCAACCGCATCCTGCTGCTGTCGCCCCATCCGGGGCGGGTGCGGGCCGAGCTCAATAGTCACCAGTTCAGCCTGTCGAGCGCCGGCAGCCAGGAATTCCAGGCGGCTACCCAGCGCATCCATGGCTTGCTGTTCGATGGCGATACCGCACCGGATGTGCGCCAGGACGAAGACCGCATGGCGGAGGCGCACTGATGACGACCCTGCGCGAACCGCCGATCCGTCCCGAGTACGTGCTGCCATTGCGGCCTGCCGTGGCTGTCCCCGCCGCGGCATCGATCTCGCTGGACCGCTTCGGCTGGCTGAGAAAACCCGCCATCCTGCTGGCGCTGGCCGTCGTGTGGGAAGTGTTGGCGCGCTGGTTCGACAACGACCTGCTGCTACCGGGGGCGCTGCAGACCGGCCGCGCCTTCGTGGACGGCATCTTGTCGGGCGAGCTGATCGGCTATGTCTCGGTGTCGCTGGCGATCCTGAGCCAGGGCTTTCTGCTGGGCGTGGCGGGTTCCTTCCTGCTGACCTGGCTGGCGGTCTCGAACCGTTTTGGACGTGAGCTGATCGATACCCTGACCTCGATGTTCAATCCGCTGCCTGCCATCGCGCTGCTGCCGCTGGCGCTGCTGTGGTTCGGGCTGGGCAAGGGCAGCCTGTTGATGGTGCTGGTGCACTCTGTGCTATGGCCGCTGACCCTGAATGCCAGCGCGGGATTCCGCGCCGTGCCCGAGACCTTGCGCATGGCCGGTCGCAATTACGGTCTTGGGGGATTACGCATGGTCCTGCAAATCCTGATTCCGGCCGCATTGCCGTCGATCCTGTCGGGTCTCAAGATCGGCTGGGCGTTCGCCTGGCGCACCCTGATCGCCGCCGAGCTGGTGTTCGGAAGCACTTCGGGGCAGGGCGGGCTGGGCTGGTACATCTTCCAGAGCCGCAATGAGCTGTTCACCGACAAGGTGTTCGCGGGACTGGCGACCGTAATCATCATCGGGCTGGCGATCGAGCACTTCGTGTTCCAGACGCTGGAACGCGTCACCGTGCGGCGATGGGGCATGCAGCGTTAAACTCCCTTCACGCAAAAACCGCGCACTTTTCGGATAGTCGGCCGAATTTGTTGCACCATTTTCGTTCACGAAGCGATTTTTATCTTTCCTTCTTGACCAAAATGGTGCGGCGCGGTAAGGTGTCCCTCACGCTTTGCACCCCCAAGGCTTTTCCGTCATCCGGACCCGGCACACAAGGCCTCGTCCGTTGTGACACGCTTTCATTTGTAGGCAGTTTGCTCCGACCCGCGCCACAAGCGCGAGAGATGCGTAAGACCGCTACAAACACTCACGCTCAACGAGTTGCGCCCAGCGCCGGTGCGTAAGGACCCTACGGTGTCCGAAACATCGACGTGCACGCAGAAAGTAGTCAAGCCTGAGGGTTGTCGCGCAAAGACGCATATCGTTAGGAACGGGCATCCGATCAATCTCCCATTGGGTTTTGAAAGGAATGTACATGAGTAACGATTCAGCCGTCCCGATCACGGGCGCTGAGATAGTGGTCCGTTGTCTGGCAGAAGAGGGCGTCAAGCACGTCTTCGGTTACCCGGGCGGCGCGGTCCTCTATATCTACGACGCGATCTTCCAACAGGACAAATTCCAGCACGTCCTCGTTCGCCACGAACAGGCCGCGGTGCATGCCGCCGACGCCTATTCGCGCAGCTCGAACACCGTGGGCGTCGCCCTGGTCACTTCCGGTCCGGGCGTCACCAATGCCGTCACCGGTCTGTCCACCGCCTATATGGATTCGATCCCGATGGTCGTGATCTCGGGCCAGGTGCCAAGCCACGCGATCGGCCAGGATGCCTTCCAGGAATGCGATACCGTCGGCATCACCCGTCCGGTGGTCAAGCACAACTTCCTGGTCAAGGATGTGCGCGAGCTGGCCTCGACCATCAAGAAAGCCTTCTTCATCGCCCGTACCGGCCGTCCAGGCCCCGTGCTGGTCGATATTCCGAAGGACATCACCGTCAATAAATGCCTGTTCGAGTACCCGCGCGAGATCGAAATGCGCTCGTACCGTCCGGTCGACAAGGGCCATGCCGGCCAGATCCGCAAGGCGGTCCAGCTGCTGCAGAACGCCGAGCGCCCGATGATCTATGCGGGCGGCGGCGTGATCCTGGCCAATGCCTCGGATGAACTGAACCGCCTGGTCGAGAAAACCGGTTTCCCGATCACGAATACGCTGATGGGCCTGGGCGGATCGCGCTCGTCCGATCCGCACTTCGTCGGCATGCCGGGCATGCACGGCACCTATGAAGCGAACATGGCGATGCAGCACTGCGACGTGCTGATCGCCATCGGCTCCCGCTTCGATGACCGCGTGATCGGTAATCCAAAGCACTTCGCCTCGAATCCGCGCAAGATCATCCACATCGACATCGACCCTTCGTCGATCTCGAAGCGGGTGCGGGTCGACATCCCGATCGTCGGCAATGTCAAGGACGTGCTGGTCGAACTGCTGTCGCAACTCGATGCTGGCAATGTCTCGCCGAACACCAATGCGCTGCAGGGCTGGTGGAAGCAGATCGCCGAATGGCGTGGCCGCGACTGCCTCAAGTATCCGACCTCGGACATCGTGATCAAGCCGCAGGCCGTCATCGAGCAGCTGCACCGCGTGACCAATGGCGACGCCTTCATCACCTCCGACGTCGGTCAGCACCAGATGTGGGCCGCGCAGTACTACGCCTTCGACAAGCCGCGGCGCTGGATCAATTCCGGCGGCCTGGGCACGATGGGTGTCGGCCTGCCGTACGCGATGGGCGTGCAGATGGCCAATCCGGATGCGACCGTGGCCTGCGTCACCGGCGAGGGTTCGATCCAGATGTGCATCCAGGAGCTTGCCACCTGCAAGCAATACCACCTGACGCCCAAGATCATCCTGCTCAACAACCGCTTCCTGGGCATGGTGCGCCAGTGGCAGCAGATCGACTACGGTTCGCGCTATTCCGAGTCGTACATGGATTCGCTGCCCGATTTCGAGAAGCTGGCTGAAGCCTATGGCCACGTCGGCATGCGCATCGAAAAGCCGGGCGACGTCGAGGGTTCGCTGCGCGAAGCGTTCGCCATGAAAGACCGCCTGGTCTTCATGAACTTCATCACCGACCAGAACGAAAACGTCTGGCCGATGGTCAAGGCGGGCCGCGGCCTGAACGAGATGCTGCTCGGCTCGGAGGATCTGTGATGCGACACATTATCTCAGTCCTCCTGGAGAACGAAGCCGGTGCGCTGTCGCGCGTGGTCGGCCTGTTCTCGGCGCGCGGCTACAACATCGAAACCCTGACCGTGGCCCCGACCGAAGACGCGACCCTGTCGCGCATGACGATCGTCACTTCCGGTTCGGACGACATCATCGAGCAGATCACCAAGCACCTGAACCGCCTGATCGAGGTGGTGAAGGTGGTCGACCTGACCGAAGGCCAGCACATCGAGCGCGAGCTCATGCTGATCAAGGTGCGCGCGGTCGGCAAGGAGCGCGAAGAAATGAAGCGCACCGCCGACATCTTCCGCGGCCGCATCATCGATGTCACCGAAAAGACCTACACGATCGAGCTCACCGGCGCCAAGTCGAAGCTGGACGCCTTCATCGACTCGATCGACCGGGCTTCCATCCTCGAGACCGTCCGCACAGGCGGCTCGGGCATCGGACGCGGCGAACGCATCCTAAAAGTCTGACCAAATACGTGCTGAACCGTAGGGTGGACGGCTACGCCGTCCACGCGTAACGCCCCCATACTCATACATAACTATTTATATACAGGATCCTAAAATGAAAGTTTTCTACGACAAAGACTGCGACCTCTCCCTCATCAAAGGCAAGAACGTCGCCATCATCGGCTACGGCTCGCAAGGCCACGCCCACGCCCAGAACCTCTCTGAATCGGGCGTTAACGTCACCGTCGGCCTGCGCCGCGGCGGCGCGTCGTGGGGCAAGGTCGAGCAGGCCGGCCTGAAGGTCGCCGAGGTCGATGAGGCAGTGAAAAACGCTGACGTCATCATGATCCTGCTGCCGGACGAAAACATCGCCGAGGTCTACAACAAGAACGTCGCACCGAACGCCAAGCAGGGCGCCGTGCTGGCCTTCGCCCACGGCTTCAATGTGCATTACGGCCAGGTCGTGCCGCGCGCCGACCTCGACGTGATCATGGTCGCGCCGAAGGCGCCGGGTCACACCGTGCGCGGCACCTACACGCAAGGTGGGGGCGTGCCTCACCTGGTCGCCGTCTACCAGGACAAGTCAGGCGCGGCGCGCGACATCGCGCTGTCGTATGCCATGGCCAACGGCGGCGGCCGCGCCGGCATCATCGAGACCAACTTCCGCGAAGAGACCGAAACCGACCTGTTCGGCGAGCAGGCCGTGCTGTGCGGCGGCGCCGTCGAGCTGATCAAGGCTGGCTTCGAAACCCTGACCGAAGCCGGCTACGCGCCGGAGATGGCGTATTTCGAGTGCCTGCACGAGCTGAAACTGATCGTCGACCTGATCTACGAAGGCGGCATCGCCAATATGAACTACTCGATCTCGAACAATGCGGAATACGGCGAGTACGTCACCGGCCCGCGCATCGTCACCGAGCAGACCAAGGAAGCGATGCGCCAGTGCCTGAAGGACATCCAGACCGGCGAATACGCCAAGAGCTTCATCCTGGAAAACAAGGCCGGCGCCCCGACCCTGATCTCGCGTCGCCGCCTGACCGCCGAGCACCAGATCGAGGAAGTCGGCGCCAAGCTGCGCGGCATGATGCCATGGATCGCCAAGAACAAGCTGGTGGATCAGTCGAAGAACTAAGTTTTTTGGCACGGTAGCGCAGCGATTGCGCTACCCGGTCGGCAGCTTTAGCACGTCGTCCCCGCGCAGGCGGGGACCCAAGTCCTCAGCAAACCACTTATATGAAATTAAGTGGCTACGCGAAGAAACTTGGGTCCCCGCCTGCGCGGGGACGACGTTGTTTTAGGGAGTCGAGTAGAAGGCAATACGGTTCCTGATACTCCCCGGCTGTTACAAATTCGACCGTAAACCTACTCATTTGCAACTGTCCATTACAAAATCACGATGGAATCATTGTGATTGGTATCGTATAAGTGCTGTCAGACATCTGTCGCAACTTATAGGAGAACAATAAATGGCCGTTTCTAAATCCCTCGTCGCCGCCGCCCTGGTCCTGGCCTTCAGCGCTGCCCAGGCGCAAAACCTGCCGTCGCCGGCCACCAGCGGCACCATGGTCGTGGTTCCGGCCTTCGGCGAAGTGAAGCACGCCAACGACCAGGCCACCGTCGTGTTCGCCGTCGAAGAGCACGACAAGGACAAGAATGCTGCCGCCGATCGCGTCAATCGCAAGATGAAGGAGGGCACCGAGATCGTGCGCCGCGCCGATCCGAATGCCGAACTCAAGACCCAGGGCTATTACACCTACCCGGTCTATCCGGAAGTGCCGCCGCAGCCGGTCGGCCGCACCACCCAGCAACCGGTCAAGCCGGTGCCGATCGCCTGGCGCGTCGGCCAGTACCTGGAAGTGAAGACCACTAACCTGGCTGCGCTGCCGAAGACCGCCGCCGCCGCCCAGAAGGTGCTGCAGATCAATGGCGTCAATTTTGGCCTGAGCCCTGAACTCCTGAAGCGCCTGGACGACCAACGCATCGCCGCAACCTACCAGAACCTGAACGAGCGCATCGTCTCGATCGCCAAGGCCATGGGCCGCCAGCCGACCGACGCCATGCTCGATACAGTCGACTTCGAAGGCTCGGGCAATTACGCGGGAGATGCCGCGGCGCCGCAGGCCATGATGATGCGCAGCGCCAAGCGCGAGATGGCCGACGAGATGTCGGAACCGAGCTTCGAACCGGGCGAAACCACGCTGCAAATGCGCGTGGTGGGCAAGGTCAAGTTCAAGTAAAAACTGGCTGTGTTCAAGTAAGCGCCAGGCAATCGCCAGTCGGGTTAGCGTAGTGTTTCGCTAACACGTGTCCCCACCTCTATAATGTGGGGGAACTGTCGCTCGGCGACTTACTTGAATACGAATCCTTATGCCAACCTTTCCACGAAGAAGAACACCAGGGACAACGCCAAAGGGTCCACGATTTTCCCGCCTGAAAAAGCGTTTCGGCCGCCGCGCGGAAGACCGCCAGGCCGGCGAACGTGGGCGCGGCATCTACCTGCTTCCCAACGCCTTCACCACCGCGGCCCTGTTCTGCGGCTTCTACGCCATCGTCATGGCAATGAACCAGCGCTTCGAGCATGCCTGCTGGGCCGTGTTCATCGCCATGATCCTCGACGGCCTGGACGGACGCATCGCGCGCCTGACCAATACCCAGTCCGAGTTCGGCGCGCAATACGACAGCCTGGCCGACATGGTCTCGTTCGGCGCCGCGCCGGCGCTGGTGATCTATGAATGGTCGCTGCGCGGCCTGGGCAAGCTGGGCTGGATCGCGGCCTTCATCTACTGCGCCTGCGCGGCGCTGCGCCTGGCGCGCTTCAACACCAATATCCAGGTGGTGGACAAGCGCTTCTTCCAGGGCTTGCCGAGTCCGGCCGCCGCGGCGCTGGTGATCGGCTTCATCATGATGATGATCGACCCCGACATCAGCGTCAGTGCGCGCAAGGTGGATTGGGTGTCCTGGTGCATCGCCGTGTTCGCCGGCCTGACCATGGTGTCGAATGTACCGTTCTATAGTTTCAAAGACATCAATTTCAGGAAGTCGGTGCCGTTCATCGCGGTGTTCCTGATCGCGCTGGTGCTGGCGCTGCTGGCGATCGATCCGCCCAAGGTGCTGTGGCCGATCTTCGTGGTGTACGGGATGTCGGGCTACGCCGTGTATGTCTGGCAGAAGGCCAAGGGCAAGCCGGTCAGCATCATTCCGCTCGACGACGAGCCGGACGACGTGCGCCGCTGATGTCGCTGCCTGGCTGCCGTTCGCGCTTGACGAAGACGCTCGCCGTCGCCGCGGCGGCGCTCGCCATCCTGGTCCTGGCCGGCGCCCTGAGCGCCTGTTCGCCGCTCAGCCTGGTCAATGCGGTGTCGCCGGGCGGAACGGCGCGTTCCGTTGCGACGGCCGCCTTCGGTCCCGATCCGCGCCACGTGCTGTCGATCTACCGGCCTGCATCGGGCGCGAGCAAGGCGCCGGTGATCGTCTTCTTCTACGGCGGCAATTGGGTCAGTGGCGAGCGCGACGATTATGCCTTCGTCGGCCGTTCGCTGGCCAAGCGCGGATTCGTGGTGGTGATTCCCGATTATCGCCTGTATCCGCAGGCCAGCTATCCCGGCTTCCTGCACGATGGCGCGCGCGCATTGGTCTGGACCCAACGCCGGATCGCGGCCTATGGCGGCGATCCGAAACGCCTGTTCGTCATGGGGCATAGCGCGGGCGCCTACAACGCGGCGATGCTGGCGCTCGATCCACGCTGGCTGCGCGAACAGGGGAGTAGCCCCAACATCCTGCGCGGCTGGATCGGCCTGGCCGGCCCGTATAACTTCTTGCCCGTCGAGAACGAGACCACGCGTCCCGTTTTCCATTACCCCGATACGCCGCGCGACTCGCAGCCGATCGCTCACGTCACGACCGGTGCGCCGCCGGCGCTGCTGATCGCCGCCCGCAACGACACGACGGTGAACCCGGAACGCAACACCGGCGCGCTCGCGGCCAGGATGCGCAACGCCGGCGTTCCCGTGCGCGAGGAGTACTACGACAACGTCAACCACGCCACCCTGGTGGCCACGCTATCATCCACGCTGAGCCGCCTGGCGCCAAGCCTGGACGCGGTCGAGGATTTCGTGCGCAGCGACGGCGGTCGACGCACCGCTCCGGCAGCTCCGGCAAAGTAGCGCCTAGAAGCCGAAGCGGTCGCGCGGTTCGTACATCGGATCGGGACCATTCATCATCTGGCGCACGACGCCTTGCCCGTCGAAGTGAACGTGCATCAGCGAATTCCAGACGCCGGCTTCCTTGTAGCGATAGGACCAGACTTCATAATCCTTCATGGCGACATGCGATCGCTCGGCCGGACGACCGACGGTACGCAGCACCTGGTCCTTGTTTGCTCCATCGATTTTAATCGTGGCAAATTTCTCGCTCGTGAGCACTTGCTCGTATGAGAGCAGGCGGCCATCCGGGCCGAGGTGCGCCATCCAGGTGAATTGGCCCATGGGGCCGGTGGCGTATTCGAGCGTACGCGACGCGCCGTCGGCATACACCGCGGTTGGCATTCCCATCTTGGCTTGGATCACATCCTGCGTGTCGCCGGGGTTCGGCGGCGTGCGCATGGCGCATGCCGTCAGCAACAAGGTGGCGATGAATATTGTTGGTTTGATCATTGTGTTCTCATCGTCGCGGCACTCACCAGCTGCCGCGATCCTGTGGGTTGTACATGGGATCCGATGCATTCAGCATCTGGCGCACCACGCCTTGCCCGTCAAAATGGACGTGCATCAGTGAATTCCACACGCCGGCTTCCTTGTAGCGATAGGACCATACCTCATAGTCGTGCATGGCGACGCGCGAGCGCTCGGCCGGATGGCCGAAGATGCGCAGCATGTCGTCCTTGGTCGCATGGTCGATTTTAACGGTGGCAAATTTCTCGCTTGTGAGGACTTGCTCGTAAGCGGTAAGGCGGCCATCCGGGCCCAGGTGCGCCATCCAGGTGTATTGACCCATGGGGCCGGTTGAATACTCGAGCGTGCGTTGCGCGCCGTCGGTGTAGACCGCGGTGGGCGCGCCCATCTTGAACTGGACCACGTCCTGCGGATCGCCAGGGGCGGGCGCCTGGCGGATGGCGCAAGCAGCCAGCAGCAGGGCGGTGGCCAGCGTTGTAGATTTGCTCATCTTGTTCATGATTGTCACCTGTGTCGAGCTTGCCAGCCGGACGGGGTCCTGTCCAATCGCGGAAGGAAGATAGCAAACACTGGTTCGAGCCGGCGTTTTGCACTATACTAGCGGGTCTGTCCAATCCGGACAGGTATTTGATAACTCACGGTGCCTGGGGTTCCGACTCTTGCACCGCATGTGAAAGGTAACATCATGTCGGTTGAAAACATCAACAAAGCCGCGATCATCGCGGACAACGCCCGTGGCGAAAAAGACACCGGTTCCCCAGAAGTGCAAGTTGCACTGCTGACCGCACGCATCAATGACCTGAACGGTCACTTCAAAGAGCACAAGAAGGATCACCACTCGCGCCGCGGCCTGATCATGATGGTCAACCGTCGTAAGAGCCTGCTGGCCTACCTGAAGAACAAAGACCTGAACCGTTACCGCGATCTGATCTCGAAACTGGGCCTGCGTAAGTAATTGCAAGCTTGCTTCAGACGGTTTAGTCAAAAAATGCCTGCGCCAGGAATCTAGCGCGGGCATTTTTCGTTTTTGCGGTTTGTTTTTGCTGTAAAGGTTGCTAAGGCAACCCGTGGTGAGAGGTGAACGACAGCTCCTGAAAATCTGTCGGTAAAATGAAAGGGATTACCCAATGTTTAATAAAGTTACGAAAACCTTCCAGTACGGTCAACACACGGTCACCCTGGAAACGGGTGAAATCGCGCGCCAGGCAAGCGGCGCCGTCGTCGTGTCGGTCGAAGACACCGTCATCCTGGCAACCGTGGTTGCACGCAAGGACGCCAAGCCGGGCCAGGATTTCTTCCCGCTGACCGTCGACTACATGGAGAAAACGTACGCTGCGGGTAAGATCCCTGGCGGTTTCTTCAAGCGCGAAGGCCGTCCTTCCGAAAAAGAAACGCTGACCTCGCGCCTGATCGACCGTCCGATCCGTCCGCTGTTCCCGGAAGGCTACCTGAACGAAGTCCAGGTCATCATCCACGTGCTGTCGGTCAACCCTGAAATCGATCCGGACATCCCGGCGATGATCGGCGCGTCGGCTGCCCTGTGCATCGCCGGCATCCCGTTCGCCGGCCCGATCGGCGCCGCGCGCGTCGGCTACGCCAACGGCCAGTACATCCTGAACCCGACCACCACCGAGCTGAAAACCTCGCAGATGGACCTGGTCGTGGCCGGTACCGAAACCGCCGTCCTGATGGTGGAATCGGAAGCCCAGCAACTGTCCGAAGAAGTCATGCTCGGCGCGGTCGTGTTCGGCCACGAGCAAATGAAGGCCGTGATCGACGCGATCCACGACCTGGTCGCCGAAGGCGGCAAGCCGGAAGTCGAATGGGCGCCGGCGCCAAAGAACGAAGAACTGATCGCCCGCGTTGGCGAACTGGCCGGCGCCAAGGTCCGTGACGCCTACCAGACCCGCGAAAAATCGGCGCGCCAGCAGAAGCTGAAGTCGCTGTCGTCGGAAGTGATGGCCGAGCTGTCGGCACAAGGCGTCGCCGCCGATGCTGGCGATGTCGGCAACATCCTGTTCGACATGGAAGCCAAGGTCGTGCGTTCGCAGATCCTGGACGGCGAGCCACGCATCGACGGTCGCGACACCCGCACCGTGCGTCCGATCTCGATCCGCTCGAGCGTCCTGCCGCGCACCCACGGCTCGGCCCTGTTCACCCGCGGCGAAACCCAGGCCCTGGTGGTCGCCACCCTCGGCACCGCCCGCGACAGCCAGAAGATCGACGCGCTGATGGGCGAGTACACCGACGACTTCATGATGCACTACAACATGCCTCCGTTCGCCACCGGCGAAACCGGTCGCGTAGGCACCCCGAAGCGCCGCGAAGTCGGCCACGGCCGCCTGGCCAAGCGCGCGCTGATCGCTGCACTGCCTAACCCTGAAGACTTCAGCTACTCGGTGCGCCTGGTGTCGGAAATCACCGAGTCGAACGGTTCGTCGTCGATGGCGTCGGTCTGCGGCGGCTGCCTGGCGCTGATGGACGCCGGCGTGCCAATGAAAGCGCACGTGGCCGGTATCGCCATGGGCCTGATCAAGGAAGGCGGCAAGTTCGCGGTCCTGACCGACATCCTGGGCGACGAAGATCACCTGGGCGACATGGACTTCAAGGTGGCCGGCACCGCGCAAGGCATCACCGCGCTGCAGATGGACATCAAGATCCAGGGCATCACCAAGGAAATCATGCAAGTGGCGCTGGCGCAAGCCAAGGAAGGCCGCCAGCACATTCTGGGCGAAATGCAGAAGGCCATGCCAACCGTGAAGACCGAGCTGTCGGACTTCGCACCGCGCCTGATCACCATCCGCATCAATCCTGAAAAGATCCGTGACGTGATCGGCAAGGGCGGCGCCGTCATCCGCGCGCTGACCGAAGAAACCGGCACCCAGATCGACATCAGCGATGAAGGCGTGGTCACCATCGCGTCGGTCGATGCCGCCGCCGGCCAGGAAGCCAAGCGCCGCATCGAAGAGCTGACCGCATCGGTCGAAGTGGGCAAGACCTACGACGGCACCGTGTTGAAGCTCTTGGACTTCGGCGCGATCGTGCAGGTCATGCCAGGTAAAGACGGCCTGCTGCACATCTCGCAGATCGCCAACGAGCGCGTCAACGCCGTTGCCGACTACCTGAAAGAAGGCCAGCAAGTGCGCGTCAAGGTCCTTGAGACCGACGAGCGCGGTCGTCTGAAGCTGTCGATGAAGGCGGCCGATCCGGTTGAAGGCGCAGCGCAGTAATAAGCTGCAAGCAACGGAGCGGTTCGCCGCTCGATGAAAAAACCGCCAGTGCGTGAGCCTGGCGGTTTTTTTATTTGGCGTTCGCTATGTATGTTTTCGCACGGAACGGTTCGATTCCCGGTTCTATGCTGGGCTCGTGGATTGGATAAATACAAGCCACGGGACCGCAGACACCGGCGCCGGGAGGGCGATGGGCGCCGCTGTCGACAAGGATGATAGCAAGACCAGTCATGTCCTGCGGCCGGACCTGACCGGGCATGGGCACCACACGAATCATGAAGACCCCTACGCAGACGTCGAACGATGGAATCACTGGCGACATTCCAGGGTCAACGAAGAAACGACGCAGCGGCGCGACCTTGTCGGTGGCTGCGTGGAAGCAGTTCATTGGCGTCGCCAAGCCTTACTGGCTGGGCGACGAGAAGGGCAGGGCGTGGCTGCTGCTCGCGCTCCTGATCGTGCTGATGCTGGTGGAAACCAAGCTCGCGGTCATGCTCAACGACCAGGCCGGGGAAATGACCTCGGCGCTGGCGGGACGGGATCGCGATCGTTTCTGGACCTCGGTCCAGGCCTGCCTGGTCGTCCTGGCGTTCGCCGTGCCGATCTATGCCTTCTACTACTATATGCGCGACCTGTTCGCGAACCAGTGGCGGCGCTGGCTAACCCGGCGTTTCCTCGACGGCTACCTCGGTGGACGCAAATACTACGAGCTCGGGTCGAACCGCGAGATCGACAATCCGGACCAGCGCATCAGCGAGGACGTCAACACCTTCACCGGTCGCTCCATCCACTTCATGCTGATTTTCCTGGGCTCGCTGATGCAGCTGGTCGCCTTCAGCGCCGTCCTGTGGTCGATCTCGCAGGTGCTGGTGGGCGTGCTGGTTGCCTATGCACTGGTGGGAACGATGGTCGCGCTGTACGTGTTCGGCAATCCGCTGATCCACCTGAATTTCTGGCAGCTGCGGCGCGAGGCCGATTTTCGGTTCAGCCTGATACGCGTGCGCGAAAACGCCGAGTCGATTGCCTTCTATGGCGGCGAGGCGCAGGAGCGCGCACGCATCGATAACAAGTTCAACAAGGTCATCCATAATTTCTCGCGCCTGATCAAGAAGCAGCGCGCGCTCAACCTGTTCCAGCGCACCTTCAGCCAGCTCACCCTGGTGCTGCCGTTCGTGATCCTGGCCGATGCCGTGTTGTCGGGTCAGCTGGAGGTGGGGCGCGCGGTCCAGGCTGCCGGCGCCTTCACCGCGGTGCTGACGGCGGTAGGCGTCATCGTTGACAACTTCGAAAGCCTGAGCCGCTTCGTGGCCGGCATCGGGCGCCTGCAGACCCTGTCCAGCCACGTGCTGCCGGCGCCGCAATCCGCGGGCGAGCCGGCATGTGATCCGTCATCGCGTATTCAACGCACGCCTTGCTCGCACCTCAAGATCGACTCGCTTACGCTGTGCCCGCCGCAATCCGAGCGTGTCCTGATCAAGGACCTGACGCTGGCGGTGCAACCCGGCGATGCCTTGCTGATCACCGGCGACAGTGGCTGCGGAAAAAGCTCGCTGCTGCGCGCGATCGCCGGCCTGTGGCACCAGGGCAGCGGCACGATCCACCATCCGCCGCGCGAGGAGTGCTTCTTCTTGCCGCAGCAGCCGTATATGCAGCCGGGTACCCTGCGCAGCCAGCTCATCTATCCGAGCGACCGTACCGACCTGAGCGACGAGCAGCTGCTCTCCATCCTGGAGCAGGTGCACCTGCCTTATCTGGCCGGCCGCGTCGGCGGCCTGGATGCCGTGCTGGACTGGGAAAAGCTGCTGTCGATCGGCGAACAGCAGCGGCTGGCGTTCGGCCGCGTGCTGGTGCACGAGCCGCGCGTCGTCATCCTCGACGAAGCCACCAGTGCGCTCGACAGCGCCAATGAATCATCGCTGTACAAGCGCCTGCGCGACAAGGGAACGACGCTGGTCAGCATCGCGCACCGCGCGGGGGTGCTGCGTCACCACACCCATGTGCTGTGGCTGACCGGCGAGGGCTGCTGGGAGATGCATGCCGCGGCGGACTACCAGTTCGGCGCGATGGCGCCGCAGGCCGCCGCATGGCAGCCGCGCGAGACAGCACTGGCGGGTTAGTCGGCTGCGCTCACCGTCCAGGCCTGTCAGGCCTTCAGGTCCGCATCCTGGGCGACGCTCTTTTGCGCGTCGAGCCGGGTCAGCCGATCGGTGAGCGCCGCCCGGATCGAATCATAGGCGGTCGAGCCCAGTGTGATGCGGCGCGGCGCCGGCACCTGGCCGGCCGAGTCGATCATGATCTCGACCATTCGCACCGGGTCGCCGGTGAGCTTGAAACTGCCGTCCGCCAGCGCGCGCCGCACGCCACCCGACGGCGTGTCGACATACTCGTCCATCGCCGGCGCCGCATCGAGACCCGCCGCGAAATTGGTCGGCGTCGGCCCCGGCTCGGCGAGTGTGAACTCGATACCGAACGGCGCGACTTCCTGCGCCACCGATTCCACAAAACCTTCGATCCCCCATTTGGTCGCGTGATACACGCTGAAGTTCGGATAAGCCATCTGGCCGCCTTCCGACGAGACCTGGATCACCCGCCCGCCACCTTGCGCGCGCAGATGGGGCAGGGCGGCGCGGATCAGCTGGATCGATCCGAGCAGATTGGTGTCGAGCTGGCGCTTGACCTGCAAGTCGGTCAACTCCTCGGCCGCGCCGAACAGGCCGTAGGCCGCATTGCTGACGACGACGTCGATGCGACCCAGTTCCGCGAAAGCGCGCGCCATCACGCTGCGGATGGCCGCGTCGTCGGTGACGTCTAGCTGCGCCACCCACAGCTGTCCGGGATGCCGTTCCTGCAGCTCGGCCAGCACGGGAGGATTGCGCAGCGCGGCCGCAACGCGGTCGCCCCGCGCCAGCAGTTGTTCGGTCATGATGCGGCCAAAGCCGGTCGAGGTGCCGGTGATGAACCAGGTGCGTTGCATGTCGTTCTCCTTGTCTTGGTGGTCGCCGGATGGCTGCCTTGAAAACAGAATAGACGAATGCATTGCTGTTATCATCCATTCAATCCCGCATGCATTAGTGAAGGATCACCATCAATGTCCCAGCCCGACCTCGACAGCCTGCGCGCCTTCGTGGCCATTGTCCAACGCCGCAGCTTCCGCAAGGCCGCCGACGAACGCGGCGTGTCTCCCTCGACCCTGAGCCACATGATGCGGGTGATGGAAGAAAAACTCGGCGTGCGCCTCCTGCATCGAACCACGCGCAGCGTCGCGCCGACCGAGGCCGGTGAGCACTTCCTGCGCCGGCTCGAACCGGTGCTGCGCGAACTGGGCGCCACGCTGGAAGACGTCAACGGCTTTCGCGAGCGGCCGGGCGGCAGCTTGCGCATCAACACGGCCGAACCGACCGCCCGCTGGCTGCTGCAGCATGCGGTACCGGTATTCCAGGAACGCTATCCGGAGGTGTCGCTCGACCTGTTCGTCGAGAATGGCCTGGTCGATATCGTCGCCGCCGGCTTCGATGCGGGCGTGCGCCTACTGGAGGCGGTCCCGCAAGACATGCACGTCGCCCCATTCGGCGCGCCGGTGCGCTTCATGCCGGTTGCATCGCCCGCCTACCTGGCGGCGCGCGGCACGCCGCAGGTGCCAGACGATCTGCTGCAGCACCAATGCATCCGCATGCGCATGCAGAGCGGGAAGATCTATCGCTGGGAGTTCGCGCGCCACGGCCAGGCCTTCGCGCTGGACGTGCCGGGCACCCTGGTCCTGAACCAGGTCGGGCTGATGGTCGAGGCCGCCATCGCCGGACGTGGCATCGCCTATGTGCCGGACACGACCGTGCGCGATCATTTGCAGGAAGGCCGCCTGCTGCCTTTGCTGGAAGACTGGTGCGAGCCGTCGTCCGAGCTGGCGCTGTACTATCCGGGACATCGCCACGTGCCGGCGGCGCTGCGCGCCTTCGTCAAGGTGCTGCAGGAGGTGTACGCGCCGGCGTGAGTTCCGGATCGATTCCCTTACGCGATATGCGGGAATCGCAGTGAACGGTACGAATGTGCTTGACCCTGTAGCGGCTACAGGGTATTTAATAGCTGGTAGAAAAAATTGGCCGACCGGCCCTGCGCTACCTGACCACCTGACGCGATGCGACGCCTGCTCCTGATACTCCTGCTGCTCATGATGCCACTCCAGGCCGCCTGGGCCGCCGGCGCGCCGTATTGCAGTCATGACGAACAGACCATGCATCCGGGTCACCACGTCCACAAGCATCCGCCATCGAGTAACCAGGACGATGGCACACCGGGCGAGCATTGCGACGATTGCGACGCCTGCCACCACCTGACGGCGAGCGCCGTGCTGTCCGCGCAACCCAATCTGCCGCTGCCCAAGGGCGCCCCGCATATGCGTGGCGAATTGCGGCGCTACGTCTCCCACGTCCCCGACCTGATTCCTCCGCCAGACCGCCCGCGCCGCGCCTGAGGCGGCGGGGACTTTCACAGAGCCGCGTAACGCGGCAACGCCATCGCACCCGCCGGACATTCACCCGTTCGGAGCATCATCATGAAACATCGTTTGACACCGCTGCTGGCGGCGTTCGCGCTCGTCTGCGCGTGCGTGCCCGCTGCGGCATGGTCATCACCGTTGACCCTGGAAGCGGCCATCGACCTGGCCCTGCGCGCCAATCCGACCCTGCGCGCGGCCGGCAGCGAAGTGGCGGCGCAAGAGGGCGCGCTGACCCAGGCCGGGACGCTGCCCAATCCCGAGCTCGAGCTGCTGCGCGAAGGCGAGGGTAGTAGCAACCGCACCACGACCGCCACCCTGAACATTCCCATTGAACTGGGCGGCAAGCGCAGCGCGCGGGTCGATGCGGCACGCCAGGAAAGACAGCTGGCGGCGATCGCGCTGGAAGCGGAACGGGACAAGGTCCGCGCCGATACCGCCGCCGCCTTCCACGACGTCGTCGCGGCGCAGGAGCGCGAGCGCATGTCCCAGGAGCTCGTCGCGCTTGCCGGCCGCGCGCTGGGCGCCGCCGGCAAGCGGGTCGAGGCCGGGACCTTGTCGCCGGTCGAAGAGACCCGCGCCCGCGTGGCCCAGGGCAGCGCCCGGATCGAGGCGCTGCAGGCGGCGCGCGACCTGGAAGGCGCGCGCATCCGCCTGGCCGCCCTGTGGGCCGGCGATGCGCGCCAGCTGGCCATCGTCGCGCCGCAAGCCGCCGCGCTGCCCCTGGCTCCGTCGCTGGACAAACTGCTGGCGCAGCTCGACCAGGCGCCGGCGATGCGCCATGCGCGCACCCAGGTGGGCCACCGCGAGGCGCTGGCGCGGCTCGAACGCGCGCGTCGCACGCCCGACGTCAACGTGATAGTCGGCGCCCAGCGCGAAGGGCCGGACACCCGCAACCGCGCGGTGCTCGGCCTGTCGGTGCCGCTGCCGCTGTTCAACCGCAACGACGGCGCCGTGCTCGATGCGCTGCGCCGGGTCGACAAGGCGCGCAGTGAGGCAGATGCGGCAGGAGCGCGCCTGCGCGCCGAACTGGCCCAGGCGCATGCGCGGCTGACGGCGGCGCTGGCCGAATGCGCGCTGATCGCCGGCGAGGTGCTGCCCGGCGCCGAAGACGCCCAGCGCGCCGCCAACCGCGGCTTCGAGCTGGGCAAGTTCGGCCTGATCGACGTGCTCGACGCCCAGCGCGTGCTGGCCCAATCGAAGAACCAATACCTGAACGCCGTCGCGGAGAGTCATCGCGCGGCCGCCGATATCGCACGGCTGCTGGGACATGCAGCCGTCCAGGAGAATCCATGAACAAGCAGCAAAGCAAGGTCATCGCCATCATGCTGGCGATCGCCATCTTCCTCGCCGCCATCGTGCTGTTGCGCGACCGCGCACCAGGCGGTGCGGATGAACACGCTCATCAAGAGGGGCAGGAACACGCGGATGAACGCGGTCAAGAGGAGCATGCCGACGACGGCGTGATCCGCTTCACCGAGCAGCAGGTCGGCGTGGCCGGCATCACGATCGCCAAGGCCGGCCCGGTCCACCTTGACACCTTCATCCGCATGCCCGGCCAGATCGCGCTCAATGAAGATCGCACCGCCCACGTGACGCCGCGCGCCGCCGGGGCGGTCAGCGAAGTCAATGCCACCCTCGGCGAGAAGGTGCGCAAGGATCAGGTGCTGGCCAGCGTCGCCAGCGCCGAAGTGGCGGCCCAGCGCGGTGCGCTGACGACGGCCGAGCGCCGGCTCGCGTATGCGCGCAAGATCCATGCGTCCGAAAAAATGCTGTGGGAAGAGAAGATATCGGCGCGCCAGGACTTGCTGCGCGCCGAACAGGAATTGAGCGAAGCGGAGATTGCCGTGCAGAGCACACGCCAACAGTTGCAGGCGCTCGGCGCACGCGATGCCGGTTCGTCGAATCTCCTGAAAATCCGGGCGCCGTTCGATGGCGTGATCGTCGAAAAACACATCACGATGGGTGAAGTCGTGGGCGCCGACACCCGCGTGTTCACGCTCACCGACCTGTCGACCGTGTGGGCCGACGTGGTGGTGCCAGCGCGCGACCTCGACATCGTCCGGGTCGGCACCGATGCCGTGATCCGCTCGATCGCATCGAACACGACGGCGCCGGGCAAGGTGTCGTATGTGAGTTCGCTGGTGGGCGAGGAATCGCGCTCGGCCAAGGCGCGGGTGGTGCTCGACAATCCAGGCGCGGCCTGGCGTCCGGGGCTGGCGGTGAACATCGACATCGTCACCGGCTCCAGCGACGTGTCGGTAGCGGTGGCGCGTGAGGCGATCCAGACGGCGGATGGGCGGCAAGTCGTCTACAAGCGGGTCAAGGAAGGTTTTGTCGCGCAGCCGGTGGCCACCGGCCGCTCGGACGGGCGCTTCATCGAGGTCACCTCCGGCCTGAGCGCGGGCGACGCCTACGCGGCCGCCGGCAGCTTCGCGGTCAAGGCGGAGCAGGGCAAGGGGGAGGGTAGTCATGAACACTGATCACTCAAATCAATCCCCGACCCTGTTCGACCGCCTGATCGCGACGGCGATCGCGCGCCGCTGGCTGGTGATGCTGGCCGTGCTGGCGATGGCCGGCATCGGCGTCTACAACTATGGCCGCCTGCCGATCGACGCGGTGCCGGACGTGACCAATGTCCAGGTGCAGATCAATACCGCGGCGCCGGGCTATTCGCCGCTCGAGACCGAGCAGCGCATCACCTATCCGGTCGAGGCGGTGCTGTCGGGCCTCCCGCATCTTGAACAATTCCGCTCCCTGTCGCGCTACGGCCTGTCGCAGGTGACGGTGGTGTTCGAGGAGGGCACCGACATCCAGTTCGCGCGCCAGCTGGTCAGCCAGCGCCTGCAGGACGCGCGCGAAGGCCTGCCTGCCGGCGTGATCCCGACCCTCGGCCCGATTGCGACCGGCCTGTCCGAGATCTACCAGTGGACTGTGGAGACCGAACCGGGCGCGAAGAAGCCGGACGGCACGCCCTACACGCCGACCGACCTGCGCGAGATCCAGGACTGGATCATCAAGCCGCAGCTGCGTACCGTGCCGGGCGTCACCGAGATCAACTCGATCGGCGGCTTCGACAAGGAATACCTGGTGGCCCCGAACACGGCCACCCTGTCGTCCTATGGGCTGGAGCTGGCGGACATCGTGAATGCGCTGGAGCGCAACAACAGCAACGTCGGCGCCGGCTACATCGAGCGCGAAGGTGAGCAATACCTGGTGCGTGCGCCGGGCCAGGCCGCGTCGATCGACGACATCGGCAATATCGTCGTCACCAGCATCCGCGGCATCCCGGTGCGGGTGCGCGACGTGGCCGAGGTGACGATCGGCCAGGAGCTGCGCACCGGCGCCGCCACCGAGAATGGCGTGGAGGTGGTGCTCGGCACCGTGGTGATGCTGATCGGCGAGAACAGCCGCGCGGTGTCGAAGGCGGTCGACGCGCGCATGCTCGAGATCAACCGTAGCCTGCCGAAAGGCGTCAAGGCCGTCACGGTCTACGACCGGACGGTGCTGGTCGAGCGCGCCATCGCCACGGTGCGCAAGAACCTGGTGGAGGGCGCGATCCTGGTGGTGGCGGTGCTGTTTTTCTTCCTGGGGAATCTGCGCGCGGCGCTGCTCACCGCCATGGTGATCCCGTTGTCGATGCTGTTCACCTTCAGCGGCATGGTGGCTAACGGAGTCAGCGCCAACCTGCTCAGCCTGGGGGCGCTGGACTTCGGCATCATTGTCGACGGCGCTGTGGTGATCGTCGAGAACTGCGTGCGGCGCCTGGCTGCGGCCCAGCACCGGCTGGGACGGGTCCTCACGCGCGAGGAGCGTTTTGCCGAGGTGTTCGAGGCGGCGCGCGAGGCGCGCCGGCCGCTCATCTACGGCCAGCTGATCATCATGATCGTCTACCTGCCGATCTTCGCCCTGACCGGCATCGAGGGCAAGATGTTCCATCCGATGGCCTTCACCGTGGTGTTCGCGCTGCTGGGCGCGATGATCCTGTCGGTGACCTTCGTGCCGGCCGCCGTGGCGCTGTTCATCGGCCGCTCTGTCGAGGAAAAGGAAAGCCGGGTGATGGGCGCGGCGCGCCGCTGGTATGCGCCGGCGCTCGACTACGCGCTGGCCAACCGCGCCGTGATGCTGGTGTTCGCGGCCGTGGTGATCGCACTTGCCGCCCTGATGGGCACGCGCCTTGGTACCGAGTTCGCGCCGAATCTGGATGAAGGTGACATGGCGGTGCTGACGATGCGCGTGCCCGGCACGAGCCTGACCCAGTCGGTGAAAATGCAGCAGCAGATCGAGACCGTCTTGAAGAGCGAGTTCCCCGAGATCGCGCGCGTGTTCGCCCGCATCGGCACCGCCGAGATCGCGTCCGACCCGATGCCGCCCAATGTGGCCGACAGCTACATCATCTTCAAACCCGAGAAGGAGTGGCCCAAGCCGAGGCGTACCCGCGCGCAGGTCGAAAGCGCGATCCGCACCACGCTCGAGGGCCTGCCCGGCAACAGCTACGAATTCAGCCAGCCGATCCAGCTGCGGGTGAACGAACTGATCTCGGGCGTGCGCAGCGACGTCGCCGTGAAGCTGTTCGGCGACGACCTGGGTGTGCTGGAAACCACGGCCAACGAGATCGCCGCCACCTTGCGCCGCGTGCCCGGCGCCAGCGAAGTGCAGGTGGAGCAGACCAGCGGCCTGCCGATGCTGCAGATTCGCGTGGACCGCGAGCGCGCCGCGCGCATGGGCCTGAACATCGGCGACGTGCAGGAAATGATCGCCACCGCCACCGCCGGCCGCGCCGCCGGCACCCTGTTCGAGGGCGACCGCCGCTTCGACATCGTGGTGCGCCTGCCGGAAGCGGTGCGCGGCGATATCGACGCGCTGCGCCGGCTGCCGGTGGCACTGCCGGGCAGTGCGGAGGGAACCCGCAGCTTCATCGCCCTGGGCGAGATCGCCAGCTTCGAAGTGGCGCCTGGCCCCAATCAGCTCAGTCGCGAGCAAGGCAAGCGCCGGGTGGTGGTCAGCGCCAACGTGCGCGAGCGCGACATCGGTTCCTTCGTCGCCCAGGCCCAGGAGCGCATTGCGCAGGAGGTGCGCATCGCGCCCGGCTACTGGATCGCCTGGGGCGGCCAGTTCGAGCACCTCGCGAAGGCGGCCGAGCGCCTGCAGCTGATCGTGCCGGCCTCGCTGCTGCTGGTCTTCGTCCTGCTCTACCTGGTGTTCAACAATGTGCGCGACGGCCTGCTGGTGTTCACCGGGATCCCGTTCGCCCTGGCCGGCGGCGTGGCCGCCCTGTGGGCGCGTGGGATTCCGCTGTCGATTTCGGCGGCGGTCGGCTTCATTGCCTTGTCCGGGGTGGCGGTGCTCAACGGCCTGGTGCTGATTTCCTTCATCCGGGGGCTGCGCGAGGATGGGATGTCGGTGCCGGACGCGGTGCGCCAGGGCGCGCTGGCGCGCCTGCGGCCGGTGCTGATGACGGCGCTGGTCGCTTCGCTCGGCTTCGTGCCGATGGCGCTGGCGGTCGGCACCGGGGCCGAGGTCCAGCGGCCGCTGGCCACGGTGGTCATCGGCGGGGTGCTGTCGTCAACCGTCCTGACCCTGCTTTTGTTGCCGGTTTTGTATGAATGGACGCATCGGGAACGGCCTATACGGGTCGTTTCGCCATTCGTGCGTGGGTTTTTTCGCGGGGACAGCAAAAATATCCCATAGACAACCGTGCGCCACATATTGCTCTATTTGAAAATGGTATAGTTGGATGTTTAACAGAATTCGCCCGTGCCGGCGGCCAGGCGGCCCCGGCGCAGCGCCAATCACCATTACAAGGGATCAGACAGATGAGCACGAAGGATTACGCGGATCGCATCAGCCAGACAATCCTGGACCAGGAGGCCGCCATCGGCGCCGAATGGCTCGCCCAGCTCGAAGCGCTGCTCGTGCGCAGCAACGCCGCCGCGCGCGAGCAGCTGCGCTCGCACTGCAACCAGTTCCTGAAAGCGTTCGCCGGCGCCACCCGCAGCGGCGAACTCGAGAACATCCAACACCGCTCCTGGGACGAGGTGCGCGACCTCCTGGCCGAGATCTCGTCGACCCGCGCCAAGTCGGGCTCGACTCCGAGCGAGACCGCCACTTTCGTATTCTCGGTCAAGCAGCCGCTGTTCAGCCGCCTGCAGGAGGCGTTCGCGGACGACCCTGCGGGACTGGCCGCGGCGACGTGGATCACCACCAACCTGCTCGACAAGCTGGGCCTGTACACCATCGAGGTGTTCCAGAAGACCAAGGACCAGATCATCGTGCGCCAGCAGCAGGAGCTGCTCGAGCTGTCCACGCCTGTCGTCAAGCTGTGGAACGGCATCCTGGCGCTGCCGCTGATCGGCACCCTCGATTCGGCCCGCACCCAGGTGGTGATGGAGAACATCCTGCAGAAGATCGTCGACACCGGCGCTATCATCGCCATCATCGACATCACCGGCGTGCCGACTGTCGACACCCTGGTGGCGCAGCACCTGATGAAGACCATCGCCGCCGCGCGACTGATGGGCGCCGACTGCATCATCAGCGGCATCCGTCCGCAGATCGCGCAGACCATCGTGCACCTGGGCGTGAACCTGGAAGACGTGATCACCAAGGCCACCCTGGCCGACGCCTTCCTGGTGGCGCTCGAGCGCACCGGCGCCGCAATCACCATCAAGCAAGCCTGAGGTCCGCGCCATGGAACGCATCCCGATCCTGCGCATGGGCGACCTGCTCCTGGTGACGATCCAGGTCGACATGCACGACCGGCTCGCCATGCAGCTGCAGGACGACCTGACCGAGCGCATCGTGAGCGACGGCGCCAAGGGCGTCCTGATCGACATCTCGGCGCTCGACCTGGTCGACTCCTTCATCGGCCGCATGATCAGCAATACTGCCGCCATGGCGCGCGTGCTGGACGCGCGCACCGTGGTGGTGGGTATGCAGCCGGCGGTGGCGATCACGCTGGTCGAGCTGGGCCTAACCCTGCACGGCGTGAAAACCGCGCTGAACGTCGAGAAGGGCATGGCCCTGCTCGGAAAGAGCTATAAATAATGGTCGGCGCGCATACCGATGCGGTCCTGTTCGAGACGCATCTGCTCGACCATCACCGCCAGCAGCGCACGGCGCGCGTGACCCTGCCGTTGCGTTCGGACGTCGACGTGGTGGGCCTGCGCAAGCAGGTGCGCGAGCGCGCGGTGGCAATCGCGCTGTCGCTGGTCGACCAGACCAAGCTGGTGACGGCCGCCAGCGAACTGGCGCGCAACACGATCAAGTACGGCGGCGGCGGCGAAGTGCATTTCGATGCGCTCGACGACGGCCTGCGCAAGGGCATCGGCCTGCTGTTCGTCGATGCCGGGCAAGGCATTCCCGACATCGACAGTGCCTTGCGGGATGGTTTTACTACCGGAGGTGGCCTGGGCCTGGGTCTGGGCGGTTCCAAGCGCCTGGTCGACGAATTCGACATCGACAGCCGTCCGAAGGAGGGCACCGCGGTGCTGATCGTCAAATGGAAACGCTGATCAGTTCGCAGTCCCCGCAGTATGTCTTCGCCGTTTCCCACGCCAGCGACGTTGCCGCGGTGCGCCGCGCCGGACAGAAGGTGGCCGATTCGCTGGGTTTCAACGAAACCCGCGCCGGCCAGCTGGCCCTGATCATTACCGAAGCGGCCACCAATATCCTCAAGCACGCAGGCGAGGGCGAAATCCACGTCGGTCCGGCGCAGTCCCCTAGCGGCATCGGCGTCGATGTGCTGGCGCTCGATAAGGGCCCGGGCATCGCCGACCTCGCCAGCAGCCTGGTTGACGGCGTCTCGACTGCCGGCACCGCCGGCACCGGCCTGGGGGCGCTGCACCGCCTGTCCGACGAATTCGATGTGTATTCCACGCCCGGCGAGGGCTCCGTCTTCTTCATGCGCCTGTGGCGCGACGTGCCCGGCCCGACTCCTTGCGGGGTCGAGGTGGGCGCGCTGTGGACGCCGATCCGGGGCGAGGAGGCCTGCGGCGACGGCTGGGCGGTCGCCTGCGAGGCTTCCGGCGCGACGCTGCTCGCCGCCGATGGACTGGGACACGGTCCGGACGCGGCGCGCGCCGCCAACGCCGCCATCGGCGCCCTCGAACGGCGCGGACCGGTCGGGGCGAGCGAGATGATGCACCTGGCGCACGAGGCCTTGCGGCCCACGCGCGGCGCGGCGCTGGCCGCCGCGCGCATCGATTTCGATGCCGATGAGCTGCGCTTCGCCGGTGTCGGCAATATCGGTGCGGTCGCCTTCGACCAGACGCGCCGCGCACTGGTGTCGCACAACGGCATCGTCGGCCACAATATGCGCAAGGTGCAGGAGTTCGCCGTGCCGTTCGGTCCCGGCGCGCTGTGCGTCCTGCATTCGGACGGCATCGAGACCCGCTGGGACCTGGACAAGTACCCGGGTCTGCAGGGACGTAGTCCGGCCCTGATCGCGGCGGTGCTGATGCGCGACTATATCCGCGGCCGCGACGACGCGATGGTGCTCGTGGTGCGGCGCCTGGCGGGGGCGGGATGACTGCCCAGCGCATCCTGAACGTCGGCCTGGACAGCGACCAGGACGTGGTGCTGGTGCGCCAGCGCGCGCGCCAGATCTCGGCGCTGCTGGGCTTTTCGCAGCAGGACCAGGTGCGCATCGGCACCGCCGTCTCGGAAGTCGCGCGCGGCGCCAGTCTCCACGGGCGCGGCGGCAGGGCGCTGTTCCAGCTGGGCGAGAAGGATGGTCGCCAGTACCTGGAGGTGCTGCTCAGCGGCGGCGCGGGTAGTGGCCGCCCGGCCGCGACCGACGAGGTCGAATCGCTGCGCGAACTGGCGATCGTCACCGCACACCGCCTGATGGATGCCTGTGAGGTCGATCCCGGCGAGGCCGGCGCGTCGACCGTCACGGTACGCAAGATGCTGCCGCGTCACGAACATGTGACGGGCGCCAGGCTGGCCGAAATCGGCGCGCGCCTGGCCGACACCCCGGTATCGAACCCGGTACACGAGCTGCAGCTGCAAAACCAGGAATTGCTGTCGACCCTGGCCGAGCTGCGCGAGCGCCAGGACGACCTGATGTCGCTGACGCGCGAACTGGAAGACACCAATCGCGGCATCGTGGCCTTGTACGCCGAGATCGAGGACAAGGCCGAGCGCCTGCGCCGCGCCGACGAAATGAAGTCGCGCTTCCTGTCCAACACCAGCCATGAACTGCGCACACCGCTGTCGTCGATCCGCGCGCTGGCCCAGCTGCTGCTGGACCGCATGGATGGCGACCTGACCGACGAGCAGGAGCGGCAGGTGAAGTTCATCTCCACCGCGGCGGCCGACCTGTCGGAGCTGGTCAACGACCTGCTCGACCTGGCCAAGATCGAGGCCGGCCGGGTCGAGGTCCATGCCGAGCCGGTGGTGGTCGAGAACCTGTTCCGCGCGCTCAAGGGGATGCTGCGTCCGCTGGTGGACGAGGCGCGGGTGGAGCTGATCTTCGAGCCGTCCGGCATCGAGGAGCCGTTTTACTCCGACGAAGGCAAGATCTCCCAGATCTTGCGCAACTTCATCTCGAACGCATTGAAATTCACCGAACACGGCTCGGTGCTGGTGTTCGCGGCCCACGATCCGGAAGCCGACACCATCGCCTTCGCGGTGGCCGACACCGGCATCGGCATCAGCCGGGACAACCTGCAGCTGATCTTCGAGGAGTTCAGCCAGATCGAGCATCCGCTCCAGCGGCGCAGCAAGGGCACGGGCCTCGGACTGCCACTGTGCCGCAAGCTGGCCGACCTGCTCGGGGGGCGGGTCGACGTATCGAGCACGCCGGGCGTCGGCTCGACCTTTACACTGACCTTGCCGCGCACCTTGCCCAACACTTCGCCGCAACCGCCCAATGGATCCTGATGGAACCGCATCATGAATAGTCATCCGACCCAGATTCTCAACGTTGACGACAACGATGGGGCCCGTTACGCCAAGACCCGCATCCTGCAGAGCGCCGGTTTCGACGTCATCGAGGCCGCCAACGGCACCGACGCGCTCGACATGGTCAAGCGCCTGTCGCCGGCGCTGGTTCTGCTCGACGTCAAGCTCCCGGACATCAACGGCATCGAGGTGTGCCGCCGCATCAAGGCCGAATCGGACAGCAGCAGCGTGCTGGTGCTGCAGACATCGGCCGCGCTGACCGGCCGCGCCGACAAGATCCGCGGCCTGGAGGGCGGCGCCGACAATTATCTGGCGGCGCCGATCGAGGCCGATGAGTTGATCGCCAACGTCAACGCGCTGCTGCGCATGCGCCGCATCCAGGTCGACCTGCGCGACAGCGAAGAGCGCTTTCGCCAGCTGACCGACAATATCGACGACGTGTTCTGGATGTTCTCGGTGCCGGCACGCGCGCTGGTCTATGTCAGCCCGGCGTATGCCCCGATCTGGGGCCTCAGCGCCGCCTCGCTGCGTGACGATCCCGGTGGCTGGCTCGAGGCCGTGCACGCCGACGACCGCGCGCGCATGACGGCGCGCTGGGAGCGCCTGGCGCAAGAGCCCCACTACGACGACGAATTCCGCATCCATGGCGCCGACGGCCAGCTGCGCTGGGTGCGCGACCGCCTGTTCCCGGTGCGTAACTCGCGCGGCGAGGTATACCGGGTGGCGCGCATGAGCAGCGACATCACGGCGCGCAAGGAGATGGAGGCGCTGCTGCGCACCGCCGACAGCAACAAGAACCAGTTCCTGGCGACTCTCGCCCACGAGCTGCGCAATCCCCTGAGCCCGATCCGCAACGCGGCGGCGCTGCTGGGCGCCAGCGGGGAAGGTGCGGCCGAGCGCCAGGCGCGCGCGCGCGACGTGATCACGCGCCAGGTCGACCACCTGGCCCACCTGGTGGACGACCTGCTCGACGTGGCGCGCATCTCGGAAGGAAAGATCGTGCTGCGCAATGAAGAAGTGAACCTGAGGAGCGTGATCGCGCAGGCGATCGAAACCGCCGGCCCGCTGATCGCCAGCCGCGCACACGACCTCGACGTGCGCCAGCCGGACGAAGACCTGTGGGTGATGGGCGACCCGGTGCGCCTGGCCCAGTCGGTCGGCAACCTGCTGCACAACGCGGCAAAGTTTACGCCGGCCGGCGGCGCGATCGTCCTGGGCGTGGAAGTGAGCGGCGAGGGAGCGCATGAGAGTGAGCAGCAACGCGTGCGCATCTCGGTGCGCGACAACGGGATCGGCATCGACGCCGACAGCCTGCCGCACATCTTCGGCATGTTCGCCCAGGCTGCGGTGCCGCCGGACCGCGCTCCGGAAGGGCTGGGCATCGGCCTGTCGCTGGTGTCGCACCTGGCCGAGCTGCATGGCGGCCAGCTCGAAGCGGCCAGCCCCGGCATCGGCCAGGGCAGCACCTTCACGATCGAACTGCCGCTGCTGCGCGCCGCGTCCGGCGCGCCCGCGGCCGCGCCGCAGGAAGCTGAAGAAAGCAACGAATCCGGCGGCATGCGCGTGCTGCTGGTGGACGACAACGTCGACGCCATGGAGATGATGGGCTTCCTGCTGGCCGAGATGGGCTACCAGCCGGTCACCACGGCCGACGCCGGCGAGCTCGAGGCGCTGGCGCTGCGCCACAAGCCGCAGGTGATCGTGCTCGACATCGGCCTGCCGGGCGTGGACGGCTACCAGGTCGCGCGCCGCATCAAGGCCAATCCTGACCTGGCGCACATCCGCCTGGTGGCGCACACCGGCTACGGCTCACCCGAGGACCGGCGCCGCGCGCAGGAGGCGGGTTTCGACGCGCACCTGGTCAAGCCGGCCGAGTTGTCCGATCTGGAAGCGGCGCTGCGGGGCTGACATCACCCGCAACGTCGTTCCCGCGGAGGCGGGAACCCAAGTGCGCTCGCAATTACGCTGCGCGCGACGTATCGACTACGCAGGCTAACTTGGGTACCCGCCTTCGCGGGTACGACGATTACGCTAGCAGCGCCACCGCCTTCACCTGTGCCCACAGCGCGCATCCCGGCTCCACCGCGAGCTCGCGCCGCGAGCGCTCGGTGATGCGCGCCAGCAGCGCGGTCTTGCCGATCTTCAGGCGCACCAGCACCTGACCCGGCGCCGCCGCCGGACCCACCGCATCGACGACGGCCGGCAGGATATTGGTGATGCTGCTGCCGCGCGGGCGCTCGAGCGCCAGGCTGACGTCGCGCGCATGGATGCGGCAGCGCACCCGGCTGCCAATGGCGGCGTCACGCCGGCCGACCAGCAGCACGCCGCCGGGGAAGGCCAGGTGCGACAGGCCGTCGTCGTCGCGCCCGGTAAACGCGGTGTCGATCATCACGCCGGCATCGTCCTCGAAATTCGCCGCCAGGTCGAGCCGCGCCAGGGTGTCGGCCAGCGGACCGCTGGCCAGTACGCGTCCCTGTTCCAGCACCACCAGGTAGTCGGCCAGGCGCGCCACTTCGTCGGCCGAGTGGCTGACGTAGACCACCGGCAGCGCCAGCTCGTCGTGCAGGCGTTCGAGATAGGGCAGGATCTCCTGCTTGCGCTTCATATCGAGCGCCGCCAGCGGCTCGTCCATCAGCAGCAGGCGCGGCGAAGCGAGCAGGGTGCGCGCGATCGCGGCGCGCTGGCGTTCGCCGCCCGACAGGGTAGCCGGGCGCTGCTTCAGCAGGTGGCCGATGCCGAGCAATTCGGTCACGGGCCCGAGCTCGAAGCGGCGCGCATCCCGTGGCAGGCGCTTGAGGCCGAACTCCAGGTTGGCGCGCACGTCGAGATGGTCGAACAGGCTCGCCTCCTGGAACACGTAGCCGATGCCGCGCCGATGGGTCGGCACGTACACGCCGCGCGCATCGTCCTGCCAGGTTTCGTCGCCCACGGCGATGAAGGCGCCGGGCGTGCGTTCCAGGCCGGCCAGGATGCGCAGCAGCGTGGTCTTGCCCGAGCCGGAATGGCCGAACAGGGCGCTCACGCCGTGGTCGGGCAGGTCGAGGTCGGCGTCGAGGGCGAATGCGCCCCGATCGAGTCTTACCTTGATGCGTATGCCGCTCATCGACGTGTCCCCCTGACCGATTGTGGATACAGCGTATACAGCACCAGCAGCACCACGAACGA
Organism: Massilia arenae; assembly: GCF_008014745.1. Lineage (GTDB taxonomy): Bacteria > Pseudomonadota > Gammaproteobacteria > Burkholderiales > Burkholderiaceae_D > Telluria > Telluria arenae. Next base: position 204,183 of record NZ_VPFD01000001.1, read on the forward strand.
GAACACCAGCATGCCGCCGGCCAGCCAGTGGGCCTGCGCGTACTCCATCGCTTCCACGTGATCGTAGATCTGGGTCGAGACCACGCGCGTCTTGTCGGGGATGTTCCCGCCGATCATGAGCACCACGCCGAACTCGCCGATGGTATGGGCGAAGCCGAGGATGGCGCCGGTGACGAAGCCGGGCCGCGCCAGCGGCACCACCACCGACCAGAAGGTGTCCCAGGGACTGGCGCGCAGGGTCGCCGCTACCTCCAGCGGCCGCGTGCCGACCGCCTCGAAGGCGTTCTGCAGCGGCTGCACCACGAAGGGCAGCGAATAGAAGACCGAACCGATCACGAGACCCGTGAAGGTGAACGACAGCGTACCCAGGCCGAGCGCCGTGGTCAGCTGGCCCAGCGGGCCGTTGGGCCCCATCGCCAGCAGCAGGTAGAAGCCGATCACGGTCGGCGGCAGCACCAGCGGCAGGGCCACCACCGCGCCAACCGCGTGCCGCAGCCTGGAGTGCGTGCGCGCCAGCCACCAGGCTAGCGGCGTGCCGAACACCAGCAAGAGCAGGGTGACGACCGTGGCCAGCCTGAGGGTCAGCCAGATCGCGGCGAAGTCGGACGAATCGAGCACCTCAGACTTCGTAGCCGAAAGTACGGACCAGCGCTTTCGCCTTGTCGGTGCGCAGGTATTGCAGCAGCGCCTGGGCCGCCGGGTTCTTCGCGCCCTTGGCCAGCAGCGCGGCATCCTGGCGGATCGGCTCGTGCATACTGGCCGGGACGATCCAGCCCGAGCCGGAGGTGAACTTGCCGTCGCGCCAGACCTGAGCCTGGGCCACGAAGCCCAGTTCGGCGTTGCCGGTGCTGGCGAACTGCCAGGCCTGGGCGATGTTCTCGCCCTGGACGATGCGCGGCTGCACGGTCTCGTAGAGGCCGAGTTTTTGCAGGGTAGCGACGGCGGCGGCGCCATACGGCGCGGTCTTCGGGTTGGCAATCGCCAGGTGCTTGTAGCTGCCGGTCTTGAGGACGTTGCCGTTGGCATCGACGACGCCATCCTTGGCCGACCACAGCACGAGGCGGCCGGTGGCATAGGTAAAGCGGCTGCCGGCCACGACGTGGCCTTCGGTTTCCAGCTTGGCCGGGGTCTCGTCGTCGGCCGCCAGCAGCACCTCGAACGGCGCGCCGTTGCGGATCTGGGCGTAGAATTTTCCGGTGGCGCCGCTGGCGACCACGGCCTTGTGGCCGGTGTCGCGCTGGAACTCGGCGGCCAGCTTTTCCATCGGGCCGGCGAAGTTGGCGGCGACTGCGACCTGGACCTCGTCGGCGTGGGCCGTTCCCATCATGGTCAGTACGGCGAGCAGGCTGGCAAGGCGTTTCATGTTTTCTCCAGGTAAGGTCGGCAACATCGTGGTAGCCTGCTGGTTGATATGCAGGCGCTATGTATTGAAGTATATAACGAAATTTCACACGGCAACAGATGAGCACGGAAGACAAGGGAATCGCCCTGGAGGGCAAGGTCTGGATGACGGTCGGCGGCGAGAACCTCGGCGGCGGCAACCGGGTCGAACTGCTGGCGGCGATCGGGCAGCTCGGCTCCATCACGGGCGCAGCGAAGGCGGTCGGCCTGAGCTACAAGGCGGCCTGGGACGCAATCGACACGATGAACAATCTATCGGGCGAGGCGCTGGTGGCGCGCGTCACCGGCGGCAAGGGAGGCGGCGGCACGCGGCTCACGGCGCGCGGCCAGCAGCTGGTGGACAATTTCAGGACGATCGAGCAGGTGCACAATGATTTTCTTGATCGACTCAACCGCCAGGCCGGCAACGTGGCCGACGACCTGGCAATTTTCACGAGGTTCAAGATGAGGACCAGCGCACGCAACCAGTTCTTCGGCACGGTGGCGCGGGTGGCGCGCGGCGCCGTCAACGACGAGGTCGAGCTCGAGATCGCGGGCGGGCAGACGATCGTCGCCATCGTCACGCGCGAGAGTTCGGAAAATCTCGGACTTGCGCAAGGGCGGCAGGCCTTTGCGCTGATCAAATCGTCGTCGGTGATCGTGATGACGGCCGGCGAAGGCGCGCGGCTGTCGGCGCGCAATCAGCTCCAGGGCCAGGTCACGCGGCTGATGCGCGGCGCGGTCAACTCCGAAGTGGTGATCGAACTGGCCGGCGGCGGCAGCGTGGCGGCCACGATCACCAACGAGAGCGTGGATGCGCTCGAACTGGCCGAGGGCGCGGCGGCGACCGCGCTGTTCAAGGCGTCGAGCGTGATCCTGGGCGTGCCTGAGTAGGCATTATTGGCCGCACAGATGCTGCACCGCGACCAGCCGCGGCGGCGGATCGCAGCGGCACAGGCACAGGTCGCCGTCGAGGGCGTACTGCCGGCCGTCGTGGCGCGCCGACAGGCGTGGGCCGTCGAGGCCGATGATGCCCGTCGTCTCGCAGACGGGGCAGGACACCTGGTCGCCTTCGAGCGCGACCTTCACACCATCGAGCGCCAGCAGCGAGCTGGCTGACGTGACCTTGCCGCCGGACGTCGTCGATGCGCCGAGCGTGATGTAGTAGCGCGTTGCCATGTCCAACTCCTTGTACCCAAGGCTGCAGCATAAGGATGGACCGGGTAGCCGGTTTTGACAACTTATAAAAAAAGCCCCGCCAAGGTCGCGGGGCTTTCAGGCAAGAATCTGCGGCCAGCTTACTTGTCCGTCACCTTGAAGTCGCCATACGGCTTGAGCTGCTCCTCGAGCTTGGACGGATCGCCCACCACCACGAGCGACTGGTTATCCGGAGCGAAATACTTCTTCGCCACGGTGCGCACCTGCTCCGGCGTGACTTTCTGGATCTTCGGCACGTATTCGCCCAAAAATTCCGGCGGCAGGCCGACCAGCCAGTTGGCGGCCAGGGTGTTGGCGACCGAACGCTGCAACTGGTTGCTGAGCAGGTAGCCGCCCGCGACATAGCGCTTGTTCATGTCCATCTCCTTGGCCGGTACCAGCTCGCTACCCAGACGCTTGTATTCCTTGAAGTACTCTTCCAGCGAAGCACCGGTGACTTCGTTGCGCACGTCGGCGCCGCCCACCATCATGCCGCCCGCGCGGCTCATGCGCGCGCCGGCCGAAGCGCCGTAGGTATAACCCTTTTCTTCGCGCAGATTGGTGTTGATGCGGCTCGAGAAGCCGCCGCCCAGGATGGTGCTGGTCAGGCGCAGCGGGATCTGGTCGGCCGCGCTGGCCGCGATGCCGGGGCTGCCCAGGCGCAGGGTCGACTGCACGCTGCCGTCACGCTTGAGCAGGATGCGCGCCGGCTTCACATTCGTCGCCGCCGCCGTGGTGTCGGGCAGGGCCGCGCCGCTGGCTTTCCAGTCGCCGAACGCCGCTTGCGCCAGCTTCATGGCCTCGGCTTCGGTGATGCGGCCGGTGACCACCAGCAGCGCGCGGTCGGGACGGAAGCGCTTCGCGTGTTCCGTGCGCAGCATGCCGGCGCTGACGGCATTGATCGACTCGACCGTCGGGTCGGTGCGGCCATACGGGTGGTCGGCATACACGGCCTTCTTGATCGCGCGCTCGGCGCGGAAGCTCGGCTGGGTCTCGGACACACGCAGCGACTGCAGCGCATTGGCCTTGGCCAGCGTCACTTCGTTCTCGGGGAAGGACGGCTGGCGCACGATCTCGGCCATCAGGTTCAGCATGCCGCTTGCCTGCGAGGCCAGGGCGTTGCCCGAGACGACGATGCCGTCGGCGGCCGGGCTGGCCGCCACTTCACCGCCCATGCCCTGGGCCGCTTCGGCGATCGCGCGCGAATCGCGCTTGGCCGTGCCTTCGTTGAGCATGCCGGCCAGCATGGCGGCAAAGCCGCTCTGGTTCGGCGCGTCGGCCGCGAAGCCGGCGCCGCGCAGCGCCAGCACATAGTCCACGCGCGGCAGGCCCTCGCGTGGCACGACCCATACGGTCAGGCCGTTGGACAGGGTCTGTTTGGCGATCTTGGGCGCCGGGATCGATTTTTCCTGGCCGTAGGCAGGCATGCCGGATGGCGTCTTGACGTCAGCGGCATGTGCCCCCGGCGCAAAGGCGAGGGAAACAGCGAGAGGTAAGGTCAACTTCAGCATCAGTTTGTTCATGATGCGCTCCTTATTTGGTGTTGGTGGCGGCCGAGGCGGTCTTGGCCGCCTCGATCATGGCGGCCGGCTTGCGGTCGATGACGGTGCGGTTGGCCGGCACCAGGTAGGTCTTGACCGCGCGCTGGATGTCGTTCGAGGTCACGCCCTCGATCCAGCCCGGGATCTTGTTGACCACATTGGCGTCGCCCCACAAGACCTGCAGCTTGGCCATCGTGTCGGCGCGGTTCACGAAGCTTTCCAGCTTGTTGTTCCAGTCGGCCAGCATGCGGGTCTTGACGCGCTTGAGGGTCGCGTCATCGACGCCATCCTTCGCGATCTTCGCGATCTCTTCGTCCATCGCCTTGAGCACGGCGTCGGCGCTGCTGTCCGGCTTATATAGCGCGAACACGGTCATCAGGGTCGGGCCGTTGTATTCCCACGGGCTGGTCAGGCCGAACATGGTGTCGACGTTGAGGGCGATCTCGCGGCCCTTCACGAGGCCCTGGTAGAACAGCGAGGCGTCGCCGCCGCCCAGCAGCTCGGCCAGCACTGCGATCGGCGCCTGGTCGCGGCTGCCGCGCTCCGGCACCTTCCAGGCCGCCGCGATGGCCGGCACCTGGGCCAGGGCGTCGCTTTGCTCCAGCCGTTTTTCGGCGGTGCCCAGCGGCTCCGAGAAATCGGTGCCCTTCGGCACAGGGCGCGCCGCGATGCCGCCGAAGTATTTCTGGGCCAGGGCGAAGCCCTGCTGCGGCGTGATGTCGCCTGCGATCGCCAGCACCGCGTTATTGGGGCCGTAGTAGTCGCGGTGGAAGGCGCGCACGTCGTCCAGGCTGGCGTTTTCCAGGTCTTCGAAGCTGCCGTAGCCGTCGTGGTTGTTCTCCCATTTCTGGAAGGCGTGCTGGCTGATGTCGATCCACATGAAGCCGCCGTAGGGCTGATTCTTGACGTTGACGCGGATCTCTTCCTTGACCACGTCCTGCTGGTTCTTCAGCGTCGTGGGGTTGAAGTCGAGCGTCTTCATGCGGTCGGCTTCCAGCCACAGGATCGGCTCCAGGCTCGAGGCCGGGGCGGTCTCGATGTAGTTGGTGAAGTCGGGGCGGGTCGAGCCGTTGTTCCAGCCGCCGCCGGCGGTGATGGTGGTGTCGAACACGCCCTTCGGCGCGTTCGGCGTGCCCTGGAACATCAGGTGTTCGAACAGGTGGGCGAAGCCGGTGCGGTTACGCGGCTCGAGGCGCATGCCGACGTGGTAGACCACCGAGACGCCGACGGTCGGCGAGCTGCGGTCTTCCGACACGATGACGGTCAGTCCGTTGTCGAGTTTCTTGGTATTGACCGGCAGGGTCCACTGGTCGCTCGGGGCCGCGAAGGCCGACATCGACAGGGTGAGCCCGGCCATCAGGACAGGTAATTGGCGCATGCGCATGGGGACCTCATGATGAATGGTAGGACGGCGGCGGGGCCACCGGCGGCTCATCTTAGCGCAATGGCATGTTGATAAGTGGTCTTTTTATTGTGCCATCGCACGGCTTATGCCTGTCTATGCCGATCTCATGCAGACGGCATCCATCCCCGGCGTGTGCATTTCGGGTGGCGAATCGTGCAGTTCGTCGCATGGGCCATCGACCCGCCTGGCTTTCAGGCTATAGTTGCAACATGACAAGTCCCGGCGCCAAGCCGGCGCAAGAATTTACTGGAGAGAATGGATGAACCACCTGATCAAGCTGGGCGCCGCCATTGCCGTGCCGTGCGCCTTGTTCTGGGCGTCGATCGGCGTCGCCGAGGCCGCCCCGGAGATGAGCACCGAGACCCGCCCGATCGATGCGCGGGTGGTGCGCGTCAAGCTTGAAGGGCTGGGCGACCTGAAGATCCGGCAGGGGGCCACCCCGGCCCTGGTGCTCACCGGCGATGCGCGCCTGCTGTCGCGGACCACGACCTCGCAGAAAGGGGATACCCTGAACATCGAGACCGAGGGCCGCAATTCCGGCTTCAGCTTCGGCCGCTCGTCCGGCCTGCAGGCCGAACTGGTGCTGCCGAACCTGCAGGCGGTGTCGTCGGAAAGCCTCGGTTCCACCACCGTGAGCGGCTTTGCCGGCGAAACGCTGAGCATCAACCTGGATGGCGCCGGCTCGATGTATGTATCATCGTCGGAATACCGCACCATCAAGGCCAGCCTGGGCGGCGTCGGCAACCTCAAGATCCAGGGCGTGAACAGCGAGCACGTCGACCTGAGCCTGGGCGGCGCCGGCTACGTGACCCTGAGCGGGCGCAGCAAGAACCTCAGGGCCGAGCTGGGCGGACTGGGCGGGCTGGACGCCCAGGCCTGTACGGTCGACTCGGTCACGCTGGACTTGTCGGGCCTGGGCAACGCCACCGTCAATGCCCAGCGCAGCGCCAACCTCGCGCTGTCGGGCATGGGCTCGGTGACGGTGTTCGGCAAGCCGGCCAACCGCAAGGTCGCCCTCGATGGCCTGGGCAAGGTCAACTGGAAATAACGATCCAGATTCTGTGCACGAGACATGAAAAAAATACTCCTTGTGACGCTGCTAGCCATCGGCCTGCAATTGGGCCTGCAGGCGAGCGCCCGGGCCGGCTTTGCGGAGGGCGCGAGCGCCTACAACGCCCGCAACTATGCGCTGGCATTAAAAGAAATCAGTCCGCTGGCCAAGGCCGGCGATCCCGACGCCCAGCACCTGCTGGGCCTGATGTACTACATGGGCCGCGGCGTCACGCGCGACTACAAGCAGGCCTTCGCCTGGCACCTGAAGGCGGCCGGGCAGGGCAAGGCCGACGCCCAGTACGTGGTGGGCGCCATGTACTACACCGGCAACGTCGTGCCGCAGGACCAGAAGCATGTGGTGAGCTGGTTCCGCAAGGCGGCCGAGCAGGGCAATCCCGACGCCCAGCACGCGCTCGGGCTGATGTACCGCTACAGCGTGGCCGGCGTGCCGCAGGATGCGGTGCTGGCCTATATGCTGTACAACCTGGCCGCGGCCGGTGGCCACCGCAATGCGGTCGAACAGCGCGCTGCGATCGGCAAGAAGATGACGCCGGAACAGGTCGAAGAAGCGCAGGCCCTGTCGCGCACCTGGAAGGCGGGGACGGCCTTGCCGACCGCGTCCAAGACGGGCGGCAACCTGTAGGCATTCAGCGGGTATTCAGCAGCGGCATCGCCTCGCCCAGCGCCTGGTAACCACGGTCGTTCGGGTGCAGGTGGTCGCCGCTGTCATAGGCCGGCAACAGCCGGCTGGGGCGCGCCGGGTCGCGCAGCACGCGGTCGGCGTCGAACACCGCGTCGAATTCACCGCTGCTGCGGATCCAGGCATTCACCGCCTGGCGCAGCGCTTCCTTTTCAATCGAGTACAGCGCCGCGCCCTCGAACGGCGCCAGCGTGCCGCCGGTCACGGCGATGCGCGCGGCGCGGGCGCGCGCGATCAGCTGGCGATAGCCGGCCACCAACTCCTCCGGCGTGAGCGGATTGGCGGCCGAACTGTGGCCGATATCCTCGATGCCGATCATCAGCACCAGCTGGCGCACGCCGCTGGTGGCCAGCACGTCGCGCTCGAACCGCGCCAGGGCGCTGCGTCCGGCCAGCGGGTTGGCCGGGTCGTCGCCCAGCAGGCGGTTGCCTTTGACGCCGCGGTCGATCACGGCAAGGCGCGCAGCGGCGTCGCGCCGGGCCTGGAGGAGCCGCGCCAGCACGTCGGTCCAGCGCCGGTCGGCGTCGCCCAGCACGACGATGGCGCCTTGCATGCCATCGACTTCCAGCGCCGTCAGGAAAGGCCAGGCCGCGATCGTGCGTTGGACCGGCAGGCTGGCGCTGGCGGTATGGTCGCCGCTCAAGGACACATAGCCGGTCTGGCGCGCCTGGACGTGCACGCTGGACGCCTGCACGGCGCCCGGCAGGTAGATGCTGACGGCCACCTGCGCGAGGGGCGGCAGGTTCAGCTCGGCGGGATCGGACAGCGCCGGCGCGCCGGCCGGGATCGTCACGCCGGTGCGCCCGCCAAAGGTCAGGGCGCGGTCGGTGCCGGGCGCCAGGTCCGAACCTTGGGAGCGCAGGCCGATGCGCGCCGCGCCGATCCGCAGCGGTGTCGATCCCAGTTCGTTGGACAGGCGGATGCGCACGCGATTGCCGCCCACGCTGGACTGCACGATCAGGCGCAGGGTCTGGTTATTGAAGGCATGCATGCTGGCGTCCGGTGGCGGTCCGGCCGGCGCGGCGCCCCAGCTCGCGGTCCAATGGCTGGTGTCCCATGATTGGGCCACGGCGGGCTGCGCGGCCAGGATGATGGCTGCGGCCAGGGCGGACAGGAAACGGTTCATGTGATGCTCCTCGGATACTCATGCGATAAGCATGAGCTCGTATTGACAATCTAGCGGCAATACAGGATGTGGAAAAGACGGCAAGCCGCTGCATCGTTGCGCGATATCGAAGCCCACTTTGATTGCGATTCCAACAAGAAAATTCCAGCCATCTAAAGTTGGCCGTAAGCGATCTGGCGAACTGAGCGGAGCGCCGATGGGGTCCAGCATGATGCCTGGATACATCGATGAGGAGATGACGATGGCGGATGTTGAATTGACGATGACGACCCAGGTGCCGGTTTCGACACAAGAGGCCTGGGCCTGGTCGACCTCGCTCCAGAGCGTGCGCGCCGAGATGCGGCCCTTGCTGAAGCTCGTCTTTCCGAAAGGGATGACGGATATCGGCGCCAATACGATGCTCGGCAAGTCGCTGGGCCGCTGCCAGTTCCTGTTGTTCGGTTTGTTTCCGGTCGATATGTCGAAGTTGACGTTCACCGAGATCGTGCCGGGCCATCGCTTCGTCGAGCAGTCGCAACTGCTGTCGATGCACGCCTGGCGCCACGAGCGCGTGATCACGCCGGCTGCCGACGGCCGCGGCGCCCTGATTACCGACCATGTGAAGTTCTCGCCCCGGTTCGCCACGCCGGTCGTGCGCGCCATGGTGAAGCTGTTGTTCGCGCACCGCCACAAGATGCTGGCGCGTGCGCTCGGTGCGCAAAGCCAGGAAATTGCCCAAAACAGAGATGGAAGGGCGCGCCGGGACAGGTCCGCGTGGTAGGCTTCGGCTTCGACTCACGCGCGCGCGCCTGTCAATACAGTGGCTATGGCGCGGCGACCATTTGGAGCATGTATGTTGATTGCCACTCACGGCGGCAAATTCCACGCAGATGATGCGTGGGCGGTCGCCGTCCTGAAGGTGCTGTTCCCCGAGGCGGACGTCGTCCGCACCCGCGAACAGGCCAGGATCGATGCCGCCGATTTCGCGATCGACGTCGGCGGGGTCTGGGACCCGGCCACCGGCCGTTTCGACCACCACCAGAAGGAATTCGACGCCACCCGCGTGTCCGGCGTGCCCTATGCCAGCGCCGGCCTGGTCTGGCGCGATTATGGCGCGCGCTGCGTCGCCGCCCTGGCCGAGCGCCATACCGGTGAGCGGTTGACGGACGAGACGGCCCAGCAGATCGCCTACGCGATCGATGCCGACATCGTGCAATATCTCGACCTGTCGGACGTCGGCGTGGCCAAGAACGCGCCGGGTAGCTATGGCTTGTCGGCAGTGGTGTCGGGCTTTAATCCCGGCTGGCTCGACGAGCAGCGCCTGGGCTATGGCGAGGCGGTCGAGGTCTACCGCATGGGCCAGTTCATGCGCGCCGTCGAGTTCTTGACCGACATCATGGGCAATGCCGTGCGCTACCGCGTCGGCGCGATGCTGGCCGTGACCCAGGTGCGCCAGGCCGAGGTGCTCGAAGACGGCAAGCTGCTGTTCCTCAAGAATGCCGCGCTTCCCTGGAGCAGTGTGGTGCGCAAGGAGATGCCGAAGATCCTGTTCGTCATCAGCCACAGTTTGACCGAGCAGCGCTATATGCTGCACACGGTGTCGGTCGACACCGAGAGCTTCGACGCTAGAGCCGACCTGCCGGAAGCCTGGGCCGGCCTGCGCGAAGCCGAGCTGGCGGCCGTCACCGGTGTCGAGGATGCCGTGTTCTGCCATACCGGCCGCTTCATCGCCGCCGCCCGCAGCTATGCGGGCGCCCTGACCATGGCGCGCCAGGCGCTGGCGGCGGTTGAGGCGGGCGCCTAAGGCATTCACGGCGGCGCGCAAGCCGGCTCCGACTCCCGTACAATTACGGTTTTGCTAACACGGGAGTAATCAACCATGCGCGCCATCGAGATCACCCAGCCCGGCAAGCCGGAAGTCCTGCAGCTGTGCGAGCGCCCGACGCCGGTCCTGAAGGCCGGCGAAGTGCTCATCAAGGTTCACGCCGCCGGCATCAACCGGCCCGACGTGCTGCAGCGCATGGGTAAATACCCGGTGCCGCCCGGCGCCTCCGACCTGCCGGGCCTGGAAGTGGCGGGCGAGATCGTCGACGGCGACCTGGAAGGCAGTGACCTCAAAAAGGGCGACCTCGTGTGTGCGCTGGTGCAGGGCGGCGGCTATGCCGAATACTGCGCGGCGCCGCTCGAGCAGTGCCTGCCGGTGCCGCAAGGCCTGAGCGCGCTGGAGGCGGCCACCTTGCCGGAAACGTATTTCACCGTGTGGAGCAATGTGTTCGATCGCGCCCGCCTGTCCGAGGGCGAAAGCCTGCTGGTGCAGGGCGGCAGCTCGGGCATCGGCGTGACCGCGATCCAGCTGGCCAAGGCCCTGGGCCACCGCGTGTTCGCCACCGCCGGCAGCGCGGACAAATGCCGCGCCGTTGAAGCGCTGGGCGCCGACCGGGGCATCAATTACCGCGACGAGGATTTCGTCGCCGTGATCAAGGAACTCACGAACGGCAAAGGTGTCGACGTTATCCTGGACATGGTCGCGGGCGACTACGTGGCGCGCGAGATCGATTGCCTGGCCGACGACGGCCGCCTGGTCGTGATCGCGCTGCTGGGCGGCGCGCGCGCCAATGTCGATATGGGGCAGGTGCTGCGGCGGCGCCTGCACATCACCGGCTCGACCCTGCGGCCGCGTCCGGTGGAATTCAAGGCGGCGATCGCGCAACAGTTGCGTGAACATGCCTGGCCGCTGTTTGCCCAGGGCAAGATCAAGCCGGTGATCCACCAGGTTTTCCCCCTGGAGCAGGCGGCCGAGGCCCATGCCCTGATGGAATCGAGCACCCACGTCGGCAAGATCGTGCTGCAGGTGCAGCCGGGCTGACAGGTAGGGAAAAGGAGCGTGTCGGCGGGGCCAGGACGGCCTCGCGGGCACGCAGTGGCGGCGGTTTCCAGGCAAAAAATCAACGAGCTGAGCAGCTCAGCCTGTGTTTGACCGCCATATGATCGACCGCTAGAATAGCGGGTTATTTGACATGGGGTAGTATGCGTCCCAAACTCGTCGTAGGTAACTGGAAGATGAACGGCAGCCGTGCAGCCAATGCACAGCTGCTGCAAGGTATTCTTGCTGGATTGACCGAGGCAGGCGCCGCGAGCGCCGTCTGCGTCCCCGCTCCCTACCTCTTTCAGTGTGAACAACTTCTCGCAGGCAGTTCGATGGCCTGGGGCGCGCAAGACGTCGCGACCGAGCCGTGCGGCGCCTTCACCGGCGAAGTCTGTTCCTCGATGCTGCAGGATTTCGGCTGTCGTTACGTGATCGTCGGCCACTCCGAGCGCCGCGCCTACCATGGCGAATCGAATGCGCTGGTGGCGAGCAAGGCCAAGGCGGCGCTGGATGCCGGCCTGACCCCGATCGTGTGCGTCGGTGAAGCGCTCGAACAGCGCGAAGCGGGCGCCACGCAGGACGTGGTCGGCGCCCAGCTGGATGCGGTGCTGGAAGCGGTGGGCGCCGATGCCGTGCCGAAGCTGGTGCTGGCCTACGAGCCGGTATGGGCGATCGGCACCGGCAAGACGGCGACGCCGGCGATGGCCCAGGAAGTGCACGCCTTCTTGCGCGAAAAACTGCGCAACTGCAACGCCGAGGCGGCGGAGAGCGTACAAATCCTTTACGGCGGCAGCATGAAGCCGGAGAATGCAGGCGATCTGATGGCGCAGCCGGATATCGATGGCGGCCTGATTGGTGGGGCGGCCTTAAAGTCGAGTGATTTCCTTGGGATTATTCGGGCCGCGTAAGCGCGCAGCATAAGATTTGGCTATAGGCATCACGAATTTTCGAATCTTTTGAAAATATAAGAAATTTAAAAACGTTGTTTTAAACTTGGAATGGAATTGCAATGATCTGGTTCAATTTGATTATCGTCGTGCAAGTTGTTTCGGCCCTGGCCATTATCGGCCTGGTCCTGATGCAGCACGGTAAGGGCGCCGATATGGGCGCGGCCTTCGGTTCGGGCGCCTCGGGCAGCCTGTTCGGCGCCTCGGGTTCGTCGAACTTCCTGTCGAAGTCGACCGCGGTCGCGGCCGCCATCTTCTTCGGTTCGACCCTGGCCCTGGCCTATATCGGCAACAGCGGCAGCGGCGAGAGCGGTGGCGGCGTCATGGGACGTGTGACCGTGCCGTCGAGCCAGGCGCCTGCTACGGGCATCCCTGGCGGCGCACCGGCCCAGACCGCACCGGCCGACGTGCCGACCCTGCCAGCCAACAGCGCCGCACCGGCCGCAGCCATTCCGGCGACCCCGGCCCCGGCAGCACCGGCGCCAGCGCCGGCCGCTCCAGCCAAGTAATGGGGTAGGGCGCGGCAACCGCGCCACACTTGTTGTTCATAAACGCGCCGTTCTACGGCGCGTTTGTGTTTTTAGGCGTAGAATGCTGCGGCGCGTGGCTAAAGTATCAAGCCATACGGTACGTGACCCTGGAATATTGACACGTACCTTGTTTAGCAGTGCGGTCTGTTGGCGTAAATAATTGATGAGCCATCGATTATTCGGCGACATGATTCAAAGAATTCGCAAATATCCTTGTGATTGCGCAATTTGAGCATTGATAAGTAATGCTAAGGCAGGGTAAAATACTGGTCTCCAGCCGACGTGGTGAAATTGGTAGACACGCTATCTTGAGGGGGTAGTGGCGCAAGCTGTGCGAGTTCGAGTCTCGCCGTCGGCACCAAAATTTAGAAAGAAAGCCAGCAAGGGCGCACGAGTTTTTCCTCATGCCTGCGCTGGCTTTTTTACGAGGATCGTCGTCCGGTCCTGGTGGCAGGCTTGAAGCCAGGTTCGCACGATTCGGTGCTGCATCCCCGCAGCATTTCATTAACCGATCGTTCAGGAAGCTTCAGCTGTGAACCTCGAAAATTATCTCCCCGTTCTTCTCTTTATCCTGGTTGGCATCGGTGTCGGTGTTGCCCCGCAGGTGCTCGGTCGCCTGCTCGGCCCGCACAAGCCCGACGCTGCCAAGCTGTCCCCGTATGAATGCGGCTTCGAAGCGTTCGAAGACGCACGCATGAAGTTCGACGTCAGGTACTACCTGATCGCGATCTTGTTCATTTTGTTTGATCTGGAAACGGCATTCTTCTTCCCATGGGGCGTCTCGATGCGCGAGCTGGGTTGGACCGGTTTCATCACGATGATGGTGTTCATCGCCGAGTTCGTGGTCGGTTTCTGGTACATCTGGAAGAAAGGTGCCCTTGATTGGGAATAAGCCATGGCAATTGAAGGCGTATTAAACGAAGGTTTCATCACCACCACAGCCGACAAGCTGGTCAACTGGGCGCGCACGGGGTCGATGTTCCCGATGACGTTCGGTCTGGCCTGCTGCGCGGTCGAGATGATGCACGTGGGCGCGGCCCGCTACGACATGGACCGCTTCGGTATCGTGTTCCGTCCATCGCCACGTCAGTCCGACGTGATGATCGTCGCCGGCACCCTGTGCAACAAGATGGCGCCGGCGCTGCGCAAGGTCTATGACCAGATGGCGGAACCGCGCTGGGTGATCTCGATGGGTTCCTGTGCCAACGGCGGCGGCTACTACCACTACTCGTATTCGGTGGTGCGCGGCTGCGATCGCATCGTCCCGGTCGATGTGTACGTGCCAGGCTGCCCGCCGACTGCCGAAGCTCTGCTGTACGGCATCATGCAGCTCCAGAACAAGATCAAGCGCACCAATACCATCGCGCGCTAAAAACGGACGGCGTACTCCATGACGACAAAACTCGAGACCCTTGAACTCGCCCTGAAAAATGCATTGGGCGAGGGCGTTGCCATTTCGGCGGCGCTGGGCGAAGTGACGGTGGTGGTCAAGGCCGCAGACTACATCAAGACGATGCAGCTGCTCCGCGACGACAGCACCCTGGCATTCGAACAGATGATCGACCTGTGCGGCGTCGACTATTCGACCTATGGCGAAGGCACCTACGAAGGTCCGCGCTTCGCGGTCGTGGTGCACCTGCTTTCCCTGGCGAAGAACTGGCGCGTCCGCGTGCGCGTGTTCTGCCCGGACGACGACATGCCGCTGGTCGAATCGATCACCGGTATCTGGCGCGCCGCCAACTGGTTCGAGCGCGAAGCGTTCGACATGTTCGGCATCCTGTTCGACGGCCACGGCGACCTGCGCCGCATCCTGACCGACTACGGCTTCATCGGCCACCCGTTCCGCAAGGACTTCCCGATCTCGGGCTATGTCGAAATGCGCTACGACCCGGAACAGAAACGCGTGATCTACCAACCCGTCACGATCGAGCCGCGCGAGAACATCCCGCGCGTGATTCGCGAAGAGACCTACGGGACGAAATAATGGCTGAGCTTAAGAACTACACCCTGAACTTTGGTCCGCAGCACCCGGCAGCGCACGGCGTGCTGCGCCTGGTGCTCGAACTCGACGGCGAGGTGATCCAGCGCGCCGACCCGCACATCGGCCTGCTGCACCGCGGTACCGAGAAGCTGGCGGAAACCCGCACCTATCTGCAGTCGGTTCCGTACATGGACCGTCTCGACTACGTGTCGATGATGTGCAACGAGCACGGCTACGTGCTGGCGATCGAAAAGCTGCTCGGCATCGAAGCGCCGATCCGCGCCCAGTACATCCGCACGATGTTCGACGAAGTCACCCGCATCCTGAACCACCTGATGTGGCTCGGCGCGCACGCACTGGACATCGGCGCCATGGGCCCGTTCCTGTACTGCTTCCGCGACCGCGAAGACCTGTTCGACGTCTATGAAGCGGTGTCGGGCGCGCGCATGCACGCGGCCTACTACCGTCCGGGCGGCGTGTATCGCGACCTGCCGGACACCATGCCGCAGCACAAGCAATCGCCGATCCGCAGCGCCAAGGCGATCGCCGACCTGAACGAACACCGCCAGGGTTCGGTCATCGACTTCCTGGACGCGTTCACCAAGCGGTTCGACGGCTATGTCGACGAGTACGAGACCCTGCTGACCGATAACCGTATCTGGAAGCAGCGCACCGTCGGCATCGGTGTCGTGTCGCCTGAAGACGCGAAAGCCATGGGCTTCACCGGCGCCATGCTGCGCGGTTCGGGCATCGCCTGGGATCTGCGCAAGCATCAGCCTTACGCGGCCTACGACAAGGTCGAGTTCGACATCCCGGTCGGCACCAATGGCGACTCCTACGACCGCTACCTGGTGCGCGTGGAAGAAATGCGCCAGTCGAACCGCATCATCAAGCAGTGCCTGACCTGGCTGCGCGCCAATCCAGGCCCGGTGATGATCGACAACAACAAGATCGCGCCGCCGAACCGGATGGACATGAAGTCCAATATGGAATCGCTGATCCACCACTTCAAGCTGTTCACCGAAGGCTTCCACGTCCCAGAGGGCGAGGCGTATGCCGCGGTCGAGCACCCGAAGGGCGAGTTCGGCATCTATATCGTCTCCGACGGCGCCAACAAGCCATACCGCCTGAAAATCCGCACTCCGGACTATGTCCACCTGCAGAGCCTCGACGAGATGGCACGCGGCCACATGATCGCTGACGCGGTGGCCATCATCGGTACCCAGGACATCGTGTTCGGCAGTATCGACCGGTAAGAGGAAGGGCAGAGAAAAACTATGTTATCCGCGCAGTGCTATCAAAAAATCGATCGCGAGCTGGCCAAGTACCCAGCCGATCAACGCCAGTCGGCCGTGATGGCTTCGCTGGCCCACGCCCAGGTCGAACTGGGCTGGTTGTCGCCTGAAACCATGCAAGAGATTGCCGACTACATCGGCATGCCGGCCATCGCCGTGCAGGAAGTGGCGACTTTCTACAATATGTTCAACATCAAGCCGGTCGGCCAGCACAAGATCACCGTGTGCACCAACCTGCCATGCGCGCTGTCGGGCGGCGAACGCGCGGCCCAGCGCATCAAGGACGCGCTCGGCATCGACTTCCGCGACACCACCGCCGACGGTAAGTTCACGCTGATGGAAGGCGAGTGCATGGGCGCCTGCGGCGACGCACCGGTGATGCTGGTGAACAACCACCGCATGTGTTCGTTCATGAGCGACGCCAAGATCGACGCCCTGCTTGAGGACCTGAACAAATGACCAGTCTGCACGACCGTCACATCAAACCGCTGATCCTCGCCAACCTGAACGGCGAAAACTGGCACCTGGCCGACTACGTCAATCGTGGCGGCTATTCGGCGCTGCGCCGCATCATCGAAGAAAAGATCACCCCTGAGCAGATCATCGCCGACATGAAGGCCTCGGGCCTGCGTGGCCGCGGCGGTGCGGGCTTCCCGACCGGCCTGAAGTGGAGCTTCATGCCGCGCCAGTTCCCGGGCCAGAAATACCTCGTCTGCAATACCGATGAAGGCGAACCGGGCACGTTCAAGGACCGCGACATCATCCGCTACAACCCGCATGCGCTGATCGAAGGCATGGCCATCGGCGCCTACGCGATGGGCATCACCGTGGGTTACAACTACATCCACGGCGAGATCTTCGAAGACTACCTGCGCTTCGAAGAAGCGCTGGAAGAAGCGCGCGCCGCTGGCTTCCTGGGCAATAACATCCTGGGTTCGGAGTTCAGCTTCCAGCTGCACGCCCACCACGGCTATGGCGCCTACATCTGCGGCGAAGAAACCGCGCTGCTCGAATCGCTCGAAGGCAAGAAGGGCCAGCCGCGCTTCAAGCCGCCGTTCCCGGCCTCGTTCGGCCTGTACGGCAAACCGACCACGATCAACAACACCGAGACCTTCGCGGCCGTCCCGTTCATCCTGAACATCGGCGCCGAGAACTACATGGCGCTGGGTAAACCAAATAACGGCGGCACCAAGATCTTCTCGATCTCGGGCGACGTCGAGCGTCCAGGCAACTACGAAGTCCCGCTGGGCACGCCGTTCGCGACCCTGATGGAACTGGCTGGCGGCATGCGCGGCGGCAAGAAGATCAAGGCCGTGATTCCTGGCGGTTCGTCGGCGCCTGTCGTTCCTGGCGATCTGATGATGCAGACCGACCTCGACTACGATTCGATCGCGAAAGCCGGTTCGATGCTGGGTTCGGGCGCCGTCATCGTCATGGACGAGACCCGCTGCATGGTCAAGTCGCTGCTGCGCCTGTCGTACTTCTATTACGAAGAATCGTGCGGCCAGTGCACCCCGTGCCGTGAAGGCACCGGCTGGATGTACCGCATGGTCCATCGCATCGAGAATGGCCAGGGTCGTCCGGAAGACATGGATCTGCTGAACAACATCGCCGACAACATCAAGGGCCGCACCATCTGCGCGCTCGGCGATGCCGCCGCGATGCCCGTCCAGGCGATGATCAAGCACTTCCGCCAGGAATTTGAATATCACATCGAGCACAAGCACTGCCTCGTGCCCGCATACCTTTAAACCAGGTCAGGTAACGATCAAATGGTTGAAATCGAATTAGACGGCAAGAAAGTCGAAGTCCCACCGGGTTCCATGGTGATGGACGCCGCAAACAAACTCGGCACCTATATTCCGCACTTCTGCTATCACAAGAAATTGTCGATCGCAGCGAACTGCCGCATGTGCCTGGTCGAAGTGGAGAAGGCGCCGAAGCCGCTGCCAGCATGCGCCACGCCAGTGTCGCCAGGCATGATCGTGCGCAGCCACAGCGACAAGGCCGTGCAGGCCCAGAAGTCGGTGATGGAATTCCTGCTCATTAACCACCCGCTGGATTGCCCGATCTGCGACCAGGGCGGCGAATGCCAGCTGCAGGATCTGGCCGTCGGCTACGGCAAGAGCGGCTCGCGCTACGAAGAAGAAAAACGCGTGGTGGCCCCGAAAGAAGCGGGCCCGCTGATCTCGATGGAAGAGATGTCGCGTTGCATCCAGTGCACCCGTTGCGTGCGTTTCGGCCAAGAAGTAGCCGGCGTCATGGAATTCGGCATGCTGGGCCGCGGCGAGCACTCCGAGATCACCACCTTCGTCGGCAAGACCGTCGACTCGGAAGTGTCCGGTAACATGATCGACCTGTGCCCGGTCGGCGCGCTGACCAGCAAGCCGTTCCGCTACTCGGCACGTCCTTGGGAACTGCAGCGCCGCAAATCGGTGTCGCCGCACGATTCGCTGGGCGCCAACCTGATCGTCCAGGTCAAGGGCGGCAAAGTCATGCGCGTGCTGCCGCTCGAGAACGAAGCGGTCAACGAGTGCTGGCTGTCGGATAAAGAGCGTTTCTCGTACGAGGCGCTGGACAATGCCGATCGTCTGACCAAGCCAATGATCAAGCAGGACAACAAGTGGATCGAGACCGAGTGGTCGACGGCCCTTGAATATGTCGCTCACGGCCTGCGCAATATCCGCCACGAGCACGGCGCCGACACCCTCGCGGCCGTCGCCACCGCGCACTCGACGGTGGAAGAACTGTACCTGCTGAACAAGGCCTTCCGCGGCTTCGGTTCGGAGAACATCGACTTCCGCCTGCGCCAGAGCGATTTCGCGCTGGACGGCCAGGTGACCCCATGGCTGGGCATGCCGATCGCGCAACTGTCGACCCTGAAGCGCGCGCTCGTCATCGGCTCCTTCCTGCGCAAGGATCACCCGCTGGTCACCACCCGCCTGCGCGCCGCCACCAAGGCCGGCCTGCGCCTGTCGGTGCTGGGTGGCAGCGATGAAGAGCTGCTGATGAAGGTCGCCCACAAGCTGGTCGCCGCACCGAGCGACTGGCTGGTCGCCCTGTCGGAAGTCGTGGTCGCCATCGCCGCCGACAAGAACATCGCCGTGCCAGCCGGTTTCGAAGGCATCGAAGCATCGGAGCACGCGCGTGCCATCGCCGCTTCGCTGGTCGTCGTCGGTGACGTCGAAGTCCCAGGCGCTATCCTGCTGGGCAACGCCGCCGCACAACATCCGCAAGCGTCGCAGATCCATGCCGCCGCGCAGTGGATCGCCGAGCAGACCGGTTGCTCGTTCGGCTACCTGGTCGACGCCGCCAACTCGGTCGGCGGCCACCTGGTGGGCGCTGTCTCGGGCAAGAAGGAATCGCTGTTCGCCACGCCGAAGAAAGCCTATGTGCTGCTGAACGCGGAACCGGAACTGGATGCGGCCAACCCGCAGCAAGCCGTCGCCGCCCTGAAGGGCGCCGAAATGGTGGTCGCGATGTCGGCCTTCAAGCACGGCATGGACTACGCCGATGTGCTGCTGCCGATCGCGCCGTTCTCGGAAACCTCGGGCACTTTTGTGAACTGCGAAGGCCGCGCACAGAGCTTCAACGGTACCGTGCGTCCGCTGGGCGATGCGCGTCCGGCCTGGAAAGTGCTGCGCGTGCTGGGCAACCTGCTGGGCCTGACCGGCTTCGACTACGAGACTTCGGAATCGATCCGCGACGAAGCCTTCGGCAAGGGCAATACCGATCTGTCGGCCAAGCTGAACAACGTGGCGAAACTGGCTCCGACCGCAGGCAGCTATGCCCCGGCCGGCCAGCTCGAGCGCCTGACCGACGTGCCGGTGTACTTCACCGACGCGCTGGCCCGCCGTTCCGAGCCGCTGCAGCGCACCGCCGACGCGAATGCGCCGCTGGTCACGCTGTCGAAAGCGGTCGCCGAATCGATCGGCGTCACCCCCGGCGACAAGGTTAAGGTCACGCAAGGCAACGGTTCGGCCGTCCTGGTCGCCAGCGTCGACAAGACCCTGCCGTCGAACGCGGTGCGTGTCGCCGCCGGCCATCCGGCCGTCGCCACGCTCGGCGCGATGTTCGGTTCCATCCAAGTTGAAAAAGCAGGGGAGGGCAAGTAATGGCAACGCCCGGTTACATCGATTCATTCAACGCCGGCGGCGCCGACCTGCTCGGCCCGGTCTGGCCTCTGGTCTGGACCATCATCAAGATCGTCGCGGTGGTCGCACCGCTGATGATCGCGATCGCCTACGCCACCCTGTGGGAACGTAAATTCATCGGCTGGATCCAGATCCGTATCGGCCCAAACCGCGTCGGTCCTGGCGGCCTGCTGCAGCCGATGGCCGATGGCCTGAAGCTCTTGATCAAGGAAATCGTGATCCCGGCCAAGGCGAACCGCAACCTGTTCATCATCGGCCCGATCATGACCATCATGCCGGCGCTGGCAGCCTGGTCGGTGGTGCCGTTCGGCCCGCAATTCGCGCTGGCCGACGTCAACGCTGGCGTGCTGCTGCTGCTGGCGATCACCTCGGTCGAAGTCTACGGCATCATCATCGCCGGCTGGGCCTCGAACTCGAAGTACTCGTTCATGGGCGCGATGCGCGCCTCGGCACAGATGATCTCGTACGAAATCCCGATGGGCTTCGTGCTGGTGGTCGTGCTGATGGTCTCGGGCACCCTGAACCTGTCGGGCATCGTCGCCGGCCAGCAAGTGGGCATGTTCGCCGACTTAGGGCTGAACTTCCTGTCGTGGAACTGGCTGCCGCTGTTCCCGCTGTTCATCATCTACCTCGTGTCGGGCCTGGCCGAGTGCGGTCGTCACCCGTTCGACGTGATCGAAGGCGAATCGGAAATCGTGGCCGGCCACATGGTCGAGTACTCGGGCATGTCGTACGCGATGTTCATGCTGGCCGAATACGGCAACATGATCCTGATCGGTACCCTGGCCTCGCTGTTCTTCATGGGCGGCTGGTCGGCGCCGTTCGCCTTCCTGGAAGTGGGCGGCACCATTGGCGGCTTCATCGGCTTCTTCTGGCTGTTCCTGAAAGCCTTCCTGTTCGTGACCTTCTTCATCTGGGTCCGCGGTACCTTCCCACGCTACCGCTACGACCAGATCATGCGCCTGGGCTGGAAGGTGTTCATCCCGCTGACCCTGATCTGGCTGGTCGTCGTTGCCGTCTGGATGCAGACGCCGTGGAATATTTGGAAGTAAGGAACGGACATGTCTCGAATGAAAGAAATCCTCGGCAGCTTGATGCTGACCGAGTTGATCAAGGGCCTTGCCCTGACCGGGAAATATGCGCTGTCGCGCAAGATCACGGTCCAGTACCCGGAAGAAAAGACTCCCATGTCGAACCGCTTCCGCGGCCTGCACGCGCTGCGTCGCTACCCCAACGGGGAAGAGCGCTGCATCGCCTGCAAGCTGTGCGAAGCAGTGTGCCCTGCCATGGCCATCACGATCGAATCGTCGCAGCGCGATGACGGCACCCGCCGCACCACGCGCTACGACATCGACCTGACCAAGTGCATCTTCTGCGGCTTCTGCGAAGAATCGTGCCCGGTCGACTCGATCGTGGAAACCAGCATCTTCGAGTATCACGGCGAAAAACGCGGCGATCTCTACTACACCAAAGAGATGCTGCTCGCCGTGGGCGACCGCTACGAAGCCGACATCGCCGCCGCCCGCGAGGCGGACGCGAAGTACCGCTAAAACATAAGGGTCCTGGGTAAGTCATGACATTTACAACTGTTCTGTTCTACGTGTTCGCGGCCATCATGGTGCTGGCCTCGCTGCGCGTTATCACCGCCAAGAATCCGGTCCACGCCGCGCTGTTCCTGGTGCTGGCCTTCTTCAACGCGGCCGGCATCTGGTTGCTGCTGAAGGCCGAATTCCTCGCCATCGTGCTGGTGCTGGTCTATGTGGGCGCCGTCATGGTGCTGTTCCTCTTCGTCGTCATGATGCTCGACATTAATATCGACCGCATGCGCGAAGGCTTCTGGGGCTACCTGCCCGTGGCGGCCGGCGTCGGCGGCCTGATCGTGCTCGAGATGGGTGCTGTCCTGTGGCATGGCTACAGCGACTTCCAGCAAACGCCGGAAGCTGCCGCGCTGAACATCGGCGGCACCAAGGAACTGGGCCTGCAGATCTATACCCGCTATATCTACGGCTTCGAGATCGCCGCCGTGGTGCTGCTGGTGGCGATCATCGCCGCCGTCGCCCTGACTTTGCGCAAGCGCAAGGACACCAAAGCCATCGACCCGGGCCAAGCGGTTCGCGTCAAGCGTAACGACCGTCTGAAGATCGTCAAGGTCGAGACGGTCAACCAGCGCGCCATCGACGCAGCGAACGTCGAGAAGGCCGCCGCGGCCGCAGCCGCTGCAGCAGCCGCCGCCGAACCGAAGGAGCCAAAATGACGTTGACGCTCGCACACTACCTGATCCTGGGCGCGATCCTGTTCGCGATCTCGGTGGTCGGTATCTTCCTGAACCGGAAGAACATCATCATCCTGCTGATGGCCATCGAATTGATGCTGCTGGCAGTGAACCTGAACTTCATCGCGTTCTCGCATTACCTGGGCGACGCGGCGGGGCAAATCTTCGTGTTCTTCATTTTGACCGTCGCGGCCGCCGAATCTGCAATCGGCCTGGCGATCCTGGTGGTCCTGTTCCGTAACCTGGACACGATCAACGTGGAAGACCTCGACAGCCTCAAAGGCTGATGAGCTCGGCTCGATAACTAATAACGAATAAGGTTCAACATGGCGGGGCAAATTTCAACCTCACTCTTACTGGCGGTGCCTCTGGCGCCGTTGGCAGGCTCGGCGATCGCCGGCCTGCTCGGTACCAAGTTCCTCGGCAATGTGGTCGGTCGCAAGGTGTCGCATACGGCGACCATCCTGGGCGTGCTGATCGCGCTGATCATCTCGGTACAAACCCTGATGGCCACGCTCGACGGCTTCAAGCTGAATGAAGATCTCTACACCTGGATGACGGTCGGCACGCTCAAGCTGGCGGTCGGCTTCCAGATCGATACCTTGACCGCGATGATGATGTGCGTGGTTACCTCGGTGTCGCTGATGGTCCACATCTACACGATCGGCTACATGGCCGAGGATGACGGCTACAACCGCTTCTTCTCGTACATCTCGCTGTTCACCTTCGCGATGCTGATGCTGGTCATGTCCAACAACTTCCTGCAGCTGTTCTTCGGCTGGGAAGCGGTGGGCCTGGTCTCGTATCTGCTGATCGGTTTCTGGTACACCCGTCCGACCGCGATCTTCGCGAACATGAAGGCCTTCCTGGTCAACCGCGTGGGCGACTTCGGCTTCATCCTCGGTATCGGCCTGATCCTGGCCAGTGCCGGCACGATGAACTACGCCGAAGTGTTCGAAAAGGCCGACCAGCTGGCCCTGATGACCGTGCCGGGCACCGACTGGCCACTGCTGACCGCCGCCTGCATCTGCCTCTTCATCGGCGCGATGGGCAAGTCGGCGCAGTTCCCGCTGCACGTCTGGCTGCCTGACTCGATGGAAGGCCCAACCCCGATCTCGGCACTGATCCACGCCGCGACGATGGTTACCGCCGGCATCTTCATGGTGTCGCGCATGTCGCCGCTGTTCGAGCTGTCGGATGGCGCCTTGAGCTTCATCATCGTCATCGGTTCGATCACCGCGCTGTTCATGGGCTTCCTGGGCATCATCCAGAACGACATCAAGCGCGTGGTTGCTTACTCGACCTTGTCGCAGCTCGGTTACATGACCGTGGCACTGGGCGTGTCGGCCTACTCGGTCGCTGCCTTCCACCTGATGACCCACGCCTTCTTCAAGGCGCTGCTGTTCCTTGGCGCGGGTTCCGTCATCATCGGCATGCACCACGACCAGGACATGCGCAACATGGGCGGCCTGCGCAAGTACATGCCGATCACCTGGATCACCTCGCTGATCGGTTCGCTGGCCCTGATCGGTACCCCATTGTTCTCGGGCTTCTACTCGAAGGATTCGATCATCGAAGCAGTGCACGCAAGCACGCTGCCGGGTTCGGGCTTCGCCAACTTCGCGGTGCTGGCCGGCGTGTTCGTCACGGCGTTCTATTCGTTCCGTATGTATTTCCTGGTGTTCCATGGCGAAGAGCGTTTTGGTAAAGCACATGCGCACGATCATCATGATGCGCACCACGCACCTGCTGCCGCGCACGATCACTCGGATCCGCACGCCAAGCACGATTCGGACGCGCACCATGAAGAAGAACACGATGACCACGGCCACCACGGCCTGGCCCCAGGCCAGAAGCCGCACGAGTCGCCATGGGTCGTGACCCTGCCGCTGATCCTGCTGGCAATCCCGTCGGTCGTCATCGGCTACCTGGCGATCGGTCCTATGTTGCACGGTGATTTCTTCGATGGCGTGATCACGGTCAATCCTGCTCACCCTGCGATGGCAGAACTGGGCGAGATGTTCCATGGCGCCGGCGCGATGGCCCTGCACGGCCTGCAGACCGCACCGTTCTGGCTGGCACTGGCAGGCGTCGTTGCCGCCTACTACTGCTATATGGTCAATCCGCGCGTGCCGGCCTGGTTCTACGCCAAGTTCAAGCCGCTGCACACCCTGCTGGACAACAAGTACTACATGGATGCGTTCAACCAGAAGTTCTTCGCTGGCGGCGCACTCGGCGTGGGCAAGGGCCTGTGGAATGTCGGCGACCGCAGCCTGATCGACGGCCTGGTCGTCAATGGCAGCGCCAAGCTGGTGGCCTGGTTCTCGACCGTCACCAAGCGCGCGCAGACCGGTTACATCTATCACTATGCGTTCGTGATGATCGTCGGCGTACTGGCAGCGATGCTGTACTTCTTCCCGTTCTGGCGCGGTTAATCACAGGCAGAGATAAAGAAAAATGATGCAGTCAACAATTTCTACGTTTCCACCGTACCTGAGCCTGGCAATCTGGCTCCCGATCCTGTTCGGCGTGCTGGTCCTGGCCATTGGCCGCGACAAGAACGCCGGGATGGTGCGCTTGATGTCGCTCGCCGGCGCCGTCGTCAGCCTGCTGCCGACGATCCCGCTGATCGCCAATTTTGATAACACCACGGTCGGCATGCAGTTCTATGAACAGGCAGCCTGGATCGAGCGCTTCAACATCTTCTACCGCCTCGGCGTGGACGGCCTGTCGCTGTGGTTCGTGCCGCTGACCGCCTTCATCACCATCATCGTGGTGCTGGCGGCGTGGGAAGTGATCGAAGAGCGCGTGGCCCAGTACATGGGCTCGTTCCTGATCCTGTCGGGCCTGATGATCGGCGTGTTCTGCGCGCTGGACGGCCTGCTGTTCTACTTCTTCTTCGAAGCCACGCTGATCCCGATGTTCATCATCATCGGCGTGTTCGGCGGCCCGAACCGCGTGTACGCAGCATTCAAGTTCTTCCTGTACACCTTCTTCGGTTCGCTGCTGACCCTGGTCGCGATCGTCTACCTGTACAACAAGTCGGGTTCGTTCGACATCCTGGCCTGGCATGACCTGCCGCTGACGATGAAAGAACAGATCCTGATCTTCATCGCCTTCTTCATGGCCTTCGCCGTGAAGGTGCCGATGTGGCCGGTGCACACCTGGCTGCCGGATGCCCACGTCGAAGCGCCTACCGGCGGTTCGGTCGTGCTGGCCGCGATCATGCTCAAGCTCGGTGCCTACGGTTTCCTGCGCTTCTCGCTGCCGATCACCCCGGACGCGAGCCAGTACCTGGCGCCGGTCGTCATCGGCCTGTCGCTCGTGGCCGTGATCTACATCGGCCTGGTGGCTTTGGTGCAGAAAGACATGAAGAAACTGGTCGCCTATTCGTCGATCGCGCACATGGGCTTCGTGACCCTGGGCTTCTTCATGTTCAACGACCTGGGCGTGCAGGGCGGCCTGATGCAGGCGATCTCGCACGGCTTCGTGTCGGGCGCGATGTTCCTGTGTATCGGCGTGCTGTACGACCGTGTGCACTCGCGTGAAATCGCCGACTACGGTGGCGTCGTGAACACGATGCCGAAGTTCGCCGCCTTCGTGGTGCTGTTCTCGATGGCCAATGCCGGCCTGCCGGCGACCTCGGGCTTCATCGGTGAGTTCATGGTGATCCTGGGCGCGGTCGAGTTCAACTTCTGGACCGGTGTCGCATCGGGTACCGCCCTGATCCTGGGCGCGGCCTACTCGCTGTGGATGGTCAAGCGCGTCATCTTCGGGCCAGTGGCCAACAAGAAAGTCGCCGCGTTGACCGACCTGAACGGCCGTGAGTTCGCCATCCTGTCGGTGCTGGCAATCGCCACCCTGGCGATGGGCCTGTACCCGGCGCCGATCGCCGAGACGCTGCAAGTCTCGGTCACCGACCTGCTTCAGCACGTCGCAGTCAGCAAAGTGCCTCAATAAAACGCCATGAATGAAATGAACTCGACCCTGTTATCGGCTGCCGACACCAATCTGGCGCCGGTCTATGCCGAAATCTTCCTGCTGATCGCGACGTCGGCGATCCTGCTGATCGACCTGTTCCTGAAAGAGGGCAAGCGCAACCTGACCTATGGCCTGTCGCTGCTGGCGATCGGCGGCTGCGCGATCTTCTCCTTCATGGACTTCGACTCGGGCGCGACCGTGTACACCTTCAGTGGCATGTACGTGTCGGATCCGATGTCGAACCTGCTCAAGATGTTCACCTACCTGGCCACGGCCATGACCATCGTCTACTCGCGCCAGTACGCCGGCGAGCGCGGCATGATGTCGGGCAACCTGGGCGGTGAGTTCTACACGCTCGCGCTGTTCTCGATGCTGGGCCAGATGATCATGATCTCGGGTAACAGCATGCTGTCGATCTACCTGGGCCTGGAACTGATGTCGCTGTCGCTGTATGCGCTGGTGGCTCTGCGCCGTGACCACGCGATCTCGACCGAAGCCGCGATGAAGTACTTCATCCTGGGCGCCCTGGCATCGGGCTTCCTGCTGTACGGCATCTCGATGATCTACGGCGCGACCGGTTCGCTCGACATCACCACCATCGCGCAAGTCACTGCCGCCGAAGGCGCCAACCGCACCATCCTGGTGTTCGGCCTGGTGTTCGTCGTGGCCGGCCTGGCCTTCAAGCTGGGCGTGGTGCCGTTCCACATGTGGGTGCCGGACGTGGTGCAGGGCGCCCCGACCGCAGTGACCCTGCTGCTGGGCGGCGCGCCGAAGATCGCCACCTTCGCCATCGTGATCCGCCTGCTGGCCGAAGCGCTGCCGTCGATGGCCTTCGACTGGCAGCAGATGCTGCTGGTGGTCGCCGTGCTGTCGCTGGCCTTCGGTAACGTCACCGCGATCGCGCAGACCAATATCAAGCGCATGCTGGCTTACTCGACGATCGCGCAAATGGGCTTCGTGGTGCTGGCCCTGGTGGTCGGCAACGTCGATGGCGACACGACCAATGCCGCCGCTGCCTACAGCGCCGCGATGTACTACACCATCATCTACGTGCTGACCACGGTGGGGACCTTCGGCCTGATCATGATGCTGGCGCGCGCTGGCCATGAATCGGAGCTGATCAGCGACTTCAAGGGTCTCGGCAAGCGCAGCCCATGGTTCGCGATCGTCGCCACGATCCTTATGTTCTCGCTGGCCGGCGTGCCGCCGATGGTGGGCTTCATCGCCAAGTACGCCGTGATCCAGGCCGTCGCCCAGGCAGGCATGGTGTGGCTGGCCGTCGTGGCCGTGATGTTCTCGCTGATCGGCGCGTTCTACTACCTGCGCATCGTCAAGACCATCTGGTTCGACGAAGCGGTGGACACTGCAGCGATTTCGACCCCGACCGATATGCGCGTCATCATGTCGCTCAACGGCGTCGCCATCGTCGTGCTGGGCGTGGTCCCGGGCGGCCTGCTGGCGATCTGCTACAGCGCCATGCAGGCGACCCTGGCGAATTAAGCCATGGATAGCTCGCTGGCTGCATTGCTGGTGATTGCCCTCGCGCTGGCGGGGGCCAATCTGCCGTTCGTGAACGAGCGCCTGTTCGGGTTCGTGCCGGTCCCGGCCGGCAAGGCGGCAGCGGGGGAGCCCCGCAACAAGGCTTTCGCGCTGCGCCTGCTCGAGCTGGTGGTCTTGTACTTTGTCGTCGGACTGGTTGCGAAGCTGCTGGAATCGCGTATCGGTTCGGTGTTCGTGCAGACCTGGGAGTTTTATGCGGTCACCGGCTGCATGTTCCTGGTGCTGGCGTTTCCGGGGTTTGTGATGCGGTATATGCACAAGCGGCGCTAAGTTAATCAGTTAAAACAAGCACGTCGTTCCCGCGCAGGCGGGAACCCAAGTTTGTCAGCGTATCGATAACGCGAGCAGACTTGGGTTCCCGCCTCCGCGGGAAGTCTTTTTTGGCAATGCCAAAAAAGACGTTTTTGGGCCAACAATATCTCGTGCGGCGCGGGTTTCGCTTATGATTCTTACCATTGCAGTCTCAACTAACTGGAGTGAAAAGTGCCGGATCTGAAAGAAACCCGCATCGACGGCGGCGTCGTCTACGACGGCCATTTTTTGAAAGTCGAGAAAGACCGCATCCGCCTGCCGGACGGCTCGGAGAGTCAGCGCGAGTTCTTCCGCCATCCCGGCGCCGTCGTGATCCTGCCGCTGTTGCCCGATGGCCGCGTGCTGCTCGAGCGCCAGTTCCGTTACCCGAACGGGCAGGTCTTCATCGAATTCCCTGCCGGGAAGATCGATCCGGGCGAAGACCATCTCGAATGCGCCAAGCGCGAGCTCAAGGAAGAAACCGGCTACACGGCGGGACGCTGGCGCTTCGTCTGCACCATCCATAACGCGATCGCCTATTCGGACGAGCACCTCGAGATCTTCCTGGCCGAAGACATGACCGCGGGCGAGCAGCAGCTCGACGCCGGCGAATTCCTGGAGATATTCAGCGCCACCGTGCCCGAGCTGCTCGAGATGGTGCGCAAGGGCGAGATCACCGACGTCAAGACCATCATCGGCACCTTCTGGCTTGAGAAGATCCTGGCTGGCGACTGGACGCCTGGCTGACGATCATGCGGCCGTGTCGGAGCCTGACCGTGCTGTCGGCCGCATTGGCGATTCTAGCCGCCGCCCCGGCCGCAGCCCAGGCCCGCACCCCGTTCCAGGTGCAATGCGAGGACACCATCGGCGAGACGATCTCGGTGCTGTCCAGCCGTGGCGAAGGCTACCGCATCGACAATACGCGTTCCTACCATGACCTGACGCGCCTGAAGGGCAGCGTGCGCCGCGGTTCCTGGGTGCTGGGCCTGACGCATACCGAGGCGCGGGTGAGCATCAAGGTCGGCGGGCGCATGTTGACGGATCGCGCCAGCGGTCATGAATGCGTGGCGCCGCGTATCGACGTCAACCTGTATTACGCCCCCATCGTGATCTACGTCAGCCGCGAATTCCCGCCGGGATCGTGTTCCTACCGCGAAGTGCTGGCCCACGAGATGCGCCACCTGCAGACCTACCAGGATTTTTTGCCCAAGGCCGAAGCCATCGTTCGCGCCCGGCTGGCGGCGCGCTTCGCCGGCAAGCCGCTGTATGCGCCAATCGGACAAGCGCGATCCCTGCTCCAGCGCGAAGTCGACCGCAGCTGGATGCCCTACATTAAGCGTGAGATGGAAAAGGTCGAAGTATTGCAGGCGGCCATTGATACGCCGCAGGAATACGCCCGCCTGGGCAAGGTTTGCGCAGGTGAGGTACAGTCTTTGCTTAGACAGGCAACACGAAGCAGTTCATGACGACCGAGCAAGCAAACGAAACGAACACGGCAGCGCGGCAGCATGTCGCCCTCATTCCGGCGGCCGGCGTCGGCGCCCGCATGGCGGCCGGCAGCCCCAAGCAATACCTGGCCATCGGCGCCAAGCCCATGCTGCGCCACACGGTCGATGCCTTTCTATCCAGCCCGCTGATCGCCCACACCTATGTGGTGGTGAGCGCGGACGATCCCTTCATCGACGGCGTACTGCCCGACGCAAAGGAACAGGGCAGCCGCGTCACCGTGCTGCGCTGCGGCGGCGCCACCCGCATGGAGTCGATCCGCAACGGCCTGCATGCGCTGCGCGACGTGATCGGCGCACAAGACCGCGTGCTGGTCCACGACGCCGCCCGGCCGGGCCTGAACGCCGCGCTGATCGAACGCCTGATCGTTGAAACGGGCGACCACGCAGCCGGCGGCCTGCTGGCCCTGCCCGTGGTCGATACCGTCAAGCGCCGGGACGGCGATCATGTCGCCACCGTCCCGCGCGACGGCCTGTGGCTGGCCCAGACCCCGCAGATGTTTTCCTACGCGCTGCTATGCCGCGCGCTCGACGCGGCCACGGATCCGGCCGCGATCACCGACGACGCCAGCGCCATCGAGGCGCTGGGCCTGGCCCCGAGACTGGTCGAAGGCCATCCGCGCAACCTGAAAGTCACGCTGCCATCCGACATCCGCATCGCCGAGATGTACCTGGCGCTCGATTCCACCATTTGACCGACACGAACCACACACCATGGCACTCGCATCCTACAACCCCAATCCACCGTTTCGCATCGGCACCGGCTACGACAACCACGCGCTGGTCGAAGGCCGCAAGCTGATCGTCGGCGGCGTCACTATCCCGCATCGCCTGGGCCTCCTGGGCCATTCCGACGCCGACGTGCTGCTGCATGCGATCATCGATTCGCTGCTGGGCGCGGCCGCGCTGGGCGATATCGGCAAGCATTTCCCGGACACCGACCCGATGTTCGCCGGCGCCGATTCGCGCACCCTGCTGCGCGAAGTCGCGCACCGCGTGCTGAACTCGGGCTACACCATCGGCAATATCGACGCCACCGTCATCGCCCAGCAGCCGAAGATGGCGCCGCACATCCCGCTGATGGTCTCGCGCATCGCCGAAGACCTGGGCGTGTCGCCGCAGCAGGTGAACATCAAGGCCAAGACCAACGAAAAGCTGGGCTACCTGGGCCGCGAAGAGGGCATGGCGGCGCATTCGACGGCGCTCTTGATCCGGGCCGCCACGGAATAGTATTGACGGGCTTCGGCAAAGGTCGAAAAGGCAATCTATAATTGCCTGATGACCAACGCCAACCCAGCACTTTCGCCGCGCGCGGCCTGGACCCTGATCCTGATCGCCAGCGCCATCATGATGATCACGATGGGCGCGCGGCTGACGAGCGGCCTGTTCCTGTCGCCGCTGAACACCGCGACCGGGCTGGGCGTGGCCAGCATCAGCTTCGTGATGGCAGTGGCCCAGCTGATGTGGGGCGCGGCCCAGCCGGTCTTCGGCGCCGTCGCCGACAAATACGGGCCGGGCAGGGTGATCGCCCTCGGCGGGGTGATGCTGGCGGCGGGTACCGCCGCTACGCCCTTCGTCGATTCGCAGTGGGCGCTGCTGCTCACGATGGGCTTTCTGTCGGCGGCCGGGGCCGGGGCCGGCAGCTTCTCGATCCTGATCGGCGCCACCGCCCAGCGTCTGCCCGCCGAGCGGCGCGCCTTTGCTTCGGGCTTCATCAACGCCGGCGGCTCCTTCGGCCAGTTCGTGTTCGCGCCGCTGATGGGCGCCATCATCGCCGGCGCCGGTTGGATCTGGGCGATGCTCACCATGGCCGCCGCTACCTTGCTGACCATTCCGCTGGCCTGGCCGCTGCGTGGCAGGAAAGTCGCTGCCGCTTCTGTCACTACTCCTGCTGCACCTGCTGCGTCCCAGCCGGCTCTTCCATCGGTCTCGCTCAGCCAGCAACTGCGCGAGGCCATGCGCGACCGTAGCTATATCTGCCTGCACCTTGGCTTTTTCACCTGCGGCTTCCACATCGCCTTCCTGGTTACCCACCTGCCGGGCGAGGTCGCGATGTGCGGCCTGCCGGCCAGCGTCTCGGCCACGGCCCTGGCCCTGATCGGCCTGTTCAACATCGCTGGCAGCCTGGGCGCCGGGATGCTGGCCTCGCGTTATCGCATGAAGTCGCTGCTGTTCTGGATCTATGCCAGCCGCGCCGTGTTGGTGGGCATCTACCTGCTGGCGCCGAAGACCGAGTGGACCTTCTACCTGTTCGCCGCCGCGCTCGGCGCCACCTGGCTGGCTACCGTCCCCCCGACGGCCGGCCTGGTCGGCAAACTGTTCGGCGTGCGCTACCTGGCCACGCTGTTCGGCATGACCCTGCTGTCGCACCAGATCGGCGGCTTCTTCGGCGCCTGGCTGGGCGGACTGGCCGTGGTGCACACCGGGGACTATAGCTGGATGTGGTATGCCGACATGGTGCTCGCGCTGGCGGCGGCGCTGGTGAACCTGCCGATCCGCGAAGCGGCGGTGGTGCGCGCGCCCAAGCTGGCGGGGGCTTGACGATGACGCGCGACGCCTGGGCCTACCGCGAGGTGGCGGTCGAATCGGTGCTCGACCCGCGCAGCGGCAAGCCGCGCATCCGACCGGTGTCGGGGCAGGCCTTTGCGACCGATATGCGGGTGCAGTGTTCGCGCAGCCTGATCGACACGTCGCGCTATCCCGTGGGCACGCGATTCCTGCTGTCCGTACGGATCAGCGACCGTCAGGGTGGCGAGCCATTCCTGTACGCCTGGCATGGCGATCCGGTGACAGTCATGAGCAAGGCAAAGGTGGCGCGCTTCCTGCAGATGTACCGGCGTTTGCGGTTGTAAACGGGACGAAAAAAAAGCCGCGAGATTCGCGGCTATAGAGTTCTAGTCGATGGTGGGAGGAGGGACGCCGACCCCGGTGGCCAACACGAACAGGCTCAGGGCAATCCCCGTGCCGGCGATGGTCGCCAGCAGCGCCGCGGTGCGCGGCTTGGCGTTCTTGTGTGAGCGCCAGGCGGCATCGAGCAGGCCGATGCCGATTACCAGGTTCACGAACAGCATGGCGTCCATCGCGGCTTAATCCCAGTCCAGCGCGCCTTTTTTCCATTCGTAGGCCAGGCCGATGGTCAGCAGGCCCAGGAACACCATCATGGCCCAGAAACCGGTCGAGCCGATGTCGGTCATGACGACCGCCCAAGGCACCAGGAAGGCGACTTCCAGGTCGAACAGGATGAACAGGATCGCGACCAGGTAGAAGCGCACGTCGAACTGCATGCGCGCATCGCCGAAGGCTTCGAAACCGCACTCGTACTGCGACAGCTTCTCGGGATCGGGACGGTGCGGGCCCAGTACGCGGCCCAGCACCTGGGGCGCGACGCCGACCAGGATGCCGATGATGATGAACATGAGTACGGGGAAGTATTCTTCGAGATTCATGGTTCTGCTGCGCGATGATGCGCGTGGGTTGATAAAGGAATGATGCGGCCTCGACAGGCAAAGTTGGGCTCGATTCTAACCGCATATAACCCTGTTGCCAACCAAGCATTTTGCGTGCAATTACTGTGTTTACGTCGGTATTTACGCGTAACTGCCATCGATCCGCTCCGTGCGCGACGCAAACTGGTTATCATCAGGGGTTGGCAAATCGACCTCATTCAAACCCAAAGGAGCACCATGGCCTCGAAAAAAATCGCCGTCCTCGTCGGCAGCCTGCGCAAGGATTCGTACACCCGCCGCGTCGCCCACAGCCTGATCGAGTCGGCGCCGGAAGGGCTCGAACTGACGATCGTCGAACTGCGCGACCTGCCGCTGTATAACGAGGACGACGAGACCGATCCGCCCCCGAGCGTGTTCGCGGCCTTTCGCGATGCCATCCGCCAGGCCGACGGCATCCTGTTCTGCACCCCGGAATACAACCGCTCGGTGCCGGGCGCGCTCAAGAATGCGATCGACGTCGGCTCGCGCCCCTACGGCAAGGCGGCTTTCGCCGACAAGCCCTGCGCCATCGTCAGCGTCTCGCCGGGCGCGCTGGGCGGCTTCGGCGCCAACCACCACCTGCGCCAGATGCTGCCGTTCCTGAACATGCCGACCATGCCGGCGCCGGAAGCCTATGTCGGCGGCGTCGCCGGCAAGTACGAGGGAGACAAGCTGGTCGACGAATCGTCGCGCGCCTTCTTCCAGAAATTCATGGCCGCCTTTGGCGCCTGGGTGGAGCAGCATGCCAAATAATGGCCAGGCTGCGCCGGCGGGAAACTACTACAGATGATTCGCGCGAGCGACAGCAAGATCGATAGCAAATTCGTGCCAACCCCGCCGCGCGACCTGCCCACGCTGCTGGGCCGTCCGCCGGACGGCTGGCGCGCGCGCATGTTCGACGTCATCTTCGGCAACGACACGCCGGCCGGGCGCCGCTTCGATATCGTGCTGGTGGTCCTGATCCTGCTCAGCATCCTGGTGGTGATCCTCGACAGCGTGCCCTCGATCTACAGCGAGTATTCCGGCGTGACCTCGGTGCTCGAATGGGGCTTCACGATCCTGTTCACGATCGAATACATCGCGCGCCTGGTGTGCATCCAACGCCCGGTGCGCTATGCGCGCAGCTTCTACGGGATCATCGACCTGGTGTCGGTGCTGCCGACCTACCTGTCGCTGCTGCTGCCCGGCAGCCAGGTGTTCCTGGACGTGCGCATCCTGCGCCTGCTGCGTGTCTTCCGCATCTTCAAGCTGACCTTGTACATCGAGGAATACACGCGCCTGGGCGAAGCCCTGGTCGCCAGCCGGCGCAAGATCATGGTGTTCCTGTCGGTGGTGCTGATGCTGATCCTGATCCTTGGCACCGTGATGTACGTGATCGAGGGGCCGGACAACGGCTTCACCAGCATCCCGATGTCGATGTACTGGGCCACGGTGACCATCACCACGGTGGGCTATGGCGACATGGTGCCGCACACGCCGGTGGGCAAGGCGATCGCCTCGTTCATGGTGCTGCTGGGCTGGGGCATCCTGGCGGTGCCGACCGGGATCGTGTCGGCCGAGATGACGTCGCAGAAGATGTCGCGCCACGCCCCACGCGGCACGCCGCGCCAGTGCGGCGCCTGCGGCAGCGGCGACCACGACCCGCGCGCCCACTTCTGCAAGGATTGCGGCGCGCCGCTGGCGCCGGCCACGGAGTAACGCGAGGGGCTTGCACCGCGCACCATGATGGCGAGCGGTGCACCGCGATCGCTCAGGCCATTGCAGCGTGCATCGTGTACCGCGAAGGTGCATGTATTGGTGCATGCACCGGCGCGCGCGGCGGCGCAGGGCGCGCCAGCGTGACCGTCGGCGGCGCGGCCGCATCGCGCTCGAGCCAGTAGTTGAACTGGCCGAAGCTGGGCTGCGCGCCTGCGTCGACATCCTGGAAGAAATCCTCGAGCATCTGGCGATAGGCGGCGCGGCGCGAGAAGCCGTCGTTGCTGGCCGCATAGCGCGCGGCGGCGGCGCGGAAGATCGCACGCATCCGTTCATCGGTATTGGTGCCGGTGCCCGCGCCCTTGCGCGGACGGCCGCGCTTGATGCCGGCCGTGACCGCGCGGGTGCGGCCGGGGGCGCCCGAGTTGCCGTAGTCCGGCAGCAGGGCGTCGGGCGTCTGGCCGCGCTCCCAGTAACGGCGCAGGTAGCGCAGGATGCTCGATTTCGACATGCCGTGGGCGGCGGCGTAGCCGGCCATCAGCGTGGCGCGCTGGCGCGGATCGTACAGCGCGTGGCGGTCGGCGTGCAGGGCGCGCACGGCCGACCAGGCCTTGGCCTGCAAGTTCAAATAGCCCTGCGGCACCGGTTCGCGCGGCGGCGCCGCGGCGAACGGGTCGACCAGCAGGCGCCGCGCACGGCCGGATGCCAGCGCTTCTTCCAGCGCCGCCACCGGCGTCGGCTCGGGCATGGCGGCATGGCTGCCCAGTTGATAGGTCCAGGCCAGCGCCTGCGGCTGGTCGATCCACAGCACGCGGACCGTGCAGCCCGGCATGCCCGCGAGTTCGACTACATCGTTCTGTCCAATCATCTTTACCTCCCACAAAGCCCTTGGAATCCAGGGTGCTTTCTTACATGCAAGGATCGGGCCAGCTCGCGTACCGGGGAGGCGGGGATGTTCTATGCACCTCAACTGTGCACGAGTGTCATATCCCGGTTCCGCTCTTGCCAGCAGATGTGTGAGTTCGACATCCACCTGGCCCAGGCCGGAAAACCACGTTGGCCGCGCTGGAAGCCGCGCCCGCCCGGGGCGCCAGGCCGAACAGCGGGCGTGCCCAGCGCAGGCGGCGCACGGCTTCGTACAGCGCAAAGCTGCCGGTCGCGGTCAAAACCATCACCAGCAGCGCCTCGACGCCGGGCGCCAGGTTCAGCGGCTTGAAGGCGTGCGCCATGACCACGATCAGGGTCTGGTGCGCGATATAGACCGGGAATACCGCATCGGTGAGGTAGCGGCGCGCCGGCCCGTCGCGGTCCAGGTGGCGGCGCGCGAAACCGCAGGCCGCGACGATGGCGCTCCAGGCGCACAGCGTGTACACGCAGCGCATGATGGGAACCCAGATCGCCATCATCTGCGCGCTGTGCTCATGGTGGGGCGCGGCGTACCAGGCCACGATGGCGGCCCAGCCGGCCAGCGCGATGCCGAGCGCGATCCAGCGCACGCCCTCCATGCGTTCCCACACGGGGCGGCTGCCTGCCACCAGGGCGCCCAGCAGGAACATCGGCAGGTAGGTGGCATGGTTGAACCAGTCGTCGACCAGCGCGTGGCTGCTCGGGAAGCGGTCGGCCAGCAGGATGCGCACCACGGCGAGGAACAGCGCCGGCAGCACCAGCAGCTTCCAGCCTTTCAATATGGCGGCGGTGCGCCCGGCCAGCGCCTCGATGCGGGCATTGCCCAGCAGCGCCGCGCAGGCGGCCAGCACCAGCGTGTAGACCCACAGGTAGGCAACGAACCACAGGTGGTTCCAGGTCGGCAGGACCAGGCAGCCGTCCTGGCAGAAGCCGCCGTAGCCGACGAGATACAGGCGCATGAACGCCACGAAGCCGTCGGCATAGCCGAGCTTCTCGACCACCTCCAGCCAGGGCTGGGGCGGCACGATGACCAGCATGCCGAACAGCAGCGGCAGCAGCAGGCGCAGGCTGCGCCGGCGCACGAAGGCGCCGGGAGCGGTCTTGTGCAGCATGAAATGCGAGGCCGCGCCGGCCACGAAGAACAGCAGGCTCAGACGCCACGGAGAGGACAGCAGCATGAACGGTTCCGGGCCGGTCCCGGCATGCGGGCTTTTCACATGCCAGCCCCAGCTCACGTAGTACATGCCCACGTGATAGGCGATCAGCACGAAGAAGGCCAGGATACGGACCCAGTCGAGGAAATACAGGCGTTGATTGTCCGCGGAAGTGGTTGGCTGCATGGCGCGCTCTTGTCATGATGGAGGCGCCAGCATCGCGCGCATGAGGGCAAGAGGCCAGCGCCAGGGGGCGAACCGGGTCTTACATGGGGCGAGCAGGGCCCAGGCGCTCCAGCAGGGCGGGACGGTACTGGCGGCTGCATGGCACCCGCGCGCCGCTGCGCAGCACCAGCTCGCAATCGCCCTTGTCGAGCGGCTCGAGGCGCGCGACGGCCGACAGGCTTACTGCCGCGCGCCGGTGGCAGCGCACGAAGGCGGGACCGAGCTGGCCGAGCAGGGCGCCGAGGGTCTGGCGCAGCAGCGGGGCGCCGGCGGAGGTGTGCAGCGCCACATAGTTATCGGCCGTCTCGAGCCACTCGATATCGGCCACCTGCACCACGCGGGTCGCCCCGCGTTCGCTCACCAGCAGCTGGCGCGGCGCACTGGCTAGCGGCGCCGCCGCCTGCATCGGCGCCGCCAGGCGCGCGCGCAGCCGTTCGAGCGCCCGCTGCAGGCGGGCCTGGTCGAAGGGCTTGAGCAGATAGTCGACCGCTTCGCTGTCGAAGGCGCGCAGCGCATAATCCTCGTGGGCGGTGACGAACACCACCAGCGGCGCCGGCGCCGGCAGCGAGGCGGCCAGGTCGATGCCCGACAGTTCCGGCATCTCGATATCGAGCAGCAGCGCATCCGGTCGCTCGCTCTCGACCATGCGCAAGGCCTCGACGCCATCGGCCGCTTCGCGCACCGGGCCGATGCCAGCTTCAAGCGCCAGCATGCGGCGCAGCCGCTCGCGCGCCGGGCGTTCGTCGTCGACGATCAGCAGGTGCATGGCAGCCTCATTTCCGCGCGCACGCCGGCGGGCTTCAGGGCGATCAAGGCCAGGCCCGCGCTTTCTCCGTGCAGGGCCGTCAGCCGCGTGCGCAGGTTCGTCACCGTGATGCCGGGCGTGCCTGACTCGTCCAGCACGCCGCCGTCGTCGTCGACCCGCACCACCAGGGCGTCACCGTCGACTGTAGCCGCGACCCGGATCGCGGTCGCCTCGCGACGCCGTCCGACCGTGTGCTTGAACACGTTCTCGAGCAGCGGTTGCAGGCTGATGGCGGGCAGCATGACGTCCAGCGCGGCCGGGTCGACGTCCCAGGCCAGCGTCACGCGTCCCTCGAAGCGCTCGGCCATTGCCGCCGCATAGCCCTGGGCCAGGCGCAACTCATCGCGCAGGCGCGCCTGCGGCCGCTCGCCCAAGGCAAGGGTGGCGCGCAGCACGTCGGCCAGCCGCACCAGCGTGGCGTCGGCGCGCGCTACGTCGGTATGCATCAGGGAGGAAATCGTGTTCAGCGCATTGAACAGGAAGTGCGGTTGCATCTGGCGCGTCAGGCGTTCGAGCTGGGCTTCTCGCAGCAGGGCGCCGGCCTGCTCGGCGCGCACCCTTTCCTTCATCATCTCGCGGTAGGACAAGAGACCGAATCCGATCGTCGTGAACAGGCCGAAGAACACCGAGATCTTGAGCGCCTCGTAGACGAATACGTCGGACCAGGGTTGGTGCTCGTAGCGGGCGCCGGCCAGCGCATAGATGCCGTGGCGGATCGCGAACACGATCGGCGTGAAGCCGAACCAGTACAGCGGCAGCCAGCGCAGTTGCCGACCGAACCAGCGCCGGGGAGTGGCAACCAGCGCATCGTCGCCACGGCTGAAGCGGCGCTGGATCAGGAACAGGATGGTCGCCACCACCGCCGACGAGGTCTCCCACAACATCGGCTGCCAGAGCGCGGCGCCGCCGTCGCGCCGATAATCTTCCATCGCGACCAGCACCATCAAGGACCAGAACAAGACCCAGGCGATGCCGGCGACGACGAGGCTTCGGTTTGCGCGCTGTGAAGAAGTGGGCACGGATGGCGTTCTGTCTGAGAAAGATTCGATCATCGTGCATCGGCCGGCGATTGTCAAAACGCCAAATCGTGGCAAATGTGACAATTCGTGACGATTGCCGTCTGTGCAAGTCCATCATGCGACAATGGGCCATGAACATTCCTGGCCATCACAGCGACGATTCCGACAAGCGGCAGCGGATGCGGACACTGCTCACCGCCCACGACTGGTCTGCCACTCCCATGGGCGAGCCGGACGCCTGGCCAGTCGAGCTGCGGGTGGCGCTCGACCTGATGCTCGATGCGCCTTATCCTACGCTGGTGTGCTGGACCGGCCAATACCTGATGCTCTACAACGACGCCTATGCGCAGTTGCTGGGCGCGGCCCATCCCGCCGCGCTGGGCAAGCCGCTGAGCGAGGTGATGCCCACCCTGTGGCCGGACGTCGCGCCGCTGGCCGACGCCGCCATGGCGGGCCGTTCCGGCCAGGTCGAGGACTTGTGCGTCGTGCTTCCGCCGGGCGACGACGAGTGCCAGCGCTGGTTCACCGCATCGTATATTCCCTTGCGCAGCCTGGCCGGCGAGGTCAAGGGCTTCGTGCATACCGCCGTCGAGACCACCGGCCGCGTGCTCGAGGCGCAGCGCGCCGAGGCGGCGCGGCGGGCGAGCGATGCGCGCCTGTCGGCGGTGTTCGACAGCCTGCCGGTCGGCGTGGCCGTGACCGATACCATTGGTGCGGTCGTGCTGGCCAACGATGAGATGCGGCGCTACGTGCCGACCCGCTTCATGCCCTCGCGCGACGCGCAGCGCCTCGCGCGCTGGACGGTGCTCGATGGCGCCGGCAAGCCGGTGGCGGCCGGGGACTTCCCTGGTGCGCGCGCCCTGCGCGGCGAGCGCGTGGTGCCGGGGATGGAAGCCTTGTATCGCGCCGATGACGGCCGCGAAATCTGGACTCATATCAGCTCGGTGCCGATCGTCGATGCCGACGGCAAGATCGACGGCCAGGTCTCGGTGGTCACCGACATCGACCGCGTCAAGCGCACCGAGGCGGCCTTGCGCGAATCCGAGGAAAAATACCGCAAGCTGTTCGAGGAAGTCGACGAAGCCTTCTGCATCCTGGAGGTGACGTTCGATGCCGGCGGCGCGCCCATCGACCTGGTGTTCCTCGAAGTGAACCCGATGTTCGCGATCCAGAGCGGCATTCCCGACGCCAGGGGACGCTCGGTGCACGAGCTGGCGCCCGGTCTCGAATCGGTCTGGCTGGAGCGCTACGGCGCGGTGGCGCGCACCGGCGAGTCGATCCTGTTCGAGGAATACTCGCCGAAGCTCGAACGCTGGTTCGAGGTCAATGCCTCGCGCATCGGCGCGCCCGAGGCGCGCCAGGTGGCGCTGGTGTTCCGCGACACCAGCGAACGCAAGCGCATCGAGGAAGACATGCGACGCCTGGCCCGCGAGGCCTCGGAAGCGAGCCGGCGCAAGAGCGAATTCCTGGCGGTGCTGGCGCACGAGCTGCGCAATCCGATGGCGACCATCCGCACCGGCCTCGAGATCATGCGCCTGCGCGCCGACAGTCCCGACACCATGGCGCGCGTGCGCGAAATGCTCGAACGCCAGACCCACCAGCTGTCGCACCTGGTCGACGACCTGCTCGACGTCGCCCGCGTCAGCAGCGGCAAGATCGAGATCCGCAAGCAGCTGGTCGACCTCAACCGGGTAGTGACGAGCGCGGTGGAGACCAGCACGGCGGTCATCCAGGGCGCGCGCCACCGGCTCGAGGTCATCCTGTGGCCGGAAGCGCTGCTGCTGGACGTCGATCCGACCCGCATCGCCCAGGTGGTGAGCAACCTCTTGACCAATGCCGCCAAGTACACTGCGCCCGGCGGCGACATCCGCCTGGAAGTGCGCAAGGATGCGGGCGAGGCGGTGATTGGCGTGAGCGACAGCGGCGTCGGCATCCTGCCCGAGCACCAGGAGGCGATCTTCGAGATGTTCAGCCAGGTCGGCGACCATGGCGGCCTGGCCCAGGGCGGGCTGGGCATCGGCCTGTCGCTGGTGCGCCAGCTGGTGGCCCTGCACGGCGGCGCCATCGCGGTGCACAGCGCCGGCGCCGGCCAGGGCAGCACCTTCACCGTGCGCCTGCCGCTCGGCGCGCGTCCCGATGCCGGGCCGGACGAGGCCGTGCAGGAACTGCGGCAAGAGCAGCGTGCGGTCCCGCGCCGCAGCTTCCGCATCCTGGTGGTGGATGACAATACCGATGCCGCCGAGAGCCTGTCGCTGCTGCTGCAGATGAACGCCCACGAGATCCGTACCGCGACCAATGGCCGCGACGCGCTGGCGCTGGTAAGCGAGTTCACGCCCGACATCGCCTTCCTCGACATCGGCATGCCGGGCATGACCGGCTACGAGCTGGCGACCCGGCTGCGCGCCATGCCGGCGCTGGCGCACACGACTCTCGTTGCCGTCACCGGCTGGGGTTCGGAAGAAGACCAGGCGCGCGCGCGCGAAGCCGGTTTCGACCACCACTTCACCAAGCCGATTGCGGCCGAGTCGGTGAGCCGCCTTATGCGCCAGCTAGGCTAGCGCGCTCAGTTGCCGCTATTGCGCTCGGCGTCGATCTCTTTCTTCATCGCCCCGACCTGGTCGATGTAATCGGCTACCGGCACGTCCGGGCTGGCGCGCAGCTCGGGCGGCAGCAGCACCGGCATGTACAGCTCGTCGGCGGTGCGGCCGTGGCGCTGCATATTCCCGGCCAGGATCAGACCCGACACCAGGAGCGCCAGCGCGCCGCAGGCCAGGCGCAGGCGGCGCCGGTACTGCGGCGTCACGGTGGCGAGGTGGAAGTAGACCGCCACCGCCACCGTCGCCACCGCGGCGTGCGAGGCGTAGGCGGTCAGCCACTCGAGCGACCAGGCATAGGCCACCACGCTGGCCAGCAGGCGCACGCCCACCAGCGCCGCCAGCGCGCAGCCATAGATGAACAGGTGGCGTCCGAGGCGCGCGCGGCGCCCGAACAGGCGGTTGCCGAAGGCCCACAGGCCGGCCCATGCCAGGCCGATGCCGCCGGCCGCGGCCGGGAACAGGGCGTAGCGTTCAAGGTCGTTGCTGTCGTCGGTCAGCCAGGCCACCAGCAGCGCCGCCAGGACGGCCAGCACGATGCCGGCGCCGCCCGGCAGCATGCCCTCCCAGCCGTGCATGGTGCGGTCGACCAGCTCCGGCGCGACCCGGTGCGCGGCGCCGCGGATGCGCAGCGAGGTGTGGCCCATGCGCACCACGGTGTCGCCGTCGATCGCCAGTTCGTCCTTGATGCGCCGGCTCTTGTGCACGATGCCGTTGCGGCTGCCCAGGTCGCGCAGCCGCAGCCGTCCGTCCGGCCCGGCCTCGACCACGGCGTGGTGGCCGGCCGCATAATCGTCGTCGACGATGAAGTCGTTGTCGTAGGCGCGGCCCATGCGGATCGGCAGCGCCGCCACGCGATGGCGGTGCAGCACCTCGCCGTTGCGGGCCAGCGTCTCGATGGTCCACGGACCGCGCAGCGACTCGGTGCGCGCCGGTGCGCCGGCCGGCGTGCTCGTCGCCTTGTCCAATGGCTGGCTGGTGTGTTCGCTCATCGCCGTCCGCTACGCCCGAAGGCGCCCAGGTAGGCGCGCGTGACGCGCAGGCCGTTTTCGTAGGAGACGCCGGACACGTCCAGGCGGCTCTGCAGGCTCGATTGCGAGGCGTCCGTGCTGGCCGTGAGCAGGGTGAAGTTGTACAGGCCCTCGAACTTGCGGTAGGCGCGCACGCAGGTGACTGCCCGCATCGGCAGGCTGCGGGTGTGCACGAAGCGCTCGGTGCAGAACGGCTTGGTCAGGCGCGGATCGCCAGTGCTGCCCAGGTTGTTGACCTGGAAGGTGTCGCTGGCGAGCGTCGCGAAGCGCATCGGATCCATGGTGCCGCTGCGGATGTACTGGTGGGTCATGGCCACGTTGCCGGTCTGCTGCACGTCCGACACGAACACCGCCGACTGCATCACGCAGCTCATCGAGTCGGTGCTGTAGACCGCGCCGCGGGCATTCGATCGTCCCCAGCAGCGCACCTCGCCCGATTCGCGCACCGGCACCAGGTACTGGCCCATGCCCTTGAGCGTGAGGGGTTCCTCGAGCAGCTTGTCGACCATGCTGCCCTGGTGCGCCAGCAGCTGCTTGCCGATCAGGGGATTGAAGTCGGCCGGCGGGGCGGCCTGCTCGGCCACCTTGCGCAGCAGTTCCTGCGCATGCTTGACCGGCACCAGGAAGCTGACCGATTCGCCGTCGCGCCGGCGCGAGACGTTGATGCCGGCCACCGTGCCGCTGGCGGTCACGCTCGGCCCGCCGCTCATGCCCGAGTTGATCGGGCCGGAAAAGATCAGGCGGTCGTAGAAGCTGCGCGTGAGCACGCCGTTATAGGCGCCTTCCGAGATCGCGAAGCCCAGGTCGAGAGGATTGCCGAGCGAGTACAGGCGCTGCCCCTGGCGCAGCCGCACCGGCTGCTCGGGCACCTTGAAGAAGCCGCTGCCGTTGCGGTTGATGCGCACCACGGCCAGGTCGTGCAGCACGTCGACCGCCATCAGCTCGACCGGGCCGGTATTGCCGTCGG
Source organism: Massilia arenae (assembly GCF_008014745.1). GTDB lineage: Bacteria > Pseudomonadota > Gammaproteobacteria > Burkholderiales > Burkholderiaceae_D > Telluria > Telluria arenae. The sequence continues at coordinate 247,827 of NZ_VPFD01000001.1, forward strand.
TATCGATGTATTCGGCCGTATAGATGCCAGGGTCGAGCGCCATCTGCGACACCACGTGGTAATTGGTCAGCGCCAGATTGCTGGTGCCGACCAGGAAGCCCGAGCCGACCGTCGACTGGGTGCGGCCGTTCTTGAGCAGCATGCGGATTTGAAGCAGGTCGCCGCGCGCGGAGTCGTACAGGTCCTGGGCCGCCAGCGACGGTTCGGGCAGGGCGTCCTGGGTCTCGGTCTCGCCCGGCAGCGGCGCGTTCGGCGTGGCCGCCGGCGCGGTATCGACCGGCATCTGCGGCGCGCCGACGGCGGCCCCGGCGCCGGCCGTGTTCTGAGACGCGCGCGGGGCGGGTTGCGTAAGATTCTGGGCCAGGTTCTGCGGCTGGGGCTGGGCAGCGGCCGGCGGCGACGTCGCCTCGAGGGCGGCGCCGATGGCGGTGCAGGTCAGCAGGAATGCCAGGACAGCTCGTTTCATGCAATAGTTTGATGGCAGTATGAGATGCTATCTTGCCACCGGATCAACGAGCGTTGCGCGCGTTAGCGCACGTTTGCACGCAATTACGATGCCGATGACGGCGCTTTGGCGGGTTCGACCAAGGCCTGCTCGCCCTGTTCGACGGCGGTCAGCGGCGCCATCATGTGGCCCAGCTTGGCCTGCTTGGTATTCAGGTAGCTGTTGTTGTAGGCATTGCGGTTGACCAGCAGCGGCACGCGCTCGGCGACGGTGACGCCGATGCGGTTCAGGGCGTCGATCTTGCGTGGGTTATTGGTCATCAGGCGCACCGACTTGATGCCGAACTGCTCCAGCATCGGCCGGCACAGCTCGTAGTTGCGGGCATCGGCATGAAAGCCCAGCTGCAGGTTGGCCTCGACCGTGTCGGCGCCGGCTTCCTGCAGGCGGTAGGCGCGGATCTTGTTGACCAGGCCGATGCCGCGGCCCTCCTGGCGCAGGTAGAGCAGGATGCCGCGGCCTTCCTCGGCGATGCGCTGCAGCGCGCCTTCGAGCTGGGCGCCGCAGTCGCAGCGCTGCGAGAACATCACGTCGCCGGTGAGGCATTCGGAATGCACCCGTGCCAGCACTGGCTCGCCGGTCGACAGGTCGCCCAGGGCCATCGCCAGGTGTTCCTTGCCGGTGGCCGGCTCGACCCAGGCGTGCAGCGTGAACTGGGCCCACGGCGTCGGCAGCGCGCACGAGGTGGCATAGTCCAGCAGGGAAGGCGGGGTGAGTGCGGCGGCGGTGGCTTGCATGACGGTGTTTCCAATCGATGTACTTATAGCCTTCAAGTTTACCGGAAATCGGGCATGGCCGTGCGGAATCACCCGCTTTTCGGCCGCCGCCGCCGGGCACTCTACCGTAAGCAGGAACCAACACTGCCTATGCGCGGTGAATGGAATCCGGTCGTGACACACGATTGACCAAGTCTCTTCTTGCAGGAGGCCGGGATGCCCGTGATACGCTGGCAAAAAAATAATTCCAGGTGACGCATGCCGATTCTCCCCCGCTTCCCCACCAGCCTGACCCCGCGCGGCCTCGGCGCCTGGCTGGCGCTCGCATTTTCGCTGTTGACCGTGGTCCTGACCCTGCTGCTGGTCGAGGTGGTCGAGCGCTTCGCGACCGCCCAGGTCAAGAGCACCATCGGCGCCGGGTTGGGCGAGATGGCGATGCAGACCGCCGACAAGCTCGATCGCGGCATGTACGAGCGCTATCGCGAGGTGCGGCTGATGGCGCGCCGGGGCGACCTGGTGGCCCCCGGCACCTCGCATGCCGAACGGCGCCGCATCCTGGGCGACATGCAGTCGACCTACGGCTACTATGAGTGGATCGGCATGGCGGCCCTCGACGGCACGGTGCTGGTCGAGGCGCGCGGCCTGCTGGAAGGGAAGAACGTCGCCAAGCGGCCGTGGTTCATCAACGCCCTCGAGGGCACCTATGTCGGCGACGTGCACGAGGCGGTGCTGCTGGCCAAGCTGCTGCCGGTGCAGGAAGGAGAGCCGCGCCGCTTCGTCGACGTCGCCTTTCCCTGGCTGGACGCGGACGGCAAGCCGGCCGGGGTGCTGGGCACCCACCTGTCGTGGGAATGGGCGCGCGACGTCGAGCGCTCGATCATCGTGCCGGTGCAGGCGCGCAACCGGGTGCAGGCCCTGATCGTCAGCGCCGAGGGCGTGGTGCTGCTGGGACCCGAGGACCTGCAGGACAGCAAGGTCGACCTGGCCAGCCTGGGCCAGGCGCGGCAGGGGCGCACCGGCTACTCCGTTGAGCGTTGGCCCGACGGACGCGACTACCTGGTCGGCTACGCCGCCACGCGCGCGGTGGGCGACTATCCGGGCCTGGGCTGGCACGTGCTGGTGCGCCAGGACCTCGAGGACGCCTATCGCCCGGTGCGCGAGCTGCGCGCACGCGCGCTATGGAGCGGCGCCGCGCTGGCGCTGCTGTTCTCGCTGGCCGGCCTGCTGCTGGCGCGCCGCATCACGCGCCCCCTGCAGGCCCTGGCCGCGTCGGCCGACCGCCTGCGCCGCGGCGACAGCCAGGAACTGGTGCCAGCGCGGCGCGGCTACACCGAGGTGCGCCAGCTGTCGGGCGCGCTCAATGCGCTGGTGACGGCCCTGGTGGACCGGCGCGCCGAACTGCAGACGCTGAACGACACCCTCGAACAGCGGGTCGCGCAGCGCACCCTGGAACTGGAGCGCGCGCTGGCCTCGGTGCGCGCCAGCGAGCAGCGCATGGCCACCATTGTCGGGGCGGCGCAGGACGCCTTTATCGCGGCCGACCAGCGCGGCATGATCCTCGACTGGAATCCGGCCGCCGAACGCATGTTCGGCTGGAGCCGTCACGACGCGGTGGGCTGGCCACTGGCCGAGATGATCCTGCCGGAGCGCTACCGCGCCAGCATCGCCAAGGCGCTGCGGGGCTTCCACCAGGGCGTCGAGTTTTCGTATGACCGGCGCCTGGAGCGGATCGTGGTCAACCGCCAGGGCACGGAATTCACGGTCGAGACCACGGTGGCGCTGGCGGGCGAGGGCGTCGACGCCTTCTTCAGTATCTTCCTGCACGATATCTCCGAGCGCAAGAAGGTCGACCGCATGAAGAGCGAATTCGTATCCACCGTCTCGCACGAGCTGCGCACGCCGCTCACCTCGATCCACGCCTCGCTGTCGCTGCTCGACACCGGCATGGCCGGCGAGCTGCCGCCGGACGTGGCCAAGCTGATCCACATCGCCAGCCAGAGCTGCGAGCGGCTGATGCGGATGGTGAACGACCTGCTCGACATCCAGAAGATCGAGGCGGGCCAGATGGAATACCAGCGCAGCGTGCAGCCGCTGGCGCCGGTGCTGCGGCACGCGGCCGAGACGATGGAGGGCCAGGCGCGCCAGGCCGGCATCGCGCTGCGCCTCGATCTGCCACCTGGCGCCGAAGGGGTGCAGGCCGCGATCGACCACGACCGCCTGGTACAGGTGCTGAGCAACCTGCTGTCGAACGCGATCAAGTTCACGCCGTCCGGCAAGACAGTGACGGTGGGCCTGGCGCAGCGGCCAGGCTGGGCGCGCGTGAGTGTAACCGACGAGGGGCCGGGCATCCCACCTGCATTCCAGGGCCGCGTGTTCGAACGCTTCGCCCAGGCCGACGGCGCCGACTCGCGCCGCCGCAGCGGCACGGGGCTGGGACTGAGCATCAGCAAGGCGATCGTCGAGGAGCATGGCGGCACGATCGGCTTCGAGACCCGGGCCGGGATGGGGACGCGGTTTACGGTGGAGTTGCCGCTGGGGTAAGCGGGATCAGGCGCCTGTGAACTAGCGCAACTCGTGCACCGCCATCCCGCCAAAGCTCTTCCACGCGCCAAAGGATTGCTCCAGCTGCGGCAGCAGGCGCATCAGCGCGGGCTTGTCGAAGTGAAAGGTGGTGGCCGAGCCGGCGATGCCGCGGCGGTCGGCCAGCGCATAGGCTTGCGCCTCGTCCTGGGCCGCGGGCACCTTCAGCAGCATCAGCACCTTTTGCCCGCCCAGGTCGAACATCAGCAGGTCGCCCTTGTCGCCAGGCCCCACGCGCCGGTAGTGGCGTTCCACGCCGGTGCCGGCCGGTCCGGCCTCGAGCGCGATGCGCACCCGCTTGCCGTGCCTGACGCCCCAGTCCAGGAAGGGCGCCGCGTGAAGCCGGATTTCATCGGGGTCGGTGCGGTAGTTGCGCACCGTTAGCGCGTCCACATGGCGCGCCAGGCCGCGCAGCAGCGTGTCCTCTTCGCTCCAGGCAGCCGGCGCCACGGCTTCGAGCCGCATCTTGCCGGCCGCCTTGCGCAGCGCGGCAAGCAGGTCGAGGTAGTGGCCGTCGCGCGCCGCCACCGGCAGCTTGTCGGGATCGAGCAGCTGGGGCTGGACGTCGAACTGGACGCCTTTCAGGCGCTCTTGTGCGCCGGCCTGTGCGTTGTAGGCGGCGTAGGCGCGCATGCGGCCGACGGCGTCGGCGCGCACGGTCGGCAGGATCAGGTCCGGCCCCTCCTCGAATGCGGTCACCGCGATGCCGCGGCTGTCCGCCTGGCGCACGAAGGCCGCCAATGCCCGCGGCTCGGCGACTTCGCCGGCGCGTACCGGCACATTGATGAACAACTCGCCCAGACCCTCGCCGGCGGCCCAGTCGAGCATGTCGTCGGCGCGTTCGCGCCAGGCGTTCGGGCTCCAGGCCCAGGTGGCGCGCGGCGCGCGCCGGCGCACCTCGGACGCGTCCTCGAGGCCTTGCGTGGCCAGGCCCGGTTCCGGAGCAGGCGGCGGCTGCTCCGCGCCCAGGGTGTGGCCGGTGACGGTGAATACCTTGTCCCGTTGTTCGCCGCGCAGCAGGATCGTGTCGCCCGGCGCCGCGTCCCGTGGCAGGAAGTGCAGGGCCTGGACGCCGCTGGCGGCCACCCTGAGCGGCATGGCGCGGCAGCCGGGATCGGGCTTGCCCGGCGCCTCGGTGACGATGGCGCGCATGCGCACGCCCATGGCGGTGGTGTAGTCCTCGGTTACTGCGCCGGGCGAGGCGAGCGGGGCGCCGGGGCACAGCAGCAAGGTGGCTGCCTGGGCCGGCAAGGACAGCGATGACAGCAGAAGCGGAAGCAGAAAATTAGAGCGCGACATGCCCCGAGTGTAAGCGAGCCGGGCGATTCGCAGCGCCCGTTTCGGGACGCCTCGGGATCGCTTCAGTCGGCCGGCAGCAGCAGGCGCCGCACGCGCGCCAGCAATTCGTTCGGCTGGAAAGGCTTGCTGACGAAGTCGGTGGCGCCGGCGTCGAGCGCGCGCACGGTGTCGCGCTCGGTGTTCTTGGCGGTGAGCATGAGGATCGGCACCGCCGCCCATCCGGCGCGCGCGCGGGCCAGGGCGACGATTTCGAAGCCGTCGAGATGGGGCAGCATCACGTCCAGCAGCACCAGGTCGGGAATCTCGGGACTGGCGGCGACGTACTCGCCCGCGGCGCGTCCGTCGGCCAGGTGCGTGACGCGATAGCCCTGGCGTTCGAGCATGAAACGCAATACCTGGGCAATGTGGTCGTCATCCTCGACCACCAGTACCAGGGGCGCGGGAGCGTGTTCGTTGAGCATGGTGGATTCTTCGTTGAATGTTCGATTATACCGATGCCCAGCAGGATTTTGGCGGGTGTATTGCTAGAAGGAATCGCCTAGTCTATGTCCTGCGCAGCGGATCGAGCAGGCCGCGCAAATCATTATGGTCGAGTTCGTACATCAGGGCCAGTAACTGGCCCAGTTCTCCGCGTGGGAAGCCTTCGCGCGCAAACCAGCCAAGGTAGTGGCCCGGCAGGTCGGCAAGCTTGCGCCCTTTATATTTACCGTAGGGCATTTCGCGGACGAGGAGGAGGGAGAGGTGTTCGGCGTTCATCGTGCGGCACTTTAGCAAACAACGACGGCGTTGTAGCATTTCGATGACAAGGGGAGGGAAACGTCATGGATGACTTCAACCTGACGCGCTTCATCGAGGCGCAGGAGCCGGTCTACGCCGGTGTGCTGGCCGAATTGCGGGCCGGGCACAAGCGCCGCCACTGGATGTGGTTCGTCTTTCCGCAGTTTAAGGGGCTGGGCAGCAGCGAGATGGCGCAACGCTATGCCATCGGTTCCGAGGACGAGGCCGCCGCCTACCTGGCCCATCCGGTGCTGGGCCGGCGCCTGCGCGAATGCGCCGGCATCGTCGCCGCGCTCGACGGGCCGTCCGCGCACGAGATCTTCGGCTATCCGGACGAGCTGAAATTCCGCTCGTCGATGACCCTGTTCGCCGACGTGGCGCCGGACGAGGCCGTGTTCCAGGCCTGCATCGACAAGTATTTCGACGGCGAGGCCGATCCGGAGACGCTGGCGCGGGTATAAATTCGCGCGGAACGGCGTTCAGGCGTCGGCGAACTGCGCCAGCAATTCGTCGGGCCGGCCGCGCATGGCCACGTGCAGGATCACCGCGGTGGAAAAGCGCAGTGCCGGGTGACTGGCGCGGTGGCGGGCGTACCAGAACACTTCGTCGAGGTCGTCGTCCTCGTGCGCCGTCGTCAGCACCGTCTGTTCCGGCGCGACGTCTTCGTAGTCGAACGCTTCCAGGGCGGCATCCTCGACCGCCTCGTTCCAGCTCGCGCACTCCTTGCCCCAGGCCAGCATGTAGCGGCAGCCGGAATCGACCAGCCAGCGCGCGACGTCCCAGCGCCACATCTCGTCGCTGTCGTCGTCGATCACGACCACGGCCATGAACGGCGCCAGGTGCGTGAGGTCGGGCAGGGCGTCATGGGGACGCAGCTGCAGGTAATGGGCTTTGTGTGCTTGCATGGTGTCGATGCCGGAAAAGGTTGGCGGCATTATCGCCGCCCGGCGCCGATCGTGCCAGGGTCTAGCTGACTGAGGCTGCCGGCGTGTGACAGCAGGCGCCGAGCAGCGCGTACAGCCGCCCGGTATCGATCGGCTTGACCAGGTGATGGTCGAAGCCGGCCGCGAGGATCTGGTCGCGGTCGCGCGCCTGGCCGTAGCCGGTGACGGCGACCAGCATCGCCTCCGCCGTTTCCGGCAGCGCGCGCAGGCGGCGTGCGAGCTCCAGCCCGTCGATCCCGGGCAGGCCGATGTCGAGCAGGCAGGCCTGGGGCCTGAACTGGCGCGCGCAGTCCAGCGCCCGCAGCGCGTCGTGCTCCACCGCGAGCCGGTGGCCGCCCGACTCGAGCAGCATCGACAGGGTGACGGCCGCGTCGACGTTGTCGTCCACGACCATCACGCGCAGCGGTTCCGGCTGCGCGGGGCTATGCAGCTGCGCGCGGGGCGGGGCGGCGGCGTCGGTCTGCGGCTCCGGCAACGGCAGGCAGACCGAGAAACGGCTGCCGCGGCCCTGGCCGGCGCTGTCGCAGGACACCGTGCCGCCATGCAGCTCGACCAGGCTTTTCACCAGCGCCAGGCCCAGCCCCAGGCCGCCCGAGGAGCGGTCCGACGAGCGCTCGGCCTGGGCGAACAGCTCGAAGGCGCGCGCCGCCAGCCCGGGCGCCATGCCGATGCCGTTGTCGAGCACGTCGATGCACAGGCGCCGTTCGGCGTCGACGACCGATGCGACCTCGAGACGCCCGTCTTCCGGCGTGTACTTGGCGGCGTTGTTGAGCAGGTTGGCGATCACCTGCACCAGGCGCTTGCGGTCGCCTGCCACCAGCGTGCCCGCCGGCGGCAGGCGCAGCGCCAGGTCGTGGCGGCGCGCCTGGATCAGCGGCATGACCTGCTCCACCGCCTCGTGCAGCACGGCGCCGACGTCGAGCGGTTCGGTATCCAGTTCGACCAGGCCGCGCGTGACGCGCGAGACGTCCAGCAGGTCGTCGATCAGCCCCGTCATGTGGCCGACCTGGCGCCCGATGATCTGGCTGGTGCGCTTGATGATCGTCTCGTCCAGCTTCATGCGCTGCAGCAGCTCGGCCGCGGCGCCGATCGGCGCCAGGGGATTGCGCAACTCGTGCGCCAGCATGGCCAGGAATTCGTCCTTGCGGCGGTCGGCCTCGCGCAGCTTTTCTTCCGCCGCCTTGCGCTCGGTGATGTCGCTGGCGGCGCCGATCCATTCATAGATCGCCCCGCTGGCGTCGACCATCGGCACCGCGCGCGACTGGGTCCAGCCAAAGCTGCCGTCGGCGCGCCGCACCCGGTGCTCGAGTTCGAATACCGAGCCGTCGCGGATGGCGCGCGCGATCGCCTGGTGCAGCCGGCCCTGGTCCTCGGGCGGGATGTACTCTTCGAGCCAGAAGCGGTTGGTGTCGGCCGTGTCCTTCAGGAAGCCGCGCCCTTCGAGATGGCGCAGCTGGGTCCAGTCGGGGCTCATGCGATAGATGACTTCGGCCGTCGCATTGGTCAGCGCGCGGAAGCGCTTCTCGCTTTCGCGCACGGCGGCCTCCGAGCGTACCTGGGCGGTGACGTCGCTATTGCTGTGCGAGATGCAGACCAGCTCCCCGCCGGGGCCGAAGATCGGGGTGCTGGTCGAGGTCCAGAAGCGCTCCTCGAACACCGTCTGGCCGTTGGGCAGCAATACGGGAATCGGATAGCGCACCGCCGGCAGGGTGTCCGGCAGGCCGGTCGCGCGCACCTTGTCGAGCGAGGCGCGCAGGTCCGCTTCGCCGGTATCGTCCGGATCGTCGGGGTTGCCCGGAAAGGCCTTGAACAGGCTGACCCCGACCAGCTCCTCGCGGGTGCGCGACGAGGCCTTGAGAAAGGCATCGTTGACGGCAAGGATCATCGCGTCAGGCGTAGGCGACAGCAGGTAGTGCCCGAAGGGCGAGCTGTTGAAGGCTGATTCGAACAGGGTAGCAGAGAGCATCGTCGCCCGAAAACCGGTGGAAGGAGCCGGAATTATAGGGCAGAAGCGGGCGTGCTAAACGGACAATTGAAGTGGGCAACTGAGAAGGACAATTGACGCCGTCACAGTCCTTGTATGCATGGCTGGTAATCGCTCAATAGTCGCGCAATTGCCTGCGGCTTCTCCGCTATCATCGAATATTGTTCGTATCGATGAGGCAGGCATGGGAAGGCGCAGGAAACAAACGCTGGCCGGCGATCTGGTCATGCTGCCGTGGCAGGTCAGCGCCGTGCTGGCGCTGGTGGCATTCGTCGCCATCCGTTGGGCGCTGCCGGCGTTCATCCGTGATGGCTCCCCGTTCGCGGATGTAAAGACGCTGGTGGGGCCGCTGTCCTGGATCGCCTTGTCTGGCTTCGGTGCGTTGGCTCTGCTGTCCGCCCTGCGAGCGCGCTGGCGCAAGGGCCGCGCGCGCATGCCCGCAAGTTCGGCCTCGGCGTCGGCGCAGGCCAGGGCCGTCCCGGCTGCGTGGTCGCTGGAGGCGCTGCGTACGCTGGAATGGAAGCGTTTCGAGTTGCTGTGCGCCAGGTATTACGCGGCGCAGGGATTCGCGACCGAGACGCTGGCCGCCGGCCCGGATGGCGGCATCGACGTCAAGCTGTTCAAGAACGATCCGGCGCGGCCGCTGGCGGTCGTCCAGTGCAAGGCGTGGCAGGGGCGGCAGGTCGGCGTGAAGGAAATCCGCGAGCTGCTGGGCAGCATGGTGCATGCCGGTGTAGGGCGGGGCATCTTCATCACCACAGCGACCTACAGCAAGGATGCGCTCGCGTTCGGCGCGGCCAATCCGATCCAGCTGCTCGACGGCGCCGCGTTCGAGAAGAAAATCCTGGCCCTGCCGCAGGACCAGCAGGATGCGCTGCTGGCATTCGCTTTTGACGGCGACTACCTGACGCCGAGCTGCCCCTCGTGCGGCGTCAAAATGCTGGCGCGCGACAGCCAGCGCGGGCGGTTCTGGGGGTGCCGCCACTACCCGGCCTGCAAGAGCACGCTGCCGATGCGCGCCTGAGCCGTATCGCGTGCTGCTCAGTCGCCGCTGACACGCACGACCAGCTTGCCGAAGTTTTTCCCGTCCAGCATCCCAATCAGGGCTTGCGGCGCCTGTTCCAGGCCATCGACCACGTCTTCGCGATAGCGCAGCAGGCCGTCCCTGATCCATTGCGAGGCCTCTTGCAGGAAAGCCGCCTCGCGCCGTTCCACGAATTCGGTCTGGATGAAGCCGCGCACGGTCAGGCTCTTGAACAAGGTGTCGCCGAGGCTGATCGATGCGGCCGCGCCGGCGTCGCTGTACTCGGCGATCAGGCCGCACACGGGGATGCGGGCGAAGTCGTTGAGCAGGGGCTTGACCGCCTCCAGCACCTTGCCGCCCACGTTCTCGAAATAGACGTCGATCCCGTCCGGGCAAGCCCGCGCCAGCTGCTTGGCGAAATCCGGTGCGTGATGATCGACGACCGCATCGAAGCCGAGTACGTCCCTGGCGAAGGCGCATTTGTCCGGGCCGCCGGCAATGCCGACCGCGCGCGCACCCTTGATGCGGGCGATCTGGCCGACGGCCGATCCGACCGCGCCGCTGGCTGCGGCGACCACCACGGTTTCGCCCGGCGCGGGACGGCCGATGTCCAGCAGGCCTACGTAGGCGGTGAAGCCGGGCATCCCGAGGACGCCGAGCGCGGTCGAGATCGGTGCGATCGCGGGATCGATGCGGCGCAGCTGGCTGCCATCCGAGATCGCATACCGCTGCCAGCCGGAGAAGGACAGGACGATCTCACCCTCTTGCCAGGCGGGATTGCGCGATTGTTTCACCCGCGCCACCGTGCCGCCCAGCATGACCGTGCCGAGCGGGACCGCGTCTGCATACGTGCCTTCGGCATTCATCCGGGTACGCATATACGGGTCGAGCGACAGGTACAGGATCTCGAGCAGCAGTTCGCCTTCTTGCGGTTCGGGAATCGGGGCGGTCTCGAGACGGAAGTTCGCGGGAACTGGCCGTCCATCGGGATGCGAGGCGAGGACAATGCGGTGGTTGAGCGGTGCATGCATGATGGTCGTTCTCCATGAGGCGATCGGGAATCGATCGGATGGCAACAGGATAGACAGGCCTCGGGTATATCGCTAGACTGCAATCCAGCATTCAGACTTAATCCTCACATGATATCCGACGCATTCGATCCTTTATTGCTGCGCGCCTTCGTCTCGGTCTGTCAATACGGCAGCCTGAGCCGCGCGGCCGAGCAGGCAGGCAGGGCGCAGTCCGCCCTCAGTACGCAGATCCGCCGTCTCGAGCAATTGCTGGGCAAGCGCCTGCTGCACCGCACCGGGCGCGGCGTGGTGCCCACCACCGATGGCGAACTGTTCCTCAGCTACGCGACCCGCATCCTGGCGCTGGGCGAGACCGTCGCCGCCCGCCTGGGCGAGCGCGCGCTGAGCGGCACAGTGCGGGTAGGCCTGTCCGACGACATCGCGGTGGCTGCGCTGCCTGCCGCGCTCGGGCGCCTGCGCCGCGCCTGCCCGCAACTGCAGCTGGAAATCTTCGTCGACCACGGCGAGGCGCTGGCCACGCGCTGGCGCGAAGGCGGGCTCGATATCGCGGTCGGGGCGTGTTCGGCCTTCGATGCCGAGCCGCTCCAGTCGTGGGCGGTCGAACTGCGCTGGGCTTGCGCGATCGACGAGGCGCCGGATCCGCAGGCGCCGCTCGACCTGGTCGTGTTCGCCGAACCGTGCTCGTGGCGCCGGACCATGTTCGATGCGCTGGCGCGGGCCGGCCGCGACTTTCGCATCTCGCTCAGCAGCCAGAACATCAGCGCCGTCGTGGCCGCCGTCGAAAGCGGCCTGGGCGTGGCGCTGCTGCCGCCCGAATGCATCAATCCCGACACGATGCGCATCCTGGCGCTGGCGGACGAAGGCGATCCGCCGATCATGGCGCGCTTCGGCCTGTTCGCGCTCCGGCGCCAGAGCGAACCGCTGCTCAAGACCATCGACTTGCTGCAGCAGAGCCTGCAGAATCTGGCGTATCCCGAGGCTGCCCGATCGGGACGGCGCGAATCCGGTCCGGTTGCGTATAATCGCCGTTAGCTTGTCCACTTATTACCAGAAAACAAAAACTCATGGCCTCATCTTCCGACAACATCAGCATGGCGGTGTTCTGCGACTTCGAAAACGTCGCATTGGGCGTGCGCGACGCCAACTACGAGAAATTCGACATCCGGCCGGTGCTGGAACGCCTGCTGCTCAAAGGCAGCATCGTGGTCAAGAAGTCGTACTGCGACTGGGACCGCTACAAGGCCTTCAAGGCGCCGATGCATGAGGCGAACTTCGAGCTGATCGAGATCCCGCATGTGCGTCAGTCAGGCAAGAATTCGGCCGACATCCGCCTGGTGGTCGACGCCCTCGACCTGTGCTACACCAAGTCGCACGTCAATACCTTCGTCATCATCAGCGGCGATTCCGACTTTTCGCCGCTGGTCTCCAAGCTGCGCGAGAACAACAAGCAGGTGATCGGCGTGGGCGTCAAGCAATCGACCTCCGACCTCCTGGTGGCCAACTGCGACGAATTCATCTTCTACGACGATCTGGTCCGCGAACAGCGCCGCACCGCGGCCAAGCGCGACGAGCGCAAGGCCCAGCCGCAGTCGCGCCGCTCGAATGCGAACGCGGGCGACGACAAGCGCAAGGAAGAACTCGAGACGCGCAAACTGCAGGCACTCGACATGGTGGTCGAGACCTTCGACGCACTGGTGTCCGAGCGCGGCGATACCGGCAAGATCTGGGCCTCGCTGCTGAAAGATACGCTCAAGCGCCGCCGTCCGGATTTCTCCGAAACCTATTATGGCTTCCGCACCTTTGGCAACCTGCTCGAAGAAGCCCAGACCCGCGGCCTGTTCGAGTTCGGCCGTGACGAGAAGTCGGGCACCTTTGTGTACCGCAGCGCGAATGCGCCCGCCACGCCGGCCGGCATCGAGTCCGTGACCCAGGATGGCGCCCAGGCATCCGAGGCTGTGGTCCAGGACATGCTCGATGCCGCCGCGCCGGTCGAAGGCGCGCCGGACGAGCAGGCCAAGCCCGACACCCGCCGTGGGCGTGGCCGCGGTGGCCGCAAGGGCGGTGCTCGTGGCGAGACGGCGCAGATTCCAGCCCTGCTGGAACCTGTCGTCACCGACACCGAATCGCAGGTCGACGAGGTAGTCGAACAGCAGGTCGAACAGCAGGCCGAGCTTCAGGCCATCGAGCAGCCGGCATCGCAGCCGACGCTGTTCGCGGTCGAGGCGGATGCCACGCAAGTGGAGGCACAGGCCGAGACGCCGGCACCGAAAGAGCGCCGCCGCGCCCCACGCAAACCATCGGCCAAGAAGCTCGCCGAGCAGGCAGCGCTGGAAGCCGCCGCCGCTGCTGAGCAGGCAGCAGCGCCGGCCGTGGTCGAGACGCCCGATGAGCCGCAGCTTCACGACGACGAAGAGTCGGACGAGGCGATCGACGCTGCTGCCGCGGCCAAGCTGGCGCGTTACAATCCCGCTCGTCCAGCCGCCAAGGCGCCGGCGCGCAAGGCTGCACCCCGCAGCCGCCGCCCGGCCAAGCCGAAAGCAGGTAGCGAGAAGGGCTGAGTCGTAGCGCGTGCGCCTGCCCGCGACAGGCGATGCAATAATGGCATCGCCTGTCCGATTCCGTGCAGGCACCGTCCTGTTGCGACCAAGGAGCCCGCCATGCACGCCATGATCAGCCTGTTGCTGTTGTCCCTCCTGGGCGCCGTCATGCCGGCGCTGGCGCAGAATGCCCCGGCGTCCGATCACCCGATCCTGGGTATCTGGCGCCTCGAGGTGCCAGATACCAACTGCTCGGAGACCTACCGCTTCCGCGCCGACGGCACCACGCTGGTCACCAGCGCCGCCGAGATTTCGGAGAGTGTCTACACGATCCCCAACGAGCCCGACGCCGAGGGTTTCTACCGCCTGACCGACCGCATCACCAAGGACAACGGCAAGCCCGATTGCTCCGGCAACGTCATGAAGCCGGGCGCCAATGTCACCCATTTCGTGCGCTTCCATCCGTCCGGCAAGCTGTTCCTGCTGTGCGCCGAAGCCTCGATCGAGGCCTGCATCGGTCCCTTCACGCGGGTGCGCGGCGAAGAAATCTGAACGCGAGCCGGGGCGCCGGCCCTTGGGCCGGCGTGGCGTTAGGTGTATATTGCTGAGCGAAACATCAACCTCGGCACCTCATGTCCCCGCTACTCCTCTTCTGCATCCTCATCGCGTATTTCGCACTGCTGCTCGGCGTCGCCTGGGCCACCTCGAAAGGCGCCAACAACGACAGCTTCTTCATCGGTAACAAGAGCAGCAACTGGATGCTGGTCGCCTTCGGCATGGTAGGCACCACCCTGTCCGGCGTGACGTTTGTCAGCGTGCCGGGCGCGGTCGGCGTCGACGGCTTCGGCTATGCCCAGATCGTGATCGGCTACGTGATCGGCTATATCGCCGTGACCTATGTGCTGCTGCCGCTGTACTACCGCCTGCAGCTGACCTCGATCTACCACTATCTCGACGTGCGCCTGGGTCGCCGCGCCTACCAGAGCGGCGCGGGCTTTTTCATTATTTCGCGCCTGCTCGGCGCCACCGCGCGCCTTTACCTGGTGGTGAACATCCTGCAAGCCATCATCCTCGACAGCCTGGGCGTGCCGTTCTGGCTCAGCACCCTGGTCGTGCTGGGCATGATCCTGCTCTACACCTACCAGGGCGGCGTCAAGACCATCGTCTGGACCGACACCCTGCAGACCAGCTGCATGCTGTTCGGCCTGTTCGCCTGCGTCTGGATCCTGCTGGGCGAGTTGAACATGTCGATCCCGGAAAGCCTGAACCAGATGCAGGCGCAGGGCCTGGCCACCATTTTCACGATTGATGTCGACAGCCCCAATTTCTGGCTCAAGCAGATCGTCGCCGGCGCGCTGATCACGATCACCATGACCGGCATGGACCAGGAAATGATGCAGAAGACCATCTCGGTCAAGACCCTGAAGGATTCGCAAAAGAATATGCTGACCCTGACCGCGGTGCTGGTCGTGGTGCTGCTGTCCTTCGTGTTCCTGGGCGGGCTGCTGTACCTGTATGCGCCGACGGTGGGCGTGACGGCCACGGGCGACAAGATCTTTCCGGCGGTGGTGATGGGCCACCTGCCGGCGGCCTTGCAGATCATCTTCCTGATCGCCCTGATCTCGGCCCTGTTCCCCAGCGCCGACGGGGCGATCACGGCGCTGACCTCGTCGACCTGCATCGACCTGCTGGGCATCAAGCGCCGCACCGACCTGACCCAGGCCCAGGCCGAAAGCCTGCGCCGCCGCGTGCACCTGGGCTTCGCCTTCCTGTTCCTGCTGCTGGTACTGGGCTTCAAGGCGGCCGACAATCCGAGCATGATCGGCGTGATCCTCAAGCTGGCGGCGTACACCTACGGCCCCTTGCTCGGCCTGTTCGCCTTCGGCATGCTGACCGCGCGCACGCCGAACGACAGGCTTGTCCCGCTGGTGACGATCGGCGCCCCCGTCCTGTGCGCGATCCTTGAGTACAATCAGGCTTACCTGCTCGGCGCTTACCGCCTCGGGCTGGAATTGCTGTTGATTAACGGCATACTGGTGTTTGCCGGTTTGTATGCGATCTCGCGCCGAGCCCCTGGCGTTGCCGGGGCCGGGCAGCTCGCCTGACCGCTACGTTTCATTGACCTTGACTGGAGTTTCGATGGCCTTCAAGCCCCTCTATGCCTTGCGGCGCGGCTTCGTGTTCCTCTGGACCGCGCTCGACGTGACCCGCCGCACCTTCTTCAACCTGCTGTTCCTGCTGATCCTCGTCCTGATCATCGCGATGTTCTTCGGCGGCGGCGTCAAGCCGTTGTCCGAGAAAACGGCCTTGGTGGTCGAGGTCAAGGGCGACCTGGTCGAGCAGTACGAGACCACCTTGCGCGACACGGTGCTCGACAACGTGGGCGGCGATAGCAAGCGCACCGTACGCCTGCGCGACGTGATCCAGGTGCTGGACAATGCCGCGCGCGATCCCGACATCACGAGCGTCGTGCTGCTGCTGGACGAGATGAACGGCGGCGGCATGGCCATGCTGCGCGAGTTCGGCGCCGCGGTGGACCGCGTCAAGAAGGCCGGCAAGACGGTCGTGGCCTGGAGCGGCCAATACGACCAGAAACGCTACCTGGTCGCCTCGCATGCCAACGAGGTCTATGTGCATCCGATGGGCATGGTGCTCATCGAAGGCTTCGGCGGACGCCGCAACTACTACCGCGACGCGCTCGACAAGGTCGGCGTGACGGTCAACCTGGTCAAGGTCGGCACCTACAAGAGCGCGGCCGAGCCGTATATCGCCAACGGCCCGTCGGACGCCGCGCGCGAGGCCGACGCCTTCCTGTACAACGCGATGTGGTCCGGCTACACCGGCCTGGTGGAAAAGAACCGCAAGCTGCCTGACGGTTCGCTGGCCAGCATGATCGACACGCTGCCCGAGCGCATGGAAGCGGCCGGCGGCAGCGCCGCCAAGGTCGCCCTGGAGGCGAAACTGGTCGACGGCCTCAAGACCCGCGACGAGTTGCGCGCGCTGATGACCAAGCGCGGCGTCTACGAGGAAGACATCAAGTCGTTCCGCCAGATCGGCTTGCATGAATACCTGGCGCGTCATCCGCAGAAAGCCTTTGGCGACGCGGTCGGCGTGATCGTCGCCTCCGGCACCATCACCGACGGCGCGGGCGGCCCCGGCGTGATCGGCGGCCGCAGCACGGCCAACCTGATCCGCCAGGCGCGCGAGGACGATTCGATCAAGGCCCTGGTGCTGCGCGTCGATTCGCCCGGCGGCAGCGCCTATGGTTCCGAGTTGATCCGGCGCGAACTGGAACTGACGCGCGCCGCCGGCAAGCCGGTGGTGGTGTCGATGGGCAGCGTGGCGGCGTCGGGCGGCTACTGGATCTCGATGGCGTCCGACGAAGTCATCGCCGACCCGGCCACCATCACCGGTTCGATCGGCGTGTTCGCGCTACTGCCGACCGCCGACAAGGTGGCCAGCAAGCTGGGTGTGCATACCGAGGGCGTGACCACCACCTGGCTGGCCGATGCCTACAATCCGCTGCGCCCGCTCGACCCGCGCTTCGAGAAACTGGTCCAGCAAAGCATCAACAATGTGTATGCCGACTTCACCAGCAAGGCGGCGGCAGCGCGCAAGACTACCCAGGCGAAGATCGACGAAGTGGGGCAGGGCCGCGTCTGGACCGGCGCCCAGGCCAAGGAGCGCGGCCTGGTCGATCGCCTGGGCAGCTACAACGATGCACTGGCCTCGGCCGCCGGCCGCGCCAAGCTGGCCAAGGATTACCGCGTGGTCTACGTCGAGCGTCCGGTCACGCGCGTGGAGCGCTTCCTGCAGATGGCTGGCGCCTCGGCGGCGCAGGCGATGACGATCCAGGTCAAGCTGGGCCTGGTCGAGCAGGCGATTCCGGCCGGCCCGATCGGCCAGGTGGCGGAAGACATGGCCTTCCTGTCCGAGCTGACGCAAGAGCGCAAGCCGTTCGCGGCGGTGGCCCATTGCTTCTGCGGCAATTGGTGATCGCTCTTGTAAGCAGTTTGTAACTGATTAATACAGAGTATTGACGGGCGCGAGAGGAATTTCGCGCCCGTTTTTCGTTTACGTCGCCTAAATAGGGGTGAACTGTGTAAATCGGCGTTAAGGCGGGCGCGCAGGCGTCGAATCTACGGTAGAGCAATGTACGTTACGAAACATTGTGAGTGAAACGACCATGCTAAAGTCATTGTGACCCGTATTGCAAGTAGCAAAACTATATAGAACAAGGACAAGCATGGACCAGCACCTCCCGCCCCATTCAACCACCGACCGTCCCGCCCGCACCCGGCGCGCCCGCCTCATCGGCGGCGTGATCGCCGTGCTGTCGATGGTGGCGCTGGGCGGCCTCGCCTGGTGGCTCACCCATCAGCCGGCGGGCGGCCCAGGTGGGGCGGGTGGGCCGGGGATGGCGGCCGGCGGCCCAGGTGGACCCGGTGGCGCACGCGGTCCGGGTGGACGAGGCCCTGCCACCACGGTCGGCGTTGCGCGCGCCGAGCAGGCCGACATCCCGGTGACCCTGGAGGCGCTCGGCACCGTGGTCGCCGCGGCCACCGTCACCGTGCGTCCGCAAGTGTCGGGTGTGGTCCAGAAAATCCACTTCACCGAGGGCCAGCTGGTCAAGCCGGGCCAGGTGCTGGCGACGATCGACCCGCGCCCCTTCGAGATGGCCCTGCTGCAGGCGCGCGGCCAGCGCCAGCGCGACGAAGCCCAGCTCGAAAGCGCGCGCCTGATCCTGTCGCGCTACCGCACCCTGCTCGAGCAGGATTCGATCGCGCGCCAGGAAGTCGATACCCAGGCCGCGCTTGTCAAGCAGCTCGAAGGCACCGGCATGACGAACAAGGCGGCCGAAGGCACGGCCCAGCTCAACCTGGATTACGCGACGGTGCGCGCGCCGATCGGCGGCCGGGTGGGCCTGCGCACGGTGGACGTCGGCAACCTGGTGGGCAGCGGCGACGCGGCCGGCATCGCCGTCATCACCCAGCTGTCGCCGATCGACGTCGAATTCGCCGTACCGCAAGATCACCTGCCGGCGCTGCAGGGCCGTATCGCGCAAGAGACCAAGCTGCCGGCCACCGCGCTGGACCGCACCCGCACCGAGGCGCTGGCCACCGGCAGCTTCATCGCGCTCGACAACCAGGTCGACACCCAGACCGGCACCGTGCGCGCCAAGGCCCGCTTCGCCAATACCGACAACAAGCTGTTCCCCAGCCAATTCGTCAACCTGCGCCTGACCGTCAATACCTTGAAGGACGCGGTGGTGGTGCCGGTGACGGCGCTGCGCCATGGCGCCAACGGCGACTTCGTCTACGTGCTCGATCCCGAGGCGCGCACCGTGGCGCTGCGCACCGTCAAGCGCGGCCAGGCCACCGTCGACAAGGTGCAGATCGCCAGCGGCCTGAAGGTGGGCGAGCAGGTGATCACCGAAGGCGCCGACCGACTGCGCGATGGCGCCAGCGTGGTGTTGCCGGGCGATCGCCCGGCGGGCGCGCGCGGCCAGGGACAAGGCCAGGGGCAGGGACGTGGACAGGGCGCAGGCCGTCCGGCCCAGGGAGCGCAGCAATGATGGTGGCTTCGGCGGCCTGCGTCCCACGCACGTCGTTCCCGCGTAGGCGGGAACCCAAGTTTGCAAGCGCTATCGCGATGCACGCAGCACTTGGGTTCCCGCCTGCGCGGGAACGACGGGGTGGCTGTGCGGACGACGGAGGCAAGGCATGAGTCCCTCCACCCCCTTTATCAACCGCCCGGTCGCCACCGCCTTGCTGATGCTGGCGATCGTGCTCTCGGGCCTGGTCGGCTACCGCTTCCTGCCGCTGTCGGCGCTGCCGCAGGTCGACTTCCCGACGATCCAGGTGCAGACCCTGTACCCGGGCGCCAGTCCCGAGGTCATGGCGCGCACCGTCACCGCGCCGCTGGAGCGCCAGTTCGGCCAGATGGCCGGCCTGACCCGCATGAGTTCCACCAGCGCCGCCGGGGTCTCGATCGTCACCCTGCAGTTCGCGCTGGGCGAGACGCTCGACGTGGCCGAGCAGGAAGTGCAGGCCGCGATCAATGCCGGCGGCTCGCTGCTGCCGACCGACTTGCCGGCGCCGCCGGTCTACGCCAAGGTCAACCCGGCCGATGCGCCGGTGCTGACCCTGGCCATCACCTCGGATACGATGCCGCTGACCGAGGTGCAGAACCTGGTCAACACGCGCCTGGCGCTCAAGATCAGTCAGGTCTCGGGCGTGGGCCAGGTTTCGCTGTCGGGCGGCCAGCGGCCCGCGGTGCGGATCCAGGCCGATACCGAGGCGCTCGCGTCGTATGGCCTGGGCCTGGACACGCTGCGCACCGCGATCACCTCCGCCAACGCCAACAGCGCCAAGGGCAGCTTCGACGGCCCGACCCGCTCGTATGCGATCAATGCCAACGACCAGCTGGTCACCGTCCCCGATTACCAGGACCTGATCGTCGCCTACCGCAACGGCGCCCCTGTCAAATTGCTCGACGTGGCCAAGGTGGTCGACAGCGCCGAGAACGTGCGCCTTGGCGCCTGGGCCAATATGAAGCCGGCGATCATCCTCAACGTCCAGCGCCAGCCGGGCGCCAACGTGATCGCCACCGTCGATGCGATCAAGGCGCGCCTGCCCGAGCTGCAGGCCGGCCTGCCGACGGCCCTGCGCATGGACGTGCTGAGCGACCGCACCACCGGCATCCGCTCCTCGGTCAAGCACGTGCAGATCGAGCTGCTGCTGGCCGTGGTGCTGGTGGTGCTGGTGATCTTCGCCTTCCTCCACAGCCTGCGCGCGACGATCATCGCCAGTCTCGCCGTGCCGATCTCGCTGATCGGCAGCTTCGGCGTGATGTACCTGCTCGGCTACAGCCTCAATAACCTCTCGCTGATGGCGCTGACGATCGCCACCGGCT
The DNA here is from genome assembly GCF_008014745.1 of Massilia arenae. Classification (GTDB taxonomy): domain Bacteria; phylum Pseudomonadota; class Gammaproteobacteria; order Burkholderiales; family Burkholderiaceae_D; genus Telluria; species Telluria arenae. The sequence goes on from NZ_VPFD01000001.1 coordinate 268,136, forward strand.
TCGTGGTCGACGATGCGATCGTCATGATCGAGAACATCGCGCGCTATATCGAAAAAGGCGAGAAGCCGATGGCGGCTGCCTTGAAGGGTGCTTCCCAGATCGGCTTCACCATCATCTCGCTCACCGTGTCCCTGATCGCGGTGCTGATCCCGCTGCTGTTCATGGGCGACGTGGTCGGCCGCCTGTTCCGCGAATTCGCCGTGACGCTGGCGATCACGATCCTGATCTCGGGCGTGGTATCCCTGACGCTGGTGCCGATGATGTCGGCGCGCTGGCTGCGCAGCCACGAGGAAGAAAAGCCGAGCAAATTCGCCATCAAATTCCAGGCTTTCTTTGACCGCGTGATCGAGCGCTACGACGTGATGCTCGGTTGGGTGCTGAAACGCCAGGGCCTGACCCTGCTGGTGGCGCTGGGCACCCTGGTGCTGACGGCGCTGATGTGGATGATCATCCCGAAAGGCCTGTTCCCGACCCAGGACACCGGCCAGCTGCAGGCCCGGGTGCAGGCGCGCCAGTCGATCTCGTACGCCGACATGGCCAAGCTGCAGCAGGAAGCGGCGCGCCAGATCATGGCCGATCCCGAGGTCGCCTCGGTGGCGTCCTACGTCGGCGTCGACGCGGCCAACAACACCATGCTGCATACCGGGACCATGCTGATCAACCTGAAGGCCGATCGCGGCAACCAGCTTGAGACCATGCAGCGCCTGCGCCAGCGCGTGGCCAATGTGGCGGGCCTGCAGCTGTTCCTGCAGCCGACCCAGGATCTCACCATCGACGCCGAGAGCGGCCCGACCCAGTACCGGTTGTCGCTCGAAGGCTCCGATGAAGAAACGGTCAACGAGTGGGCGCGCCGGCTGACGCAAAAGATCGGCAGCCTGCCCGAACTGCGCACGGCGATCACCGATGCCGGCGCCACCGGCGCGGCCGCCTTCATCGACATCGACCGCGACACCGCATCGCGCCTCTCGATCACGGCGGCCTCGATCGACGACGCGCTGTACAGCGCCTTCGGCCAGCGCATCGTGTCCACCATCTTCACCGAGACCAACCAGTACCGCGTGATCCTGGAGGCGCAGCAGGACGAGGCGATGTCGATCGCCGCGCTCGGCCGCCTGCAGCTGCGCACCGGTTCCGGCCAGCCGACGCCCTTGTCGGCGATCGCCACCATCAGCGAGCGCCAGGCGCCGCTGCAGGTGATCCACGTGGCCCAATACCCGGCGGCGACGGTCGGCTTCGACACCGCGTCCGGCGCTTCGCTCGGCCAGGCGGTGAGCGCGATCCGCGCCGCCGCCGAGGAGATCGGCATGCCGGCCTCGGTCAGCATGACCTTCCTCGGCGCATCCGGCGCCTACGAGGCCTCGCTGTCGAACCAGCTGTGGCTGATCCTGGCCGCCGTGGTCTGCGTCTACATTGTGCTGGGTGTGCTCTACGAGAGCTACATCCACCCGTTGACGATCCTGTCGACCCTGCCGTCGGCCGGCGTCGGCGCGCTGCTGGCGCTGTGGGTCAGCGGGCAAGGTCTGGGCGTGATCGGCATCATCGGCATCATCCTCCTGATCGGCATCGTCAAGAAGAACGCGATCATGATGATCGACTTCGCGATCGAGGCCGAGCGCGAGGAGGGTAAATCTCCGCTGGTGGCAATCAGGCAGGCCGCGCTCTTGCGCTTCCGCCCGATCCTGATGACGACCCTGGCGGCGCTGTTCGCGGCGGTCCCGCTGATGCTGGGTACCGGCGAAGGCGCCGAGCTGCGCCGGCCGCTGGGCCTGGCCATCTTCGGCGGCCTGATCCTGAGCCAGCTGCTGACCCTCTTTACCACCCCGGTGATCTACCTGGCCTTCGACCGCACCGCGCGGCGCTGGACCGGCAAGGCCCCCCATAAGACGGAAGGGGCGGGCGCATGAATCTGTCGCGCCCCTTCGTCGAACGCCCGATCGCCACGGTCCTGCTGACGATCGGCCTGGCGCTGGCCGGCATCGGCGCCTATTTCGTGCTGCCGGTGGCGCCGCTGCCCCAGGTCGACTATCCGACCGTGTCTGTGTCGGCCTCGCTGCCGGGCGCAAGCCCCGAAACCATGGCCTCGAGCGTGGCCACGCCTTTGGAGCGGCGGCTGGGCGTGATCGCCGGCGTCAACGAGATGACCTCGAGCAGCAGCACCGGCTCGACCCGCATCAACCTGCAGTTCGAGCTGAATCGCCAGATCGACGCCGCCGCACGCGAAGTGCAGGCCGCGATCAGCGCCTCGCGCGCCGACCTGCCGGCGACCCTGCGCAGCAACCCGACCTATCGCAAGGCCAATCCTTCGGATGCGCCGGTGATCATCCTGGCGCTGACCTCGAAAACCAAATCCCCGGCCCAGATCTATGATTCGGTGTCGAACCTGGTCCAGCAACGCCTGGCCCAGGTAAAGGGCGTGGGCGAAGTGGAAATCGGCGGCGGCTCGCTGCCGGCGGTGCGGGTCGAGTTGGTGCCGTATGCGATGAACCGCTATGGCGTCTCGAGCGAGGACGTGCGCGCCGCGATCCAGGCCAGCAATCCGAACCGCCCCAAGGGCGAGATCGAGGGCAATGGCAATCGCCTTCAGATCTATTCGCAGCCGGCCGGCGGCGACGGCCGCAGCGCCAGCGACTACAAGGACCTGATCGTCGCCTGGCGCGACGGCGCCGCCGTGCGCCTGTCGGACGTGGCCACCGTGTTCGATGGCCCCGAGAACGTGTACACGCTGGGCCTGTTCAACGGCCAGCCGGCGGTGATTGTGCTGGTCACACGCCAGCCCGAGGCCAATGTGATCGAGACCGTGGACGGCATCCGCGACCTGCTGCCGTCGCTGCAGGCCCAGCTGCCGGGCGACATCAGCCTGGCGGTAGCCTCGGACCGCACCAACTCGATCCGCGCCTCGCTGCACGAGATCGAGTTCACCCTGGTGTTGTCGATCGTGCTGGTGGTGGGGGTGGTCAGCGTGTTCCTGCGGTCCTTGCGCGCCACCGTGGTGCCGGCGGTGGCCACCGTGGTCTCGCTGCTGGGCACTTTCGGCGTGATGTACGCGCTCGGTTTTTCGCTCAACAACCTGTCCTTGATGGCCTTGACGGTGGCCGCCGGCTTCGTCGTCGACGACGCCATCGTGGTGCTGGAAAATACCGCGCGCCATATCGAGAACGGCATGGACCGCATGGAGGCCGCGCTGCTGGGCGCGCGCGAGGTCGGCTTCACCGTGCTGTCGATTTCGCTGTCGCTGGTGGCGGTGTTCATCCCGCTGCTGTTCATGGGCGGGCAGGTGGGACGCCTGTTCCGCGAATTCGCGGTGACGCTCTCGGCGGCGGTGCTGATCTCGCTGGTGATCTCGCTGACCACGACGCCGATGATGTGCGCCTGGCTGCTGCGCAAGGAAGACCCGGACAAGAAGCCGGGGCGCCTCGCGCGCTGGTCCGAGAACGGCTTCGCGCGCGTGCTGCGCGTCTATGAACACGCGCTCGACTGGGCGCTGGACAGCAAGCTGCTGGTGATGATCATCCTGCTGTTCACGGTGGCGCTGAACGTCTACCTGTTCTCCAGCGCCCCGAAGGGCTTCTTCCCGCAGCAGGACTCGGGCCAGATGAATGGCGGCATCCGCGCCGACCAGAGCATCTCGTCGCAGGCCATGCAGCAGAAGATCTACCAGCTGGTGGAGATCATCCGCAAGGATCCCGCGGTCGATACGGTGGTTGCCTTCACCGGCGGCGGGCGCGCCGGCGGCGGCTTCATGTTCGTCAACCTGAAACCGGTGGGCGAGCGCGATGTCGCGGCCCAGGCCGTGATCGCGCGCCTGCGCCCGCAGATGGCGAAGGTCACCGGCATCACGATCTTCCTCAATCCCGTGCAGGACTTGCGCATGGGCGGGCGCTCCAGCAACTCGACCTACCAGTACACGCTCAAGAGCGACAACGCCGAAGACCTCAAGGTATGGGCCACGCGCCTGGCCGAGTCCATGAAGGCGCAGCCGGCCCTGGTCGACGTCGACACCGACCAGGCCGAGAATGGCGTCGAGACCTATGTCACCATCGACAAGGAGTCGGCGGCGCGCATGGGCATCAGCACGCGCGACGTCACCAATGCGCTGTACAACGCCTTCGGCCAGCGCCAGGTGGCGAACATCTACGATGAGCTGAACCAGTACCACGTGGTGATGGGCGTGGCCCAGAAGTACGCGCAGTCGCCCGAAGCGCTGAAGGACGTCTATGTGCCGGCGCGGCCGACCGGCGGAGCGTCCAGCGCGGCGTCCACCGGCACCGGCACGGCCGCCGCCACGGGCGCCGCCGGGGCCTCGACCTCGACCACCGCGAACCTGACCGCGGCGCGCGACCCGTCCGGCGGCCAGGCCCTGGCCAGCGCCGCCGCCACCATGGTGCCGCTGTCGGCGATCGCGCGTTTTGCCGAAAGCGCCACGCCGACCTCGGTCAGCCATCAGGACGGGGAACTGGCGACCACGGTGTCTTACAACCTGAACCAGGGCTTTACCCTGGACGATGGCCAGGCCGCGGTGCGCCAGGCCGAGGCCGACATCGGCATGCCGAGCAATGTGCGTGGCAGCTTCCAGGGCACGGCCGCCGCGGCGCAAGAGTCGAGCAAGGAGCAGCCGCTGCTGATCCTGGCCGCGATCGTCGTGATCTACATCGTGCTGGGCATCTTGTACGAAAGCCTGATCCACCCGGTGACCGTGCTGTCGACGCTGCCGTCGGCCGGCGTCGGCGCGGTGCTGGCGCTGCTGCTGTTCAAGATGGAGTTCTCGATTATCGCCCTGATCGGGGTCTTCCTCCTGATCGGCATCGTCAAGAAGAATGCGATCCTGATCATCGACTTCGCACTGGAGGCCGAGCGTGCACGTGGGCTCACCGCGATGGAGGCGGTGCGCGAGGCCTGCATGCTGCGCTTCCGCCCGATCCTGATGACGACCCTGGCCGCGGCCCTGGGCGCGCTGCCGCTGGCGATCGGCTTCGGCGAAGGCTCGGAGTTGCGCCGCCCGCTTGGCATCGCCATCATCGGCGGCCTGGTCGCGAGCCAGCTCCTGACCCTGCTCACCACGCCGGTGGTCTACGTCCTGCTCGACAAGCTGCGCACGCGCAAACCCGATGAACACAATCTGACCCGCCATCCTCACGACGAGGGCGGCCCGTCCCTGGCCAAACCATGACCACTATGCGACAACAGCTTCCATTCCGTATCTCCCTGCTCGCCCTTGCCCTTGCCCTGGCCCTGGCCGGCTGCGCCGTCGGCCCCGCTTATGAACGACCGGATCCGCTTGCCGCTGGTGCGGCGCTGCCGGGAACCTATAAGGAGGCCGAAGGTTGGGTCCCGGCCGCGCCGGCCGATGCGCTCGAGCGCGGACCCTGGTGGACCCTGTTCGAAGACCCCGAGCTCGATCGCCTGGCCAAGCAGGTGGAGGCTGCGAACCAGAACGTGGCGGTGGCGGTCGCCAACTATGCCCAGGCGCGCGCCCTGGTCGCGCAGCAGCGCGCCTCGCTGTTCCCGGTGGTGACGCTGGGCGCCGGCGCCGACCGCGCCGGCGGGGGAGACGATAGCGTCAACCGTGGCGCGAGCAATGCCTATCGCCTGCAGATCGGCGCCAGCTGGGAGCCGGACGTGTTCGGCCGCCTGAAGAATGCCGTGACCGGCGCCGAGGCCAGCGCCCAGGCCACCGCCGCCGACCTGGCCAGCGCCGTCCTCGCGGCCCAGGGCGAGCTGGCGATCAACTACTTCTCGCTGCGCCAGACCGACGCCCAGCGCGAAATGCTGGCCTCGACCATCGAAGGCTACCAGCGCGTGCTGCAGATCACCTCGAACCGTTTCGAGGCCGGCATCGCGGCGCGCTCCGACGTGCTGCAGGCCCAGACCCAGCTGGCCAATGCGCGCAGCGAAGCGCTCGGCCTGCAGAACCAGCGCGCCCAGCTCGAACACGCGATCGCGGTGCTGGTCGGCCAGACCCCGTCGGCCTTCTCCCTGCCGCCGGCGCCATGGCATGTGTCGGTGCCGGACGTGCCGGTCGGCGTGCCTTCGACCCTGCTGCAGCGCCGTCCCGATATCGCCGCCGCCGAACGCGACGTGGCGGCGGCCAATGCCGACATCGGCATCGCGCGCTCGGCCTATTTCCCTAATTTCGGCCTGTCCGCTTCGTACGGCAACAATACGAGCCGCGTGGGCGACCTGTTCTCGGCGTCCGCCGCGGCCTGGTCATTCGGCCTGTCGGCGGCCCAGACCATCTTCAACGCCGGCGCCACCCGCGCCAGCGTCGAAGGCGCCGAGGCACGCCACCAGGCGACCGTGGCGCGCTACCGCCAGGTGGCCCTGGACGCCTTCGCCACCGTCGAGAACGGCCTGTCCGCCACCCGCGTGCTGGAACAGCAGCAGCAGTTGCGGGCCGAGGCGGCCGAGGCAGCCGGGCTGGTCGAAGAGCAGATCCTGAACCGCTACAAGGCGGGGCAGGTGAGTTATACCGAGGTGGTGCAGGCCCAGGTGACAGCCCTGAATGCGCGCCGCTCGCTGGTGCAGGTGCAGGCCGACCGCCAGACGGCGGCGGTGTCGCTGATCCAGGCGCTGGGAGGTGGCTGGCAGGAACAAAGGCTGGCGGACGCGGTGCAGTAGGAACCTAATCCGGTAGGTGAGGGGAAGTTCATGCCGATGCATGGCGAGCGTGAGCAAGGCGCGAGGAGGCCGCATGGCGCGCCATGCAACGACGAGCAACGCAGCGCACGTTTGCCAGGCGCGGCAGGAACGACTCTCACCTACCGGAATAGGTTCCAACATGCGTCAGGCATTACAATGCTGCGATTATCGATAGTCAGGCATACGCCATGAAAAACTGGATTAATCGCATGTTGAGCAGCGCCGACAAGGCGCCTGACGCCGCCGCCGGCGCCACCCCACAGGCGGACGAGCTGGGAGACGACCACGGCGTCCAGGTCGACGCCGCCTATTACCGCTGGCTGACCGCATCCGGCGGCTACCAGGCGGGAGCGGACGTCGAGGAACACATCCTCGACCTGGTGCGTACGCTCGCGGCCGACCCGCAGGCCGCCAGCGGCCTGGTGCCGCGCATCCCCGAGCTGATCCCCAAGCTGCTGCGCGACCTGGCCGACGACGACGTCTCGACCGGCGACCTCGCGCGCCAGGTCGAGCAGGACCTGGTGCTGGTGGCCGAGGTGATCCGCGAGGCGAACAGCGCCTATTACCGGCCGCTGCAGGCGGTGAAGTCGCTCGACTCCGCCCTGATGATGATCGGCCAGAATGGCCTGCGCATGCTGCTGGCCCGGATCGCCTTCCGGCCCCTGATCAAAATGGCCGACCAGGGCTTCGCGCGCCAGGCGGCGCCGCTGGTCTGGAACCAGTCCGAGAAGTGCGCGCTGGCCTCGAGCCTGATGGCGCCGGGCCTGGGTGCCGGCGTGTTCGAAGCCTACCTGGCCGGCCTGATGCAGAACCTGGGGCTGGTCGTGGCCTTCCGCCTGGCGGAGCGGGCGGTCGAGAGTGGCAAGATTCCCGGCTCCAGCGAATTCGGCCGGCGCCTGTTCGACGTCAGCCGCGGCCTGTCGTCGACCATCGCCGCCCACTGGGAATTCCCGCCCGACGTGGTGGAAGCGATCGCCGGCGTCGGCCAGCCGGATGCATCGCCGCTGGCGCAGACGCTCGAACGCGGCGACCGGATCGCCAAGCTGCGGCTGCTGCTCGACGCCCACGTGTTGCTTGAAGACGATGCGCTCGTGACCGAAGGCCTGAACAGTTTCGAGCGCCGCTGCCTGGGCAAGCTGACCGATTTGCCGGGCTGACCGCCGTATTGCGTCACCTTTTCTCAAGAGGAGACTGCTATGAAGATGAACGCCGAACACCTGGCCGAGCTGCACGAGGCCAAGCGCCTGCTGGAGAACCCCGGCCTGGCCGCACGCATCAGCAACCTGGTCGGCTCGCCGATCGAGGCCGCCATCGAACGCCTGCCGGTGCCGTGGCAAAAGAAGGTGGGCGGCGCCACCGAGCATGCGCTGCAGTATGCGCTGACGGGGGCGCTGTCGACCTTGCCGGACGGCGGCAAGGAGGCGTCGTACCCACGCCTGCACAAGTTCGCGGCGAGCCTGTCGGGCGGCGTGGGTGGTGTCTTCGGTCTGCCCGGACTCCTCGTCGATCTGCCGCTGTCCACGGTCATCATGCTGCGTTCGATCGCCGAGATCGCGCGCGCCAATGGCGAACGTCCGCAGGATGTGGAGACACGGCTGGAATGCCTGCGCGTGCTTGCCATGGGTGGGCCGAGCGGCGGTGACGACGCTGCTGACTCGGGCTATTTTGCGATGCGCATCGCGCTGGCGCGGGCGGTGAGCGAAGCCGCCCAGGCGCTGGCAGCGAAGTCGGTGAACGCCGCCACGACGCCGGCCTTGCTGCGCCTGATCGCCACGGTGGCGGCGCGCTTCCAGGTGCACGTGACCCAGAAGGCGGCCGCGATGCTGGTGCCGGCCCTGGGCGCCGTGGGAGGCGCGACCATCAACCTGCTGTTCGTCGACCATTTCCAGAACATGAGCCGCGGCCACTTCGCGGTGCGGCGGCTGGAGCGCCTGTATGGCGAGGGCGCGGTGCGCCAGCAGTATGAGGCGATCGTCCTGGCCGACGAGCCGGCTGGGTTGCTCACGTAGGGCAAATCCGGTTGCGGCCGCTCTCCTTGGCGGTATATAACATCGCATCCGCCCGCAGGAACAACGCGTTCTCGCTGCGATGCTCGGGGAAGGCGGCCAGGCCGCCGCTGAACGAAAAACGCCGCAGGTCGCCGCGCGCGACCTGGAACTCGATCGCACCGAAGGCCTGGCGCAGCGCATCGAGCCGGCGCCACGCCTCATCGGGCGTGCAATCCCAGAACACGAGCACGAATTCCTCGCCGCCGAAACGCGCCAGCAGGTCGCGTTCGCCCATCTGCGGCGCCAGGCACAGGCAGAGGCGCTTGATGACGATGTCGCCGAAGTGGTGGCCCCAGGTGTCGTTGATGGTCTTGAACTTGTCGATGTCGATCACGCCGAAGGCGAGCGGCTTGTCCTCGAGCGTGGCTTGCCGGATCAGGTCTTGCGTCTTGCGCTGCAAGCCCACCTTGTTTAAGAGGCCAGTGGCGCGGTCTTTGCCGATCAGGTCCTTGCTGACGCGGATCCTGGCCGCGCGGTTGGCCAGTTGGGCCTCGACCAGGCCGGCGGTGGCCTGCAGGACGGTATCGAAGCCGTCGCCGAGCGCGCGCCGCGCCAGCGCCTCGTCGGGGCGGCGCTGGAGCAGCACGATCTCGCGCACCGGATCGGCCTCGATGTTCTTCTTCATGACCCGCGCTAGCGCGTCCAGGCGCCGGTACTCGTCGTCGGCAATCACGACCAGATCGGGTTGCAGCTCCTTTACGCGCAGGTGCAGGGTGGTCGGGTCCGGGTGGTGGACAACTTCGACCTGCTGCGCCAGCAGCGCCGCCGTATCGAGATCCCCGGGCGGGCCGAGGTGGACCACCGACACCAGGTCGCCGCGTTTGGTGCGCACGAACAGGTTGAACAGCTTGTCGACCAGGACGTCGTTGGCGATCGGCTTCTCGGCATAGGCCAGGCAGTTGCTGTCCACCAGGCGCTGTTGGAGCAGGAAGCGGCTGCCCTGGCGGCCCGACTGCAGATAGACATACGCGTGCTCGCGCGGCAGGCGTTCGAGCAGCTCGCCCAGCATCAGGGTCTTGCGGCTGTCGTGCAGGTCGGCCTGCATATTGTGCAGGGCGTCGAGGTCGATCACGAACAGGCTGGCGCCGCGGTCGGCCGCGACGGCGGCGGTGAATTCGGCCACCTCGCTGAAAAAACGGATGTCAAAATCGTATTTGTGCGCGTGCAGCAGCAGTTCGGCGCGGTTGTCCTTGATGAAGAAGCTCTGGGAGAGGAAGAGGACCTGGTGTCGGTACAAGGGGGCCTCGGTGCTCATGTCTGCCTGCCTTTTTCTGCATAATGTGACATCTTGCCACGCCAATATGACGCGATGTTGACGCCACCGGGACCGCCGTCGATCCCTTATAAACCACACGGCCATCACCCAACGGAGATATACTCGCGCATTGCTTTTTTCATCTCAGGGACTTGTCTTGTTCAAATCGATCGTCCTGCCCGTCGCCCTTCTTGGCGCGGCGAGCGCCGCCTTCGCCGACGAAGGCCAGTGGCAACCGCACCAGCTGCCGCAACTGAAATCCGAACTGAAACGCATCGGCATCACCATGCCGGCCGAGAAGCTGGCCGACCTGGGCAAGCATCCGATGAGCGCGATCGTCTCGCTGGGCGGCTGCTCGGCGTCCTTCGTGTCGCCCGACGGCCTGGTGGTGACCAACCACCACTGCGCCTATGGCGCCATCCAGCGCAACGCCACGCCCGAAAAGAACTACATCGTCGACGGCTTCCTGGCCAAGACCCGCGCCGCCGAATTGCCGGGCGGCCCGAACACGCTGGTGTACGTGACCGAGAAGGTCGAGAACGTGACCGCGCGCGTGCTCGAGGGCTTGAAGCCATCCATGTCGGGCAGCGAGCGCCATGCGCTGGTGCAGTCGCGCATCAAGGCCCTGGTGGCCGAGTGCGAAACCGACAAGTCGACGCGCTGCTCGGTGCCGGCCTTTCACCGCGGCCTGGAGTACTACCGCATCAAGCAGCTGATGATCCGCGACGTGCGCCTGGTGTACGCGCCGTCCGACCGCATCGGCAACTACGGCGGCGACATCGACAACTACGAGTGGCCGCGCCACGTGGGCGACTACGCCTTCTACCGCGCCTACGTCGGCAAGGATGGCCGTCCGGCCGATCCGTCGCCAGACAACGTGCCCTACAAGTCGAAGGACTTCCTTGTCGTTTCGGCCGAGGGCCTGAAGAACGGCGATCCGATCCTGCTGGCCGGCTACCCGGGCCGCACCAGCCGCTACAAGCTGCCGAGCGAGATCCGCTTCGCGCGCGACGTCGACCTGCCGGCCAAGGCCGCAACCATCACCGCCGACCTGTCGGTGATCGCCGCCGCGACCCAGGGCAATCCGGCCTGGAACGTAGCCTATGCGAGCGTCGACAAGGGCCTGAACAACGTGCTCAAGAAGACCAAGGGCCTGCTCGATGGCTTCGCGCGCAAGGACATCGCGGCCATCAAGGACGTGCAGGATGCCGAGTTCCGCGCCTGGCAGAAGGCGCATGCGGATGGAAACGCGGGCCTGCTGTCCGAACTGGACGCGGTGATCGCCGAGGACATGGCGCTGCAGCGCCAGGAAGCCGCCTGGCTCGAGGCCACCCACAGCGACCTGCTCAAGAGCGCGCGTACCCTGTACCGACTGGCGCTGGAACGCCAGAAGCCGGACGCCGAGCGTGAGAGCGGCTACCAGGAACGCGACCTCGGCTTCATCAAGGCGCGCCTGGCGCGCCTGGAGCAGTCATTGGTGCCGGGCGTCGACCAGGCGCGCTACGCTGCGGCCCTGGCGCGCTACGCCGGCATCGACGCCAAGGTGCGTCCGCAAGGTGTGGACGCGCTGCTGCCGGGGCAGGATGCGCTGGCAGGCATGTATAAAGCCAGCCAGCTGTCGGACACCGCCACGCGCCTGGCCTGGATGGGCAAGGACGTCGACGCTTTCCGCAAGTCGAACGATCCGTTCATCGCGCTCGCGGTGCGCCTGCACGATTCCGGCATGGCGTTGGAAGAGCGCCGCAACGAGATCGACGGCAACCTGGAACGCGTGATCCCGCAATACATGGCGGCCGTGATCGCGTGGAAGAAATCGCAGGGCAAGCCGGTCTACCCGGACGCCAACTCGACCCTGCGCGTGACCTACGGCACCGTGTCGCCGTTCTCGCCGCGCGATGGCCTGGTCAAGGGTCCGTTCACCACGGTCGAAGGCATCCTGGAGAAGGAGACCGGCAAGGATCCGTTCATCGTGCCGGCCCCGCTCAAGCAGGCGATCGAGGCCAAGCGCTACGGCGTGTTCAAGGACCAGGCGCTGGGTACGGTGCCGGTCAACTTCCTGTCGAGCGCCGACACCACCGGCGGCAACTCGGGGTCGGCCGTGATGAACAAGCGTGGCGAATTGATCGGCCTGAACTTCGATTCGACTTATGAATCGATCACCAAGGACTGGTATTTCGACACCGCCATCACGCGCGCGATCCACGTCGACATCCGCTACATGCTGTGGGTGATGAAGGAAGTCGACCATGCCGACAACCTGCTCAAGGAAATGACGATCAAGTATCCGAAGAAGTAATTTCGGCCACAATCCTCCGCACGTCGTTCCCGCGCAGGCGGGAACCCAAGTTTGCAAGCGTTACGATCGCGCCGAGAGCACTTGGGTTCCCGCCTTCGCGGGAACGACGGTTTTGAGCAAAAAATATTCGCGCGCGTTTCATCATCATTGTCGACCGAATGAACGAACCCCTTATCCTCGCCGGCCTCACGACCTCGCCGCTGGAACTGATCTCCTTCCTGCTGGCCGTTACCACCGTGGTGCTCAACATCCGCCAGAAGCACTGGGCCTGGCTGTTCTCGATCGCCTCGTCCGCGACCTACGCGGTGGTGTTCTACGATGCGCGCCTGTACGGCGACATGGGGCTGCAGTTCGTGTTCATCGCGGCCTCGGTCTGGGGCTGGTACCAGTGGCTGCACGGCAGCGGCAATGCGCCGCTGGTGCCCAGCTTCCTCAAGCCCAGCGGGCGTGCCTGGTCGCTGGCTGCCTGGCTGGCAGGCTTCGTGCTGCTGTCGACCTTCCTCGACAACTTCACCGACACCGACGTGCCGCACGCGGACGGCTTCCTGACCGCCGGCAGCCTGGTCGGCCAGCTGCTGCTGGCGAAGAAGAAGGTCGAGAACTGGCATGTGTGGATCGCGGTCGACATCCTGTACGTCGGCCTCTACCTGTACAAGGGGCTGGTGCTGACCGCCGTGCTGTACGGCATATTCGTGCTGCTGGCGATCGCCGGCCTGCGCACCTGGCAGGCAGCGGCGCGCAAGGCAGCATGAGCGGCGTGCAAAGAATCGCCATCCTCGGCGCCGAGTCGTCCGGCAAGTCGACCTTGTCCGAAGCGCTGGCGCGCCATTACGGCACCGTGTGGGTGCCCGAATACCTGCGCGAGTTCGTCGATACGCTGGGAAGGGTGCCGCACGAGGAAGACCAGTACGGCATCGCGCTGACCCAGCGCGCACGGGAGGATGACGCGGCGGCGAAAGCCGCCAGCTTCCTGTTTTGCGACACCACGCCCCTGATGACGGCGCTGTACAGCCGCGTGTACTGGGGCAGGGTGGATGCGCAGCTGGCGCGGCTCGATGCGCGCCACGACTACGCCTGGACCTTCGTCACCGCGCCCGACACCCCGTGGGAGCCGGACGGCCTGCAGCGCGAATCGGAAGAGATGCGCCAGATGGTGCACCGGATGCTGGTGGAGACGCTGGCCGCGCGCGGCATCGCCTACACCTTGCTGGCCGGCGACCTGCCGCACCGGATGCGGCAGGTCCAGGGGCTGCTCGGCCAGCGCTGAAAACTAAGCCTTCGGCAGTCCTGCCGCCAGGTCGGTCCACGACTGCGGTTGCGGCTTGCCGCGCTCGCGCACGCCGAAGAAGGTCACCACCGGCTCGCCCTGGTCGTCGAAGAACTCGACCGAGGTAACGCCGGCGCGGCGCACCACATAGCCGCTGCGCAGTGCGCTGTCGCGCAGGTGCAGGTTGAAGTCCGGATCGAGTACATTGAACCAGCCATCGGCCGCCGTCACCTTGTTCACCTTGCCGCTGTAGATCTGGGTCAGCGCCCCGTTGCCGAGGAAGGCCATGATCGCGACCCCGTCCTTCGCCGCGTCCTCGAGCAGCTTGCGCACCGCTTGCGGCGCGACTTTCTGCACCACGCCGCCAGGGGCCAGGCGCAGGGCCTGTTCACGCGTCAGGCCGAATTCCGACACGATGCGGTTGAACTGGTGGACGTCGGTCATCTCTTGCCAGGCGGTCTGGAATTCCTTGACGTCGACCGCGCTGTCGGGCTTTTGGGCAGGCTTCGGTGCGGCGGCCACCACATCCAGCTGCGCGTTCTGGCTCGGATGGCGGAAGTCGGCCACCAGCTTGTCGAAGACCGGGATGTTGGCATCGTCGCGCAGGTAGAGCTTATGCACGGCGTTGCCGCTGGCGTCGAAGAACTGCAGGCTGCGATTGAATTTGCCGTCGCGGCCGGGCTGGGTCACGGCGAAGGCGTATTTCCACTTGGTGAACTGGAAGCGCAAGTCGATCGGACCGCCCAGATAGCCGCCGGCGATGTTCAGGTTGCGCGCTTCGCGTTCGGCCTCGTCGGCGCTGCCTTTCTCGGCCTGCTTCGGAATACGCATGGCGGTGCCGGTGGTCTCGATCACGCCGTTCTCATTGCGGGTGAGCGCCATCACCTTGCCCAGGTCGAGGGCGCGGCGCATGATCTCGCGCGGCGCATGATCGGTTTCCTTCAGGCGCACCACGGTGCTGCCAATGCCGGTGGCAAGCAGCTCGGCTTCGGACACCTTCAGCTGGCGCGCGGCGTCGCGTGTCTGCAGGCGCGGCTCCTTGGCCTTCAGTTCGGCCCACTGCTGCGCCAGTTGCGGGGCGGCCTGCGCGGGGAACAGGGCCAGGGCGATGGCGGCGGCCAGGAGGTGACGGGTGAGTTTCATGGATGTGTGTTCCTTGTTTTGCGAATGCGATCAGGCACACTAAATGATAATCATTATCATTTGCAACATGCTCGTCCGACTTTTTGACAGGGATTTCTTGACCGGGCGCACAGGGCGCTGATGCGAATCGGTGTTGGATGTCGTTACAAACAATAAATCTTTACAGCCTGATGACCATTTGTTTCTAGAAGGCATTACAATCATCGGATTTCGAACGTACGGCGGGACGCTATGAAAAACTGGATAGGACGCTTTTTGGGCGGTTCAGATAAAGAGACAGAAGCCGCGGCCAGCGTCGGCACGACGGCGACGATCGAACACGACGAGGACATGGCGAACGACGTCCATGCCACTTTCTATCGCTGGCTTACCGCGTCCAGCGGCTTCAACGCCCAGCCCGAGCAGGAAGCGCAGATCCTGGCCGAAGTGCGTTCGCTGGCGGCCGATCCGGTCTGCGCGTCCGGCCTGGTGCCACGCATCCCGGAGCTGGTGTCGCAACTGCTCACCGCGCTATCCGACGAAAACATCTCGACCGGCGCGCTGTCGGCCCAGGTCGGTCGCGACCTGGTGCTGGTGGCCGAAGTGATCCGCGAAGCCAATAGCGCCTATTACCGGCCGGTGACCCCGATCGAAACCCTGGAAGGCGCGGTGACGATGCTCGGCCTGAACGGCTTGCGCATGCTGCTGGCGCGCATCGCGTTCCGGCCGCTGGTGCGGGTCAAGGTCCAGGGCGTGGCGCGCCAGGTGGCGCCCAATGTATGGAAGCATTCCGAGCGCTGCGCGTTTGCCGCCAGCGTGATGGCGCCGGGCCTGTCGGCCGGCGTGTTCGAATCCTACCTGGCCGGCCTGATGCAGAACCTGGGACTGCAGGTCGCATTCCAGGTGGCCGACCGCGTCTGCGAAGGCAGGGTGCCCGGTTCCAGCGAATTCGGCATCGCGCTGTTCGCGGCCAGCCGCCAGCTGTCGTCGGTGATCGCCAACCACTGGGACTTCCCGCCCGAGGTGGTGGAGGCGATCGAGCAGGCCGGCGAAGCGGACGGGTCGCACCTGGCGCAGGCGCTGTCCCAGGGCGACCGCATTGCCAAGCTGCGCCTGCTGCTCGATGCCGAGGTGATCGAAGAGGATGATGAGCTCATTACCCGCGGGCTCAATGGTTTCCAGCGGCGCTGCCTGGGCAAGCTGGTGGATTTGTCGGATTGATGCCCTGCCACGGCGCGCGTGGCAGGTGAAGCGGTGCAGGCTTAGAAGTCGATCTGCGCCGACAACTTGAACGTGCGCGGCGCCCCCGGCAGCAAATACCCACCCAGCGACTGCGTCACGTCGCGCCAGTAGAACTTGTCGAAGGCATTGTCCACCCGCGCGCGGATGATCGTGTTCATCCCACCCGCGCGCAGCAGATAGGATGCGCCGAACCCCGCCACGTGATAGCCCGGCACCTTCACCCGATTGGCCGGATCGAACACCTTGTTGCCCGAGTACTGCCACTGCGCGTCGAGCTTCAGGCCCGCCACTTGCGGCACCGCGTACTCGACCCAGGCGGTGGTGCGCAGTTCCGGCACATTGGTCACGCGCTTGCCTTCGGTCGACGCGTCGCCGGTGTCCTTCTGGTCGGTATCGAGCGCCATCAGCGACAGGCTGTAGTTCAGGTCAGGCGTGGCGCGGCCCATCGCCGACAGCTCGATTCCACGGTGGGTCTGCTCGCCGGCGCGCACGAAGGTGTTGACGGCGTTCGTGTATTCCAGGCCCTGGCGGATCTCGAACAGCGCGCCCGACAGCGCCAGCTGCTCGTTGACGTTGCGCTTGACGCCGAACTCCAGCTGCTTCGAGCGGCTCGGCGGCAGGGCGGTGTTCTGGTTGCTGGTTTCCATCGGCGCGATGCCACCGTACTGCAGACCGTGGCTGATCGAGCCATACACGCGCCAGTCGCGCGCCGGCGCATACACCAGCGCCACGTTCGGCAGCGCGAACGAATCCTTGGTGTGCACCCAGCCGCCCTCGATTTCTTCCAGCGCGTCGAGCTTGAGCTTCACGTAGCGTACGCCGGCGTGCAAGGTGAATTGGGGCGACAGGGTCATCACGTCCTGCACGAACAGCGAGCGTTCTTCGGTACTGCGGCGTTCCATCACAGGGCCGGTCACGCGGTCGCTGGAGACCGGCGGCACGACGGTCGGGTTCCAGATATTGCTGGAGCCGACGTAGTCGTAGACGTACTCGCCGAAGCTGTCGTGGCGCTCGGCATACGAGCCGCCGATGGTCAACGAGTGACGCACCGCGCCGGTGTCGAAGCGGCCCTGCAGCATCGCCTGCAGGCCCCATGGCGTCTTGCGCTCGCCCGTGCTCTGGAAGTCGTACACGTCGTAGTCGCCGTTGGAGCAGTAGCCCGGATAGTAGCCGTCGCCCTCGTTGCTGCAGCCGTAAGGGAAGGCGGTAAAGTCATCGCGCTTGAACCAGTGCTTGTTGGCGCTGACGGTGGCGTTCCACGCGTCGTTGATGCGGTATTCGAAACGCAGGCCCAGATTGCTGCTGTCGGTATCGACCGGCTTGGTCCACGGCTGGTCGTTGAGCAGGGTCTTGGCCGAGATCCCGGTCGGCAGCGCTTCATTGCGGATCAGCTGGTAGCCCGGCGCCGTGACCTGCGACTTGTGCTGGTGGTCGAGGTCGATCTGGAACAGCG
The DNA here is from genome assembly GCF_008014745.1 of Massilia arenae. Lineage (GTDB taxonomy): Bacteria > Pseudomonadota > Gammaproteobacteria > Burkholderiales > Burkholderiaceae_D > Telluria > Telluria arenae. Next base: position 285,455 of record NZ_VPFD01000001.1, read on the forward strand.
CGTCCGGCGTGATCTGCCAGTCGAAGGCGGCCGATACGAACTGGCGCTCGCCGTCGGCGCCGCGCACGTACGATTTCAGGTCCTCGGCCGCGGCATTGATGCGATAGCCGAAGCGGCGGTCTTCGAAACGGCCGCCCAGGTCGACCGCGCCGTACACGGTGCCGCGCTCGCGCACCTCCACCGTCGCCTGGCGCAGCGGCGTGTTGGTCGGCCGCTTGGTGACGAAGTTGATCATCCCGCCCGGCGCTGCGACGCCGGCCTGCAGGCCGGCCAGGCCGCGCAAGACCTCGATGCGTTCCTTGTTCTCGATCGGGATTTGCGTGTCGCCCGAGATCGCGATCATGTCCTTGCGGTAGCTGGTGGCGTTGTCGAGCGCGAAGCCGCGGATCGAGAACTGCTCGGCGTAGCCGATCGCATTGTAGGCGTCGCCGATCGAGGCGTCGTAGCGCGCGGCGTCGGTGGCGCTGCGGATCGACAGGTCTTGCATCTGGCTCTGGCTGATCGAGGTGATCGAGGCCGGGGACTCGAGCAGCGGCACGTCGGCGAAGCCGCCGACGCTGGCGCGGTCGAGGACGATCCACTTGCTGCCGGTGACGACGACGGACGGCGTCTCCTGTGCGAAAGCCTGGGACGACATGGAGAACGCCTGCACGATGGCGCAGGCGAGGACGGTGTGCTTCGAGGTGAATGTCATGGTTTGCTCGTTTTCGCGCGCTACGCGGCGCGCTGCTTTTATCAAAGCCGGAGCCAACGTGGGGGAAGGGCAAACGAATGGGGGTGCTGCGTTGCGCTTTCCTTCGCTGGCATTATCCAGATCAGGTACGAAGGGTATCTCTCACCCGGAACAACGTTCCAGGACCCCTAGCGAGTCGCGAGTGTATCACGGCCCGGGCGGCCGTGGTGAATCTGTCAAGCCGGTTTGATCGGCGCCGCTCAGGCTTTCGCGGTCGACGGCGCCTCGGCCACCGTTGGCTGGGTGGCGGCCGGCGTCACCATATGGCGCAGCAGCACCGCGCGCGCCGCGTCGCCGATGGCGCGCCAGTGTTCGCGCCGCTGCGCCGCGCGCTTGCGGTGCTTCGATGGCATGTCTTGCAAGGGCTTGAGGTAGAACGGCAGCGGCACCAGGAAGCTGCGCGCGTCCAGCTCGGCACCGCCCAGGATGCGCCAGAAGCCGTCGTAGGCATTCTCGAAGGCCTTGTCTTGCGCAGCTTCATAGGCCACGTGCGCGCTGCCGCGCACCGCGACCACCCGGTCGAAGCCCAGCGCCTGGGCCGCGCCCTGCAGGGCGGCGAAGCAGAAGAAGCTTGGCGAATTGTTGGGGAAGACGCGCTCGAAGGCCTCGAAGGCGCCGCCGGCATCGCGCCACAGGCCGGCGTTGCGGGTGACGAAAGGAACGATCGGCAGGTCGACGCCCACCACCGGGCCCTCGACCCAGGTCCAGGACAGGCGGTGCAGCACCGTGCCGTCGACGACCAGAGACAGCGTCAGCTCGCCTTCCGGGTCGATGCGGGGAGCGTGCTCGAGCCGCATGATGAAACTGCCACTGTCGTCTTCATGCTGCCACAGCACCAGGCCGCCGTGGTGCGCGGCCTGCCGGTAGGCGTTGTTGAAGGTCGTCTCTTCGAAGCGGTAGTGGGCCAGCACGCAGCGCATGCGCTCGCGCACCTTCATGCCGCGGGCCAGGTAGTCGCGGCCGCTGACATGGCGGAACAGGTCGTCGTCGGGCGCGTTTTCGAGGCGGCGCACCAGCTTGAGACGGGACAGGGACTGGTGCTCGCGCCAGTAGCGCAGCGCATGCCAGCGTTGGGTGAGACGAGCGAAGATCATCGAGCGCTCCATTCGGCGTAGAAGGTCTTTGTCTTGCCGGGCGAGGCCCCACAATGACAAGAAATAATTCCGTTCTGCAATTATGTGCCGAATTGCTAGCTTGTGCCCGGACGAAGTGCAAACAGTGCTTGGGAACCAAGGCGGGCGTGATCTGTCATGGGACTCTCTCTGGACGTGTTGACTTATGGTTGTTTTTAGACATGCACGACAAGACTACCATGTTTGCGGCGCGCCACGCTTCTTCATTCATCATCGATAATGCGCCGGAATCAACCAGCAATGGAGGAAGCAAGATGGCGTATGAACTGTTTTATTGGCCAAGCATCCAGGGCCGCGGCGAATTCGTCCGCCTGGCGCTGGAAGAAGCGGGCGCCGATTATGTCGACGTAGCGCGCCGCGAGGGTGGCGTCGACCTGTTGATGGCGGCGCTCGACGTCGAGGAGTATCCGGCCTTCGCGCCGCCTTTCCTGAAGTCCGGCGAGCTGGTCATCGGCCAGGTGGCCAACATCCTGCTCTACCTGGGCGAGCAGCACGGTCTGGCGCCGCGCACCGACCCGGGCCGCCTGTGGGTGCACCAGTTGCAGCTGACCATCGCCGACCTGGTGACCGAGGCCCACGACACCCATCATCCGATCGCCTCCGCGCTGTACTACGAAGACCAGAAACCCGAGGCGCTGCGCCGCTCGGCCGACTTCGTCGAGTCGCGCATCCCCAAGTTCATGGCTTATTTTGCACGGCTGCTGTCCAATCCCGAGTCGCGCGACTATCTCACCGGCGACAAGGTCACCTATGCCGACCTGTCGCTGTTCCAGGTCATCGAAGGCCTGCGCTATGCCTTCCCGAATGCGATGAAGAAGATCGAGCAGGAGCATCCGGAGCTCACCGGCCTGCGCGACCGCGTGGCCGCGCGGCCGAACATCGCCGCCTACCTCGCGTCCGACCGGCGCATCCCGTTCAACGAGGAAGGCATCTTCCGTCGCTATCCCGAACTCGATCAGTAATCAATCCCAGGCCGGGGCGAAATCCGGGCTGACCAAACGCCCGCCATTGTCGAGCGCATCGATGGCGGCGCTGTCGTCCCGGTCCAGCACGAGTCCGAGCGCCCGCAGGTTGCCGGCCAGGTTCTCGCGTTTGGTCGACGACGGGATCACGGCATAGCCCTTGGCCAGCAGCCACGCCAGCGTCACCTGGGCCGGCGTGGCCTGGTATCGGCGTGCGATCTCCCCGATCGTCGGATCGCTCATCACCTTGCCATAGGCCAGCGGCATATAAGCGGTGACGTGGATGCCGGCTGCGCGCGCGAAGTCCGCCACGCTGCGGTTCTGCAGATAGGGATGCAGCTCGATCTGGTTGGTGGCGATATTGTCCGCGCCGACGGCGGCTATCGCCTCGCGCATCAGGGCCACCGGGAAGTTCGAGATACCGATCGCGCCTGTCAAACCGGCGTCGCGTGCCGCCAGCAAAGCCTGCATCGATTCGGCCACCGGGACGGCGGCGCCGGGCGAGGGCCAGTGGATCAGGGTCAGGTCGACCTGCTCGACGTGCAGCTTGCGCAGGCTGTCCTTCAGGCTGGCGGCCAGCTTGTCCGCGGCCAGGTGTTCGGTCCAGATCTTGGTGGTCAGGTAGACCTCGCCGCGCGCCACGCCCGACCCGGCCAGCGCCTGGCCGACCTCTGTTTCATTGCCATAGATCTGGGCGGTGTCGATGTGGCGGTAGCCCAGTTCCAGGCCGTTGGCGACCGAGTCGATCGCGGCTTGTCCTTGCAGGCGGAAGGTCCCCAGACCGAGTTGTGGCATCTTCATGGTGTGTCCCTTTCGTTGAGTTAGTGAGTGGCGACGGCGCTGCGCACGGCCGCCTTGGCCGGCACACCGTCGCGCCGGTCGAGCCAGCCGGCCAGGGTGGTGAGCAGCAGGGCGCCGACGACGACCAGGGCGCCGATCCAGGGCGTGGCCATCAGGCCGAGGTGGGCGACGATCAAGCCGCCGCCCCAGGCGCCCAGCGCGATGCCGACGTTGAAGGCGGCGATGTTCAGGCCCGAGGCGACGTCCACCGCCTGCGGCGTATCGCGTTCGGCGCGCTGCACCACATAGACTTGCAGGCCAGGCACGTTGCCGAAGGCGACCGCGCCCCAGGCCAGGACCGTGATCAGGACGAGTGTTTTGCTTGGCGCGGTGAAGGTCAATACCAGCAGCACCACGGCCAGCAGGGCGAACACGATCTGCAGCGCGGGCACCGGCCCATGGCGGTCGGCCAGCTTGCCGCCCCAGATATTCCCGGCCGCGACCGAGACGCCGTACACCAGCATCACCAGGCTGACGGTCGATGCCGCGAAGCCCGACACTTCCTGCAAGATCGGCGCCAGATAGGTGAAAGCGATGAAGGTGCCGCCGTAGCCGAGCGTGGTCATGGCATACACCAGCAACAGGCGCGGCTTCTTGAGCACCGCGAGCTGGGTCAGGAGGCTCGATGGTTTGCTGCCCGCGATATCCGACGGCACCAGGATGGCGCTGCCGATCACGGCGATCACGCCCAGCAGCGACACGGCCAGGAAGGTGGCCTGCCAGCCGAAGTGCTGGCCGATGAAGGTCCCGAGCGGCACGCCGGTGACCAGCGCCACGGTGAGACCGGTGAACATCAGCGCGATGGCGCTGGCGGCTTTTTCCTTCGGCACCAGGCTGGTGGCGATGGTCGAACCGATCGAGAAGAACACGCCGTGCGCGAGGCCCGTGAGCACGCGCGCGGCCATCAGCGCTTCGTAGTTCGGCGCCATCCAGGCCACCAGGTTACCGAGGGTGAACAGGACCATGAGACCGAGCAGCAGGTGCTTGCGCGGTACCTTGCCGGTGAGGGCCGTGAGCACCGGCGCGCCGATGGCCACGCCCAGCGCGTACAGGCTGACCAGCAGGCCGGCCGAGGGCACTGAGACCCCCAGGCTGGCGGCGATGGTGGGGATCAGGCCGACGATCACGAATTCGGTCGTCCCGATGGCGAAGGCGCTCAATGTGAGCGCCCAGAGTGCGAGTGGCATGCGATTCTCCTTGTTATCACTGTATTTACATGGCAGGGTTGAGCCAGGCATGCAGTGTGCCGTGCCGTCGTGCAAGGAAAAATAGGTCGCCGTACAATGGACTTTTGAGTTGGAGTCAACAATGATCGATGTGGATGGCCTGATTGTATTTGTTGTCGTCATAGATTCTGGCTCGTTCTCGGCCGCCGCCGAGCGCCTGGGGCAGACGCCGTCCGGGGTCTCGCGCACCATTTCGCGGCTGGAGGATAGTCTCGGGATGACGCTGATGCGCCGCACGACGCGGCGCCTGCAGCTGACCGAGGAAGGCGCCTGGCTGCTCGAGCGCGCCCGCGCCATCCTGCGCGACCTGGCCAATACCGAGGCCGAGGCGCAGGCGCGCCGTTCACAGCCATCGGGCCTGGTGCGGGTGAATGCGTCGACACCGGCTTTCGACCATCTGCTGGCCCCGTTGTTGCCCGACTTCCTGGAAGCATATCCGCTGGTCCAGCTGGAACTGACCAGCGGCGAGACCTACGTCGACCTGATCGAAGAGCGGGCCGACCTGGCAATCCGCATCGGCGCGCTGCCCGATTCGACGCTCAATGCGCGGCGCCTGGGTACCGGCAAGCTAAGGGTGGTGGCGGCGCCCGGCTATATCGACAAGTACGGCGTGCCGCGCGAGCCGGCCGAGCTGGCGCTGCACCGCACCGTGGGCTTCACGGCGCCGGCCTCGCTCAATACCTGGCCGCTGCTGCACGCCGGCGGCGAGGGCTGGACCGTCACGCCGCAGGTGCTGGCCTCGAGCGGCGAGACGGTGCGCCACCTCGCCTTGCACGGGGCGGGCATCGGGTCGATGGGGGAATTCCTGGTGCGCGCCGACATCGAGGCGGGGCGCTTGGTGCCGGTGCTGGAGGAGCACACCCTGCCGTGGACCCAGCCCGTATGGGCCGTGTTCTACAAGCAGGGCGCGCTGGCGCCGCGGGTGGCGGCGCTGGTGGATTACCTCGCCCGTAGATTAGGCGAGGTGCTGGAACGGTAAGGTCAGAAGGCGTAGGTCGCGCGCCCGTAGATATACCGTCCCGAGCGACCGAACGGCGCATAGGTCGAGAACGGCATATTGCTGGTGGTATTGATCGCCGGCGGCAGCGTTTCCGGGTACTGGTCGAAGACGTTGTCCGCGCCCAGGGCCAGGGTCAGCTTCGGCGTGACGGCGAAGCGTCCTTCCAGGTCGACCACGGTCTTGGCGCCCAGCTCGAAGTCGAAGGCCGCCGTGGTGCCCGGCGACAGCACCTCGCCATAGCGGGTGGCGCGCAGGGTCGCGCCCCACTGGCCCAGCTTCCAGTTGACGTTGGCGCTGATCTTGTTCTTCGGCTGGCCCTTCTCGAGCGAGAGCACGTTGACGCGATCGAACAGGATGGGCGATGGACTCAGGTTCGACAGCTGCTCGGTCACGGGCACCTTGGTCACCTCGGTGTCGGTGTAGTTGCCGGCCAGCGTAAAGTCGAAACGGCCCGCCGCGCCGGCGTTGTGCGCCCAGTTGATCACCACGTCCACGCCCTTGGTCGTGGTGTCCACGCCATTGATGAAGAAGCGCCCGCCGCCCACGCCGATGAAGCCCTGGCTGGCGATGTAGTTGCGCACATTGGTTTGTGTGAGATTTTCGGACAGGATGATGCGGTCATCGATGTCGATGCGGTAGGCGTCGATCGTCACGCTCACGTCGCCCAGGCGCAGCACGGCGCCAAGCGAGGCGTTCACCGATTCCTCGGCGTCGAGCGGCTTGGCGCCGAGGGCCACGGCCACCGGGTCGGATGGCTTGAAGGTCGTGATCTCGTAGGGGATACCGTTGATGAAGTTGGTGGACGTCGCGGTGAAGTGCTGCTGCTGCGGCGACGGCGCGCGGAAGCCGTTCTGGATCGCGCCGCGTAGCGCGAACGCCTTGTTGAAGTCGTAGCGCAGCGCCAGCTTGCCGGCCACGCTATTGCCGAAGTCGGAATATTTTTCGGCGCGCACCGCGGCCGACGCCAGCAGCTCGGGCGTGACGTTGGCTTCCAGGTCGATGAAGGCGCCGACCGCGTTGCGGTGGGCGTCGACTTCGTTGGCAGGGCGGAAGCCCGGGAACACCTGGGCGCCCGGCGCGGCCGGCGTCCCGTTGGGCAGCACCTCGCCGCCATAGCTCCACGACTGTTCTTCGCCGGCGAACAGCTCATAGCCTTCGCGGCGCGCCTCGACGCCCACTGCCACATTGAGCGGCGACGACAGCGATGCCAGCTCGATGCTGCGCACGCCGGTGAGGTTGAACACGGCCTGGTCGTAGGAATAACCGCCGGCATAGAACTCGGTCTTGCTGCTGGCGCCCAGCGAGCGGTTCAGGGTGTTCTCGATCGTGTATTCCATCTTGTTCTTGCCGTAGCCGAGCGAGGCGTCCATGTCCCACTGGCCCGCTTGCCAGGTCACGCCGCCCGTCATCGAGAAGTCCTTGACGGTGGGGGAGATCAGCGGCAGGAAGCCATCCGGATAGATCGACAGGATGTTGCGCGCGTCCTGCGGTGGGCGGAAGTAGCCGCCCGAAGTCGCATCGCGGTCCTGGTAGCTCGCCCAGCCATATACCTTGACGCCGCCGCCCAGGTTGTTGCCGGCGTTGGCGAACAGGGTGGTCTGCTCGATTTCCGGTTCACCGGTCCAGGCATTGAAACGGTTGATCGTGTTCTCGCGCGGGTCGAATGCGCCGTTGACCCGTGGGTACTGCTGGCGCATATCGTAGCCGCTACGCTCGGTGCGGTGCTGGTCGCGGTATTCGGCGGCCACGGTCAGGAAGCCCGATTCGCCCAGGGCCAGGCCCTTCCACAGGCTGACGGTGGCGGTCTGGCCGTCGGTGCGCTTGCGCGAGTCCGGGCCGCTCCACGTGCCGCCTGCCGGGACTGCGTCGTTCCACAGATCATACTCAGTCTTGCGCGCGCCATAGGTGACGCTCGCTTCGCCGCCATCGCGGTCGGTGCGCAGGCGCATATTGACCACGCCCGAGATCGCGTCCGAGCCGTATTGCGCCGCCGCGCCGTCGCGCAGCACCTCGACCGATTTCACGATCGCGGTCGGGATCGTGTTCAGGTCGACCGCCGCCGAACCGCGACCGATCGAGCCGTTGACGTTGACCAGCGAGGATGCATGGCGGCGCTTGGAATTGATCAGCACCAGGGTCTGGTCGGGCGCCATGCCGCGCAGGGTGGCGGGGCGGATGGTGTCGGTGCCGTCAGTAATGGAAGGCCGCGGAAAGTTCAGCGAGGGCAGGGCCAGCGACAGTGCCTGGTTCATCTCGGTGCTGCCGGCATTCTTGAGGGTGTCGGACGAGATGATGTCGACCGGCGCCGCGGTATCGAGCGCCGTGCGGTTGGCCACGCGGGTGCCGGTGACCACGACCGTGGCGGCATTGCTGGCCGTCTCGGCCTGGGGCGCGGCCTCCTGGGCATGGGCGACGCCCGCGCACAGTGCGGCGATGGCGAGGGCTAGTGCTGTTTTTTCCGTCCTGGCTTTCTGCATGGTGCTGATTCCTTTTTTTGTTCTACGGCGGTGGTCCTGGGAAAGGGCGAGGCGGTTGCCTCCGGTCCATACTGCGCAGCACAATCTGCACTGTCAATTCGTTGTAAATATTTAATGTGCAATTACAACAATTCCAGAAATGTCAGGTGTGCGTAAGCATGGTCGTCAGTTCGGGTCGACTTCGGCGGCAGCAGCTTCGACCGGGATCGGCTGGGGGATTTCAAGCCACGAGCGAAATGCACATATCTATCCCGGCGCGGTGCCGGGGAAGGCCGTCGCGAATGGTAAAATGCCGATCGGTCCGATCCAAACATGGCGGTCCGGATCGCCGTTCTCCCAACTCGATATCGTCTGCGGATCTGCAGTGGGTCAGACGCCATATCGACAACGAACATCCTTCGCCATCATCAAAATGGTCGGTGCTCCTGCAAGTAAGCCGAGTCCCAAGGCGTCAGCCTACCGGGGGTCTCAGAAACACAAGAACCGGCCTACTTCGGAACGGAAGGGAACGTTATGTCCGGAATGGTCCCATGTCACGTCGCGTGAAGGCTACCGCAGCGATCCGTTCAAGCATGATTGGGCAGACACCGAGGCACATCGATTGTTCGAAGCTTCCGTTGGGCTGGCCGGCGCGGAGCGTCGCTACGCCACGGCCAACGGCATTGCATTCGAGGCCAAGCCAACCGATGATGGAACCTGGCACGGCTACCCGATTCCCTGGGAGGCAGTGCCGCATGAAATCGTGGAAAAATGGGTGAACAGCAAAAAAGTCACGCGACGGGAAATCAGGAAGTACTGGAGCAAGGATTTGGGAGATCTCAAATGGGCAATCGGGGAGAATATTGAATGAGTGAGTTTGAACGCTTCGGTTCGCCTAGCCTGTTCGAGATCGCTTTTCGGTGGACCGAGGACGAAGAGCCTTACGAGCGGCTGCCCCGCACCAGTGGTTGGTCGACGGGTGACCTGCAGATAACCGTCGGACATCAAGTATTGACCGCTCGCCGCTTCGGCAATTGCGAGCGTAGTTGTTCAGTATCGTGCGATCATGTTCCTCGCCGTAGCTGGCCTTTGTTCCGTGCAAAAGCTATGCTGGGCGAATTGATTGTTGGGTTCAGCAGTCCCAGTATTTAATCGCACCCGGAGCAGTTGACAGCATGAGTTCAAGCATTCATCCACAGGCCCGTACCACACCAAAGATCCGCCAGGAGATCAAGGATTCTGGCCTGTCTTCCAGAGAAGCCGCCAAGGTCTTCAACATCACACGAGCCACGGCACAGAAGTGGCTCGGTCGTGACGATGTGCAGGATCGTTCCCACCGAGCCCACACGCTGCGCACGACTCTGAGCCAAGCTCAGGAAGCCATTGTCCTTGCTCTACGCCAGTCGCTCTATCTGCCGCTCGACGACCTGCTGTTCATCACAAAACAGTACATCAATCCGGCCGTCTCGCGAACGGGCATTGCACGCCTGCTCAAGCGTGAGGGCATGTCTCGCCTGACAGACTTGATTGCGACTGCCGAGGGCGAGAAGATCACGCCGAAGAAGACCTTCAAGGACTACGAGCCTGGGTTCATCCACATCGACATCAAGTACCTGCCGCAAATGCCGGACGAGACCTCGCGCCGCTATCTGTTCGTCGCCATCGACCGGGCCACACGCTGGGTTTTCATGCATATCTACGGCGACATGACCGAGGCGAGCAGCGTCGATTTTCTGCGTCGGCTTCAGCTGGCTTCCCCCATCAAAATCAGCAAGATCCTGACTGACAACGGCTCGCAATTTACTGATCGCTTCACCACCAAAGACAAGAAACCAAGCGGCAAGCATGCTTTCGACGTCGCATGCGCAGCCCTGCCTGCCGAGCATCGGCTGGCGCCGCCGCGCCATCCGCAAACCAACGGTATGGTTGAGCGTTTCAACGGACGCATCAATGAGCTGCTACGGCAAACCCGTTTCGATAGCAGGGCCGATCTGCAGGCCACATTGCTGAACTATCTGAAGCTTTACAACCACCACATTCCGCAACGCGCCATCGGCAGCAAAACGCCCGTCCTCGCGCTCAAGGAATGGCAACAGAAGCGACCTGAGTTATTCGTTAAACGCGTTTATGATCAAACGGGACTCGACA
>NZ_VPFD01000010.1 GCF_008014745.1 Massilia arenae
CTGAACCCAACAATCAATTCGCCCAGCATAGCTTTTGCACGGAACAAAGGCCAGCTACGGCGAGGAACATGATCGCACGATACTGAACAGATAAGGTCTATTGTGCTTCTTCTTTTCGCCAGGGACTATGCCTGTCTGGCGAGTCGCGTCATATTGCTGAAGGAAATCGAGTCTCATGTCTTTCCTTTTTCCCGGTTTCCGGGCCTTGAGAATTGAAACGGAACCTGCGCTCGTGATCAGTGCAGTCATCGGCGGCTCCGGCCCACCCTTGCTGCTCCTGCACGGCCACCCGCAAACCCACGCCATCTGGCACAAGGTCGCGCCCCGGCTTGCCGAGCGTTTCACGGTAGTGGCCTGCGACCTGCGCGGCTATGGCGACTCGAGCAAGCCGCAGGGAGACGCCTACCACGCCAACTACAGCAAGCGCACGATGGCGCTCGATGCGCTGGCCGTCATGCGTTCGCTCGGCTTCGAACGATTCCGCGTACTGGCCCACGACCGCGGCGCGCGCGTGGCGCACCGGCTGGCGCTGGACCATACGCAAGCGATCGAGCGGATGGCATTGCTGGACATCGCGCCGACCCTGGCGATGTACGAACAGACTTCGGAAGCGTTCGCGCGCGCCTACTGGCACTGGTTCTTCCTGATCCAGCCAGCGCCCATGCCCGAGCGCCTGATCGAGGCCGACCCGGCCGCCTACGTGCGTGACGTGATGGGCAAGCGCAGCGCCGGCCTGGCGCCGTTCGATCCGCGCGCGCTGAGCGAATACCAGCGCTGCCTGGCGCTGCCGGGCGCGGCCCACGGTATCTGCGAGGATTACCGGGCCGCCGCCGGCATCGATCTCGACCACGACCGGCTCGATCGCGAGGAAGGGCGAAAGCTCCGGATGCCGCTATTGGCACTGTGGGGTGAGCAGGGCGTGGTGGGGCGCTGCTTCGATCCGCTCAGGGAGTGGAAACTGGTGGCGGACGACGTACAGGGCGGGGCGCTGCCCTGCGGTCACTACATCGCGGAAGAAGCGCCCGAGCTGCTGCTCGAGCGCGTGCTACCGTTTTTCGTCGGCTGATAACATCAATCCACAGCCCGCGCCCTTGAAACGTCGTTCCCGCGCAGGCGGGAACCCAAGCTTGCATGATCCCCTGGCACGGTCCACGCAGCCGGCTGCGTGAAGGACTTAGGTTCCCGCCTGCGCGGGAACGACGTGCGAAAGGCGCAGGCCGAATCACATGATCAAGCCGCGGCGCCCGCGAACTCGATCGTCGCCGTCAACCCCTGTCCACCTTCGCCGTCCGACAGCACAATGATGCCGCCATTGCGCGCGGCGCCCCGTTCCGCGATCGCCAGTCCCAGGCCGCTGCCCGACTGCTCCTGTCCCGGCACCCGGTAGAAGCGTTCGAAGACCTTGTCGCGCAGGTCCGGCTTGATGCCCGGTCCCTGGTCGGCGACCGCCAGCCGATAGATGTGGCCGATGCGGTTGAGGCGCACCGCGATGCGGCTGTCCTGCGGCGAATACTTGATCGCGTTGCTGATCAGGTTATCGACGGCCGACGCCATGCTTTCCAGGTGCAGCGGCACGCTGCCGTCGGCATCGGCGTGGAACTCGATTTCGATATTGCGCTGCACCGCCAGGTGGGCCGCCGCCGCCACCCGGTCGCGCACGAACTCGGCGACGTCGGTCTGCGGCCGGGGGTGGTCGACCTGTGGCTCGGCGCGCGCCCGCTCGAGGGCGAGCAACTGGTGCACAGTGTGGGTGGCGCGCGCCACGCCGCTGCGCAGGCCGGCCGCCGGCTCGGCGCAGCGCTCGGCCAGCTCGCTGCCGGCGCGGCTGAGCAGCACGTGGGCATTGATCTGGATCGCCGCCAGCGGCGTCTTGAGTTCGTGCGCCGCATCGGTAAGGAATTCGTGCTCGTGCTCGATGCGCTGCGAGAGTCGCGCCATCAGGCCGTTGATCGCGTCGACCAGCGGCGACAGTTCACGGTAGGTGGAATCCGGCAGGGGCGTCAGGTCGCCGTCCGAACGCTGGGCGATGTTTGACGCGATCGAGCGCAGCGGACGCAGGCCGATGCCGACGATCAGCCAGGCGGGAATCAGCAGCAGCGGCAGGCTGAAGATGGTCGAGGACAGCAGGAACCCAACGCCGCCGATCGAGAACATCCATTCGTCGTCGACTTCGTGGCTGCGCTCGACCACGATGTCCTCGAGCTTGTCCTGCGCTTCCCAGCGCACCCAGGAATAGGCGTCGCGGGTGGCGACTTCCGGCAACCGGTCGGGCCACTGCGGCGCCGAGTTGTAGACCAGGCGGCCGTGCAGCCAGACGCGCACCCGCACGTGCGAGTGGTAATCGAGTTCCTGGAACATGCGCACGCGGTTGGCCTCGATCTCCTCCAATACCGGCAGCATGCGCGCTACATCCGGGCCGACGTCCGACAGGTGGGCCTGGATATTGGCGGTGTGCGCCTTGTTCTCGCTGAAGGTGCGGCTGCGCTGGGTCGCCTTGGCCTCGAGGAATACCCATACCAGTCCGATGATGGCCACGACGACGATCACGCCCGCGAAGCTGAACATCAGGCGCTGGAACAGCGACGACGGCCGGTTCGCCAGCCGCCTAAGCATCCTGCTGCACCATATAGCCGACCCCGCGCACGGTGCGGATTACGCCCTCGCCGATCTTCTTGCGCAGGTTGAAGATGTGCACGTCCAGGGTCTGGCTTTGTCCCTCGCCGGCGGGCAGCGCGCGCCGTTCCAGCTCCACCCGGGTCAATACCCGGTTGGCCTGCTTCATGAGCGTCAGCAGCAGCGCGAACTCGGTCTTCGACAGGGTCACCGGCTGGCCGCCGCGCGTCACCGCCATGCGGTTTTCGTCCAGCACGATGTCGCCGGACGTCCATAGGTTTTCTTCCAGCGTGCCGTGGCTGCGGCGCACGAGCGCGCGCAGGCGCACCAGCAGCTCGGGGATTTCGAACGGTTTGATCAAATAGTCGTCGGCGCCCAGGTCGAAGCCCTTCAGGCGGTCTTGCAGGCTGTCGCGCGCGCTGATGATCAATACCGGCAGGCGCACCCCGTCGGCGCGCAACGAGCGCAACACGTCATTGCCGTCGCCGTCGGGCAGGCCGAGGTCGAGCACCACCGCGTCGAAGGCCTCGCCGCGGATGCGCGCACCGGCATCGGCCGCGAGGCGCAGCCAGACCGCCGTATGGCCCTCGTCCTGGAATACCGACAACAGCGCCTGGCCGATGGCGAGATCGTCTTCGATCATGAGAATTTTCATGGCGCGAGTTTACCAGTGCGGCGTACCGGCAGGGCGTCGGCGAATCTTCAGATTCGCTTCAGCTCATGCGTTGACCCCGCCCGCGCGATATTGGACCATCGAACCCAACCAGCAAAAAGCTGGAATAAATATAATCAGGAGACAGACATGACGACACGTCGGGACGGCGCGCGGCGCCAGCGCTTTCAGTCACATTTCCAGTTACATCCTATTGCAGGAGCGTGCGCGCTGCTGTTGATGGTAACTCCGCTGCACGCGCAGGAAGCCGGCGCCCAGGATGCCGAGGACGCGGTCCGGCCCGCGGCGACGGTTACGGGAGAGGCGCCGCTCGCCACCGTCAACGTGTCCGGCATCCGGCGCGGCATCGAGGCCGCCATCGAGATCAAGCGCAACGCGACGTCCATCGTCGAAGCCGTCTCCGCCGAAGACATCGGCAAGCTGCCCGACACCACCGTTGCCCAGTCGATCTCGCGCCTGTCGGGCGTCACCACCCAGCGCAGCAAGATCAACGGCAAGGCGACCGAGGTCAGCGTGCGCGGCATGTCGCCGACCTTCAATGGATCGTTGCTCAACGGCCGCGAACAGGCCTCGACCAGCGATGCGCGCAGCCCCGAATTCGACCTGTTCCCGTCCGAGCTGACCGGCAGCGTGCTGGTCTATAAAACGCCGGACGCGAGCCTGATCGGCCAGGGCCTGGCCTCGACCATCGACCTGCGCACCCTGCGCCCGCTCGATTTCGGCAAGCGCATGTTCGCGGCCAATGCGCGCAAGGAGCGCATCGGCTTCGGTTCCGGTTCCGACCTCGGCTCGGGCCACCGCAAGACGCTGACCTACGTCGACCAGTACTTCGGCCGCAAGCTGGGCCTGTCGGTTGGCCTGACCTCGTTCAAGCAGGACAACGGCGGCGAACTCAAATTCGACAGCTGGGGCGCCAATACCGCCGACATCGACTACAACGGCCAGACCGTCAAGGCGATCAACGGCTTCATGGCCGAGACCTCGCGCCGCAAGGCCGAGCGCGACGGCGCTTCGGTGACCCTGCAGTTCCGCCCCAACGACAAGTTCCGCTCGACCTTCGACGCGTTCTACTCGCGCGGCGAAGAGGCGACCAAGAAGACCGGCCTCGAAGGCGCGATCGTCGGCGGCACCGGCATCTACGATCCCAACGCGGTGCTGACCGACGCCACCATCGAGAACGGCATCGTCACCGCCGGCACCTTCAGCAACTACAAGGGCGACGTGCGCAACCACCTGTTCTCGAACAAGGACCGCCTGCTGTCGCTCGGCGTGAACAATGAGCTCAAGGTGGGCGAGTGGCGCATCGTGAACGACCTGTCGTACTCGAAGGGCACCAAGCGCATCAGCAATTTCGAGACCATGGCCGGCCAGCCGGGCAACACGCCCGAAAGCCAGCTCGGCTCGATCAGCTACAGCGGCTTCAATGGCAGCAACTTCGCCGACGTGCGCTATAACCCGAGCCTGAACTACGCCGACCGCAACGTGGCCCTGCTGACCGACGTCGCCGGCTGGGGCGGCGGCCCGCTGTCGCCGCAGGCCGGCTACCTGGCGCTGCCGACCATCGACGACAAGGTGCAGGCGGTGCGCCTGTCGGCCGAACGCGATACCGACTGGGGGCCGCTGGCCACGGTGCGCTTCGGCGTCAACTACACCAAGCGCGACAAGTCGCGCCTGGGCGAAGAGGGGCGGCTGTCGGTGCGCGGCGGCGATGGCTATGCCGCGATCGCCATGCCGGGAAGCGGCACTGAGGTCGCGGGCCCGACCGGTATCCCGGTGGCCTCGTTCGACCCGACCGGGAGCTTGGGCTCGCTGTACGAATTGAACCGCTGGGTCGACGCCACCGTGCTGGCGCGCGACTGGAGGGTGGGCGAGAAGGTCGCCACCGCCTACCTGATGGGCGAACTCGATGGCACCCTGATGTCGCTGCCGTACAGTGGCAATATCGGCGTGCAGGTGGTCGACACCCGCCAGCGCGCCAGCGGCAACCAGGTCGACCTGGCCAACTGCACCGGCATCACCACCGACACCTGCCCGGCGATCGTGAAAACCGGCGGCATCGACTACACCAAGGTCTTGCCCAGCCTGAACCTGACCTTCGACCTGGGCAACGACCAGCTGCTGCGCCTGGGCGCCGGCAAGCAGGTCTCGCGCGCCAACCTGGACAACCTGAAGGCCAGCATGAACTTCGGCCTGCAGAGCGCCACCGCCGACGACCCGGCGCTGACCGGCTTCGCCGGCAATCCGGAACTCAAGCCCTATGAGGCGCGCGCGCTCGACCTGTCGTACGAAAAATACTTCGGCAAGAAGGGTTACGTCAGCGCCGCGCTGTTCTACAAGAAGCTCGACAACTACGTGATCAATGCGCCGCAGATGTTCGACTTCGCCCAGTACACCAGCGCCAGCACGCCGCTGCCGGCCACCGGCCAGTATGCCGGCTCGACGATCGGCTTCCTGACCATGCCGCAGAACGGGGAGGGCGGCATCATGCGCGGCATCGAGCTGTCGGCCAACCTGCCGTTCGGGCTGGTCGTGAATGCGCTGGACGGCTTCGGCGTGCAGGTGAACCATTCGCATACCGATTCCTCGGTGCGCCTGCCGACCAGCGCCTTCGTCACCGGCAGCAATGCGCCGGTGTTCAACGGCGCGGTGTCCGAGATCGGCCTGCCTGGCCTGTCGCGCAACGTGACCAGCCTGCGCCTGTACTACGAGAAGCACGGCCTGCAGGTGTCGCTGGCGGCCTACCGCCGCTCGAGCTTCATCGGCCAGATCCTCGACTACCGCAGCGAATCGCAGTTCACCTTCATCAAGGGCGAGACGATTGCCGACGCCCAGGTGTCCTACGATTTCCAGGCCGGCATGCTGCAGGGCTGGTCGGTGTTCCTGCAAGGGCATAACCTGACCAACGAACCGTTCCGCGAGTACACCAGCGATCCGAAGGTGTACACCAACACCGTCAACTTCGGGCGCACCTACTCGGCGGGTATCAATTACAAGTTTTGAGCAGTAAATAAAGCAGCAAACAAGGGAGAAATATGGTTTCCAGATTCATGAATGCCAGCCTGGCCACGCATTGCTGCGTGGTGCTGGGCATGGTGGTGAGCAGCAGCGCCTTCGCGGCCGAGGCAATGAGCGCGAGCGTCGAGTCGCCGGGCAAGGTGCTGAACGTGTCGGTGCAGGTCGCGCCGGACGGGCGCCTGTCGTACCAGGTCGAACGCAAGGGGCAGCAGGTGATCGCGCCGTCGCGCCTGGGCTTCGTGCTGGGCAGCGACAAGCCGCTGGACTCGGGCTTCAAGATCGAGCGCCAGGTGGTCACCGACCATGACAGCACCTGGGAACAGCCCTGGGGCGAGCGCCGCACGGTGCGCAACCACTACCGCCAGATGCGGGTCGACGTGAAGAAGAACGACGGCCGCCGCCTGGCGATCGTGTTCCGCGTGTTCGACGACGGCCTGGGCTTTCGCTACGAATTCCCCAAGCTGCCGAACAACCGCGCCACGCACATCGCCGACGAGCTGACCGAGTTCGTGGTGGCCCAACCCGCCACCGCCTGGTGGCAGCAGGCCGGCGAAGTCTGGGCGCTGGAATACCCGATCCAGAAGTCGCCGTTGCGTGAAGTGGGCATGGCCAACACCCCGATGACGGTTCGCATGGAGAACGGCACCCACATCGCCTTCCACGAGGCGGCGCTGGTCGACTATGCCTCGATGTGGCTGCGCCGGGTCGAGGGCCAGCGCCTGCGCGCGCACCTGACCCCGTCGGCCACCGGCAACCCGGTGGTGCGCACCGGCGCCTTCACCACGCCATGGCGCACGATGCAGATCGCCGACGATGCGGCCGGCCTGTACATGTCCGACCTGGTGCTGAACCTGAACGAACCGAACAAGCTGGGCGACGTCTCCTGGGTCAAGCCGTCGAAATATGTCGGCGTGTGGTGGGACATGCACCTGGAAACCAAGTCGTGGGCCTCGGGTGCGAAACATGGCGCCACCACCGAATACACCAAGCGCTACATCGACTTTGCGGCCAAGCACGGCTTCCGCGGCGTGCTGGTCGAGGGCTGGAACCCGGGCTGGGACAGCGACTGGGCCGGCAATGGCCTGGACATGGATTTCACGAAGGCGCATCCGAGCTTCGACATCGCCGCTGTGACGGACTATGGCCGCAAGAAGGGCGTACACCTGATCGGTCACCACGAGACCGGCGGCAACGTCGCGCACTACGAAAAGCAGATGGACGCGGCGTTCAAGCTGTATGCCAAACACGGCGTGGACAGCATCAAGACCGGCTACGTGACCGACGGCGGCGCGGCCCAGTTCATGGGCAAGAACGGCAAGGTCCATTTCGGCTACACCGACTCGCAAGAGGGCGTGCGCCACTACCAAAAGGTGGTCGAGGAGGCGGCGCGCTACAAGATCGCGATCAACACCCATGAACCGGTGAAGGACACCGGCCTGCGCCGCACGTATCCGAACTGGATCTCGCGCGAAGGCGCGCGCGGCGTCGAGTACAACGCCTGGGGCAATCCGGTCAACACGGTCGACCACGAGGCCAATCTGGTGTTCACCCGCATGCTGAGCGGCCCGCTGGACTACACGCCGGGCATCCTGAGCCTGGAAGGCAAGGACAAGCGGCCATTCAACTCGACCCAGGCCAAGCAGCTCGCGAACTTCGTGGTGATCTATTCGCCGGTGCAGATGGCGGCCGACCTGATCGAGCACTACGAGCGCTATCCGGGCCCGTTCCAGTTCATCAAGGACGTGCCGGCCGACTGGGAAGACACCCGCGTGCCGCATGGCGCGGTGGGCGAATACGTGACCATCGTGCGCAAGGACCGTCATTCGGATGCCTGGTACGTCGGCTCGGTCACGGACGGCACCCGCCGCACCCTGGACCTGAAGCTGGACTTCCTGGACGCCGGCAAGACCTATGTGGCCGAGATCTACCGCGACGGCGACAACGCCGACTATCGTGACGACAAGCGCCGCTTCGAGATCGCGATCGAGAAGCGCAACGTCACCAGCGCCGATACCATCAAGATGGTGCTGGCGCCGGGCGGCGGGCAGGCGATTCGCCTTGTGCCCGTGAAGTAACGGAACGTCGCGGACGACACGGGCGCGCATGGGCCGGAGGCACCGGCCCTGCGCGTTCGGCGGATTTGGCATATGCTGTTGGATTGTCCATACCGCGTTGACGCAATTCGAGTCCGTCGTCCCATGTCCACATCACCGTCTTCACCTTCCACGATTTCCCCCGCCGCTTCCGGCACCGTCATGCAGATCCTGTTCTCGGTGGCCTTCGTTCACCTGCTGAACGACTGCGTGCAGGCCGTGCTGCCGTCGATCTACCCGCTCCTGAAGCATGAATTCAACCTGACCTTTACCCAGGTCGGCATGATCACTTTGACCTTCCAGTGCACCGCCTCGCTGCTCCAGCCCTGGATCGGCCTGTACACCGACAAGCGTCCGATCCCCTTCCTGCTGCCGGCCGGGATGTGCGTGACCCTGGTGGGCGTCGGCCTCCTGGCCTGGGCCGACAGCTTCGCGATGCTGCTCACCGCTGCCGCGATGATCGGCGTCGGTTCCTCGACCTTCCACCCCGAAGCCTCGCGCGTCGCGCGCCTGGCCTCGGGCGGGCGCTTCGGCTTTGCCCAGTCGCTGTTCCAGGTCGGCGGCAACGCCGGCTCGGCGCTCGGCCCGCTGCTGGCGGCGGCCATCGTGGTGGGACGCGGCCAGGGCGAGATCGCCTGGTTCATGCTGCTGGTGCTGGTCGCGGTGGCGGTGCTGGTGGGCGTGAGCCGCTGGTACAGCAACCACCTGACGAATATGATCAAGAAGGCCGCGCAGCACGCCGGTCCGGCACTGCCGCGCAAGAAGGTGATCCAGGCCCTGGTGGTGCTGGCGCTGCTGGTGTTCTCCAAGTACATCTACATGG
Organism: Massilia arenae; assembly: GCF_008014745.1. Taxonomy (GTDB): domain Bacteria; phylum Pseudomonadota; class Gammaproteobacteria; order Burkholderiales; family Burkholderiaceae_D; genus Telluria; species Telluria arenae. The sequence continues at coordinate 9,218 of NZ_VPFD01000010.1, forward strand.
CCAGCCTGCAGACCTACTACACCTTCTTCCTGATCGAGAAGTTCCACCTGCCAGTCGGCACCGCCCAGCTCTACCTGTTCCTGTTCCTGGCCTCGGTGGCGGCAGGCACCTTCGCCGGCGGCCCGATCGGCGACAAGATCGGTCGCAAGCGCGTGATCTGGTTCTCGATCCTGGGCGCGGCGCCATTCACCATCATGCTGCCGTACGCGAACCTGTTCTGGACCGGCGTGCTGTCGGTCGTGATCGGGCTGGTGATGTCGTCGGCCTTCTCGGCCATCGTGGTCTTCGCCCAGGAGCTGGTGCCGGGCAAGGTCGGCCTGATCTCGGGCATCTTCTTCGGCCTGATGTTCGGCATCAGCGGCGTGGGCGCGGCGGCGATGGGCCATATCGCCGACATCCACGGCATCGACCAGGTGTACCGGATCGCGTCCTTCCTGCCGCTGCTGGGCATCATGGCGGCGCTGTTGCCGAAGGTCGAAGGGGCGCGGCGCTAGCGCTGCCCTTCGGCCCCGATCCGCTCGAGCACGATCGTGTAGCGCTGTTCCTCGCCGTCCGCGGTCCAGCGCTGGCGAGCTTCCAGCGTCGCGTCGTCGATTCGGTGCCAGGAAAAATGGCTGGGCGCATTGACCGGGTCGAAGCTGGCGGAGTCGGCATCGATGCTGGCCGCGCGCCAGGTGAATTCGCCCCATTGCGAGACGACGCCGCCTTCAGTCAAGGTGATGGTGCTGCCGTCGCTATGTTCGCTGAACGTCGCGTCCGTGAAGCGGCGCGACCGGAATACCGTCGGCTCGGGCCGGTCGTACTCCTCATAGAATGGCGTGCCGTCCGGCGCTTCACCTCTCCAGCGGCCTTCCAGGAACCGGAGCCGGTCGAAATCTTCAACGCTGAACATGGGTTTTCTCCTGTATGGAATGATCGAGGACGGGGGGCGCAGAAGAGCGCTGGACGCTGGGCCCGCCAGGCAGCTACTCTACACCTGTTCCCCGAAGTCTCGTCGCCGATGCGATCATGGGCGACCCCATTATCGAAAGGATCCACATGGAACTGCACGACATCCAGCGTATCGCCGCCTTCGACGACAACGGCCAGGGCGGCAATCCGGCCGGGGTCTGGATCGGCGCCGCCTTGCCGCCGGCCGCCGAGATGGCCCGCATCGCGCACGAGGTCGGGTTTTCGGAAACCGCCTTCGCCGCGCCGGAAGGCGAGGCCTGGCGGGTGCGCTATTTTTCACCGGAATCCGAGGTGCCGTTCTGCGGCCACGCGACCATCGCCCTCGGCGCCGCGCTGGCCCGCGCCCACGGCGATGGCCGCTATGCGCTGACCCTGAACGCGGCCAGCATCACGGTCGAGGGCCGGCGCGACGGCGAACGGGTGCACGCGGCGCTGCAGTCGCCGCCGACCCGCAGCAAGGCGGCCGACGCGGCGCTGGTCGATGCGGCGCTGGCGCTGTTCGGCTACACCCGGGCCGATCTCGACCCGCGCATTCCGCCGTCACACGCCCACGGCGGCGCCGACCACCTGGTGCTGGCGCTGTCGAGCCGCGCGCTGCTGGCGGCGATGCGCTATGACCTGGACGCCGGCCGGGCGCTGATGCTGGCACACGGCCTGGTGACGGTCGTGCTGGCTTGGGCCGAGCATCCGCAGTTGTTCCATACCCGCAATCCCTTCGCCTCCGGCGGCGTCTATGAAGATCCGGCCACCGGCGCCGGCACCGCGGCACTGGCCGGCTACCTGCGCGACATCGGCTGGCCGCATGGCGGACGCATCGAGATTGTCCAGGGTGAAGACATGGGCGCGCGTTCGCGTTTGACGGCCGACATCGGCGAGGAGGCGGGCGGCTCGATCCGCGTGTCAGGAACGGCGCGGTTGATGTAAAGCAATAGTCCTTTAACTTATGGTAGTTGGCTGGACAAAACCGACAACTTTGTCATAAAACCACTAGTGTACTTACTAGCAAACAGAGGGCTAAAAGCACGCCTGCTCAACAGTTCGATTTTCCGTGAGCGGATTGATAATTTGATCCAGACCAACCCTGTGTCAATCTTATCAACCCAGGAGTACCGCCATGGAGCTGTTCCCAGCAGCTGTGTTCAACCCCTCGAAAGCGTCCCCACCGCGCACCGCGCGCGGTCCCGTCGCTGGAGGCGCGATCGAGCGTTTGCCGTTCACTATCCGCCGGGTAGAAACCGAAGCGGATTTACTCAAGGCCGTGCGCATCCGCCACGCCGCCTATGCCCGCCACGTCCCGGATTTCGCCCGCAGCCTGGCGCAGCCCGAGGCAGCCGACTATGACGCCGACACCATCGTCCTGCTGGCCGAGTCCAAGCTCGACGGCACGCCGATCGGCAGCACCCGCATCCGCACCAACCTCTACCGCCCGCTGGGCGTGGAAGAGTCGATCGTCCTGCCCGACTGGCTGCAGGACAAGCGCCTGGTCGAGGCGACCCGCCTCGGGATCGACGAGGGTCGTGTCGGTCGCATGGTCAAGATTGCACTGATCAAGGCCTGCTTCATGTATTGCGAAGATAACGCCATCGACTATTCCGTGGCGACCGGCCGTCCACCCGTGGACAAGCAATACGATCAGCTGATGTTCGTCGACGTATTCCCTGAACTGGGCCTGGTGCCGCTGCGTCACGTGGGTAATATTCCGCATCGCGTGATGGCGTTCGAGATCGCCACCTTCCAGCAGCGCTGGGCCGAGGCGCGCCATCCGATGCTGAACTTCTTCTTCAATACCCACCACCCGGACATCGACGTCGGTCCGATTGCGCCGCCATCGCTGGCGCTGCCGCAACGCCCCGTGCCGCCGGCCGTGCGGCCTCGCGTCGAACTGGCGTTCGCCTGACGTTCTCCTGATCTTCATCCGGGATCGCGGGGCGCAGCCTGGACAGGCTGCGCCCCTTCGCGTTTCTGCTCGGCCAATTCACGTTCGCGGGCCCGCGCCAGGTCATGGTCCAGGAAATAGGTGAGGAAGGTGCGGATGGCGGCGATCGCCGCCAGCCGTCCCAGCTCGTCCCAGCCAGGCGCGATCGTGGTGCCGACGATGTCGGCCGCAAGCTGGAAGGTGAGGGCGACCACCAGCCAGTCGCCGAAGCCGATGAAGGCCGCGTGCACCCGCGCCGGCGTAGCCGCGCCGCGCAGGCATAGCGCCACCACCCGCGCCAGCGCCTCAAGGGCGCCGGCGGCCACGGTCAGCACCGCGAACGCGTCGAGCGCGAGCGCGATCCAGCCGGCGGCCGCATGCACCAGCGCATCCATCCCGTCCCCCCGTCCAGACCCACTCATCATCCTAAGCACGTTCCAGGTGTGCGCGGTACTGGACCTTGGTCGTAGCGCTGGGGGCGCCAGCGCCAGGGCAGGATCGGAGCGCACGACGTTTTTGACGAGATATGGCACAAAACGCGGCGCGGACTGTCTACACAGTTCCGGCAATGCGAAGCGCAGCGGTGAATGGCGCCGGCGCGGCCCCGATGTCCCAACCCCTAGCTCCGAGAGGTCAGTCATGAAGACGTTCACGCACAGCCCCCGCAGCCAACCTGTCCACCGCAGCCTCGCCATTGCCGCAGCGCTGCTCTGTTCACCGCTCGCCGCCGCGCAAGACGTGCTCCCGGTCGAGTTGCTCGAAGAACGCAACCTGGTGGGCCTGGGGCTATTCGCGGTGCCCGATTATTACGGCTCCGGCGATTACCAGGCCGCCGTCGCGCCGGTATTGCACTACAACTTCGGCGAAGACCGCTACGTGCGGGTGCTCGGTCCCGAGATCCTGGCCAACCTGCTGCCGCGCAAGGACTGGCGCGCCGGTCCATTGATTCGCTGGCGCATGCGGCGCGACGACGACGTCGACGACGAGGTCGTCAAGCGCATGCGCCCGGTCGCCACGGCCACCGAGATCGGCGCCTTCGTCGCCTACCACATGCCGCTGACGCAGGGCCAGCCGATGCACAAGCTGGTGTTCAGCGCCGACGTGGTCGGCAACACCAATAATGTGTACGACGGCGCCACCGGCAACCTGCGCGTCAACTACGTCCACCCCTTCCCGCAGCCGGTCGCCGGCAGGCAGCTGATCGGGAGCATAGGCTTTGGCCTGTTCTTCGCAAGTAAAGACTTCAACCGCAAGTATTTCGGCATCAGGGATAGCGACGAGGTCCTGTTCCCGGAGCGGGGCGGCCTGATCTATGACCCCGACCCGTCGGTCACTTCGATCAAGATTCCCTTCAGCCTGACGACCCAGCTCAACCCCGAATGGCTGATGACGTTCGGTGGGCGTTATGAGCGGCTGCTGGACGACGCCAAGGACAGCCCGGTGGTGGAGGGGCGCGGGGACGCCGACCAGTGGACGGTGGGGGTTGCGTTCTCCTACTTGTTCTGACATGGGCAGGCCGGCCCGCCAGCGGGCCGGCCTGCCGCCTACCTGGCAAACAGGAAGGTCACGCTCAGGCGCACGCCCCAGTCGCGCGGCCCGCCGGGCGGGCTGTCGGCCCAGTAGCGCAGGCCGCCGCCGATCGATACCGGCTGGCGGCCGAACTTGATCAGCTTGCTGGCGGTGAAATTGACCGGCACCGACCACTGTTCCTGTTTCCAGTCGTAGCTCGATTCGGTGTTGATGCCGAAGGTCCAGGCATCTTTGGTGGTATAGCTGAGGAAGGGCTGCAGGAAGGTGGCGCTGACGTTCGGCCGGTCGTCATGGCCGGCGAACGACCAGATGTGGTTGGCCAGCGCGCCATAGGTCCACGGTCCGTGCTGGCGGAGCACGACCCCGGTCGGGCCGGCGCCCCACTGGCGCGCGCTGAGCGCACTCTCGCTGCCGGTGGGTAGCAGGAAGGCCGGTCCGGCGCCCCAGACGATGCCGTTGGCGCCGGGGCGCGAAGGCGAGAGGAAGAAACTCTGGGTAACGTCGCCAATGCCGTGCTGGTGACCGGCGCCGGGAGTCAGTTCGTGCTGGCTGATTACCGGCAGGATGGTGCGGCTGATCAAGGTCCAGTCGGGATTGAGCGTGACCGGCACCACCGGCTGCACATTCAAGGTGAACCTGTGGCCGTCGCGCGTGGGGCCGTAGCGGCGGTCGTCGTTGGCCTGCAGCGGCACGCTGATCATCGCGGCCACCGGATTGGCCAGCTTCTTGGCCAGCTCTTGCGCGTCCTGCGCGTGGACGGGCTGGCAGCAGAGCCAGGCCAGGCCGGCTACTGCCGCGCAGGCGTGCCTGCCGTTCGTCGCCACGGACTTACCCCGGTGGCGCGACCACGACATAGTTGACGCTGGTGCCCGCATATTGCGGCTGGTACCAGGTGCTGCCGCACTGCTGGTAGGCGGTGCCGGCGCGGACCACGGCAACGCAGGACGGCGGGATCGAATAGGCGATCGAACCGATCGCCGCTGCCGTCACCGCCACCGCGCCGGCCACCGCCAGCCCCGCGCCGGGGCGGTAGTAATCATGGTCGACGTCCACATTGATATTGCGGTTGACGTTGACGTTGCGGTTGACGTTGCCGTAGCCGTTGACCGAGGTGCGGCTGACGTTGCGCGAGGCCTGGTAATTCCCGCCATAGGCGCCGCGATGCGCCTGGACGCTTCCGCTGCGGCTGACCGCCGCCGCCCCGCCGACGCGTCCCGCGCCACGCTGGGCGGCGGCCTCGTAGGCGATGACGACGACGGCCAGCGCGAGCAGCACACCGATGAAGCGCCGGTGTCCTGGAGTGAGCGGCATGGTTTCTCCCCCGTTCATTTGATCGACGCGACCTTGCCGTCGGCCGTCTGCAGCGCGATCTTCATCGCGCCCGACGGCGGCCGGAAGGAAAAAGTGGCATCGGAGAAGCGCGGCGCGAGGTTCCAGCGCAGCCACGCCGTATGGGTCGGCTCGCCCGGCTGGGCGATGGCCGTGACCGCCAGTTTGAGGGGCAGCGGCGTCTTGCCGGCCTGGATCCACACCTGCCAGTCCACGCCTTCCTGGCGGTAGGCGTAGTGATCGGCCTTCAGGCTGCCGACCGTCGCCGGACCGATGTAGTGCGCGGCGCGGATGTCGGACACCGGCGCCTGTTCGGTCCCCCAATAGAACAGGTCGGCCAGCGGCAGTTCGATGCCGTACTTCGCGCCCAGCGCATCGACGGTCTCGCGCAGGGTCGGCGGGGCCGCGACGGTGGCGTAGTACTTCAGGCGCGGGCCGTAGACGGTCACCGACTTGCCGTCATAGAAAATCTGGCGCTGCTTGCGGTCATTGGCGATGTCGACCTGCAGCCGGTCGGGCCGGCGCACCTTGAGGTTGGCCGTGCTGTCGAACTGCAGCTTCATGCCGTCGTCCATCACGGTCTCGGTCGTGGCGCGGCCGAGGACCTCGAAAGAGGGCAGGGTGCGCAGGTAGGCGCCCATGGCGGACAGGGCCGAGATTGCTTCGGGTTCGATATCGGGCTGGGCGGCTTGTGCCGGCTGGTCGGTCGGTGCCGGCGGCGGGTTCTGTGGCGCATTCTGTGGCGCCGCCAGGCAGGCCAGCGGCAAGCAGGCCGCGGCGCAGAGGAGTCGGATCGGGACGGCCCGCATATGCCTTCCTTTCGTTTGCGAACAAACCACGCGGGGCCGTTCGATGCGCTGTGCGACCGGCCGCCATGGGTACCAGTGGGCCATCGGCGCGGCGCGCGCGCAATCGGACCTTGGCCCTACTGTCAATGCCAAACCGTTGTGAATTGGTCTTTTCTGGCCCAATAATTGCATGACGGCACTAGCGTTAAGCTGTATCCTTGCGCTTTAATGCCCGGCGTCCGTCGCGCAGCGTCACCAGTTCCATCCAAGATCGTCCATGCCCAACGTCAAACATCAGCTCCGTGCAACGCTGCCGGCCGCGATCCACGCGGCTGTCGAGCTGATACTGAAGATCTTTGCCTATTACCTGATCCCGGTGGGGATCGGCATCGTCTCGCTGATCGCGCTGGTGTTCTGGCATGACGAATACCGCACCAGCGGCGACGTGCCGCTGGCGATGCACGTTACGATCGACCAGTCCGCGACGCTGGCGCCAGGCGATGCGCTGGCGCTGGCGCGCGCCACGCCGCTGACCAATGGGCACGACACCCACCTGTCCGAAGCGCCGGTCTGGTTCGCCTTCGAGCCGATGCCGCGCGCCGGCGAGCAGGTGATCGAATTCCCGTCGCGCCACGCGCTCGACATCGCCTGCTGGGATGCGAGCACCCAGAACCCGCTCGGCGCCGCCACCCGCAGCACCGACCACGGCGTGCTGCAGGCCGACAAGGCCGGCTTCGCGATGCGCCTGGCGCCGCTGCCGCGCCAGCTGTTGTGCCGCGCCACCTTCTCGGGCCCGGCGCGCCTGTCGGTGCTGCAATGGCCGGCCGATCAGTTCGCCTTGTCGGTCAAGCAATACCACCGCAAGTCGGGCCTGCTCGACGGCGGCATGATCGTGCTGGCCCTGTTCATCATCATCACGGCCCTGATCAACCGTCAGCCGGTCTACGTGCTGTTCGCCGGCTGGCTGATCCTGAACCTGCGCGTGGGCGCGCTGTCGGCCGGCTGGGACATCCAGTGGCTGGGCCAGACCGTGCCGTCCGAATGGCTGCTGCGCAGCCGCGCCGTGACGATCACCCTGTACGGCATCGCCACGCTGACCCTGTACCAGGCGCTGCTCAAGGAACACCTGGCCGAGATGCGCTACCTGCTGCCGATGCGCGTCATGCAGTGGCTGTGCATGCCGATGCTGGCCGCGGCCATGCTGCTGCCGTACGGCATGTACCTGCCGCTGCTGTGGGGCATCCTGGTGTGCTGCTTCTCGCTGATGACGATCGGCCTGTTCAAGATCATCGTGGAATCGCGCACCCGGGTCGCGGCCTGGTTCGCGGCCTCGTTCGCGGTGACGTTCCTGGCCTCGCTGGCCGAGGTCCTGTCGGCCGCGCTCGGCATGCGCGAACTGCTGGGCGTGATCAACAGCGTCACCGCCGCGCTCGCATCGAGCCTGCTGGCGGCGCTGGCCGTGGCCGAGCAGATGCGCATGGAAACCGAGAAGCGCCAGGAAGCCCAGGAAGAACTCGAGCACGCCTACCAGGCGATGCCGGTCGGCCTGTTCACTCTCGATATGTACGGCCACTTCCTGAGCGTCAATCCGGCGCTGCAGAAAATGCTGGGCATGAGCGGCTTCACCCCGGGCCGCACCGCCTGGCGCCAGTTCTTCACCGAAGCCAGCTGGGCCAACCTGCACGAGCAGGTGCATGCCAAGTCCGAGGCCGAGATGGAGCTGGCCAGCCGCGACGGCAACCAGCGCTTCCTGGTCAGCGCCACGCTGGCGCGCTCGCGCATCGAGGGCGTGCTGCAGGACACGACCGAAAAACACAAGGCCACCGAGCAGCTGCGCTTCATGGCCAATAACGATCCGCTGACCAAGGTCTACAACCGGCGCGGCATCGAACGCGAATTCTCGAGCGCCGCCGCCAGCCTGGCCGCGGGGCGGCCGATGGCGCTGGCCTACGTCGACCTCGACCGCTTTAAACTGATCAACGACCTGTTCGGCCATGCGGCGGGCGACGAAGTGCTCAAGCAGGTATGCGAGCGGATGGGCACGATGCTCGCCGGCGGCCAGCAGATCGGGCGCGTGGGCGGCGACGAATTCGTGATCGTCATGCCCGAGACGGCGATCCCGCTGGCCTCGATCATCTGCCGCGGCATCGTCGACCGCCTCGGCAACACGCCGTACCGGGTAGGCGACAAGGCCTTCCACGTGCGCGCCTCGGTCGGCCTGATCGAGGTGGTGCCGGGCATGCCGATGAAGGATGCGGTATCGACCTCGGACCGCGCCTGCCGCGAAGCCAAGACCGGCCTGGGCGACGGCCTGGTCGTCTATGAACGCGGCGCCGACGCCTTCCGCCAGCGCGCGGCTGAACTGGACCTGGTCGAGCGCCTGTCCGGCCCGGATGCGACCGACAACCTGCTGCTCGAGATGCAGCCGATCATGTCGCTGCGCGCGCCGCACGAATCGTTGAACTTCGAGGTCTTGCTGCGCATGCGCGAGCCGGATGGCCGCGTGGTGCCGGCCGGCGCCGTGATCGCCGCCGCCGAGAAGAGCGGGCGCGCCAGCATGATCGACCGCTGGGTGCTCACCACGACCCTGGCCTGGATCGCCGAGCATACCGAAGACCTGGTCAACACCCGGTTCGTGTGCATGAACCTGTCGGGGGCCTCGCTCAACGACGAGCGCTTCGTGCAGGACACCTTCGACATCCTGGGCCGCTACGTGCACGTGGCCAGCCGCCTGTGCCTGGAAATCACCGAGAGCGTGGCGCTGCACGACCTGGACAACACGCGCCGCTTCATTGACCAGGTGCGCAGCTTTGGGGTGAAGGTGGCGCTGGACGACTTCGGCGCCGGTTATACCTCGTTCTCGTACCTGAAGGAGCTGCCGGCCGACGTGCTGAAAATCGACGGCAACTTTATCGTCAACATCAATGCTCACCCGGCCAATGTGGCGATCGTCGAGGCGATCGTGAGCCTGGCCGTGAACCTGGGAATGAAGACGATCGCGGAATGGGCCGAGGACGCGGCGACCGTGCAGACGCTGCACGAGATCGGCGTCGACTACGTGCAGGGCTATGTGGTGGCGCGCTCTATGCCGCCCGAGCTTTTATTGGAAGGACGCTCGAGCGCCGGCTTCATCAAGGACGATCAATTGTTGGAGCTGCTGCGCGAGCTGGAGAATCCTCCGGCGCCGCACCTGGCCAGCGTGAGCCGGCTGCACTGAGCTTATTCAAGACCAGCCAGGGTTTCCCTGCTGCCCACGTCGCCGATCAGGAATTGCGCGCGCGCCGCCTTCAGGGTGGCGACGTCGCTGGCCAGCGGCGTGGCTTTCACCCGTGGCATCGGCGCTGCACTGCGCTGCAGTGCGCGCGCGGGCGGCAGCACGTCTTCCCGGGCCGCCAGCGGATAAGGTGCGATCCTCGTTACACCTTCGCTGGACGGCATGCTGGCCATGCGCACGGTGGCGGCGCCCGCTTCGCAAGGGCGGTCGGTGAAAGTGACGCGGCCGGCGCCGTCGATGCACTTAACGATGACGGTGTCGGAATAGGCGCTCGGCGCGGCGATCGCGGCGGCGGCCAGCAGGCAGATGCTCAGTTGACGCTTCATGGTTGGCTCCTGGACGGATCCGTATTCAGGAATTTCATTGTCTTCCTTGCATCAATACGCTTCTGTTCGCCACTTCACGTGGGCGTGTAGGCCTGCGCGCCGTCGTTTTTTACAGAACCGCCAGTCTTGGATAAAATGTCCAATATGACCAAGACATTGCCAAGCAAGGAAGAATCCGCGCTCATCGAGCAGGTGCGGCACATTGCCGAGGGCTTGGCCCAGACCTTCGCGCCGTTCTGCGAGGTCGTGGTGCACGACCTGCGCGACCCCGGCCATGCGGTGCTGGCCATCCACAACAACCTCTCCAGCCGCGCGGCCGGCGACCCGGCCACCGAGCTGGGACTGGCGCGCATTGCCGACAGCGCCTATCCGCAGGTGCTCGCCAACTACCCGAACCAGTTCCCGGACGGCCGTCCGGCCAAGAGCACCTCGATCGGGATCAAGGATGCCGACGGCAACTACGTCGCGGCCTTGTGCCTGAACGTCGACCTGACCCTGTTCCGTTCGATGCAGGGCATCCTGGAACAGTTCAATGCGCTGGGAGAAGCGCCGGTGGGCGAATCGCTCGATCCGGCCAACGCCGACGGCATCCGGCGCCGCATCGACGCCTATGCGGCGCGGCTGGCGTCCTCGCCCCAGCTGCTCAAGGCGCACGAACGGCGTGCGCTGATGCGCGAACTGAAGGAGGGCGGATTTCTGGAAGTGCGGCGCGCGATGGAAGTAGCGGCATCTCACCTCGGCATTTCGCGGGCGACGGCATACAACGACATCAAATAGAATTTAGCGGTACCGTTTATCAGGGGAGTCAGTCGTGAAGACAGCCGTTTACAGCGCCCGCCGCTACGACAAGACCATGCTGGCCCAGGCCAACTTTGACGCCGACCATGAATTGCGCTTTCTCGAAGACCGGCTGAGCCGCGAGACCGCGATCCTGGCCGAGGGCTGCGCGGCGGTCTGCGTCTTCGTCAACGATACCGTCGATGCCGAGGTGCTGGGCATCCTGGCGCAGCAGGGCACGCGCCTGGTGGCTACCCGCTCGACCGGCTACAACCACGTCGATGCGGCCGCAGCACGCCGGCTGGGCATCGCGGTGGTGCGGGTGACGGACTATTCTCCCAACTCGGTCGCCGAGTTCGCGGTCGGGCTGCTGCTGGCCGTGAACCGCAAGATCGCCCGCGCCAGCGTGCGCACGCGTGAAGGCAACTTCGACCTCGACGGCCTGATGGGTTTCGACTTGCACGGCAAGACGGTCGGCGTGATCGGCACCGGCAAGATCGGCACCATCTTCGCCCGCATCATGGCCGGTTTCGGCTGCACCCTGGTCGGCTACGACCGCTACCCGACGCCGGCCTTCGAGGCATTGGGAGGGCGCTATATCGGCGTCGATGAGCTGCTGGCCTGCAGCGACGTGGTGTCGCTGCACTGCCCGCTGCTGGAAGAGACCCACCACATCGTCAATGCGGCGGCGCTGGCGCGAGTCAAGCGCGGCTGCGTGCTGGTCAATACCAGCCGCGGCGGCCTGGTCGACACCGAGGCGGCGGTGCAGGCGCTCAAGAGCGGCCAGCTGGGCGGCCTGGCGATCGACGTCTACGAGCAGGAAGCGAGCCTGTTCTTCCAGGACCTGTCGTCGACCATCATCACGGACGACGTGATCCAGCGCCTGGTGTCGTTCCCGAATGTGATCGTGACCGGTCACCAGGCCTTTTTCACGGTGGAGGCGATCGGGCAGATCATGCGCACGACCATCGACAGCATCGGTGCGTTCGAGCGGGGCGAGGAACTGGTCAATCGGATTCCGGATTGATGCGGTTTGCATGACTTGTCCCACGGGCTGGACAGGGCGGCACATAGTGCGTTAGGGTTCCCGGCATCGGCAATGTGTAGGGAAGGTTACGACCAGATGCATATCAAGCAGGTCCGCTTCGACCGGATTTTCGACGTCCAGGAGCGTACGGGTGACTTCAGCTTCGAGGATGGCGGCTGGCCGGTGTATGGCGTCAATGCCAATGGCCTGACGATCCCGCGTGAAGGCGCGATCTATGCCGTCGCCTTTGCCGAAGCGGGCAACTGGGAAAAAGTCATCGGCTGGCGCGACCTGGCAGAGTCCAACGTGGAGATCAAGCGCTCGGCCTGGTCGCTCGCCATCCAGGCGCTCCCCTGGTATTACATGATCATCCCGGTGCCGTTCGGCATCACTTTGGCGGTCCCGGTAGCCGGGCTCATGGTGTTGGCTTTTGGCGCCTTCATCTACCGCGCTGCCTGGCGCAACCGGCAGGCGGCCCACGCGCTGCGGGACGTGCATCCGGCTGTGCCGCCGGAGCCGGGCAAGCGCAAGCCGTCGCGACTGGCGCAATCGATATGGGCGCTGGCTCCGCTCCTGTGGAAATGACGCGGCATACGCCTGACTGATCGACCGCGACCATGACGAACAGCCCCGCACTGGATGCCGTCGCCGGTATCGTCCATCGCTTCGGCCGACGCGACGACGACATGGGCAGGCGCTTCCCGGCTTACTGGCCGCACCGGCCAGTCCAGCACGAGCGCCATGGCACGCGCATCGCCATCGCCCTGCACATGGGTGAGGATTGCGGCGAAGCCGATGGCATGTTCACCGAGCAGCCGGGACTGATGCTGGCGATCGCGACCGCCGATTGTGCGCCGGTCCTGTTGGCCCGGAAAGATGGTACGGCGGTGGCGGCCCTGCACGTCGGCTGGCGCGGCGCCCTGGCCGGCATCGTCCCTGAGTTCGCCGCATTGCTCGCGCGGCGCGGCGAGCGCACGGGCGACTGGGTTGCCGCCATCGGGCCGACGGCCGGACCCTGTTGCTACGAAGTGTCGGACGACATCATCGCCAGTTTTCGCGAGCGCTATCCGATCGATCCTCGCGTGATAGCGCCGCGTCATCGGCGCCTGGATCTGGCGCGCATGGTGCAGTGGCAGTTGGGCAGTGCCGGATTCGGCCAGGTTGGCGCGTGTGTGGAATGCACGATGTGCCACACGGTGGACACCGCGGAAGCGGATCCTGTTTTCGCTTATCACAGTTACCGGCGCGATAGCGCAACGCGGTCACCGGGCATCGACGTGCAATGGTCGGTGGTGGCAATCGCACCTCGAGATAAGGAAGAGAAATGAGCAGGCGAGTGGAAGATTTCGCACACATCGTGCAGGTAACGTTCGACCGCGTGTTCGACGTGCAGGGAGGCACCTTCAGCTTCGAAAGCGGCGGCAAGAAGCATTACAGCGTCACCTTCTCCGACGACACCGTGCCGCGCGATGGTTCGCGCTATGCTGTCGCACTGGTCGAGCAGGGCAACTGGCAGAAGATCGTGGGCTGGCGCGACCTGTCGACGCCGGACGTCGTGCTTGCCGAATCGGCCTGGGACGTCGCGCGCGACCAGGCCTGGGCCGTGTACTGGTTCGGCCCGTTCTTCGTCTTCGGCGCGCTGCTGTTCTTTGGCGGCTGGGCGGCGCTCGCGGCCTTGCTGCTGTTCCTGTGGGCGTCGGTGTACTTCGTGCAGCAGGCGCGCGAGCGCAACCGGCTGGTCGACCAGGCGTTGCGCGACATTCCGCCGGCCGCGCCGCCGGGCAATGGACCCAGGATCGGGAAGACCGGGAAAACGTGGATTACGGGCGTGCTGAACATCGTCCGCTGGTGGCCATAGCAAGGAGGTGACCCGACATCGCTGCGGTTTGACGCTTCATCCAGAATTGGATAATATGTCCAATATTGGATGAATCGTTAAACCGACCGCAGTGAACTGAAAGGATAGCGCCATGACCGCAGCATCGCTCCCCACTTACGAAGACGTCGCCCAGGCCGCCGAGCGCATCCTGGGCGCTGCCCACCGCACGCCGGTACTGACCTCGCGCACCGTCAACGAGGAATTCGGCGCCGAGGTGTTCTTCAAGTGCGAGAACATGCAGCGCATGGGCGCCTTCAAATTCCGCGGCGGCTATAACGCGCTGGCGAAGTTCAGCCCCGATCAGCGCCGCGCCGGCGTCGTCGCTTTCTCGTCCGGCAACCATGCGCAGGCGATCGCGCTGTCGGCGAAGATCCTGGGCATGCCGGCCACGATCGTGATGCCGCAGGATGCGCCGGCCGCGAAGGTTGCCGCAACGCGCGGCTATGGCGCCACCGTGGTCACCTATGACCGCTATACCGAAGACCGCGAGCAAATCGGCCGCGAGTTGGCCGAGAAGCACGGCCTGACCCTGATTCCACCCTATGACCACGCGGACGTGATTGCGGGGCAGGGCACGGCGGCCAAGGAGTTGTTCGAGGAAGTCGGCCCATTGGACGCCTTCTTCGTGTGCCTGGGCGGTGGCGGCCTGCTGTCCGGCTCCGCGCTGGCCACGCGCGCGCTGTCGCCGGGCTGCATGCTGTACGGCGTCGAGCCGGAGGCCGGCAATGACGGCCAGCAGTCGTTCCGCACCGGCGAGATCGTCCATATCGACACGCCGCGGACCATCGCCGACGGCGCCCAGACTCAGCACCTGGGGCAGCTGACCTTTCCGATCATCCGACGCGACGTCAACGATATTCTCACCGTGAGCGACGAGGAACTGGTGGCCTGCATGCGCTTTTTTGCCGAACGTATGAAGATCGTGGTGGAGCCGACCGGTTGCTTGGGGTTTGCCGCTGCGCGCCGGATGAAGGATCAGCTGAAGGGGAAGAAGGTCGGGGTGTTGATCAGTGGCGGGAATATCGATCTGGGGCGGTTTGCGAGTCTGATCGGCGATTGATTAATTTCTGCGACACAGTCGTGCGTCTGGCTGCGGGTCAGACCGGCAAAAAAGAGGGAGCATATATGCTCCTTTGGCGATTCTCTTGAGTGTCTTCTTGTGTTGCGTCGGCTCGTAAATAAAACGCGCTCAGCCCTCATTCATGAACGTCAAGCGGCGCATGTTGCGGTGCCCCAGCGTTGTCAAGTAGTTCCCGATGCTGCGCTCGACCAGAGCGGGCTTGTGTAATCGACTTGTCGAGGTGGACTGCATTCGCCGGCGAGCTTATCAGGTGCACAGTCTCCATGAGATTGCTGTAGTGATCTAATGACATGACGACGGCATCTGGCCCATCGCGGCGAGAGATGACGGTGATGTCAGCATCTTCCATCACTTGGTCGATGACAGCCCGGAGATCGTCGCGAGCATCGGAAAAATTGATGATTCTCATGTGACTTTCCATTCGCTTAATAGTCGTCATCGACATGTAGGATCAGTATGGCGTGGTTTACGAGAGCGACAAGCGAAAGCTGTAGCTCACGCCGCCAGCGGCAACGCCACCTGCAGCATGAACCCGCCGCCTTCGCGGTTACGCACTTCCAGTCCTGCGTTATGCCGGGTCAGCACCCGCTCCACGATCGCCAATCCGAGCCCGGCGCCATTCGCCTGGCCGCGCGCGCTATCGAGCCGCGTAAAGGGTTTCATCAGCTGCGCGATCTGGTCCGCCGGCACGCCGACGCCATGGTCGCCGATCTCGATCACGGCGCGCCGGCCGTGGCCGGTGGCCTTCACGCGCAGCACGATGTCGATATCGGTGCATGAGGTGCCCGGCGTGTTGCCGTAGCGGCGCGCGTTCTCGATGATGTTGTTGATCACGCGCCGCAGGTCGGTCGCATTTCCCATCACGTGCACGCCCGGCATCAGGTCGGTCTTGACGTGCAGGTCGGGGATGCGGGCTGCCTCGCGGCCGACGTCGGACAACATCTCGGACAGGTTCACCGGCACGAAGGTCGCCGCCTCGGTCGGCTTGGCGTAGTCCAGGAACTGGCCGATGATGGCGTCCATCTGCGCGATGTCCGACTGCATGCCTTCGCGCGCGTCCGTCGACAGGTTCGCCATCTCCACTTCGAGCCCCATGCGCGCCAGCGGCGTGCGCAGGTCGTGCGAGATGCCGGCCAGGATCACGGCGCGGTCCTTCTCCACCTGCGCCAGGTCTTCCACCATCTGGTTGAAACTGCGGTTAGCCTCGATGATCTCCTGCGAGCCCTTCTCGGGCAGGCGCACCGGGCGCTCGCCCTTGGCGATGGCGCGCGCGGCGGCCGTCAGGCGCGCCAGCGGGCGGTTCACCAGGCTCGAGATCAGCGCCGCGCCGACCACCGACAGCAGGCCCACGACCACCGCCCAGCCCAGCCACTGTTCACGCGTCAGCCCGGTCAGGCGCTCGCGCTCGAGCATCAGCCAGTATTTGTCGTCCTCGATATTGAAGCTGATGTAGAAGCCCGGCACGCCGTTCACGCCGCTCGAAAAGCGGGTGTCGGTGCCCAGGCGTTCGCGCACGATGGCCGCGATCTCGGGCATCAGGGGATTGTGCGGCGGCGGGTCGATCACGTCCGTGTCTTCCAGCGTAAAGATGCGGATGCCTTCGTTCGACACCAGTTCGAGCAGCAGCTCGCGCCGCAGGTCGGGCGCGGAGTGGGTCAGGGCGGCCTTGGTGATCGTCACCACCGACACCACCAGCTCCGCCGTCTGCTGCACCTGCTTGTCGCGCTGGAACACGCTGATCATGCCGATCCAGGCCAGCATCGAAGCCGCGGTGAGCACCGACATCAGGAAGAAGGTGCGCCAGAACAGGCCGCTCTTGAACCAGGCGAAGCGCAGGGCGCGCCGCGCTTGGGCGATTGGGGTGAACACTAGCGCGGCTGGCCTTCAGGGATGAACACATAGCCCAGGCCCCACACGGTCTGGATGTACAGCGGGCTCGATGGATCGGGCTCGATCAGCTTGCGCAGGCGGGAGATCTGGACGTCGAGCGAGCGGTCGAACACTTCGTATTCGCGGCCGCGGGCCAGTTCCATCAGCTTCTCGCGCGACAGCGGCTGGCGCGCATGGCGCGCGAACACCTTGAGTACCGAGAATTCGCCGGTGGTCAGCGGCACTGTCTCGCCATTCTTCTTGAGCGTGCGCGTGCCCAGGTCGAGCACGAAGTCGCCGAACTCGAAGGTCTGCGGGGTTTCGGACGGCGCGCCCGGGATCTCGTCCGGGCCCTTGCGGCGCAGGACGGCGCCGATGCGGGCCACCAGTTCGCGCGGGTTGAATGGCTTGGGCAGGTAGTCGTCGGCGCCCATCTCGAGGCCGACGATGCGGTCGACGTCCTCGCCCTTGGCGGTCAGCATGATGATCGGGGTCTGGTCGCCGGCGCCGCGCAGGCGGCGGCAGATCGACAGGCCGTCTTCGCCGGGCAGCATCAGGTCGAGCACCAGCAGGTCGTAACGCTCGCGCAGCCACAATTTGTTCATCGCCGGCGCGCTTTCGGCGGTCACGACCTGGAATCCCTGTTCGGTCAGGTAGCGGCGCAGCAGGTCGCGCAGGCGTACGTCGTCGTCCACGACCATGATCTTGGCGGAGTGGCCCGCTGACGCGCCCGTACCCGCATTATTGTTCGAAGTCGTTGAAGTCATAGAGCTGTCCAGAATTGTCAGATGAATGTCGCTATGGTAACTTCTTATCGCTGGAGCGGAAGCACGACTCAGCTCAGCCATTACAATGTGTTACAAACTTTACCCAATTAGTCTTACTCCACTTTCGGTATGCACCTACACTGGCGACAAGTGATCAACACAGCTTATCCGTTTATCAGGCATCGCGGAAGAGGAACACCATGAACCACGCGCACAACGACAAACCAGCAGGATTCGGCGCCAATGGCGGCCGGCTCGCCCGGCTTGCGCGCCTTGGTGTCATCGCCTGTGTACTGGCAGGCACTGGAGCCAGCGCATTGGCGCAAAACCAGGAGCGCGATCCACGCCGCGACGAAGCGGCGATGCGCGACCGTTACCAGATGCAGGCCCAGCAGGATCCGCGCGTCTACGAGATGCGTGATCAGGACCGTCGCGCCATGGAGGCGCAATCCGACGCGGCGCGCGAAGAGCGCCGTCGCGGCCGGCTGTCGCCGGACGAGCGGCGCGACCTGCGGCGCCAGATCAAGGAAGGTTCGGAACTCTATCCGAACACCCGCCGCCGCTGAAAATGCGGTCGGCAATGTAAAACGACGGCGCCGATGGCGCCGTTGTCGTTTCTGGAATTTGACATTTCCCAAGTCGCCATGCTGGCGTATCTGATGTGTTTTTGCTGGATTTCGCCGCTAACGCCCCGTGCGGCAACCGTGTCGACCGCGTAACAAATTTTCTTTTTAGAAATCTAGTTGCCATATGTTCATTTAGCTTGCGCAACATGCTATGTTTACGTCCACCTTACTGTTGGCAGGGTATTTGTCGCCAACATACTTCCCTAAGTGGAGCGTGAACGTGTCCGACCTTGCCGTACCACCCGACGCCGTGTCTGTCGCGTCCACCGCCGTCCGCTTCGAATCCACCGGGCCCGAACACTGCATCGCCAGGCGCGACGACGGCGTGTATGCCGATCCCGAAGTGCTCGGCACCACGCTGGCAGCGGCAGTCGACGGCATCCTGCGCTCCAGTCACTACCTGGCCGGCCTCGATTATCCGGTCCTGGTCAAGGCCCTGTATGGCCACGGGCCGGATCTGCCGCGCGATGCGGCCGGGCGGGTCGTGGTGCGCATCGCGGCCGACATCGTGCCGTTCACGCCGCAGCGCCAGGCCCTGTACCGCTCGGTCAAGATCGCCGACGGCCAGGCCGAATACTATTTCGAGCCCGTGTTCGAGCGCGACGAGGAAGGCAATGAGCGCCCGACCCGGCTCGACGCCGACGAGTTCGTCGCCGACATGTGGGTGAAGGGCATTCGCTTCGGCGCCGAGGTCGAGGCCATCCGCAGCCACATCGCGAGCGGCGCGGCCGGCCGCTACGTGGTGGCGCGCCGCCTCGAGCCGCTGCCCGGGGTGGACGCCGGCGTCGAGGAAGTCGCCAACGAGCTGCATCGCAGCGATGCGCCACGCCAGCTCGCCAACGGCAAGCTCGACCTGATGAGCTTCCAGAACCGCTTCCCGCAGGTGGCGGCCGGCACGCGCCTGCTGCGCAAGGTGCCGCGTACCAGCGGCAGCCCGGGCTTCGACCTGAACGGCATCCCGATCGCGCCAGAGGTGGCGAAGGACCTCGACCTGGCCACCTATGCGGCCGACGGCACGGCGGTCGACCTGGCGCCGGAAGGCGAGTTCCTGGTGGCGCGCCAGGACGGCTTTTTGAGCGTCGACCCCAAGAGCTGCCGCATCGCCATCACCGACAAGATCGTCAGCCGCGACGGCGTCAGCGCCAAGACCACCGGCAACCTGCACCTGGCCGGCGACTACGAGGAATTCGGCGAAGTGCAGGAGCAGCGCATCATCGAGGCCGAGAGCATCACCGTGCACGGCGACGTGTACGGCCACCTGGTCTCGCGCGGCGGCGCCATCCTCCTGCGCCGCAACCTGGTCGGCGGCAGCGCGCGCAACCTGGATGGCGGGGTGCGGGTGCTGGGCGTCGCGTCCCAGGCGACGATCCAGGCGCCCAAGGGCGAGATCCGGCTCGAGCGTGCCGAGAACTGCGTGATCTCGGGCGCGCGCATCCGGATCGAGACCGCGATCAACTGCGAGATCATCGGCGACGAAGTCGAGGTGGCGCATGCCGAGGGCAGCGCCATCGCCGGGCGGCGCGTGGCGATCGGCCGCGCGGCGCCGTGGAAGCAGGGCGAGATGCTGGTCTGGCTGCTGCGCCCGGACTGCGCGCGCGTCGACGCGGCGATGGCGCAGGTGCGCGAGCGGATGGACCAGTTCGTCCAGCTGGCGGCGCAGCGCCGCAGCGCGATGGAAGCGCTGACCGGCCAGCCTGAGATGCGCAAATACCTGTTGATCGCGCCGCGCCTGCGCAAGGGCGAGCTGGTGCTCACGCCGGAACAGGAACCGCAATTCCGGCGCCTGGCTGCCAGTGTGGCGCCGGCGCTCAAGGAACTGGGCCGGCTGTCGCAAGAAGCCAAGTCGCTCGACGCCGAGCGCCAGGGCGGCATGGAATTACTGAAACGGTTCGAGGCCCAGCGCTTCGAGCGGGTCGGGTCGGCCGGGGTGGCGATCGGCATGCTGGCGGGCGAAGTGCAGGTGCTGGCGCTGCCCTACGAACCGGACTTCGGCTGCGTCTGGGATATGACGGCGCGCGACGTCAAGCTGCGCCTGCGCGACACCAAGGGCAGGGAAGTGCTGTACGCGGGCTACGAGGGCGCGTGGTCGTGGGACACGTCCACGGCCGCGGTACAGGCGCCGGCCGTGTCCTGAATGTGACCCGTGGCGCGGGGCATGCGCAAGGCTGAAGTTGACCACAGTCAACATCGGCGCCGGGGGCGCGGCATACGATGGTGATCGCACCCATAAAGGATCCGCCATGGTCACCTTGCCCAGCATGCTCCACGCTTCAGTCCCGCGCGCTTCTGTTTCCCGGTATCCGGCGCCGCGCAGTAGCGCCTCGCGGGAATTCCTCAGCTTCATGCTCGACGGGCAGGAGTACGGGCTCGATTGCGCGCGCGTGCAGGAACTCAAGCTGCTGGGATCCCTCGAGCGCTTCGCCACCGACGGCGAAATCATCGGCGGCGTGGCGCTGTCGCATGGGGTGATCATGCCGGTGGTCGATATGCGCGCGGCCACGGGGCCGGGCCGATCGGCGCCGGATACCGACGTGATCATCCTGCGCCTGTCGAGCGGGATCGTCGGCATGGTGGTCGAGAGCGTGACCGGCATCGTGCACGTGCGGCCTGAAGCCGTGCAGCCCCTGCCGGGCGCGCCGGGCGCGGGCTACCTGATCGGCATCGCCCGCATCGATGGACGCAAGGTGGTGTTGATCGACATCGATCGGCTGATGTCGCTGTCGCCGAGGCGGCCGCTGCGGGCCGCCTGACCTTACGCCGTCAACGCCTCGAGCTGCTCCTGGATCTCCAGCCACTCCATCTCGAGCGTTTCCAGATCGCGTACCGCGAAGGCCTGGTCGGCCACCAGCGTCTTGAGGCGATCCTTGTTCTCGGCTTCGTAGATCGCCGGGTCGAGCAGCTCGGCGTCGATCGTCGCTTTCTTCGCACTCAGCTTGGCCATCTGCTCATCGATGCGCTTGACCCGGGTTTCCAGGGGCTTGCGCTGGGCCGCCATGCGCTGGCGCTCTTCGGCTTCGACGCGCTTCTGTTCCTTGCGCTCGGCCGGCGACACGGTGACGACAGGCGCGGGCGCGCTGGCCTTGGCGGCCGGCTGGGCCGCCTTCGCCGCCTGGCCGGGCAGGGCGTCGCCGCCCTTGCCCAGCTTGGTCTTGAACAGCCAGTCCTTGTAGTCGTCCAGGTCGCCGTCGAAAGGCTGCAGGCGGCCGTCGGCCACGATGATGAACTGGTCGGTGGTGGCGCGCAGCAGGTGGCGGTCGTGCGAGACCACGACCAGCGTGCCCTCGAACTGGGCCAGCGCCATCGTCAGCGCTTCGCGCGTTTCCAGGTCCAGGTGGTTGGTCGGTTCATCGAGCAGCAGCAGGTTGGGGCGCTGCCACACGATCAGGGCCAGCGCCAGGCGCGCCTTTTCGCCGCCCGAGAACGGCTTGATCGGGCTGGTCACCATCTCGCCGGGGAAGTTGAAGCTGCCGAGGAAGTTGCGCAGCTCCTGCTCGCGTACCGTCGGTGCGATCTTCGCCAGGTGCCACAGGGGCGATTCGTCGTGGCGCAGCATCTCGACCTGGTGCTGGGCGAAGTAGCCGATCGACAGGCCCTTGCCGATCGTCGCTTCACCGGTCAGCGGTTTCAGTTCGCCCGCCACGGTCTTGATCAGGGTCGACTTGCCGGCGCCGTTCACGCCCAAGAGGCCAATGCGCTGGCCGATCGTGAGCGAGAAATCGATGTGGTTGACGATGGTCTTGGCGCCGACCTTGTCGCCATGCTCGTCGAGCAGCGGATAGCCGGCGTCCACACCGTCGAGCACCAGCAGCGGATTCGGCGCGGCCAGCGGCTCGCGGAATTCGAACGAGAATTCGGCGGCGGCGCGCAGCGGCGCCAGTTCTTCCATCCGCGACAGCGCCTTGATCCGGCTCTGCGCCTGGCGCGCCTTGGTGGCCTGCGCCTTGAAGCGGTTGATGAAGGATTCAAGGTGGGCGCGCTGGCGGTTCTGCTTCTCGATGGCCGAGGCCTGCAGCACCATCTGGGCGGCGCGCTGGCGTTCGAAGCTCGAATAGTTGCCGCCGTAGCGTTTCAGCTTGCGGTCGTCGATGTGCACGATCACGTTCACGATCTCGTCGAGGAAGTCGCGGTCGTGCGAGATGATGATCAGGGTGCCCGGATAACGCTTGAGCCAGTCCTCGAGCCAGATGATCGCGTCCAGGTCCAGGTGGTTGGTCGGTTCATCGAGCAGCAGCAGGTCGGAAGGGCACATCAGCGCCTGCGCCAGGTTCAGGCGCATGCGCCAGCCGCCCGAGAAGCTGGCCACCGGCTGGTTCATCTGGGCCAGCGAAAAGCCCAGGCCCAGCAGCAGCTGTTCGCCGCGCGACTGCACGGTGTAGGCATCGGCGTCGGCCAGCATCCCGTGCAGCTCGCCCAGGCGCATGCCGTGGGCGTCGGCGTCGGGATGCGATTCCAGTTCTTCCAGCTCGGCCTGCAATTTGCGCAGGCCGACGTCGCCGTCGATCGCGTAGTCGAGCGCGGCGCGCTCGAGCGGCGGGGTCTCTTGCGCCACATAGGCCATGCGCCACTTGGCGGGGAAGTCGATCTGCCCCTGGTCCGGATGCAGCTCGTTGCGCAGCATGCCGAACAGGCTCGATTTGCCGGCGCCGTTGGCGCCGATCAGGCCGATCTTGTCGCCCGGGTTGAGGGTCAGGTCGGCGTCTACGAGCAGCGGCTTGGTGCCGCGCATCAGGCTGACGTTCTGGATTCGGATCATGGGATTTTGTCTACTTAGTCGAACGGGTGTTGCTTCGTTGTTGGCTCATGCACGTCGTCCCCGCGAAGGCGGGGACCCAAGTGTGCGTGTGTTGCCGCTACGTTTGACGCAATGGCTGCTCAAGAAAACTTGGGTCCCCGCCTGCGCGGGGACGACGTTCGAAAGTCGGCGCAATCAATCAGCGCCGGCGAATCGCGTATTTTACTGTGCGGTCTGCAGCTGCTCGGCCGTCAGCAGGAACACCGCATCGTCGCCGATGCTGGTGGTCAGCCAGGTCAGGCCCAGGTGGCCGAACGCCGCTTCGGCGAACTCGCGCTCGTTGCCGATCTCGACCACCAGGATGCCTTCCGGCGTCAGGCGCTCGGCGGCGCCGGCGATGATCTTGCGCACCAGGTCCATGCCGTCTTCGCCGCCCGCGAGCGCGATCTGCGGCTCGTTCAGGTATTCCGGCGGCAGGGTGCGCATCGATTCCGAGTTCACGTACGGCGGATTGGTGATGATCAGGTCGTACTTCTTGAACGGCACGTTCTCGTACAGGTCGGACTCGATCGGGTTTACCCGGCCTTCCAGCTTGTATTCGCGGATGTTGTGCTCGGCCACGGCCAGCGCGTCTTTCGAGATGTCGACCGCATCGACCACGGCGTTTTCGAAGGTGTCGGCCATCATGATCGCCAGGCAACCGCTGCCGGTGCACAGTTCGAGCACGTTCTCGACGCCTTCCGGATCGGTCAGCCATGGGCTGAACTGCTGCGGGATCAGCTCGGCGATGAAGGAGCGCGGCACCAGCACGCGTTCGTCGACGTAGAAGCGGTATTCGCCCAACCAAGCTTCCTTGGTGATGTAGGCGGCCGGCACGCGCTCGGTGACGCGGCGCTCGATCACGGCCAGCACCTGCAGCACTTCGTCCGGCAGCAGGCGGGCGTCGAGGAAGGGCTCGAGGCGGTCCAGCGGCAGTCTCAGGGTGTGCAGGATCAGGTAGGCGGCTTCGTCGAAGGCCTCGGCGCTGCCGTGGCCGAAGAACAGGCGGGCAGAGTTGAAGCGGGTG
Source organism: Massilia arenae (assembly GCF_008014745.1). Classification (GTDB taxonomy): domain Bacteria; phylum Pseudomonadota; class Gammaproteobacteria; order Burkholderiales; family Burkholderiaceae_D; genus Telluria; species Telluria arenae. Next base: position 33,155 of record NZ_VPFD01000010.1, read on the forward strand.
ATGGCATAGCGCAGCAGGTCGCGCGGCGTACTGAAGGTGGTGTTGGTCATGGTCTTGTTCTCGTGTTAGTTCAGCGCCCCGGTCAGGCAGCCAGCAGGCATTCGAGCGTGCGGCGGTAGATATTCTTCAGGGGATCGATGTAGCGCAGCTCGATGTGTTCATCGATCTTGTGGATGCTGGCGTTCGGTGGCCCGAATTCTATCACCTGAGGGCAGATGCGGGCGATGAAGCGGCCGTCGGAGGTCCCGCCGGTGGTCGATAATTCGGCCTGCACGCCCAGTTCTTCCTTGATGGCGCCGCAGATGGTGTCCGACAGGGTTCCCTTCTCGGTCAGGAAAGGCTGGCCCGACAGCGTCCACTCCAGGTCGTAATCCAGGCCGTGGCGGTCGAGGATGGCGTGCACCCGCGCCTCCAGGCCCTCGGCCGTGCTGGCGGTCGAGAAGCGGAAGTTGAAGTCGATGTTCAAGCTGCCCGGGATCACGTTGTTGGCGCCGGTGCCGGCCGCCATGTTCGAGATCTGCCAGCTGGTCGGCGCATAGTACTCATTGCCTTCGTCCCAGACCTCGGCCGTCAGCTCGGCCAGCGCCGGCGCGGCCTGGTGGATCGGGTTGCGCGCCAGCTGCGGATAGGCGATATGGCCCTGGATGCCCTTGATGACCAGGTGGCCCGACAGCGAACCGCGGCGGCCGTTCTTGATCGTGTCGCCCAGCACGTGGTTCGAGGTCGGCTCGCCGACCAGGCAGTAGTCGAGCGTCTCGCCGCGTTCTTCCAGCAGGTCGACCACGACTGCGGTGCCGTCGACGGCCGGGCCTTCCTCGTCGCTGGTGATCAGGAAGGCGATCGAGCCCCGGTGGTCGGGGTGGTCGGCGATGAACTCCTCGCAGGCGATCACCATGGCCGCGATCGAGGTTTTCATGTCGGAGGCGCCGCGTCCATACAGCTTGCCGTCGCGCTGGGTCGGCACGAAGGGCGCCGACTCCCAGTGGTGCAGCGGGCCGGCCGGGACCACGTCGGTATGGCCTGCGAACACGAACAGCGGCGCTTCGCTACCCTTACGCGCCCACAGATTGGTCACGCCGTTCGACTCGATGGTCTCGCAGCGAAAGCCCAGCGGCGCCAGCAGCTCGATCAGGCGCTGCTGGCAGCCCTTGTCGTGTGGCGTGATCGAATCGAGCGCGATCAGCTCTTCGGTCAGCAGCAGGGTGCGCGAAGGCTTCACCTGGCGCTCGCGAACTTGCTGGTGTAGGCGTCGATCGAGAAACCGACCGAGACCGGGCCGACGCCGGCAAGCACCGGGCGCTTGATGACGGACGGATTTTCCAGCATCAGCTCGGTCGCGCTGTCCGCATCATTGACTTGCGCCTTGCGCTCGTCGGACAGGTTACGCCAGGTCATGCCCTTGCGGTTGACCAGGGTTTCCCAGTCGAGGTCCTTCAGCCAGCCTTGCACCAGTTCGCGGCTCAGGCCCTGTTTCTTGAAGTCATGAAAGGTGAAGTCGTGGCCGTTGTCGGCCAGCCAGGTGCGGGCCTTCTTGACGGTGTCGCAGTTGGGAATTCCGTAGAGAGTCGTAGTCATGGGCAATCTTGGCCGCCGGGGCGGCGTGGTCGTTCGAAAAGGCGTGAGGATAGTGTATGCGCGCGCGAGCGCACAAGGTCATTCAGGGCCGATTGTACACAGATGAGGCGCACGGGTGCGCCGCCTGGCGCTGGGTCAGGAATTGAGCGTGAATTCGGTGAACGAGGCGCCCTGCGGCTCGCTCGGCTTCTTTTGCTCTTCCTGCTGGACCTGGCTGTCCGGCCCATTGTTGAGCACCCAAAGCAGGTTGGTGGCCGAATCGGCATTGGCCAGCGCCTCATCCTGCGTTATCAGGCCGTCCTTGACCAGCTTGAACAGCGCGCCTTCGAACGATTGCGAGCCGGGCGACAGGCTCTTGTCCATCGCTTCCTTGATCTGGCCGATCTCGCCTTTTTCGATCAGGTCGGCGATGTAGCGCGTGTTGAGCATCACTTCGACCGCCGCCTGGCGCACACCACCCGCCGCGGACTTCACCAGCCGCTGCGACACGATCGCCTTGACGCTCGAGGCCAGGTCTTGCAGCAGGGCGCCGCGGTTTTCCATCGGGTAGAAGCTGATGATGCGGTTCAGCGCGTTGTAGCTGTTGTTGGCGTGCAGGGTGGCCAGCACCAGATGGCCCGACTGGGCATAGGCCAGCGCCGCGGCCATCGTCTCGCGGTCGCGGATCTCGCCGATCAGGATGCAGTCAGGCGCCTGGCGCATCGAGTTCTTCAGCGCGATGCCGAAGCTGCTGGCGTCGCTGCCGATCTCGCGCTGGTTGACGATCGATTTCTTGTTCTTGAAGAGGTATTCGATCGGGTCTTCGAGCGTCAGGATGTGGCCTGCGCGGTGCTCGTTGCGATGGTCGAGCATGGCGGCGATGGTGGTCGACTTGCCGGAGCCGGTGGCGCCGACCACCAGCAGCAGGCCGCGCTTTTCCATGATCAGTTCGGACAGCACGGGCGGCAGTCCCAGCCCGCCCAGTGGCGGGATGTCGGCCGGCACGAAGCGGAACACGGCCGAGATCGAGCCGCGCTGGCGAAAGGCCGACAGGCGGAAGCGCCCCAGGTTGGGGACCGACACGCCCATATTCAGTTCGTTGTCGCGTTCGAGTTCGAGCAGCTGTTCCGGGGTGGCGACCTCGGACAGCAGCGACAGGATGTTCTCGGGTTCGAGACGGTGCTGGTTGATGGGGATGAGGGCGCCGTTGATCTTGATGTGCACCGGGGAGTTCACGGCGAAGAACATGTCGGAAGCGTTCTTCTCTTTCATCAGCTGGAACAGGCGGTCCATGGCCATCGCATCGTCTCCGTTTTTGTTTCGGATATTTCAGGGCCGGTTAGACGCGTCGGCGGCAGGGCCGCCAACGCGTTCAACCAGCTTAAACGCCGCGCAGCAGCTCGTTGATCCCGGTCTTCGAACGCGTCTGCGCATCCACGCGCTTGACGATCACCGCGCAGTACAGGCTGTACTTGCCATCGGTCGAGGGCAGGCTGCCCGACACCACGACCGAACCCGACGGCACGCGGCCGTAGGTGACTTCGCCGGTTTCGCGGTTGTAGATCTTGGTCGACTGGCCGATGTACACGCCCATCGAGATCACCGAGTTCTCTTCGACGATCACGCCTTCGACGATTTCCGAGCGCGCGCCGATGAAGCAGTTGTCTTCGATGATGGTCGGATTGGCCTGCATCGGTTCCAGCACGCCGCCGATGCCGACGCCGCCCGACAGGTGGACGTTCTTGCCGATCTGGGCGCAGGAGCCGACGGTGGCCCAGGTGTCGACCATCGTGCCTTCATCGACGTAGGCGCCGATGTTGACGTAGGACGGCATCAGGACCACGTTCTTGCCGATGAAGCTGCCGCGGCGGGCGACGGCCGGCGGCACCACGCGGAAACCGCCGCGTGCGAAGTCTTCTGGCGTGTAGTCGGCGAACTTGGTCGGCACTTTGTCGTAGAACTGGATGTCGCCGGAAGCGACCGGCACGTTGTTCTCGAGGCGGAACGACAGCAGCACGGCCTTTTTGATCCACTGGTTCACGACCCAGGTGCCGGTGTCCTTCTGCGCCACGCGCAGGCTGCCGTCATCGAGGCCGGCGAGGACGTGGGCGACGGCGTCGCGCACTTCGGCGCTGGCGTTGTTCGGGCTGATGTCGGCGCGCTGTTCCCAGGCGGTGTCGATGATGGTTTGCAGTTGTTGGGTCATGATGCTGGTCTTTATTGAAATGAAAACAGGAATTCGTGGGGCTCTTACTTGAGGCCCTGGCAGAACTGGACGATGCGATTGGCCGCTTCCAGTCCTTCGTCGACGCCGGCCACCAGGGCCATGCGGATACGGTCGCGCCCCGGATTCTGGCCATGCGCTTCGCGCGCCAGATAGCTGCCCGGGAGGACCGTCACATTATAGTCGGCGTACAGGCGGCGCGCGAAGTCGGTGTCCGACAGGCCGCTGCGCCGCACGTCGGCCCACAGGTAGAAGCCGGCGTCGGGCAGCTCGACGTCCATCACGTCCTTGAGCAGCGGCGTGATGAGGGCGAATTTTTCCTTGTACAGCGCGCGGTTCTCAATCACGTGATGTTCGTCGTTCCAGGCCGCGATCGAAGCCGCCTGCACCGGCGGCGACATCGCGCCGCCGCAATAGGTGCGGTAGAGCAGGAATTTCTTCATCGCGATGGGATCGCCGGCCACGAAACCGGAACGCATGCCCGGCACGTTCGAGCGCTTCGACAGGCTCGAGAACACGATCAGGTTGCGGTACGGTTGCTCGCCGCCGCTGCGGCCCAGTTGATGCGCCGCTTCCAGCGCGCCCAGCGGCGGGGCGGCGCCGGTATAGATCTCCGAATAGCACTCGTCGGCCGCAATCAAGAAGCCCCAGCGGTCGGCCAGCTCGAACAGCTGGCGCCAGTCGTCCAGGCCCAGGGTGGCCCCGGTCGGGTTGCCGGGCGAGCAGACGTAGAGCAGCTGCACGCGCGGCCACACGTCGTCGGGCACGCTGCCGTAATCCGGCGCGAAGTTGCGCGCGGGTTCGGAATTGACGAAGTACGGCGTGGCGCCGGCCAGGTAGGCCGCGCCTTCGTAGATCTGGTAGAACGGGTTCGGGCACATCGCCAGCGCATCCGGCCTGGAGGCGTCGATCATGCACTGGGCGATCGCGAACAGCGCCTCGCGCGAACCGTTCACCGGCAGCACCATGGTGGCCGGGTCCAGCGCCGGGATGCCGTAGCGGCGTTCCAGCCAGCCGGCGATGGCCGCGCGCAGGGGCTCGCCGCCCACCGTGCTCGGATAGTTGGCCAGGCCGGCCACCGAATGCGTCAGCGCTTTTTCGATGAAGGCCGGCGTCGGATGCTTCGGTTCGCCGATGCCCAGGCTGATCGCGGAATAGGCCGGGTTCGGAGTGACGCCGGCAAACAGCTGGCGCAGCTTTTCGAACGGGTAAGGATGGAGCTTGTCGAGATGGGGATTCACGGCAGTCTTGGGCGCACAGGGGTGTGCGCTTTTCGATAATTTTTTATTATAGCTCTATGAATGGAAGAACGTTCGAGCGTGCGGCAAGTGATTTGCGGTAACATTAATCACACACCAACCAGCGATTTCATCCGGAGAGCCATCCGCCGTGCCGATCAGTTACGCGCGCAGCCTGACAGGACATGAACGTACTCCCGGCGCCAACCGGCACCTGGGCGTGGCGCTGGCTTTCGTCGCCGGGGCGATCAATGCCGGCGGCTTTCTCGCGGTGCGCGAATATACCTCGCACATGACCGGCATCGTCTCCAGCGCGGCCGACCACCTGGTACTGGGCGACACCGACCTGGTGCTGGCCGCGCTCGGCGCGCTGCTCAGCTTCCTGCTCGGCGCGGCCTGCACCGCCATCCTCGTCAACTATATCCGGCGCCGCGGCCTGCATAGCGGCTTTGCGCTGCCCCTGTTGCTCGAGGCCGTCCTTTTGCTGGTGTTCGGCATCCTCGGCGCGCGCCTGGCCGGGATCGACGCCTTCTTCATTCCGCTGACCGTGATGCTGCTGTGCTTCATGATGGGGCTGCAGAACGCGGTGATGACCAAGGTTTCGCATGCCGAGATCCGCACCACCCACATGACCGGCATCGTGACCGACATCGGCATCGAGCTGGGCAAGATGGCCTACTGGAACGCCGACGGCCCGCTGCGCCAGCCGAAAGTCACGGCCAACCTCGGGCGCCTGATGCTGATGCTGTCGCTGCTGGGCGCGTTCTTCCTGGGCGGCGTGGTGGGGGCGCTGGGCTTCAAGCACCTGGGCTATCTGTCCACGGTGCCGCTGGCCGCCTTCCTGTGCGTGCTGGCGATCGTGCCGGTGGTCGACGATGCCGTGCGCGTGCTGGGGCGGCGCGACGCCTGACCGTGGCCGACAGCCGCAACCGATTTCGTGGACCCTCGAGTCTTAACGCACGAGCGCGAATGCGCCGGCCACGATCAGCACCATGCCGACGATCTTGCTGACGCTGAGCGGCTCATTGAGCGCGGCCACGCCGATCGCCGCCACCGCCAGCATCGCCACGCCCGTCATCACCGGGTAGGCCAGGCTCATGTCCAGCTTTTGCAGGGCCACCGAATAGCACACGAAGCCCAGCGCATAGGTAGCGCCGGCGCCGCCGAGGAAGGCGATCCGCACCAGGTTCCAGTCGACGCCGTGCTGGTTCGACAGTTTGATGAGGAAGGTGGCGGCAGCACTGGCAAGGGCGGCCAGCGCGCACCACAGGTAGCCGGTCATGGTTGGGGTCATGGAATGTCTTCTGTCGAGGTGGAATGGGCAGGGCGCGATTGTACCGCCTGATCGGGCGCGACCGGGATCGCCAGTGTGACCCGGGTGCCGGCCGGGCCGCTGTCGATGCGCAGCCGGGCGCCGATCTGGGTGGCGCGCTCGCGCATGCCTTGCAGGCCGAAGTGGCCGGCCTTGTCCATGGCGGATCCGCCCGCGCCATCGTCGCTGACGGTCAGCGCCAGGCCGCGCTGGCCGGTATCGGCGCTGAGCCGGACGGCGCCAGGCGTGTGCCGCAGCGCGTTGAGCAGGGCTTCGCGCACGATCGCGTGCACGTCGCGGCGCAGGCGCACCGGCAGGCGCTCGACCGATCCCGGCGCCGCCGCCAGGGCCAGGCGCCCGCTGCCGCCGGGGAGAATCAGATCCACGTCGCGCAGCAGGCCCTGCCAAAACGCATCGACGTTGGCAAAACCCTGGCGCAGGCCCTGGACTTCGTCGCGGCCTTCTTCCAGCACCTGTTCCGCGCTCTCCAGCACCCGCTCGAACTCGGCGCGCGCCGGGCTGTCGGGCGGCAGCCCGGTCAGCACCGAGTGCATCCGCAACAGCATGCCCTGCACGCCCTGCAGGAAGGTGTCGTGCAGCGAGCGGGCGATCGATTCGCGCTCGCGCATGCGCGCCATCAGCTCGCCTTCGATGCGCTCGGCCAGGTGGCGGGTGCGCAGCCGGTAGGCCCACGCGAGCATGAGCAGGAAGGCCAGCACGCAGGCGGCAAGGAACCACCAGGTCTGGAACCAGCGTGGCGGGATATGGAATGCCAGGGTCGTGACCGAGCCCGCCACGCCGCTCTCGTTGATGGCCATCACCTCGAAGGTGTGGTTGCCGGGCCGCAGCCGCTGGAAGAAGGCGCTGCGCCGCGTTCCGGCCTCCTCCCACTCCTGGCCGCCCGCAAGGCGATAGCGGAAGCTGACCTTCTGCGGCATGCGCAGGCTGGGCGCCGTGTAGTCGATCTGCACGTTCTCGGTGCCCTGGTCGAGTGCCAATCCCGTGCCTACGCCATAGTGGCGCGTGCCGCTCGATACGGCCAGCACCTCGACCGCGGGCGTCACGGGATTGGGGGACGTCTTGCGCGGATCGATCCAGGCCAGGCCGCGCTCGCCGGCGAACCACAGCGTGCCGTCGCCGGCCACCGCGGCCGTGCGCGACAGCAGGCCCGACACGCCGCCGCCCAGGTAGCCGTCGGCGGCATCGAACAGCCGGCCGCGCAGCGCGATGCCGGGGTCGTTCATCGAGCGCGTCCAGTCCTCGGGCGTGACGCGGTAGATGCCGCGCGCGGCGTTGATCCAGCGTACGCCGGCGGCGTCGGTGACGATTCCGCTGGCCGCGCCGATGCCGTCCGGCGCGGCGACGGCGAGGCGCCGGAAGCGGTTGCCTTGCAGGACCTGCATGCCGTCCTCGCCCGACACCAGCAAGGGCTTGCCCGGCACGATCAGGCTGAACTTGCCGACCTCCAGCCCTTCCTGGGCGCCGTATTCGCGCACCGCGCTGCCGTCGACGATGCGCAGGCGGTTGCCGGGCAGGCCCAGGTAGCTGCGGCCCGCAGCGTCGAAGGCCACTTTCTGGGGATGGTCTTCCTTGACAGGCGGCCGGGTCCAGGCGCCGTTGCGGTAATGCCATGCGCCCATGCGGCCGGTCCAGAGCCAGACTTCGTCATTGCCGGCCGCCAGGCTCCGGGGCCGGATGCTGTCCGCGGCCGCGCTGACCGCGGGCGGCAGCGGGATGCGCTCGACGCCGGTGCGGCCATGGCGCTCGATGCCGTGGCGACCGCCGAGCACCAGCGTGCCGTCCGGCGCACGGTCGAGCACGTGGGTCGCGATAGCGTCGGGCAGGCCGCTCGCCTTGCCGTTCTCGATGCGCACCAGGCCGGCCGTATCGTCCAGCCGTTGGGCCCGCGCCGCGACGATCCCGCCGTCCGGGTGCCGGGCGGGGTGGGAGATGCCGCGGTCGAGCAGTTGCGGCACCATGTGCACTGCGTGGTCGCGCAGCCGCTCCAGGCCCGAGGGCGTGCCGACCCAGATGCTGCCGTCGCCGTCTTCCATCAGCGCCAGCACCGACAGGCTGGTCATCTGCCACGCCTGGTCGAGCCGCTCGGCGGCGCCCACCGGCGTGAAACGCTCGCCGCGCTGCCAGTCGGCCGGGCGCAGCACGCAAATGCCGACCGGGCAGTTGCCGGACCAGACGTTGCCGTCGCGGTCGAACAGCGACTGGTAGGTGTTGGTGTTGCCGGGTTGCGCAGGAACGCGGCGCGGCGAGGGCGGCGCCACCTGCTCGAACTCTTTGCCGAGCACCAGCCATACACTGCTATCGCGCGCCTCGAGCAGCATCGCATCGCCTCGCACCGGGCGCAGTCGATGAAACCGCGTCGCGCCGGCCTCGCGCAGGTAGAGCGCCGCGCCGTTGGTGGCCCAGACCCGGCCGGCGCCGTCGGCCAGCACGTATTCGGCGCGGGCGCCGTCATAGCCGAGTTCAGGGCCGACGCGCACGGCGCGATCGCCGTCGACCCGAAACAGGCCGCGCCAGCTGGCGATCCAGGGCGCGCCATCGGCGCCGAGTGAAATGGCGAATACGCTGCCGCGCTGTTCGGGTGTGATCAGGTGCCGGTAGCGCCCCTTGCGCAGCACGCTCATGCCCCCGCTGCCGTGGCCGATCCACAGCTCGCCGTCGGGCCCGGGCCGCAGCGCGCTGATGCCGGTGTTCTGCAGGCGGCTGCCGTCGGCCGTTTCGAACGGCAGGAAGCGCAGGCCGTCGAAGCGCAGCAGTCCGGCGTAGCGGCTGCCGACCCACAGCCAGCCGTCCTGGCTGCGCGCCAGCGCATCGACATAGCGCGGCGCGCCTTCCAGCTCGCCCCAGCGCTCATGGCGATAGCCGTCCAGCGCGATGGTCGGGTCAAGGGCGAGGGCGGCCGGGGCGATGGCGCACGATAGTACGAGAAGTGCCGCGCGCAGCCATGCCTGGAATCGGGAAATGATACTCATTCGCGAATTGTTGCAGCAAAATCATTGCCGGTCCAGTCATCCGGACCGATCATCGAAGCCGATTCATGCGGCCTGTTCGCGCCATGCCCCCGGATTCATGCCGCTCCATTCGCGAAACGCGTGGGTGAACGCGCTCTGCTCCTGGAAGCCGAGCAGGAAGGCGATATCGACCAGGCCCAGCTCGCGCCGGCGCAGGTAGTCCTGGGCCAGGCCGTAGCGCACCGCATCGAGCACCTGCTGGAAGCTCGAACCGGCGTCGGCCAGCTTGCGTTGCAGGGTGCGGGTCGACAGCCCGAGCTCGGCCGCCACCGGCGCCAGCCGCGCCTCGCCGCTGTTCAGGCGCGGCAGCAGCGCGGCCCGCACCCGCGCCACGATCGGGTCGACCCGGGCGGCGCGTTCTTCGAGCAGCCGTTCGGCGTGATGCAGCAGGAGCGGGTACAGGCTGGTATCGGCGTTCGGTACCGGCATCGCCAGCAGGGCGGCATCGACGACGGCGCAGTTCAGTGGCGCACCGAACTCCGGCGCGATGCCCAGCACACGCAGGTATTCGGCGCTGCCGTGGCCCGGGTCGGCATGCCGGACCCGCAGCGCCAGCGGCATCAGGGGCCGCCCGGCCAGCCAGCCGCCGAACACGCGGATGCCCGCGAACACGCTTTCCACCAGGTGCCGGGTGGCGTCGGGGTAGTGGCTGATCCATTCGTAGTGCGCCTGGGCGCCGTGGAGCGCCAGGCCGCTGCGGCCCAGGTCGTGGGCCAGCGATTCGTAGCGCTGGGTCAGCTCCAGCGCATGGCCGAAGCTGCTGCAGGCCAGGAGCAGCATGCCGTAGGCGCTATAGGTGGCCGGACGCGCCTTCTCGCCCACGTGCAGGCCGAAGAATGGGTCGTTCGCCAGGCGCGCGCCGGCTTCGAGCAGGCCGATGTAGCGTCGTGCGGACAGTCTCTCGGGCAGCGGATCCAGGGCATCGGGCGCCATGCCGGCGGCCTCGGCCAATGCAGGAAGGGTAAGGCCGCGCTCGAGGGCGGTTTCCAGTAGAGGCTGCAGGTAGGAACCGGTCACGCGGGCGTCCATGGCGGGCGGTGGCGTGATTGAGCAAGGCTGTGTCATGAAAGCGCAATACGATTGGCGGGAGCGTCTTTAACGTGTTACCTGAGGTGATACCTGTAGTGATACCGGGCTGGCAAAAAGAACAACTTGCAGTATAACGGAAAGTCATTGATGCGGCGTTGGAACGGTTGGGGTGACGAGTCGATTACGGTGCAGCTGGAAGGGGAGGCCAGAGCCTTCCTCGGCGCACGGCTGGGCCGGGGCACGGCTCCGCAGGACGCGACCTTCGAACAAGCCTGCGCCGGCCTGCCGCCGGGCCGCCTGCCGCCCCATCCCCTGATCGATACCAGCAGCGCCACGCGCGCGCGCCACGCCCTCGGCCAGAGCCTGCCGGACTGGCTGCGCCTGCGCCACGGCCGCCTGGGCAATGTGCCCGACGGCGTGGCCTTTCCCGAATCCGGCGCCCAGGTGCGCGAGCTCTTGGGCTTCGCCGCCCGCCACGATGCGGTGGTGATCCCCTACGGCGGCGGCACCAGCGTGGCCGGCCACCTCGACGTGGGCCGCAGCTCCAACGGCGGCCTGCGCCCGAGCCTCTCCATCGACATGGGCCGCATGCGCGCCATGATCTCGCTCGACCGCGAGGCGCAGCTGGCCTGCTTCGGCGCCGGCGTGTCCGGCGCCGATCTCGAAGCCCAGCTGCGCGCCCATGGCTATACCCTGGGCCATTATCCGCAGTCGTTCGAATACTCCACGCTCGGGGGCTGGATCGCCACTCGCTCGTCGGGACAGCAGTCGCTGCGCTACGGCCGCATCGAGCAGATGTTCGCGGGCGGGCGCATCGAGACGCCGTCCGGCACCCTCGACATCCCGACCTTCCCAGCCTCGAGCAGCGGCATCGACCTGCGCGAGATGGTGCTCGGTTCCGAAGGCCGCATAGGCGTGCTGACCCATGCCGCGGTGCGCATCAACCGCCTGCCCGAGCACGAAGCCTTCCACGCGCTGTTCTTCCCCGACTGGGAACACGCGCTGCAGGCGGCGCGGACGCTGGCCCAGGCGCGCCTGGGATTGTCGATGCTGCGCCTGTCGAACGCCGGCGAGACGGTCACCATGCTGGCGCTGGCCGGCCACGCCCGCCAGGTTGCGCTGCTGGAGCGCTACCTGGGCTGGCGCGGTTGCGGCCAGTCCAAATGCATGCTGCTGGTCGGCGCCAGCGGCGCCAGGGGCCAGGCGCGCGAGGCGCTGCGCGCGGCGGTGGCCCTGGCGCGGCGCCAGCGCGGCGTGCACGTCGGACGCGCGCTGGGCGAACGCTGGCGCCGCAACCGCTTCCGCAGCGTCTACCTGCGCAATGCGGCCTGGGAGCAGGGCTATGCGATCGACACGGTCGAGACGGCGCTCGACTGGCCGCACGTGACGTCGGCGGTGACGGCGATCGAGCAGGCCGCGGCGGCCGCGCTGGAAGCCTTCGGCGAACGCGTGCACGCCTATACCCACCTGTCGCACCTGTATCCGCAGGGCGCCAGCGTGTATTCGACCTTCGTCTACCGGCTGGCGGGCGACTACCAGGCCGACCTGGCGCGCTGGCGCCAGCTCAAGGACCGGGTCTCGAGCGCGATCGTCGGCTGCGGCGGCACCATTAGCCACCAGCATGGCGTGGGCGTCGACCACGCGCCATGGCTGGCGGCCGAGAAGGGCGAGCTGGGACTCGGCGCCATGGGCGCGCTGTTCCGCCACTTCGATCCCGAGTGCCGGATGAACCCGGGCAAGCTGGTGACGCCATGAATCAAACTAACGTCTTTCCTCCAGGGCGCGACTGGGACCTGCTGGTGATCGGCGGCGGCATCACCGGCGCCGGCATCCTGCTCGAAGCCGCGCGGCGCGGCCTCAAGACCTTGCTGGTCGAGCAGAAGGACTTCGCCTGGGGCACCTCGAGCCGTTCGTCGAAGCTGGTGCACGGCGGCCTGCGCTACCTTGCGTCCGGAAACCTGCGCCTGACGCGCGACGCCGTGCGCGAGCGCGAATCGCTGTTGCGCGCCGCGCCCGGCCTGGTCGAGCCGCAGGGCTTTGCCTTCGCCGACCATGGCACCGACGTCAAGCGGCGGCTGGGCTTTCTCGCCATGCTGCGCGTGTACGACATGCTGGCCGGCCGCCGCGAGCCGCACTGGGAGCGCCCGGAATCGTTCCGCATGCTGGCGCCGAATATCGGAGAAGCCAACCTTGCCGGCGGCATCCGCTACACCGACGCCAAGACCGACGACGCGCGCCTGGTGCTGCGTGTCATCGACGAGGCGCGCGCCCATGGCGCGGTCGCCTGCAACTACGTGACCGTGCAGGCGCTGGTGCGCGACGGCGGCAAGGTGCACGGCGCCATGCTGCGCGACGAACGCAGCAAGGCCGAGACGGCGGTGCGCGCGCGGGTGGTGATCAACGCCACCGGCGCCTGGTCCGATTTGCTCGGCGGCGCGGCAGGCGGAGAGGTAGCCTGCAATAAGCCCGATCGCGCGCCGCGCCTGCGGCCGCTGCGCGGCAGCCACCTGGTGCTGCCGGCCTGGCGCCTGCCGCTGGCGCAGGCGGTCAGCCTGCTGCACCCGGCCGACAGCCGCCCCGTATTCGCCTTCCCGTGGGAGGGCGTGACCCTGGTCGGCACCACCGATGTCGACCACGAGGAAGGGGTGAACACCGAGGCGCGCATCACGCGTCATGAATTCGACTACCTGATGGCTGCCCTGCACGCCCAGTTCCCGCAGCTCGGGCTGGGCGACCAGGACGTCGTCGCCACCTTCGCCGGCGTGCGGCCGGTGATCGACGGCGGCCAGCATGGCGCGCCGTCGTCCGAGAAGCGCGACCACTTCGTGTGGTCGGAGCCGGGCCTGGTCTCGGTGGCCGGCGGCAAGCTGACCACCTTCCGTTCGATCGCCCTCGACGTGCTGCGCCACGTGTCGCAGCAGCTGCCCGGCTGGCAGCTGCGTCCCGAGCGCGGGCCGGTGTTCGCGCGGGTCTCGGTGCCGGCACGCCACGACCTGCCGTCCGGTGTGCTGCGCCGGCTGGCCGGCCGCTATGGCGCCCAGGCCAAGCCGCTGCTGCTCGCGGCGCGCCAGGGCGAGCTGGAATGCATCCCGGGCACGCAGACGCTGTGGGCCGAGCTGCGCTGGGCCGCACGTTGCGAGCAGGTCTTCCAGCTGGACGACCTGCTGCTGCGCCGCACCCGGCTCGGCATCCAGCTGCCTAACGGCGGCATCGACCAGATGGCGCGCATCCGCGCCATGTGCCAGCCGGAGCTCGGCTGGGACGATGCGCACTGGGAATCGCAGGAGCGGCGCTACCTGGCCGAGTGGCGCAAGCAGTACGGCGTTCCGCCTGCCGCCTGACCGTGCAGGCGCCGCTGCTGCTGGCCATCGATAACGGCACGCAAAGCGTGCGCGCCCTGCTGTTCGACTTGCGCGGCGAACTGGTGGCGAAGTCGCAGGTGGCGCTGGACGACTACCGATCGCCGCAGCCGGGCTGGCACGAGCACGACGTCGACGCCTACTGGCAGGCGCTGTGCCAGGCCTGCCGCCAGCTATGGACACAGCCCGGCGCCGAGCGCGCCCGCCTGGCCGGCGTCGCCGTCACGGCCCAGCGCGGCACCGTGGTCAACCTGGACCGCGAAGGCCGCCCGCTGCGGCCCGCGATCACCTGGCTCGACCAGCGCCGCACCGAAGACGTCCCGCCGATCGGACCGCTGTGGCGCGCGGCCTTTCGCGTGGCGGGCGTGGCCGGCACCATGCGGCACCTGGCCGGCGAAGCCGAGATCAACTGGATCCGCGCCCACCAGCCCGAGGTCTGGGATGCTACCGACAAGTTCCTGCTGCTGTCGGGCTACCTGAACTGGCGCCTTGGCGGCCGCTTCGTCGATTCTAGCGGCTCGCAGGTGGCCTATATTCCTTTCGACTACCGGCGCCGGCGCTGGGCCGGACCGCGCGCCTGGCAGTGGCAGGCACTCGCCGTGAAGCCTTCCATGTTGCCCGAGCTGGCGCCGCCCGGTGCGCGCCTTGGCAGCGTCACCGCGCAGGCGGCGTTCGATACGGGCATCCCGGAGGGCTTGCCGCTGCTGGCGGCGGCCGCCGACAAGGCCTGCGAAGTGATCGGCGCCGGCTGCTGCGCGCCGCACGTGGCGTGCCTCAGCTACGGCACCACGGCCACCATCAACATCACCTCGCAGCGTTACATCGAGGCGGTGCGTTTCGTGCCGCCGTATCCGAGCGCGCTGCCGGATGCGTACAGCATCGAGCAGCAGGTGTATCGCGGCTACTGGATGGTCAACTGGTTCAAGGAGCAGTTCGGCCACCACGAACAATCGCGCGCACTGCTGGAAGACGTGGCGCCTGAACGGCTGTTCGACGAGCTGGCCAGCAGCGTGCCGCCGGGATCGATGGGGCTGATGCTGCAACCCTACTGGACGCCGGGCATCCGCCTGCCGGGGCGCGAAGCCAAGGGGGCGATCGTGGGATTCGGCGACGTCCACACCCGCGCCCACGTGTACCGCGCAATCCTGGAAGGGCTGGCGTATGCGCTGCGCGAAGGCAAGGAGCGGATCGAGCGGCGGGGCGGCGTGCGCATCACCGAGCTGCGAGTGTCGGGCGGCGGCTCACAGAGCGACGCGGCGATGCAGCTCACGGCCGATATCTTCGGCCTGCCGACGGCGCGGCCGCATGTGTATGAGACGTCCGGGCTGGGGGCGGCGATCGATGCCGCCGTGGGATTGGGCTTGTATCCGGATTTTGCCAGCGCGATTGACGGCATGACGCGGGTAGGGCGGGTGTTCGAGCCAGTTCCAGGCAACCGGGTGGTCTACGAGCGCCTGTACAAGGACGTGTATTTGCGGATGTACCGACGCTTGCAGCCGATGTACCGCGACATCGCGCGCATTACGGGTTATCCGCGCGAAGCGTGATCCGATACAGAAAGCGCTTTTTTGACATGGCCACAGAATTACACTGAAGTCTCTTTCCACTTCATCGGGAGTACATCATGAACCGCAAAGAGGCTGATCACCACGCAAACCAGCGCAACCCCGAGCATATTGCTCGCAAGTTGGCCAACGATAACCGATCGAGGCAACTCAATCCCAAGGACCCGGTCTATCAACTGGGGCGTAGTAACCTGCAGCCGAAGCCGAGGACGAAGTAGTTCGGTGACGGGAGTGCGGAGAAGGAATGGCCGGGAGGGTTTGGCGGCCAGACGTAAAGGAATAGGTGATGGCAAGAAAGAAGGCGAGTGACGGGGTGCAGGCCACCGTCGAACGGCTGACGGGAGAAACCCCGTGTCCACCGTATCTGCGGGAAACGCTCAACAAGTACTGGCGACATGAGCGCCTGATTGGCAGTCAAGGGCGGCGTCGAGCAGCTGGCGAAGACGCAACCTTGAATCAGCTCAAGGACGTGCACCTCGATAATCTGGTGCACAACCTGCTGGACCTCGATGCACTGTTCGTCGGCGACACGGGCAAGGTCATTGACGTCATCACTGGTCGCATGGAAACGCATGTGCTGGACGGCGAGCTTGTCAGCATCGAAGGCGTCATGCAAAGGCGCATGGAGATCTATCGTCACTGGCTCGATCGCATGGCTTCGGTGCGCGCCACACTGGCCCAGCCAGGTCTCGACCTGCGTGTGGATCGGCTGGAAGACCAGCTATCTGTCGGCAGGCGGGAGGACGCGCGCGCCATTCCTTCCTTTGCATTACATGCGCTGCAAGTGCAGGAGGCCAGCGAGGCAAGGCAGGGCGGGGGCGAGCCGAGTGCTGCCGACTTCGTTGAACGCGCCGACGCCTACCTCGCACTCGGAGACTTGGCCAGTGCGGACAAAAACGCCTGCCTCGCCATCGGGCAGGACGCTTCTTGCGCCCGGGGCTGGTTCATCCGCGTGGTGGTCGCATTGCGACGCCGTCAGGAAGCAATGCGGGCCCATCGAAGGAAACGCATAGAAGCGCAGGAGTGCGCGGAACCGGCGTCGGCACACGAGCGATGGGCCATGGACCAGGCGGACGACGCGGCCGGTGACGCCCAGGAGCAGCATCGGATCTTGCTGGCGATCTTGCCTCAGGCAATCGTGCACTGGCCGTGCACGGTAAAGCGACATGATCACCCGGCGCTATGGAAACAGGTGCGTGGCTTGTTCGTTGACAGCATGTTCGCGATCGCAGCGCACGATACGCAGCGCTTCGGCTCCCGGCAACAATGGGCGCGCGTGAGTGGACTGGAGCCTGAGTGGGCGCTGGAGCACGCGAAACATCCCTACGCTCACAGTAGCGGCTTGACGGCAGGTTCACCATTTACGAGGGAAGAAACACTGGGCATTCGCTATCTGGTATCTGCCTATGATGCGCAACCCCGGGATTTCTTCGAATTGTTCGACGAAGAGAGGATTGGCCTGGATTTTCGCCTGTATCACTTGCGCCATGTCTTGGCCATGGAAGGCGGCGAGGAGCACTGGGAACGGCTGCAGGGCGCGGTTGCGGAGAGTCCACCGGCGTGGCGGGTTGGTCAGCTGATGAGAGATTCGGCGGTGGCGCGGCTCTGGCAGGCGCATTACTGCGGCCGCAGCGGCGCCACGGCGCTCATGGAGGCCGGCGCGCAATGGCTGCGAGAGATGGAGGACATCGACAAGGGACGGCACCGGTTCCAGTTGCTTGGACAATACGCGTATCTATATCACCATCAACTCGCGCGGGGTGAATTCGGCGCATGTGGATTGGTGGCCGCCAAAGCGATCGCGCTGTTCGATGGCGCGTCAGCGCTGATCGGGTGGTTCGGGTTTGAAACGCATCCCTACGACGATTCGATCGGCATGCCGATCGACCGCTGCCGCTATTGGGAGTATCTTGCCGCAATCGCTGCCGTTGAACAGCGCCGAAACGGCGCGACGCTTTCCGTTCAGGCCGACGCCATACTGGCCACAGAGGATCATTGGCGGCTCCTCTTTTCAGACGAGGATGCTTGCTTCTGGCGCGCTTCGGAGGAATACGAAGAAGGCGGCGGCACCGATTGGCTGGAGCCGCCCTATGGAATCGATCTTCGGCGCACCGACAGTTGGACCAGCGCAGCAGTACCCCACGACCGGTTGGCGGCGATGCCTCCTCAACCGGTATCGCTGCCGCCGGATTGCCGGTCATGAATGCCCGCTGGGCCGTAGGCGACATCGTGCGCAGTACAGGTGATCGGTGTGACGCTTGATACGTTAGGAGATATGCTCGGCGTCGGGCGGAGGAACCACCCAAGCGTGCATGCGATGCTCATACACCGACACCGTCGGCGCCGGAAAGCTGGCCTCGGCGAACGCCCCGATCGGGATGACGACGGATTCCTCTGCGCCTTCGGTCTGGTAATAGACCGTCGCACCGCAGACCGGGCAGAAGTGGAAATTCGCGCGCGAACCTTCGTCTCCTACCAGCACGAAACTGGTCGAGGTGCCGGATACCGCCACTTGCTCGCGCCGGAACCTGGCCTGCGCCGCGAACACGCTGCCACTACGGCGCTGACAATTCAGGCAGTGGCAGATCGAGACGCGGAGTGGTTCACCGCTGACTTGCGCCCTCAACGCGCCGCAACTGCAAGACGCCAAACGTGTGCGTGGCGTCTCCATCTCAATCGTCGTCCTGCGGAATATCGAGCCACATCACATAGAAACCGTCGTTTGGCGAATCGCTGATCCTTCCGCCGCGGATCTTGGCGGCACATTCAAAATGCTTGAACTCAGCCAGATCCCCCTCGACGACCGCTCGTCGGAAATCCTGGGCCATGCGCGGAGCCAGATTTCCCACCACTTCTTCGTTCAGCAAGACTTTTACGGCATTCGACATCGCTTCGATACGCAATTGCACTTGAATGTCGAGAACCGTCCCTTTTTGTGTTCGAGGGCCACATACGAGTTCGAAGGCCTCCTGATGGCGTCGCGTCCCGAGAACCTCTATGCGAAACTGCCGCGGGCCTGTAATGGTCGGGATGACGGCGGGAGCTCCGGTCTTGATCGCTTTGTTCACGCCCTTGTCTGGTCTTGCTGGAACAGCGGCATGGCGGGACAGGAAATACACTTCCAGCGCCAGGAGCGTGTCGTTCAGCGCCCGATGTGCGGTGCCAGTGTCGAGTTGGAGATGAGAGGCGAGATAAACCAGTTTATGATTCGGCAGATCGGGCCATGCTGCCCTTGCGCTGGCCAGCGCGCAATGTCCGATGTTGCTGAGCGGCCGACGGCCATGCCGCTCGATGGCGGCATTGAGAAATTTCGCATCAAAATTGATGTTGAATGCCACCAGATCATGATCGCCCACGAAGTCGATGAACTCGTCCAAGACCTCTTGCATTGGCCGGCCGCCGGCCCGCAACATCTCATCGGTGATGCCAGTCAAATTCGATCAGCTGTGTCATATGAGGATGCGATTGCGCGCCGGGAATATATTTGACAGCGGCGACCTCAATGATGCGGTCCTTCTTAGAGCATAGGCCAGTGGTTTCAAAATCGAAGAAGACGATCGGTTCACCGGATTGAGGGTAGTGGGAGTCGCGCATGGAATAGTGATCGATATCGGGATGTCGGCGTCCAACTGACGCGAAGAAGATCGATTTATGTCAGTGTGCCATCCCGCCCCGCATTTGCTCCCACGCCGCTCCCGCCTGCGCCACCACCACCTGGTTACGCCCGCGCGCCTTGGCCTCGTACATCGCGCGGTCGGCCGAGATGAAGAACGTGCGGATATCGTCGAACAGGGTCGGCACGATGCACGCTACGCCCACGCTGACCGTCACCACCCCGGACCCCTCGGAGCGCGGATTCGGAATGGCCAGGCGCTCGATGTGGGCGCGGATCGACTCGCCCAGACGCGCCGCCGCACTGGAGCCGGTATCGGCCAGCAGCACCACGAATTCCTCGCCGCCGTAGCGCGCGGCCAGGTCGGTCGGGCGCATCGCATGCGATTGCAGCGCTTCGGCGATGGCCTGCAGGCAGGCGTCGCCGGCGGCGTGGCCCAGGCTGTCGTTGTAGCCCTTGAAATGGTCGACGTCGAGCACAATCAGCGACAACGGCTGGCCGCTGCGGATGGCGCGCTGCCATTCCTTGTCCAGGAAGGCATCGAAGTGGCGGCGGTTGGCGATGCGCGTCAGCGGGTCGACCAGGGCGGCGCGCTGCAGCGCGGTCTCGGACTGCTTGTGGTGGGTGATGTCGTGCAGCAGGGCGACGAACAGCGCCTCGCCGCCGGCCATCGGCGACAGGCTCAGGTCCATCGCGCGCATGGTGCCGTCCGACTGGCGCACCAGCACCTCGCGCGTGCCGCGGCAGCGCGCGGTCGCCTCGGCATCGAGCGGCTGGGCGAAGTAGTCGGCGTAGTCGTAGGCGGCGGGCGGCTCGACCAGGTCGGCCAGCAGCTCGCCCTCCAGCACTTCCTTGGGCTGGGACAGGAAGCGCTCGCAGGCCGGGTTAGCGTATACCACGCGGCCTTCGCAGTCGACCAGCATCAGGCCCTCGTCCATGCCGTCGACGATCAGCTGCAGGCGCTCGGCCTGCTGCTTCTGGCTTTCGCTGCTGCTGCGCAGCCGCAGCTGGGCGCGCACGCGGGCACACACTTCGGCCATGCGCACCGGCTTGGCGATGTAGTCGGCGGCGCCGGTGTCGAAGCCGGCGACGATGTCCTCGGTCTCGCCGCAGGCGCTGACGAAGATGACGGGGATGTGGGCGGTATCGGGCTGGCGTTTCAGGCGGCGGCAGATTTCCAGGCCGTCGAGGTCGGGCAGGATGACATCGAGCAGGATCAGGTCGGGCTGGACGCGGGTGGCGATGTCGAGCGCGCGCTTGCCGGAACTGGCGACGAAGGTCTGGTAGCCCTGCTGGCGCATCATGTCCTGCAGCAGCCCGAGGCTGTCGGGAGCGTCGTCGACGATCAGAATCGCGGATTGGCGCGCCGGTGCGGCGAGCGCTAGGGCAGGATGCATCATCGGTGGCGGATTGACCTCATCAGTGACGAGAAATCATACTCTTTTACACGCAGATTTTGGACAGTTAACCTTGCCTAAAATCCACAAGACGATGCTATTGTTGCACTATCGCAACTGACCCGCCATTGGCCCGGCGTAACGCCGCAAATGATACCGGTATCGACTGACAGTCGACCGAAAAAAAGGGCCGCGTTTGCGGCCCCCCTGGACATTACAGCATGCCGGCGATCAGCTTGCCGAGGACCGCGATGCCTTCGCGGATGCGCTCAGGCGGCACGGTCACGAAGGACAGGCGCAGCGTGTTAGTGGCAGGATTGTTGGCGTAGAACGGCGCGCCCGGCACGAAGGCCACGCGCGCGGCCAGCGACTGCTCCAGCAGCTTCATGGCGTCGACCTGTTGCGGCAGGGTGACCCAGATGAACATGCCGCCTTCGGGCTTGGTCCAGCTCACGCCGGCCGGGAAGTGTTCCTGCATCGCGTCCAGCATCACCTGGCACTGGTCGCCGTACAGCTGGCGGATGGTCGGGATGTGCTGGTCCAGGAAGCCGTCCTTGACGACTTCGTGCACCACCATCTGGGTCAGCTGGGCGGTGTGCAGGTCGGCTGCCTGCTTGGCCAGCTCGAGGCGGCGCACCAGCGGCAGCGGGGCGCAGACATAGCCCAGGCGGATGCCCGGGGTCAGCACCTTCGAGAACGAACCCATGTAGATGACGCCGTCCGGGTTCATGGTCACCATCTTCGGGCTCGGCGCGCCTTTGTAGCTCAGCGAGCCGTAGGGATCGTCCTCGATCAGCGGCACGCCCAGGCGGGCGCAGGTTTCCACCAGTTCCTGGCGGCGCTCGACCGACAGCGAGCGGCCGGTCGGGTTCTGGAAGTTCGGCAGCGCGTACAGCATGCGCGCGCCTTGCGCGATGCCTTCCAGCGACGACGGCACCAGGCCGTGTTCGTCGGTCTCGACCGACTTGAATTCTGGACGGTAGACCGAAAACGCCTGCAGCGCGCCCAGGTAGCTCGGGGTCTCGACCAGCACGCGGCTGCCTTCGTCGATCAGCACCTTGCCCAGCAGGTCGAGCGCTTGCTGCGAACCCGAGGTCATGAGGATCTGTTCCGGCAGGATCGTCGAGCCTTCCGTCGACAGCGAACCGGCAATCCACTCACGCAGCGGCGCGTAGCCATCGGTCGGGCCATATTGCAGCGCGACTTTGTCGTTCTCGCTCAGGACCTTGTCGTAAGCGGCTTTCATGCGCTCGACCGGGAAGGTGGCTGGCGATGGCAGGCCACCGGCGAACGAGATGATCTCCGGACGCTGGGTGATCTTCAGGATCTCGCGGATGAACGAGCTTTGCAGCTGCTGGGCGCGTTCCGAGAACTGCCACTGGATGGGATTGGGGTTTTCGATTTTCATACTCGTCTCACAGGAAGGTGCACGGTCGTGCCGGGCCATTATATAAAACACGCCGCGTTGGCGGCTCACGTCGGCGAATGGAGCCGGGTCAGCCGCGCGAGGTACAACAGTAATTGATTTACCGACAAATTAATGCCGGTTGTAGACACGTTATCGACGGCTTTATGCCACTTCCACGATCATTTCGATCTCGACGCAGGTGCCGCGCGGCAGCGACGCAACGCCGAAGGCCGAGCGTGCGTGCTTGCCGGCGTCGCCGAACACTTCGCCGATCAGTTCCGAGGCGCCATTGGTGACCAGGTGTTGTTCGTTGTAGTCCGGGGTCGACGCGACCAGGCTCATCAGCTTGACGATGCGCTTGACGCGGTTCAGGTCGCCGCCCACGGCTTCCTGCAGGGTGCCGATCAGGTCGATCGCGACCGAGCGCGCGGCGGCCTGGCCATCCGCCGTGGTCTTGTCGCGGCCCAGGATGCCGGCGTTGATGCTGCCGTCTTTGTTCTTGGCGATATGGCCCGAGATGAACACCAGGTTGCCGGTCTGCACGTACATGACGTAGGCCGCGGCCGGGGTGGCTGGCGCTTCCAGGGTGATGTTCAGTTCCTTGAGTTTGTCGTAGACGGACATGGTGTTTTCCATAAGTTGCGTGAATGAAGGCGGTATTGTACGTTGAGCCAGCGTCATGCACATCGGGTGCGATCGTCAAGCCGGACGGCGCCCCACCTGCAGCCGCCGTCCGGCGAACACGACACCGATCACGGCCAGCGCGAACAGGCTGTTGTGCAGGGTCAGCGCTTCGCCCAGCAGCACGGCCGCGCCGACCAGGCTCATAAACGGCTGCAACAGCTGCACCTGGCCGACCCGGGCGATTCCGCCCAGGGCCAGTCCGCGGTACCAGAAAAAGAAGCCGATGAACATCGAGAACACGGTGATGTAGGCCAGCCCCGCCCAGGCCGCGGCGCCGACGCCGGCGAACGCGTCCAGCCGTGGGATGTAATGCCAGGCCAGCAGCGGCGCCACCAGCGGCAGCGCCAGCAGCAGCGCCCACGAGATCGTCTCGGGGCCGCCCAGGGTGCGCGCCAGCTTGCCGCCCTCGGCATAGCCGACGGCGCCGGCCGCCATGGCCAGGAACATCAGCAGGTCGGCCAGGTGCAGGGCGCCGCCGCCCTGGGACAGGGCAAACGCGATCACCAGCGCCGCGCCGAGCACGGCCATCAGCCAGAAGGCGGCGGACGGCCGCTCGTCGCCGCGCATGGCGCTGTACAGGGCCGTCATCAGCGGCAGCAGGCCGGCCAGCACCGCGCCGTGCGAGGCCGACACCCAGCGCAGGGCGATCGAGCTCAGGAGCGGAAAGCCGATCACCACGCCCAGCGCCACCAAGGCCAGCGGCGCCAGCGCGGCGCGCGGCGGCAGGGGCGCGCGCCGCCATCCGAGCCACAGGCCGGCCAGCAGCGCCGCACCGAGCGCGCGCCCGAGGGCGATGAACAGCGGGTCGAGTTCGGCCACTGCCAGGCGGGTGAACGGCAAGGTCAGGCTGAACATCGCCACGCCCACCAGGCCGAGGAGCATGCCGCGCGCTTCGTCGTGGCTGGCGGTCGGGATGGGGCGGGCGAGGGTGGTCATCGGGTGTCCTTGATCGGGCTTGCGGCAACGGGGTAGTGGGTCTATCCTAGCTGCAAGGACCAATACAGTCCCAGTACACTTCAAGCGATAATTTGCCGACTGTGGTGGTGAAATGACCGATACACTCTCCTTTACACTGGCGCGCGATTCCGGCGCGCCGCTGGCCGACCAGATCGTGAGCGCGGTCGCGGCGCGTGTCGACGAGCGCCTGCTGCGTCCCGGCGCGCGCATGCCGTCGATCAGGCGCTTCGCCGCCAGCCACGGGGTGTCGCCGTTCACCGTCGTGGCCAGCTACGACCGGCTGGTGGCGCAGGGTTATCTGGAATCGCGGCGCGGCGCCGGCTTCTTCGTGCGCGAACGCCAGGCCCAGGCGCGCGGCTTGCCGATGGCGCAGCCGGCGCCGGTCCCGGCCGAGCTCGACATCGCCTGGCTGGTGCGCAGCATGTTTCGCCAGGCCCCGCTCGGGCTGGCGCCGGGCTCCGGCGTGCTGCCGGCCGACTGGCTCGACGGCCCGGCAGTCGCCAACGCGCTGCGCGCGCTCAGCCGCCAGAACTGCGACGGCCTGCTCAGCTATGGCTCTCCGCACGGCTTCCTGCCGCTGCGCCAGCAGCTGCAATTGACCCTGGCCGAACTCGAGATCGACGCGGGGCCCGAGCAGCTGGTGACCACGCTCGGCGTGACCCAGGCGCTGGACCTGGTGGCGCGCGCGTTCTGCCAGTCCGGCGACACGGTGCTGGTCGACGATCCGGCCTGGTTCCTGATGTTCGGTTCGTTCGCGGCGATGGGCCTGAAGGTGGTGGGCGTGCCGCGCCTGGCCGACGGTCCCGACCTGGCGCGGCTCGAAGAACTCGCCGCCCTGCATCGGCCGCGCCTGTTCGTCATCAACTCGGTGCTGCACAATCCCAGTTCGACCTCGGTGTCGGCGGCCAAGGCCTTCCAGATGCTGCGCCTGGCCGAGCAGCACGACTTCCTGGTGGTCGAGGACGACATCTATTGCGGCCTGCACCCGGGCGGCGCCACCCGCCTGGCCGCGCTGGACGGCCTGCGGCGCGTGATCTACCTGGGCGGCTTCTCGAAATCGATGGCGGCCAACCTGCGGGTCGGCTTCATCGCCACCTCGCGCGAACGGGCCGCGCTGCTGGCCGACCGCAAGATGCTGGCCACGCTCAGCACCAGCGATATCGGCGAGCGCGTGGTCTATAAAATCCTGGCCGAAGGCCACCACCGCAAGCACCTCGACCGCGTGCGCGGCCGCCTGGATGCGGCGCGGCCGGGCGCGCTGCGCCGGCTCGAGGCGCTCGGGATGCGGGTCGACCCGGCGCCGGCGGCCGGCATGTTCCTGTGGGTCGATGCCGGCACGGACACCAATGCGCTGGCGGCGCGCGCCATGCAGCACGACTTGCTGCTGGCGCCGGGCAGCCTGTTTTCGCCCAGCCAGCAGCCGTCGACCCGGATGCGGCTGAACCTGGCGGCGCTGCAGGATCCGGGCGTGTGGCGTTTTTTGGAGGGGCGCGGCGACTAAGTTAGCCGGATTGCTAGCTGGCTTGCTCGCCCGGGCAGCCGCCACCGGCCGCCATCATCTTATTGAAGCCTTCCATGATCTGCTCCGGCGTCAGGTCCTGCTTGTGGGTAGCGATCGACCAGCGGTGGCCGAACGGATCGGCCACCTGGCCATAGCGATCGCCCCAGAACATGTCGGACAGCGGCATCGTCGGCTTGGCGCCGGCCTCGAGCGCCTGTGCCCACGCGGCGTCGGCGTCATTCACGTACAGGTGGATGACCACCGGCGTGCCTTTCAGGGCCAGCGGTCCGCGGCTGCCATAGTCGGGAAAGTCGTCAGCCAGCATGATGGGCGAGTCGCCGATTCGGATCTCGGCATGCATGATCTTGCCGCCCGGCCCCGGCATGCGGGCAATCTCGACGGCGCCAAAGGCTTTCTGGTAGAACGCGATCGCGTCCGCCGCGCCTTCGCACACCAGGTGCGGGGTGACGGTACGGTAGCCTTCGGGGATGGGGCGCACGGGCTGGTTCATGGTGTTCTCCTGGATCGAGTTGGATGGGGTGCTGCTTTCCTGACGACGAATGAGGATGGCAGGATTCGACACGGTGGCGCAAAAAAAGTGCGCTTTTCATCATGGCGGCATCTTTCTTGTCAAAAATACTCTTGAAATCCTCCCTAGCATCCTTATATGCCTCCGAGTCTGACCAACCCCCCTAAGTTTTTAACGAGGAACAAGATGGCGAACGCCGAAAAAGAAACCCTTGGCTTCCAGGCAGAAGTAAAACAGCTGCTGCAGCTGATGATCCACTCCCTGTATTCGAACAAGGAGATCTTCCTGCGCGAACTGATCTCGAACGCGTCCGACGCGGCCGACAAGCTGCGCTTCGAGGCGATCAACGACGACGCCCTGTACGGCAACGACCATGAACTCAAGATCAAGGTCTCGTTCGACAAGGATGCGAAAACCATCACGATCTCGGACAACGGCATCGGCATGAGCCGCGACGAGGTGATCTCGCACCTGGGCACCATCGCCAAATCGGGCACCAAGGAATTCTTCAGCAAGCTGTCGGGCGACCAGCAGCAGGATGCGGCCCTGATCGGCCAGTTCGGCGTGGGCTTCTACTCGGGCTTCATCGTGGCCGAGAAAATCGTCGTCAATACCCGCCGCGCCGGCGCCTTCGCCGAACAGGGCGTGCGCTGGGAATCGCGCGGCGAGGGCGACTACTCGATCGAGCAGATCGAGAAGACGGGCCGCGGCACCGACGTGATCCTGCACCTGCGCGAAGGTGAAGAAGAACTGCTGTCGTCGTGGAAGCTCAAGTCGATCATCCGCAAGTACTCCGACCACATCTCGCTGCCGATCGTGATGCAGAAGGAAGAGTGGGACGAAGAGCAGAAGGCGACCGTCGTCAAGGACGAACTCGAGACCGTGAACCAGGCCAGCGCGCTGTGGGCGCGCAGCAAATCGGACATCACCGAAGAGCAGTACAACGAGTTCTACAAGCACGTTTCGCACGACTTCCAGGAGCCGCTGACCTACACCCACAACCGCGTCGAAGGCCGCAGCGAGTACACCCAGCTGCTGTACGTGCCGGCCCACGCCCCGTTCGACCTGTGGGACCGCAACAAGCGCGGCGGCATCAAGCTGTACGTCAAGCGCGTGTTCATCATGGACGATGCCGAGCAGCTGATGCCGACCTACCTGCGCTTCATCAAGGGTGTGATCGACTCGGCCGACCTGCCGCTGAACGTCTCGCGCGAGATCCTGCAAGAGTCGCGCGACGTGCGCGTGATCCGCGAAGGCTCGACCAAGCGCGTACTGGGCATGCTCGAGGAAATGGCGAACTCCGAAGAGCAGGACGGCAAGGACAAGTACGCGACCTTCTGGAAGGAATTCGGCCAGGTGCTCAAGGAAGGCGTCGGCGAAGACACCACCAACAAGGACCGTATCGCCAAGCTGCTGCGCTTCGCCTCGACCGGCACTGACTCGACCGAGCAGACCGTGTCGTTCGCCGACTATGTCGGCCGCATGAAGGAAGGCCAGGACAAGATCTATTACGTCACCGCCGACAACTACCAGGCAGCGAAGAACAGCCCGCACCTCGAGATCTTCCGCAAGAAGGGCGTCGAGGTGATCCTGATGACCGACCGCGTCGACGAATGGATGCTGTCGTTCTTCACCGAGTTCGAAGGCAAGGAACTGGTGTCGGTCGCCAAGGGCGGCCTGGACCTGGGCGCGCTGGAAGACGAGGCCGAGAAGAAGGAACACGCCGAGACCGAAGCCGGCTATAAAGAGCTGGTCGAGAGCATGAAGGGCGCGCTGGGTGAGAAGGCCAAGGACGTGCGCGTGACCTTCCGCCTGACCGACTCGCCGGCCTGCCTGGTGGCGGACGAAAACGAGTTGTCCGGCAATCTGCTGCGCATGCTGAAGGCCGCCGGCCAGGAAGCCCCGGAGTCGAAGCCTATCCTCGAGATCAACCCGGACCACCCGCTGGTGCAGCGCCTGAAGTACGAGGACGCAAGCGGCGCCCGCTTCGTCGACTGGTCGCACATCCTGTTCGACCAGGCGATGCTGGCCGAAGGCGGCAGCCTGGCCGACCCGGCCTCGTTCGTGAAGCGCCTGAACGAGATGCTGCTGGCGGGCGGCAAATAAGTCCGCGGCGCTTTTCTTCAGCTAGCCCATGAACGTCGTCCCCGCGAAGGCGGGGACCCAAGTACTGCCCGCGTTGTCGTAATGCGTGCAAACTTGGGTCCCCGCCTGCGCGGGGACGACGTTTTTGCGTAGTTAGCCGAACCGCAGTGCCAGCGCCGCCATGCAGCTCGCCGCCGCCAGCATGCCGACCAGGCGCGCCACGCGCGCCGCGTTCAGTCTCGTCTGCGACAACAAGCCGATCGCGATCCATACCGCCGCCGTCAGGAAGGCGATCCAGGGCACGAAACCGTACCCATTCCTGCGCAGCGCCGCGCAGCATAACAAGGATGCAATCAAGGCCAGCGCGCCGAGCGCCTGTATGCACCTGCGCAGGCCTGGCCTGCGGCTGACCTTGCCAGTCTCTTGCCAGTGACGTTCGGTCGTCAGGCCAAGCGCCAGGAAGCCGCCGACCGCCGCGGCAAAGGCGGCCATGCCCAACAGCGCAGCGGCCAGCACTTGCGCCGTCATGCGCTGCTTTCTTCAGATAGGCGAGTAGTAGACAAGGAATTGGCAAATGAAAATGAGAATTATTCTCATTGTCGTGCATTTGACCGAATGGTGCAATATGTTGCGCCGTCAGGACCTACGCCTCGTTGCGATCCAGCACAGGACAGATCCCGCACATACCATCGCCGCACCTTGCCAGAACGAGAACGATAGCGGGGTATCGAGCACCAGCGCCGCCAGCGCGGCCGAGAGCACGGGAATGAAGTAAGAGGCCCCGGCCAGCACCGTGACGTTGCCATGCAAGATGCCGACGTTCCATGCCGCGTAGCCGAAGCCCATGGCGGCGGCAGCGAGCAGCAGGTGGACGACTGCCTGGGTGTCGACCCGCATCGGCTCGCCGCCAATGACCAGGTACTCGATCCACAGCGCGATGGCAGTAAGCATGAAGAACAGCGTCACGCCATTGCTGCCGTTGGCGATGCGCGCGGTGACGGTGCAGTAGCTGGCCCAGATCAGGGTGCCGGCGAAGGCCAGGCCGTAGCTGAGCGGGTTGTCGCGCACGTTGGCCGCCATCGCGGCCGGATCGAGGCCGGCATCGCCGCCCAGCACCCAGCACACGCCGGCGATCGCCAGCGCCACGCCGGGCACGATCGGCCAGCGCGTCTTCTGGCCGTTGAACAGGATGGCGAACACCATGGTGAAGGCCGGCCACAGGTAGTTCACCATGCCGACCTCGATGGCCTGGCGGTTGGTATTGGCGTAGCCGATCGACAGCGCCAGGCACATTTCGTAGGCGACGAACAGGAGGCTGCCCCAGGCCAGGTAGGCGCGCGGAAAGGCGCGCACCTTGCTCGGGCCGACCGTGAGCAGCAGCAGGATCGAGGCGACCGTATAGATCAGCGCCGCGCCGCCGGTCGCCCCGAAGCTTGCGCTCACGCTGCGGATCAGGCCGACGATCGAACTCCATAAAAGGATGGCGAGCAGGCCGATCAGGGTGGCCCGCGTGGTCTTGCTGATACTGTGCATGCTTACGTCATCAATGGCGGATTTCCGCCGTTGGCGTGTTCCAGTTGTCGTTGCGTCCGTCGATATGGCAGATCGAGCAGTTGCACTTGATCGTGCCGAGGGCCAGGTCGATGTCGGCCTCGTAGCGCACCGCGCCGCAGTGGCAGCTGCCGTGGTAGGTCTTCATGCCTGGCGCGCGCGCCACGCATCGCGGCCGATCTCATACACCAGCGTCGTGCGGCCATGCCAGACTTCCTCGCCGCGATACGTCATGCCGAGTTTTTCCATGATGCGCGCCGAGCGCAGGTTGCCAGGGTCGCAGATCGCGCACAGCAGCGGCGCCTGCAGCTCCTCGAAGGCATAGCGCGCCATGCGTTCGGCCGCTTCGATGGCGTAGCCGCGTCCCCAGCGGTCGGGGCGCAGGCGCCAGCCGATTTCGTGCGGGTTGGCAGGGTCTTGCGCCAGGTGCTGGATGCAGCCGGCGCCGACCAGTTCACCCGTGTCCTGCTCGATGAAATTCCACCACGAGTAGCCGATCGTCTCCCAGCGCGCCTTGACCCGGGCGATGACGGCGCGGGTTTCCTCGGGCGTCTCGGCCTGGCCGGTAATGTAGCGCATGACCTCGGGGTCGCCGTTCAGCCGGCGCATCCCCTCGTAGTGTTCGTCGGACACCGGCTCGAAGCGCAGCCGCGCGCTGTGCAGGACCGTCATGTGCTCGAGACCTCGTCGCAGAACTGCTCCAGCAGGCGCAGGCCTTCGGGCCAGTCGCCATGGCCGGAATCGGAATTGAGGTGGCCGGCGTCCCCGATCTCGACCAGGCGGCTGCCCCAGGCGCCGGCGAAGGCGCCGGTGCGCGCGGGACTGGCGAAGGGATCGTTGGCGCTGCCCACCACCACGCTGGGGAAGGGCAGTTGCTGCAGCGGGATCGGCGCCCAGCAATTGAGGTCGGCCGGATAGGACGCCGCTTCGACGTCGCTCGGCGCCACCAGGAAGGCGCCCGCGACCTTGAGCGGGGGGCCGGACAGCGCCCAGTGCGCGACCAGCATGCAGCCCAGGCTGTGCGCCACCAGGATCGGCGCGCCCTGGCAGTCTGCGATGGCGGCGTCCAGCTCGGCCACCCATTCGTCGCAATGGGGATTGGTCCAGTCGCGGTGCGCGGCGCGGCGCCAGTGTGGATTACGTTCATGCCACAGCGATTGCCAGTGGCGCGGGCCGGAATTCCACAGGCCGGGCAGGATCAGGACATCACACTTCATCTTGCTTCTCCTTGATGGGGGCAGCGGTGGTGGCGCAGGCGGGAGCCAGGCGGGCAGGGCGCCACACCGCAGCCGCCAGGCGCGCGAGCAGGCGCCGGAACACGTCCTTGCGCTGTTCGGTCAGCATGCCGAGGACGGCGGTGGCGGCGGCGACGGCCAGGCCGAGGGCCAGCAGGTCCGCCATGCTGCCGGGGTCGTGCGGATACAGCGCCGGCCAGGCGATCAGGACCAGCGCGTGCGACAGGTAGAGGGTCAGCGTATACGAGGCCAGCAACCGGATCGGCGGCGCGACGCGCAGCAGGGCGTCGAAGCGGGCGAAGCGCGCGCAGGCGAAATTCAGGCAGACGATCAGGCCGAACACATAGTCGGACAGGAAGCGGTCGGCGTTGCCCAGTACGAAGGCTTGCCCGAGCCAGGATGCACGGCCGGCCGCGCGCAGGGTTTCCTCGATCCCGCTGGCCTCGTAGAGTACCAGCAGGACCAGGCTGGCGATCCAGCCGAGGCGCGCCAGGGCGCACGGCAGCGTGTGGCGCGCCTGCCAGTGGTAGAGCGCGACCCCGGCCAGCCAGACCGGCAGCAGCAGCCACAATTTGACGCCCATGACGGCCAGCACCAGGCCCAGGGCCGGCAGCCGCCACGGCCCGCGCACGTAGCAGGCGACGCCGAACAGCACGTAGTACCAGACCTCGTAGTTGAGCGACCACCAGGGACCGAGCCAGGGCGGCACTTCGGCCAGCGACCACAGGTCGCCCAGGAACAGCAGGTGGAAGGGGATGTAGAACCAGGGCTTGGCCAGCTGGTAGTGCATGCCCATGCCGGTCATCAGGTGGCCATGCACCAGGCTGGCGCAGGCGAAGGCCAGCAGCAGCACCGGCAGCGCCACCGAGTAGATGCGGGCGGCGCGCGCCAGCGCGTAGTCGCGCGCGCTCGGGCGGCGTTGTTCGGTGGTATAGGCGATCACGAAGCCCGACAGCACGAAGAAGGCCATCACGGCCTCGCGCCCGAACATGGTCAGAAGGTCGGCTCCGGGGGCTTCCACCAGCCCGAACTGGCGCACGTGCATCGCCACGACCGCCAGCGCCGCCATGAAGCGGACCAGGTCGAGGTAGACCGAGAACGGCTGGTCGAGTGGGGAGGGGGCGGCGCGCATGGCGTTTATATTAATGCAAAACGGGCCGATGGCGACGCCAGCCGGGCCGCCGCCGGCCGCCGCACCCGCTTAGAGCTCGGTGCGCAGCGCGAACAGTTCCGGGAACAGCACCACGTCCAGCATCTTGCGCAGGTAGCTCACGCCGGCGGTGCCGCCGGTGCCGGTCTTGAAGCCGATGATGCGCTCGACCGTGCTCACATGGCGGAAGCGCCAGAAGCGGAACGCCGTCTCCAGGTCGACCAGCTTCTCGGCCAGCTCGTACAGCGCCCAGTGGCGCTCGGTGTCGCCATACACCTGCAGCCAGGCCGCCTTGACCGAGTCGTCGGCGCGGGTCGGCCCGGTCCAGTCGGCGTCGATCCGCGCCGGGTCGATATCAAAGCCGCTGCGCGCCAGCAGCATCACCGCCTCGTCGTAGATCGAGGGCAGGGCCAGTTCGCGCGCCAGCAGGGCGTGGGCGTCGGGCGACTTCTCGTGCACCGCCAGCAGCGCCGCGTTCTTGTTCCCGAGGATGAATTCCAGTTCGCGGTACTGGAACGACTGGAAGCCCGACGAGGCGCCCAGGTAGGGGCGGATCGCCGTGTATTCGGGCGGGGTCATGGTGGCCAGCACGTCCCAGGCGTGCACCAGTTGGTCCATGATGCGCGCCACCCGCGCCAGCATCTTGAAGGCGGGCGGCAGGCTGCCTTCGCGGATGTGGCGCCGCACCGCCTGCAGCTCGTGCAGCATCAGCTTGATCCACAGCTCACTGGTCTGGTGCTGGACGATGAACAGCAGCTCGTTGTGGTTGGGCGAGCGCGGGTGCTGGGCGTTCAGGATCTGGTCCAGGCCCAGGTAGTCGCCGTAGCTCATGGCTTCCTTGAAGTCCATCCTGGCGCCGTGCCATTCGGCCGGCTGGCCATCGTTCTGTTCTTTCTTCATGTCGGTGCCCAATCAGGTAACGAGGCCGCGGGCGGCGCTGACGTCGTAGTCGTTGCGGTCGAGGATGTCCTTCAGGATCTCGACCGCATCCCAGACGTCGGCGAAGCTGGTGTACAGCGGCGTGAAGCCGAAGCGCATGATCTCGGGCTCGCGGTAGTCGCCGATCACGCCGCGCGCGATCAGGGCCGTCATCACCGCATAGCCGTGCGGATGGGTGAAGCTGACCTGGCTGCCGCGGCGCGCGTGTTCGCGCGGCGTCACCAGGCCCAGCGGATGGCTGGCACAGCGACGCTCGACCAGGTCGATGAACAGGTCGGTCAAGGCCAATGACTTGGCGCGCACCGCCGTCATGTCGGTCGCCTCGAAGATCTCCAGGCCGCACTCGACCAGCGCCAGCGAGACGATGGGTTGGGTGCCGCACAGGGCGCGGCCGATGCCGGCTACCGGGGCGAAGGCGGGCGCCATCGCGAACGGGCTGGCGTGGCCCCACCACCCCGAGAGGGGATGGTCGAAACGTGCCTGGTGTTTTTGCGGCACCCAGATGAAGGCCGGGGCGCCCGGCCCGCCGTTCAGGTATTTATAGGTGCAGCCGACGGCGAAGTCGGCGTCGGCCGCCTGCAGGTCGACCGGCACCGCGCCGGCCGAATGGGCCAGGTCCCAGACCGCCAGCGCGCCGGCTTCGTGCGCCAGGCGGGTCAGGGCGGCCATATCGTGCTGGTAGCCGGTGCGGTAGTTGACGTGGGTGAGCATCAGCACTGCGCAGTCGGCATCGAGTGCGGCCGGGATCTCGTCCACGCTGTCGACCAGGCGTACCCGGTAGCCGCGTTCCAGCCAGCGGCTCAGGCCTTCGGCCATATAGATATCGGTCGGAAAGTTGCTGCGCTCGGTCACGATGACGCGCCGACTCGCGCTGGCGCCTTCGGACTGGAGGCGCAGCGCGGCGGCCAGCGCCTTGAACAGATTGAGCGAGGTGGTGTCGGTAACGGCCACTTCGCCGGGGCCGGCGCCGACCAGCGGGGCCAGGCGGTCGCCCAGGCGCTTCGGCATGTCGAACCAGCCAGCCGTGTTCCAGCTCTTGATCAGGTCGCTTCCCCATTCGCGCGCCACCACGTCCTGGGCGCGGACCAGGGCCGCGCTTGGGCGGGCGCCGAGTGAGTTGCCGTCCAGGTAAATGACGCCCTCGGGCAGGTCGAATCGGGTGCGCAGCGCGGCCAGCGGGTCGAGCGCATCGAGCGCCAGGCAGTCGGCGCGGGTGGTGGTTGGTGCGGTCATGCCGGTCCCATAAATAGATAGTTGATGCTTGAAGAATGCAGGTCGGCAGTGTAGCAAGTTCCATCGGCATCGGCAGCTGAATGTTGCCGTTACAGCATCAAATGGGTTGAAGAAAAAATTTTCAAATTATTTTGCGTCCAACCCTAAAGTTCCTGATGAGCTGTCCGATAACGAGTCAGAAGGGCAGAAAGGCGTCGAAAAATATTGAAAAATATTTTCAAAAAACCCTAAAGTCCGGCTGAAGGCTGCCGTTAATGGATGAGTGGAGTGCATAAAAGCAACACATGCACAGGCGGCGAAACGGAAATTTCCGAGTTTCCGACAGTAAATTCAGTAAAACCTGTAGTGAATCTGCGACAGCTGCCGGCTGACGT
This sequence comes from Massilia arenae, assembly GCF_008014745.1. Lineage (GTDB taxonomy): Bacteria > Pseudomonadota > Gammaproteobacteria > Burkholderiales > Burkholderiaceae_D > Telluria > Telluria arenae. Next base: position 67,121 of record NZ_VPFD01000010.1, read on the forward strand.
AGACCCAAATCAAGGTGCTTCCCGGCGCCGTTTCAGCCCTCTTTTCTAGTGGGTTTTCATAGGGAGTCAGAGGCGTTTGTCAGACAAACTCCTACGACTCTCCCTCGTCGTTCGCCTACCTTAAATACAGGTTTTGTCCAATTCCTGAAAAGTTTCCTCACAGTCAGAATCTATCTCGTCGGCAACACAAAACAACGCCGAAACAACCAACGGAGAGAGAAGATGACGATGAACGACATGATGGCTGAGATTCGCGACGCAAACCTGAGCTACCTGATGCTGGCCCAGCAGATGATTCGTGCCGACAAAGTCACCGCCATCTTCCGCCTGGGTGTGTCGGCCGAGATCGCCGATCTGATCGAAGGCATGAGCAATGCCCAGATCCTGAAGCTCGCCGGCGGCAACATGATGCTGGCCCGCTTCCGCTTCGACGACACCGCGATCCTGGGCATGCTGACCAGCCACACCAAGGAACGCAGCCTGGCGCAATCGCACGCTGCCATCCTGATGGCGGGCCAGCCGGTCGAAGAGATCGTATAATCCCTGCCAGCGGCCACTTTACGGCCGCCTTGGAACAGGCCGGGAGCAGTAGATGAGCAAAAAAAGCGTCGTAACCGAAGCGCAGGAAATCCAGCTCGCGATCGAACTGATCAACCTGGGCGCACGCCTGCAGCTGCTGGAGACCGAGGTCTCGCTGTCGCGTGAACGCTTGCTCAAACTGTACAAGGAGCTCAAGGGTGTCTCTCCACCCAAGGGCATGCTCCCGTTCTCCACCGACTGGTTCCTGACCTGGCAACCGAACATCCACTCTTCGCTGTTCATGAATATCCACCAGTTCCTGGTGGAGCATGCCGGTGCCTCCGGCATCCAGGCCGTCATGAAGGCCTATAAACTCTACCTCGAACAGATGCCGCCGGCGCCGGGCGAAGAACCGCTGCTGTCGCTCACGCGCGCCTGGACCCTGGTGCGTTTCTTCCAGAGCGGCATGCTGCTGCTGGCCCCGTGCAGCCGCTGCCAGGGCAAGTTCATCGTCAACGCCCTCGACCTGAATGCCGACTACCTGTGCGGCCTGTGCCACATGCCTTCGCGCGCCGGCAAGACCCGCAAGGCCAAGGATGCCCGTGAAGCGGCCGAGCGCGCCGTTGCCGATGCGGCCGACGCTGCCGACGACGCTGCCACCGGCGCCTGACTTGGCGCCACGCCTGTTCCGCTTTCCCGCAGTCCGGGCGCTCCTGATCCAGGTCGCCGCCTTTCCACTCACGCCCGCCATCGTCTACCTGCTCGCCAGCAGCGGCCTGGTCTTGTCGTATTGGCACGTCGCCCTGGTGCAGGGCGTGCTGGCCGCGTTGCTGTCCTGGTGGCGTGGCCTGGCCAGCTGGTGGCGTGCGATCCAATTCGGTTTTCCGCTGGCGTTGCTGGGCGCCAGCCAGCTGGCGATTCCGCCAGCCGCCTTTCTCGCCGTCTTCCTGTTCCTGTTATTACTGTACTGGTCGACCTACCGCACCCAGGTGCCTTACTACCCGTCCGGGCGCAAGGTGTGGGAGGCGGTGGCGGCCGCGCTGCCGCAAGAGCGGCCGCTGCGCGTGATCGACATCGGCAGCGGCATCGGCGGCCTGGTGCTCGAGCTGCAGCGGCGCAGGCCGGAGTCACGCATCGAAGGGATCGAGCTGGCGCCGTTGCCGTGGCTGGCCAGCCATGTGCGGACGCTGGCCACCCGTAGCCGCGCGCGTTTTATCCGCGGCGACTACGAAAAACTCGACCTCGGCGACTACGACGCCGTGTTCGCCTACCTGTCTCCCGCCGCGATGAGCGCGCTATGGCGCAAGGCCGCGCGCGAGATGCGGCCCGGTTCGACGCTTTTTAGTTACGAATTCGTCATCGAAGAGCGCCCGCCGAGCCGTATTATCCATCCGGCCATCGGCGGCCCGGCGCTGTATATGTGGGACTTTTAGGCGACAAATGGTGAGTATTCCGGGAGTTTTTCTTGCCCGTGGGCCATTCTCCAGCTAGAGTAGTTCCCTGAATAAACTTTTTCTGAAATTACCGGTTTCGGGTCCTCAGGACGAGGTCGAAACGGGCTTTTCTGGAGCTAAATCCCTTGTTAGTGATTGTTGGTTACATCATCGTTTGCGCCTGCGTGTTCGGCGGGTTTGCGCTCGCCGGCGGCCACCTGGCGTCGTTGTGGCAGCCGATCGAGCTGTTGATGATCGGCGGCGCCGCCTTTGGCGCCTTCTTTGTCGGTAACAACGGCAAGGCGATCAAGGCCACGCTGAAGGCCTTCCCGAGCATCTTCAAGGGTTCCAAGTATACGAAGGACATGTATATGGAACTGATGGCCCTGCAATTCGACGTGCTGTCGAAGGTGCGCAAGGAAGGCCTGATGTCGATCGAGGGCGATATCGAAGCGCCGGATTCGTCGCCGCTGTTCTCCAAATACCCGGCGGTGGTGGCCGACCACCACATCATCGAATTCATGACCGATTACCTGCGCCTGATGGTGTCGGGGAATATGGACGCGATGCAGATCGAAAACCTGATGGACAACGAGATCGAGACCCACCACCACGAAGGCGCGATTCCGGCCCACGTGATCGCCAAGATCGGCGACGGCCTGCCGGCCTTCGGTATCGTGGCGGCGGTGATGGGCGTGGTCCACACCATGGAATCGGTCGGCCTGCCGCCGGCCGAGCTGGGGATCCTGATCGCCAAGGCGCTGGTCGGCACCTTCCTGGGCATCCTGCTGGCCTACGCCTTCGTCTCGCCGCTGGCCACCGTGCTGGAACAGAAGCTCGAAGAATCGACCAAGATGTTCCAGTGCGTGAAGGTCACGCTGCTGGCGAGCCTGAACGGCTATGCGCCGGCGCTGGCCGTCGAATTCGGCCGCAAGGTGCTGTACTCGACCGAGCGCCCGAGCTTTGCCGAGCTCGAAGAGCACATCAAGAAGAAGAAGTAAGCCGCGATGACCGCATTCGACTTCACCCCCGGCTGCATGAAGGGAGGCGCGCATGGCTGACGACAACGCGCGGCCCATCGTCGTCAAGCGCATCAAGAAGGTGGCCGGCGGCCACCACGGCGGCGCCTGGAAGATCGCCTACGCCGACTTCGTGACCGCGATGATGGCGTTCTTCCTGCTCATGTGGCTGCTGGGCTCGACCGCCAAGGGCGACCTGGTCGGCATTTCGGAATACTTCAAGACGCCGCTGAAGGTGGCGATGGCGGGCGGCTCCGGTTCGGGCGACTCGTCGTCGGTGATCAAGGGCGGCGGCGAAGACCTGACCCGTACCGCGGGCCAGGTCAAGCGCGGCGATTCGCCGCCCGAGAAGAAGACCTACGACCTGCAGGCGGCCAAGGCCGCGCTGGCGCGCGAAGAAGGACAGCGACTGCAAATGCTCAAGTCGCGCCTCGAGGCGGCCATCGAGGTCAACCCGATGCTCAAGAAGTACCAGAACCAGCTGCTGCTCGACATCACCAGCGAAGGCCTGCGCATCCAGATCGTGGACGAGAAGAACCGCCCGATGTTCGCGCTGGCCAAGGCCGAGTTGCAGCCATATACAAAAGAGATCCTGCACATCATCGGCATGGTGCTCAACGAGGTGCCGAACAAGCTCGGCATCTCGGGCCATACCGATTCGACGCCGTACTATAGCGATGCCGGCTACAGCAACTGGGAATTGTCGGCCGACCGCGCCAACGCCTCGCGCCGCGAGATGGTGCTGGGCGGCCTGCAGGACGACAAGGTGCTGCGCGTGGTGGGCCTGGCCTCGGCCGCCCACCTCGATGCGAAGGACCCGTTCAACCCGGTCAACCGCCGCATCAGCATCATCGTCATGAACAAGCGCACCGAAGACGCGGTGCGGCGCGACGCAGCGACCTTGGACGTGCCGGCGGAGGACGCCGAGGCGGCGGCCACCGCCACGCTGGACGCGGTAAAAAGGTAACAGTGAAAAGCAGGCCCGGCAGGACTGGAGAGAGTGAAATGACAAGAAAAAAAATATTGGGATCGCATGTGAAGCGCCTGCTGTCGGGCGTGTCCATGCACGGGCGGCGCCACCTGACCGAAGTCGAGACCGATCTGCTGCAGACCGAACTGCTGCTGGAAGAGGCGATCGACAAGCTCACCGCCAGTTTCATGGCGGTGCACACGGCCGTCGGGGCGCGCCAGGAAGCGATCGAGCGGCTGCTGGAGGGCGGCGCACCGACGCCGGAAGACCGGATTCTGCTGTCGTCGATGTCGGGCGAGGTGGGCACGCACGTGAACACGGCGATCACCAGCATGCAGTTCCAGGACATGACGGCGCAACTGATTGAACGTACACTGCGACGCGTGGCAGGCTTGCGCGACTTTCTGGGCACGCTCAGCGAGCATGGCGCCGATATCGCGCCCGAGACCGACAGCGACGAGATCGTCGAGCGGCTCGGCAAGGTCAGCATGGCGCTGGCGATCCAGTCGCTCGAACTGCGCAGCATGCTGCGCCGCTCGGTCGAGCAGAAACACCTGGAAAGCGGCGACGTCGAGCTGTTCTGAGCTTTGCTCCGGGCGCATCAACCGAACAATTCAACCGGCGCGAAGCCGGATACAAAATAGCAGGAGCAAAAAGAATGGCAAAAACGATTCTCGCGGTCGACGATTCCAGTTCGCTGCGCCAGATGGTGGCGTTCAGCCTGAAGGCGGCTGGCTACAACGTAGTGGAGGCCGTGGACGGCCAGGACGGCCTGGACAAGGCGAAGCTGCAGAATGTCGACCTGGTGCTGACCGACCAGAACATGCCGAAAATGGACGGCCTGCAGCTGATCAAGACCCTGCGCACGCTGCCGGGCTACGCCAAGACCCCGATCCTGATGCTCACCACCGAGTCGTCGGACGAGATGAAGAACAAAGGCCGCGCCGCCGGCGCCAACGGCTGGCTGGTCAAGCCCTTCGATCCGCAGCGCCTGATCGAGGTGGTCAAAAAAGTGATCGGCTGACGCCATGCGCCACGCCCTGACCCTGCTTTCATTCGAGCGGACAGCCTCATGACCATCGACATCAGCCAGTTCTACCAGGTCTTTTTCGACGAAGCAGAGGAACTGCTCGCCGAAATGGAACGCCTGCTGCTGGGCGTCGACGTCGCCGCGCCCGATGCCGAAGACCTGAACGCGATCTTCCGCACCGCCCACTCGGTCAAGGGCGGCGCATCGACCTTCGGCCTGACCGATATGTGCGACGTGACCCACGTGCTGGAGTCGCTGCTGGACCGCATCCGCAAGGGCGAGATGGCGCTGACCTCGAACCACGTGGACGCCTTCCTGGCGGCCAAGGACGGGCTCAAGATGCAGCTCGACGGCCACCGCCATGGCGCGACCGTGGACAATGAAGCGATCGCCAACGTGCGCATGGCCCTGCATGACCTGGCCGAAGGCCTGGTGCCGGCCGCGCCGGTGGTGGCGCCGTCCTACCTGACGGCACAGGCGCGCACCGAACACTCTACCGAAGGCGCGCACCGCTACAAGATCGAGCTGCCCGAAGTCGCCCAGCGCGACATCAACGCCCTGGTCGACGAACTGGGGCTGATGGGCCGCGTCTCGGTGGCGCCGCTCGAGGGCGGGCGCACGGCGCTGGTCATCACCACCCACGAGAGCCTGGACGACATCATCGCGATCTGCTCCTTCGTGCTCGACCCGGACGACCTGAGGATATTCGAGGCGCCGGCGCTCACGCCCGAGCAGCGCGCGATCGAGGCGGCCGAGCGCAAGCGCATCGAGGATGCGCAGGGCTACGGTTTCTTCGGCCCCGACGACGACGACGCACCTGCCGGCGGCGAGCTGTCGGACGACGATCTCGGTTACGGTTTCTTCCAGCCGATCGAGCAGATCCGCGCCGCGGCCGGCATCGTGGCCGCCCCGCCGGAACCCGTGGCCGCCAGCATCTCGGCGCAGGCACAAAACATGGTCGAGCACCTGGCCGAACTGAGCGCGGAAAAGAAAGCCGCCAAGAAGGACGACAAGAATGAGTCGTCGTCGATCCGGGTCTCGGTCGAGAAGGTCGACCAGCTGATCAACCTGATCGGCGAACTGGTGATCACCAATGCCATGCTCGAGCAGCGCAGCACTGTGCTCGACCCGATCCTGCACGAACGCCTGCTGTCGTCGGTGAGCCAGCTGGGCCGCAACACGCGCGAGCTGCAAGAGGCCGTGATGTCGATCCGCATGATGCCGATGGACTTCGTGTTCTCGCGCTTCCCGCGCATGGTGCGCGACCTGGCCGGCAAACTCGGCAAGAAGGTCGACTTCATCACCCACGGCGCCGCCACCGAACTCGATAAAGGCCTGATCGAGCGCATCGTCGATCCGCTGACGCACCTGGTGCGCAATTCGATCGACCACGGCGTCGAGATGCCGGCCGCGCGCGTCGCGGCGGGCAAGTCGGAAGCAGGGCGCCTGTTCCTGTCGGCTGGCCACCAGGGCGGCCACATCGTGATCGAAGTGGCGGACGATGGCGGCGGCCTGAATCGCGAGAAGATCCTGGCCAAGGCGGCCTCCAATGGCCTGGCGGTCTCTGACACCATGAGCGATGCGGAAGTCTGGCAGCTGATCTTCGCGCCGGGCTTCTCGACCGCCGAAGTGGTCACCGACGTCTCCGGCCGCGGGGTCGGCATGGACGTCGTCAAGCGTAACATCACCGCCATGGGCGGCACCGTCGACATCCGTTCGGCGGCCGGCTTCGGCACCACGATCTCGATCTCGCTGCCCCTGACCCTGGCGATCCTGGACGGCATGTCGATCAGGAGCGGCGAAGAAGTCTATATCCTGCCGCTGTCCTTCGTGGTCGAGTCGCTGCAGCCGGCGCCCGAGGACGTACGCGATATCGCCGGACGCGGGCGCGTGCTGAAGGTGCGCGGCGAATACCTGCCCCTGATCCCGCTGCACCAGATGTTCGACATCGAGCCGCGCCACCGCGAGCCGAGCGAGGGCATCGTCGTCATCCTCGAGACCGAGGGCAAGAAGGCGGCGCTGTTCGTGGACGAGCTGGTGGGCCAGCAGCAGGTGGTGGTCAAGAACCTGGAAGCGAATTACCGCAAAGTGGCCGGGATCTCCGGCGCAACCATCATGGGCGACGGCGGCGTCGCCCTGATCCTCGACGTGGCGGCGCTGGTGCGCTCGTCGCGTCAGTTGGCCGACGATCCCGTCGTTCCATCAATTTTTACTCAATAAGAAGGAAATCCCATGTCCAACCTGGCAAACACCACCTCGGCTGACGGGACCGCGAACGACGGCGCCGGCAACGAATTCCTGGCCTTTACCCTCGGCTCGGAAGAATACGGCATCGACATCCTGAAAGTGCAGGAAATCCGCGGCTACGAAGCGGTGACCCGCATCGCCAACGCACCCGAATTCATCAAGGGTGTGATCAACCTGCGTGGCATCATCATCCCGGTGGTCGACATGCGCATCAAGTTCAACCTGGGCACCCCGGTGTACGACCAGTTCACCGTCGTGATCATCCTGAACATCGGTGGCCGCATCATGGGCATGGTGGTCGACAGCGTGTCCGACGTCACCACCCTGACGCCGGACCAGATCAAGCCGGCGCCAGAGATGGGTACCGCCTTCAATTCCGACTACATGATCGGCCTGGGCACGGTCGACGAGCGCATGCTGATCCTGGTCGACATCGACAAGCTGATGTCCTCGGGCGAGATGGGCCTGATCGACAAACTGGCCGCATAATAAGCAGCGGCACGCAGCATCCACATCGGACCGCGCCAATCGTGGCGCGGACCAACCAGCATTCAGAAGGCAAGACACGTGCCGCAGCAGAAAACAGAGACGGTCAAGGAATTCGATTTCACGCGCCGTGACTTCGAACGGGTACGCGCGCTGATCCACCAGCGCGCCGGCATTTCGCTGGCCGACAGCAAGCAGGAAATGGTCTACAGCCGCCTGGCGCGGCGCCTGCGCGCGACCGGCATCCAGTCGTTCGCCACCTACCTGGACGACCTGGAAGCGGGACGCATGGACCGCGAGTGGGAGTCGTTCACCAATGCGCTGACGACCAACCTGACCTCGTTCTTCCGCGAGGCGCATCACTTCCCGCTGCTGCTCGAGCATCTGACCGCGGTACGCAAGAAGGACACCCGTCCGCTCACGATCTGGTGCTCGGCGGCGTCGACCGGCGAAGAGCCATATTCCATCGCGATGACGGCCTGCGAGGCTTTCAATACGCTCACGCCGCCGGTGCAGATCGTCGCCACCGACATCGACACCAATGTGCTGACCACGGCCTCGAATGGCGTGTACCCGATGGAGCGGCTCGACAAGACGTCGCCGGAGCGCCTGCGCCGCTTCTTCCTGAAAGGGAAGGGCGCCCACGAAGGCATGGCGCGGGTGCGCCCCGAGCTGCGCAATCTCGTCACCTTCAAGCAACTGAACCTGCTGGCCGACGGCTGGCCGCTGGAAGGGCAGTTCGACGCCATCTTTTGCCGCAACGTGATGATTTATTTCGACAAGCCGACCCAGCGCAAGATCCTGAGCCGCTTCGTGCCGCTGATGAAGCCGCACGCGCTGCTGTTCGCCGGCCACTCCGAGAACTTCCTGTACGTGTCGGATGCGCTGCGCCTGCGCGGCAAGACGGTGTACGAACTCGATGGACGCAGTGCCTAAGGGCGTGAGACGACCATGAACAACCAGTTCGCCACCAACCTCTATCACGACCGCACCTTCAATGTCGACGCGGCCAAGATCCTGCCGGGCGAGTACTTCTATACCAATAAGGACATGCTGATCGCGACCGTGCTCGGCTCGTGCGTCTCAGCCTGCATCCGCGACCGCCTTACCGGCCTGGGCGGCATGAACCACTTCATGCTGCCCGATGGCGGGGCGGACGCCGGCAGCAATCCGGTCTCGGCCTCGATGCGCTACGGCTCGTTTGCGATGGAGATCCTGATCAATGACCTGCTCAAGGCCGGGGCCCGCCGCGAACACCTGGAAGCGAAAGTGTTCGGCGGCGGCGCCGTGCTGCGCGGCTTTACCGCGATGAACGTCGGCGAGCGTAACGCCGCCTTCGTGATGCAGTTCCTTAAGACCGAACGCATCCCGGTGCTGGCCGAAGACCTGAACGACATCTATCCGCGCAAGGTGTTTTTCTTCCCGCGCACGGGCAAGGTGCTGGTCAAGAAACTGATGCAAACCCAGAACGATACGCTGGCGAAGCGCGAGCTCGACTACGCCAAGCGACTCAAGGTCGAACCCGTCGGTGGCGCCATCGACCTGTTCTGACCTGATGCGAACTGAAAGGGATACACATGAAGACCAAGGTGCTGATCGTCGACGACTCCGCGCTGATCCGCAGCGTGATGAGCGAGATCGTCAATTCCCAGCCCGACCTCGAAGTGGTCGCCACCGCGCCCGATCCGCTGGTCGCGCGCGAGCTGATTAAAAAGCATAATCCCGATGTCTTGACCCTGGACGTCGAGATGCCCAAGATGGACGGCCTCGATTTCCTGGAAAAGCTGATGCGCCTGCGCCCGATGCCGGTGCTGATGGTGTCGTCGCTGACCGAGCGCGGCTCGGAAATCACGATGCGCGCGCTCGAACTGGGTGCGGTAGACTTCGTGACCAAGCCGAAGATCTCGATCCAGACCGGCATGCGCGAGTATGCCGACATGATCGCCGACAAGATCCGCGCCGCCGCGCGCGCCCGCATTGCGCCGCGTTCGCGCACGCCGCAGGCCGCCAGCGCGCCGCTGTCGGCCTTGAGGAGCCCCCTGATTTCTTCTGAAAAACTGATCATCATCGGGGCCTCGACCGGCGGCACCGAAGCGATCCGCGAATTCCTGATGCAGATGCCGTCCGACTGCCCGGGCATCCTGATCGCCCAGCACATGCCGGAGGGGTTTACGAGTTCCTTCGCCAAGCGCCTGGATTCGCTGTGCAAGATCAGCGTGGTCGAGTCCGCCGGCAACGAGCGGGTGCTGCCAGGCCACGCCTATATCGCGCCGGGCCACTCGCACCTGCTGCTGACGCGCTCGGGGGCCAACTACATGACCCGTATCGAGCAGAGTCCTCCGGTCAACCGCCACCGTCCCTCGGTCGACGTGCTGTTCCGCTCCGCCGCGCAGGCGGCCGGTAAAAACGCCGTTGGTGTTATCCTGACCGGCATGGGCAAGGACGGCGCGGCCGGCATGCTCGAGATGCGCCAGGCCGGCGCCCACAACTTCGCGCAGGACGAAGCCAGCTGCGTCGTGTTCGGCATGCCGCGCGAAGCGATCGCGCTGGGCGCCGCCCACGACGTCGGCCCCTTGCAGGCATTGCCGCGCATGGTGCTCGAACATCTGGCGGCGCAGGGCGGCCGGGCGTTGCGTGTTTGATCCGAATTAGAGCTGGAGACATGCTTTAGGGGCTATTTTATCGCCGTAAGGCAACAAAAATGCTATTCTTGAGCCTGTTATCTCGCCCACCAGGGCAGCTCACCCAACAAACCACAGTATAAGATTCAAACGGAGTTATTCATGGCTGATCCAAAGATGCGTTTCCTGGTTGTTGACGATTTCTCGACGATGCGCCGCATCGTGCGAAATCTGTTGAAAGAACTGGGTTATGCCAACGTCGACGAGGCAGAAGACGGCGTGATGGCGCTGGCCAAGCTGCGCAGCGAATCGTTCGACTTCGTGGTGTCGGACTGGAACATGCCGAATATGGACGGCCTGACCATGCTGCAAAACATCCGTGCCGATCCCGCGCTGGCCAAGCTGCCGGTGCTGATGGTGACCGCGGAAGCGAAGAAAGAAAACATCATCGCCGCCGCCCAGGCCGGCGCCAGCGGCTACGTGGTCAAGCCGTTCACGGCCGCGACCCTCGACGAGAAGCTGAACAAGATCTTCGAGAAACTGGATAAAGCCGGAGCCTGAAATGGGTGAGATGAACTCGGCGCACGAAGCCGGCGCCGCCTCCTCGCATGAGGAGGTGCTCAAGCGGGTCGGCCTGATGACCCGTGCGCTGCACGAAAACCTGCGCGGGTTGGGGCTCGACAAGCTGATCGAAAAGGCGGCGAGCGATATCCCCGATGCCCGCGATCGCCTCGATTACGTGGCGCGCCTGTCGGAACAGGCTGCCAAGAAGGTGCTGGATGCGACCGATGCGGCCAGCCCTCTGCAGGATGCGATCGAAACCCGCTCGGCCGAGCTCACCAAAGGCTGGCAGGCGCTGCTGGACAAGGGCGCGACCGAGGCCGAGTGGCGCGAGATGGCGCAGCGCACGATTTCCAGCATGAACGAGTCGGCGGCAGGGGCAGTCGCCACCCGCAGCGAGCTGATGAACATCATGATGGCCCAGGACTTCCAGGACCTGACCGGCCAGGTGATCGGCCGCATCACGGGCATCGCGCAGAACCTCGAGAAACAGCTGGTGCAGGTGCTGATCGATTTCGCCCCGAGCGAGATCAAGCGCGAGCTGGACAACGGCCTCTTGAACGGCCCGCAAATCAAGCCAACCGGCACCGAAGTCGTGGCCAACCAGGGCCAGGTCGACGATCTGCTCGACAGTCTCGGTTTCTAAGCCAGCGCCGGGCAACAACCAACGGCGCCACCATGCATCGCACCAACTTCATCGTCCGCGAACCGCTGCTTGATCCAAAGCAGCGCGTTCTCGGCTATGAGCTGTCGTGGCAGCAGCACGACGGACGCATTCCCACCGACCAGGACCTGGAAGGGCTGGTCGGTTTCGTCGCCGAGCACGTCAACCATGACGAACATGGCTGGCTGCTGCGCGACAAGATCCTGTTCCTCGACGCGGTGCCTGGCATGCTGTCGCTCGATGCCCTGCACGCGCTGCCGCCGGAACGCACCGTGCTCACCTTCGACATCCGCCAGCTGACCGACCTCGACGTGCGCTCGGCCGTGCAGGCCGTGCGCGCGGGCGGCGTCGGCGTGGCGATCCGCGGCTGCGACATCAATCTGCTGGGGCGCAACCTGTCGCCGTATGCCTCCTACCTCGAGGTGCGCTTCACCGGCGCCAATGTGGCCGACCAGGCCCGCAGCTATGCCGCCGCCAAGCATTCGGCGCTGCGCATGGTGGGGCGGCCGGTGGGCACCTGGGCCGACTTCGACGCCTGCGCCGCGCTCGGGCTCGATGCCTTCGTCGGCAAGCTGCACCTGACGCCGCGGCCGGGCAATCCGGTCAAGGGCATGAACCCGACCCAGAGCATCATCCTGCAACTGATGCAGCTGGTGCAGAACAACGAGGACGTGCCAAAGCTCGAAAGCGTGCTGAAACGCGACCCGGCCCTGACCTATAAGCTGCTGCGCTACATCAATACCGCAGGCTTCGGCGCCGGGCGCGAAGTGCAGTCGCTGCGCCAGGCGATTTCGCTGCTGGGTTATGCGCCGCTCTACCGCTGGCTGGTGCTGCTGCTGGCCACGGCCAGCGCGAGCGGCTATTCGCCGGTGCTGATGGAGACCGCCGTGGTGCGCGGCCGCTTGGCCGAGCTGCTGGGGCAAAAATACCTGGGTAAGAGCGAGGCCGAGAACCTGTTCGTCGCCGGCATGTTCTCGCTGCTCGACCGGCTGCTGGGGCTGAGCATGGAGCAAGTGCTCGAGACCATACAACTGCCCGATCAGGTGGTGCAGGCGCTGACGCGGCGCGAAGGGCCGTATGGGCCCTACCTGGCGCTGGCCGAAGCCTGCGAACTCAATTCGAACCTGGTGGCCTCGCTGGCCGATGCGCTCGCGATCACGCCATCCGAAGTCAACCAGGCTCACCTGTCGGCGCTCGCCTGGGCGCAGAGCGTGGCGGTCGAGGCCTGAAGTGGGACCATGGTCTGATTGTGACTTGATCAGATAAGCCGAGAATGGAAGCTGCAGCAAATTAAGCGGCACGCATATTCCTTTCCCGAGCAACGGATTTCCTCCTTTTGAGGTTCGTTCATGGACACCAAGCACCTTGCACGGAGCCATGAGATCGGCACCAAGATCGGTCTCATCCATCAAAAGCGCTTCAAGACCGCGCTGGCGCAGTTCAGCCAGCGCGCCGGCGCGGCGGTGAGCGGGGCGGTGGGCGACAAGGTCCCGGACGCCAGGGTTCTGGAAAAACCTGCAGCCTGGGTGAGCGGGCGCTATCCCTGGTCGTACCAGCACTATGCGGTCGACGCCTTCCAGCGTTCCATCCTGTTCTGGGACACCCTGCGCCAGCGCGGCGACAACTTCCTCGAGCGCGCGGCGAAGGGATCGGCGCCGGTCCTGCATTTCGACTACGAAACGATCCTCGACGGCCGCGGCTTCGCGCGGCCCGTGAACTATGCGCTGCTGCGCATCGTTCCCCCGGCCGGCGTCACGACCGACCCCGCCAAGCGCCCCTATCTGATCATCGATCCGCGCGCCGGCCATGGCCCCGGCATCGGCGGCTTCAAGGACGATTCGCAGGCCGGCGTGGCGATGCGCGCCGGCCATCCGGTGTACTTCGTCAGCTTCTTCCGCGACCCCGAACCCGGGCAGACGATGCTGGACGTGTGCAGCGCCGAGGGGCAATTCGTAAAGCACGTGCGCGCGCTCCACCCGGCCAGCGAGAAACCGGCCATCATCGGCAACTGCCAGGGCGGCTGGGCGGCGATGATGCTGGCCGCCTCCAGCCCCGACGATACCGGACCCTTGCTCATCAACGGGGCGCCGATGTCGTATGTGAGCGGCGCCTGGAACGAGGGCGAGGGCGATAATCCGATGCGCTATGCCGGCGGGATGCTGGGCGGCACCTGGCTGTCCTCCTTCGTCGCCGACCTCGGCAACGGCATCTTCGACGGCGCCCACCTGGTACAGAATTTCGAGAACCTGAACCCGGCCAATTCGCTATGGGACAAGTATTACAAGGTCTACCAGAATGCCGACACCGAACCGGCGCGCTACCTGGACTTCGAGCGCTGGTGGGGCACGTATTACCTGCTGAACCGCGAAGAGATCGAATTCATCACCCGCAACCTATTCGTCGGCAACAAGCTGTGGTCCGGCGACGTCAAGGGCAATACCGGCCAGGCCTTCGACCTGCGCGCCATCGAGATGCCGATCATCCTGTTCGCGTCGATGGGCGACAACATCACGCCGCCCGAGCAGGCCTTCAACTGGGTGGCCGACATCTATGGCAGCACCGAGGAAATCAAGGCGCGCGGCCAGGTGATCGTGGGCCTGCTGCACCAGAATATCGGCCATCTCGGCATCTTCGTGTCCGGCAAGGTGGCGAAGAAGGAATACACGCAGCTGGTGTCGGTGCTCAATGAAGTCGAGATTCTGCCGCCGGGCCTGTATGGCATGCAGATCAACGACGTCAAGGACGGGAACAGCGACGGCAAGCCGCGCTACGAGGTCACCTTCCACGAACGCCGGCTCGAGGACGTCAGCACCCAGTTCAACCGCTTCAACCGCGTCGACGAGCAGCCGTTCGAGGCGGTGGCGGCGTTGTCCGACTTCAACCAGCGTGGTTATGAGTTGTTCGTGCAGCCCTTCGTGAAAGCCATGTCCAACGACCTGAGTGCGCGGATGCTGCGCGTGTTCCACCCCTTGCGCGTCCAGAACTGGGCGCTGTCGAGCCGCAATCCCTGGATGGCGTGGCTCGAACCGGCGGCGCAGGCGGTCAAGGAGCAGCGCCAGCCGCTGGATGAGCACGACCCGTGGCGGCGCCTGGAAAGCGCGGGCGCCGAGCTGGTCAGTGCCTCGCTGGACCTGTATCGGGGCTTGCGCGACGCGGCCACCGAAGCGGGCTTCTTCGGGATCTACGCGAATATGTATTCGCTCTACCTGGCGGACAGAAAACCGGTGCAAGCAGCGGCGGAGACGCTCGATGCGCGCGCGCTGCCCTTCGTCCAGGAAGCGCTGGACTCGATCGCCGAGGGCGGCTACGCCGAGGCCTTCGCCCGCCTGGCCAGCCTGCGCGCCCAGCAGGGAGAACTGCTGCCGCTGTCGCGCCTGGTCAAGCGCAAGGAGCTGGCGCAGGCCTACGCCGATTACTTGCCCGACGTGCCGCTCGACCAGTGGCGCCGCCTGCGCGGCGAGCAGGAAATCATTGCCCGGTATGAACCCGAGAAAGCCGTCGCCACCTTGCCGATTCTGCTGCGCGATCGCGGCGACCGCGAGCGGCTGCTGCACCTGGTCGATGAGCTGATGGCGGACGAGCGTGTGCAGGCGACGCCGGCAACGAGCGCCCAGCTGGCCATGGTGGAGCGGCTGCACGCGCTGCTCAGTGACGAACCGGGCCAGCGGCCCGGCTTCCCGCCAGTCCCCGATGCGCCGGCCTCCGCGCGCCTCCATTGAAAGGACCCGACATGGAACCGAAACACGAGAAATACCAGCGCCTGATCGACTATTGCCGGGACCTGCCGCCGCTGCCGACCGCCGTTGCCCATCCCTGCGACACCAGCTCGCTCTCCGGCGCGCTGGAAGCCGCGCGGATCGGCCTGATCGCGCCGATCCTGGTCGGGCCGCGCGCGCGGATCGAGGCGGTGGCGCAAGAGAATTCCTTGCGCCTCGGCGACGTGACGATCGTCGAGGCGGCCCACAGCCATGCCGCGGCGGCAGCCGCCGTCGAGCTGGTCCGCGAGGGCAAGGCCGAAGCCTTGATGAAGGGCAGCCTGCATACCGATGAGCTGATGGGGGCGGTGGTCAAGCGCGAAACGGGTCTGCGCACCGCGCGCCGGGTCAGCCACTGCTTCGTCATGGACGTGCCCGGATATCCCGATGCCCTGGTCATCAGCGACGCCGCCGTGAACATCGCGCCGACCCTGGAAGAAAAGATGGACATCCTGCAGAACGCCATCGATCTCGCGCACGCACTGCAGTTCAGGGAAGTGCGGGTGGCGGTGCTGTCGGCGATGGAAACGGTCAACCCGAAAGTGCCTTCCACGGTCGAGGCCGCTGCACTGTGCAAGATGGTCGACCGCCACCAGATCAGCGGCGCCCTGGTCGACGGCCCGCTGGCGCTGGACAATGCGATCGACCCGGATGCGGCGAAGATCAAGAAGATCGATTCGCCCGTCGCCGGGCGCGCCAACGTGCTGCTGGTGCCCGATCTGGAGGCCGGCAATATGCTGGCCAAGAGCCTGTCCTTCCTGGCCGGCGCCGATGCGGCCGGCATTGTTCTCGGCGCGCGGGTGCCGATCATCCTCACCAGCCGCGCCGATTCGATGGTGACCCGGCTGGCCTCGTGCGCGGTGGCCACGCTGGTGGCCAAGGCGCGCCGCGAGAGCGGCAAGCCGGTGAGGTGATGCCATGGCCGACCTCATTCTGGTACTTAACGCGGGCTCGTCGAGCATCAAGTTCCGCGCCTTCGACGCCGGCCCGGCCGAGCCCGAACTGGTTCTCCATGGCCAGGTCGAGGGGCTCTACAACGCGGCGAAATTCAGCGCCAAGGATGCCGGGGGCGCGCTGATCGGCGAGCGGCGCTGGGAGCCCGACGTCGCGCTCGGCCACCAGGAGGCGACCGACTATATCGGCGACTTCCTGCGCAGCCACCGCGCGGACCACCGGCTGGTGGCCGTCGGCCACCGCGTCGTGCATGGCGGCGTGCAGTTCACCGAAGCGGCGCGCGTCACCCCGACCGTGATCGCGGCGCTCGACCGGCTCACGCCGCTCGCGCCCCTGCACCAGCCGCACAACCTGGCGCCGATCCGCACCCTGGCCGAGGCGAGACCAGACCTGCCGCAAGTCGCCTGTTTCGACACCGCCTTCCACCGCGCCCAGCCCGAGGTGGCGCAGGCCTACGCGCTGCCGGACAGCATTACCAGGCTGGGAGTGCGGCGCTACGGCTTCCATGGCCTCTCCTACGAATACATCGCGTCGGTGCTGCCGGCCTATCCCGAGCTGGGCGCAGCCCGCGCCACCCTGGCGGCGCACCTGGGCAATGGGTCGAGCCTGTGCGCGCTGGCGGGAGGCAGGAGCGTGGCCAGCACCATGGGATTCACCGCCGTTGACGGCTTGCCGATGGGGACCCGCTGCGGCAACCTGGATCCGGGCGTGGTGCTGTTCCTGATGGACCACCTCAAGATGGACGCGCGCGCCATCGAGCGCCTGATCTACAAGGAGTCGGGCCTGCTCGGCGTGTCGGGCATCTCGAGCGATATGCGGACCCTGCTGGACAGCGACGATGCGCGGGCGCGCTTTGCGGTCGACCTGTTCGTCTACCGCATCGGCCGCGAACTCGGCTCGCTGGCGGCCGCCACCGAGGGCGCCGACGCCCTGGTATTCACGGCCGGCATCGGCGAGCATTCGGCGCTGATCCGCGAACGGGTCTGCCGTGCGGCGCGCTGGCTCGGCGTCGAACTCGAGCCGGCCGCCAATGCGGCGGGTGGGCCGCGCATCAGCACGGCGCGCAGCAAGGTCTCGGCCTGGGTGCTTCCGACGAATGAAGAACTGATGATTGCGCGGCACACGAGGGCAGTCGTGAGGACGGCCGCATGAAAACGGTCAGCCTGGAGGACTCGGTCGCCATGATCCCGGACGGGGCCAGCATCATGATCGGCGGTTTCATGGGTGTCGGCACGCCGGAACGGGTGGTCGACGAACTGGCGCGCCAGGGCAAGCGCGGGCTGACCGTGATCGCGAACGACACCGCGACCCCGGGCCGCGGCATCGGCAAGCTGGTTACGGCCGGGGCCGTGCGCAAGGCGATCGTCAGCCATATCGGGCTCAACCCGGAAACCCAGCAAAAGATGATCGCTGGGGACATCGAGGTCGAACTGGTGCCGCAGGGCACCCTGATCGAGCGGCTGCGCGCCGCCGGCTACGGGCTGGGCGGCGTCCTGACGCCGACCGGCGTCGGCACCGCGGTCGAGGAGGGCAAGCGCAAGATCGAGGTCGACGGCGCGCCCTATCTGCTGGAGACCGCGCTGGGCGCTGACTTTGCCCTGGTCGAATCCTTTCTTGCCGATTACGAGGGCAACCTGGTCTACGCCCTGACCGCCCGCAATTTCAATCCCGTGATCGCGATGGCGGCCAGGACCGTGATCGTGGATGCCGCCAATATCGTTCCGGTAGGGATGATCTCGCCTGACCACGTGGTGACGCCGGCGGTGCTGGTCGATTACCTCGTGGCCCACAGGTGAATGACGAGGAAGGCCGCACCATGGACGCTCCCACCCTGATCGCCAGACGCATAGCCCAGGAACTCCGTCCGGGGATGCTGGCCAACCTCGGCGTCGGCATTCCGACCCTGGTCGCCAACTACGTCCCACCCGGGATGCACATCTACTTCCAGTCCGAGAACGGCCTGGTCGGTACGGGGCCGATTCCGCAGGACGGCCTGGCGCAGGCCTATCTGACCGATGCCGCCGGCCAGCCGGTCACGGCCTTGCCTGGCGCGGCGACCTTCGACAGCGCGGTCTCGTTCGGCCTGATCCGGGGCGGCCACCTGGACCTGACGGTGCTGGGTGGATTGCAGGTCGACCAGCAAGGCTTGCTGGCGAACTGGATGATCCCCGGGAAGATGGTGCCCGGCATGGGCGGCGCGATGGACCTGGTGACCGGCGCCAAACGCGTCATCGTCGCCATGCAGCATACCGCCAAGGGCAAGCCGAAGATCGTGCGGCAATGCTCGCTGCCGCTGACGTCATTGCGCACGATCGACCTCCTGGTGACGGAACTGGCGGTGATCGGCTTCGACGGTGGACGCGCGACCCTGCTCGAAACGGCGCCCGGTGTCGGAGTGGAGCAAGTGCTCGCGGCGACCGAGGCCGAGCTCGTGGTGCCGGGCCAGGTGCCGCAGATGCGGATCGAGCCCATGAACCCAATCGAAGGAGTTTCGTCATGACGAATGAACGCCACCGCCCGCTATTGGAGGGCAAGAAGGCCCTGGTTTCGGGAATCGCCAACGAGCATTCGATCGCGTATGGATGCGCCAAGGCATTCCGCGAACTCGGCGCCGAGCTCGCCATCACCTATACCGGCGAGAAGACCAGGACCTACGTCGAGCCGCTGGTGCGCGAATTGGGCGCACCGATCTTCATGCCGCTCGACGTCACCAGGCCAGAGGATATCCGGGCCGTGTTCAACGAGATCGAACGGCAATGGGGGCAGCTCGACCTGTTCGTGCATTCGATCGCCTGGGCGCCGAAGGAAGACCCGCAGGGCGGCCTGCTCGACAGCAGCCCCGAGGGCTTCGGCCAGGCGATGGACATTTCTTGCCACTCCTTCGTGCGCATGGCGCGCCAGGCGGCCCGCCTGATGAAGGACGGCGGCAGCATGTTCACGATGAGCTACTACGGCGCCAACAAGGTGGTCGCCAACTACAACCTGATGGGGCCGGTCAAGGCGGCGCTGGAAGCGTGCGCGCGCTATCTTGCCTATGAACTCGGACCCCGGCATATCCGGGTGCACGCCCTGTCGCCGGGGCCACTCAAGACACGCGCGGGTTCCGGCCTGAAGGACTTCGACCTGCTGCTGGCGGACGCGGCCGAGCGCGCGCCGCTCGGCGAGCTGGTCGACATCATGGACGTCGGTTTCACCTGCGCCTTCCTGGCCACGCCGTATGCCAGGCGGCTGTCGGGCGAAACCATGTACATCGATGGCGGCGTGCACATCATGGCCTGAAGGAGGATTGCCATGGCTGATTTAGTGATGGGAAACGTGGAGGCGGGCACCAGCGACGAGGACATCAAGGCCTTCCTGGTCAAGTATGGATTTCCGCCATTCGATGAGATCGAGCACCTGCCCGGCAACGGTTCGCGGCCGGCGGTACTGCTGACATTCAGGGATGCGCCGCCGGAAGCGCTGAGCAGCCTGCTGCCGCGCGTCCAGGACATGTTCTGGAAGAACAGGAAGATCCATGTGCATATCGTCAACGAACGCTATAGCTAGCGCGAAGGACTGGCGATGGGCTTGCTCGACAGGATGAGGGTTAGGGAGACACAGGCCGCGGCCCAGGACAGGGAAGGCGTCGAGGCGGCGATCGAGCGCTTGCTGGCGCTGCACCCGCAGCTGCACCTGGCGCGCCACGGGCGCAAGCGGCTCGCACCCGCGGTGGCGACCTCGTTCGCCCATGTGCGCGCGCTGGTCGATGCCGTGCCGCCAGCGCGCGAGGCCAGCGCTGCCGCCTGGGATGGCGACCCGTACATCCACGCCTGGTTCGGCGCGCCCGACGACGTCGCATCGCGGATAAGCCGCTCGGCCGAGCTGCGGGCCTTTTTTGCCGCCAACGGCGACGTGCCGGAAGCGTATGCGGTGCTGGGGATGGAATTGACCGAACGCCACGTCCTGGGCGCCAGGATGGAAGGTGAAACGATGCGCCGCGATGTGCCGCAGACCACCGTGAGTTTCAGCGACCATCAGGTCAGGATGTGCGGACCTGGCGATGCCGAACTCCGGGATGAGATCGTGCGGCGCCTGCTGGACGAGCTCGCGCTGGCGGGATTGGCGCGTGGCGCTGCGGACAAATCGCGGCGCGCCGTGCTCGAGCGCGAGCGTGCGCTGCTCAAGACGCGGCTGCAATTGCTGGAACGGCAGGGCCAGGGCATCCGCTCCGTGATCGGCGGCGATGTCGCGAGCGACCCTGGCGAGCTGGCGCGGCTGCAGGCGCAGGTCGAGAAGAACGCGCGCGACCTGGCCGGCCTGGGGCTGCGTGAAGATGCACTGGAGCGCGAACTCGAGCACGTGCGTGCGGTGTTCGCCCAGCCCGAGCGGCATCTCACGGTGTCGACCAGGTGCTTGAGCCTGGACCGGATGAATGTCGTGATCGAGCCGGGTACGTCGACGGGCACGCCGATGAGCGAGCTCGAATTCCGGATTGTCCGCCTGCCGACCCTGCCGCCGCGGGTGCGCGCATTCTCGCTGGTGCGCTTCGCACGGACCAGCCTGCTGCCGGAAACAAGCGTGTTCGAGGAAGCCGAGCAATTGCTGTCGTCGGGACTCTGGTCCTGATGCTGAGTCAATTTATAAGGAGCACGTCATGGCTGGAGGCAAGGAAATCCGCGACAAGATCAAGAGCGTGGAAAGCACGCGCAAGATCACCAAGGCGATGGAAATGGTCGCCACCTCCAAGATGCGCAAGGCGCAGGAGCGAATGCGCACCGCGCGTCCCTATGTGCGCAAGATTCGCAACATCACCGGACACCTGGCCGAAGCCAGCCCCGAATACAGCCATCCCTTCCTCATCAAGCACGACGAGGCAAGGCGGGTCGGCTTCATCGTGGTCACGACCGACAAGGGTTTGTGCGGCGCCATGAACACCAATATCCTGCGCGCCGTGACGCACGCCATGCATGAACACCAGGAACGTGGCATCGGCAGCGACCTGGTCGTCATCGGCAACCGTGGCCTGTCCTTCATGACCCGCATCGGCGCCAGGGTGGTTGCGCATGCCGTACAACTGGGCGACACGCCGCACCTCGACAGGCTGCTGGGCCCGGCCAAAGTGTTGCTCGACGCCTACCAGAACGCGCAGATCGACGCCATCCACCTGTGCTACACCAAGTTCATCAATTCGATGAGCCAGCAAGCCGTCATCGAGCAGCTGGTGCCTTTGGCCCCGGAGAACGTGCGGGCCGAACGGGGCACGCATGCCTGGTACTACCTGTACGAGCCGGACCCGGCCCAGGTGATCGACGAACTGCTGGTTCGCTATGTCGAGGCGCTGATCTACCAGGCGGTCGCCGAAAGCTTCGCGTCCGAGAATTCGGCGCGCAGGATGGCGATGAAGGCGGCCAGCGACAACGCGGCCAGCATCATCGATGACCTCAAGCTGGTCTACAACAAGACGCGCCAGGCGGCGATCACGAAGGAACTTTCCGAGATCGTCTCCGGCGCGGCGGCGGTCTGAGCGAGGACATCATGGCAACGCCTACGATCCATGTCAGCGTCGTCTCGGCCGAGGAAGGGGTGTTCGAGGGCGATGCGGAGTTCGTCGCACTGCCTGGCGAAAGCGGCGAGCTCGGCATCTATCCCACGCACACGCCCTTGATGACGCGGATCCGGCCGGGCGCGGTGCGCATCAAGGTGCCGGGGCAGGAGGACGAAGAACTGGTGTTCGTCGCCGGCGGCATCCTGGAAGTCCAGCCGGACGAAGTGACGGTGCTGGCGGACACCGCCATCCGCGGACGCGACCTGGACGAGGCCAGCGCGAACGAGGCGCGCAAGCAGGCCGAGGAGGCGCTGCGCAACCGGGACACGAAGATCGATTACGCCAAGGCGCAGTCGGAACTGGCGATCGCCATCGCGCAGATCCAGGCCTTGTCGCGGCAAAAGAAACGGCGTTGACATGCAAGACGACAGATCGGGGCTGCCGGCCCTGGCCCGGCTGCGCGACGGGCGTACGGTGCTGCTCCGCGAGATCCGGGCCCAGGACGAAGACGAGCTGCGCGAGGCCTTTCACCGGCTGTCGGCGGATTCCCGTTATGCGCGTTTCATGATCCCGCTGCGCGAACCGTCGCCCGCCATGCTGGCGGCGGCGACCCGCCCCGACCCGGAGCGTGACCTGGCGCTGGTCGCCATTAGCGGGGAGGGCGGCCCGGACCAGGACATCGTCGCGGGCGCGCGCTATGTGGGCGCGGCGGGAAGCGAGACCTGCGAGTTCGCCGTTACTGTCGTCGACGACTGGCACGGACTCGGCCTGGCGCGGCGCCTGATGGAAGTACTCATTGCGCATGCCACGGCGCGCGGCTTGCGCCGCATGGAAGGGTATGTGCTTGCCGCTAACACGCCGATGCGGCGGCTGGCCGGGCGCCTGGGCTTCGTCGACCGGCAGTGCGAAGACGATGCCACGCTAAGAGTGGTCAGCCTCGACTTGACGGCCGACGCTGGTGGCGTCGCTTAGACCGTCGCGGCGCGGCGCTCGGTGCGCCCGTTGGTCAGGAAGCGCTCCAGCGATTGCTGGAACTGCATCGAAATATTCACGAAGCTGCAGCCGATCTGCACCTGTTCGCCCAGCAGGAAGGTGCGGAAGGGGCGCATCAGGCGCACTTCGAGGTCGGCTGTGACGACCAGCGCCGGCCCCAGTTCAAGCCGTACGCCGATCAGTTTCTTGCCGACGTGTAGCCCGAAACACTGCTCGGGCGAAGCGCGCATGCCGACGCCGCCCTGGGAAAAATCGTAGAGAGGCAATTCGTACTGGCGGCCCGACAGCCCGAAGCTGGCGCTGTAGTTGGCGCCGACCGGCGTCTCGACCCGGCGCGCGGAGCGCCGGTTCAGCACCAGGCAGTGTTCGGGGAAGGACGCCTGCACCAGGTGCGGCTGGCCGGGCAAGGTTTGCCAGTCGCTCTCCAGCTCGAATTGCAGCTTGGCGTTGCCGCCGATCGCGCTGACGAAGGTGGCGTGGTGGGTAACCGGCATGTCGCTGCCCGTAAAATCCAGCACGAAGTGCGGTAATTCCGGATCGACCGACTCGATTCGCACCAGGATCGGGTCCTGGATGCCGGAATAGACGGTGACGGGATCGCCGCTGAGCGACAGGGCGGTCAAGGCTTCGCCGATGTCGAACGGATCCGACATCTGGTGCGGCGCGGCATTGCCGGGAATGCGGCTCAATTGGTCGGATGGCTTGGGCGGGCCCTTGCGGGCGATGGCGACGGCATCGGAGACGTTCACGGCGGGGTCCTGGACGTGATTGTAAAATGCTGCTGCACGGAAGTATAACGCCCATTGCAACCTTGTTGCAAACAGGAAATCAATCGTGCAGCATTAGCATGAATCAAATTTCCAGGTTATCGATCAGGCGGGTCGCGCCCAGCTTGGCCGCTGCCAGCACCACCAGCGGCTCGCCGCGTTCGAGATCGGCGCCATTCGGCGCCTGCAGGTCAATGCGCTTGCGCACCGAGACATAGTCCGGTTTCCAGCCGCGTTCGGCCAGGGCCGCCATCGCCCGCGCCTCGACGGCGCCAACGTCGCGCTCGCCGCTGCGGACGGTGTCGGCCACCGCGTTCAGCTCCCGGTACAGCACCGGCGCTTCGGCACGCTCGTCAGCCGACAAGTAACCGTTGCGTGAGGACAGGGCCAGGCCGTCGTCGGCGCGGAAGGTCTCGGCGCCGATGATCTCGGTCGGCAGGGCGAACTGGCGCGCCATATTCCGCACGATCATTAGCTGCTGGTAATCCTTCTTGCCGAACACGGCCACGCGCGGCTGCACGCACGAGAACAGCTTGGTCACGACGGTGCACACGCCCTCGAAGAAGCCGGGGCGGAATTCCCCTTCCAGCGTATTGCCCAGGTCGTCCGGCGGACGCACGCGGTATTCCTGCGGCTCGGGATACAAATCCTTCTCGGTCGGCGCGAACAGCACGTAGACGCCTTCCTTTTCCAGCTTGGCCACGTCTTCATGGAAGGTGCGCGGGTATTTGTCGAAATCCTCGTTGGGGCCGAACTGCAGGCGGTTGACGAAGATCGAGGCGACCACCGGGTCGCCGTGACGGCGCGCCAGGCGCATCAGCGACAGGTGGCCTTCATGCAGATTGCCCATTGTCGGCACGAAGGCAGTGCGCAGCTGGCCGCGCAACTGGTCGCGCAATTCGTCAATGGAAGAAATGATTTTCATGGGTGAACAAATGAGAATAAAACGGCATCAAGCCGGCGAATAGGCCAGGCGCACATAGATCGGCGCAAAAGGCTCGGCCTGGGTAATTTCGATCAGTGTTTCTTTCGCCAGTTCGAGCATGGCGACAAAGTGTACGACGACGATCGGCACCGTGTGCTGGCCCGCGAACAGGTCGCCGAACTCGACGAAGCGCTGCGATTGCAGGGTGCGCAGGATGGCCGACATATGCTCGCGCACCGACAGTTCCTGGCGCCCGATCCGGTGGTGCTGGGTCAGCTTGGCGCGGCGCAGCACGTCGAGCCAGGCGCGCTGCAAGTCCCAGGGATCGACGTCGGGCAGGGCCGTATTGATGCCCTGTTCCACGAACAGCTGCGGGCGCACGAAGTCCCGGCCTTCCTGGGGCACATTGCCCAGCGCGACGGCGGCAGATTTGATCTGTTCATAGTCCAGCAGGCGTCGCACCAGTTCGGCGCGCGGGTCGCCGACGTCCTCGACCAGGTCGTCCTGGCGCTTGGGCAGCAGCATGCGGGATTTGATCTCGATCAGCATCGCAGCCATCAACAGGTATTCCGCCGCCAACTCGAGGTTGCTCTTGCGGATTTGTTCCACGTACACCAGGTATTGCAGGGTTACCTGCGCCATCGGGATGTCGAGGATGTTGAAGTTCTGCTTGCGGATCAGGTAAAGCAGCAGGTCGAGCGGACCTTCGAAGGCGTCGAGGAAGATCTCGAGCGCGTCGGGCGGGATGTACAGGTCGTTCGGCAGGCGCGTCAGCGGTTCGCCATACAGGCGCGCGATCGCGGCGTCTTCCGGTGCGGATGGCGCGGCATGCTGGTCGTCCACGGCGGCTTGCAGAGGAATATCCTCTCCCTCGGCCGCCCCTTGGGGCATCATGCGCGCGCCTCCGTCCTCAGACCTTGCTCTGGTACGGATAGGCCTGCTGGCGCAGGCGCGATTCCTCGACGCGGGCCTGCTCGTCGAGCGAAACCGGTTCCTTGTCCCACAGCAGGGCGCGGCCGGCGACCTGGCCTGCGTCCAGGTGCGGATTCTGCTTCTTGAGCTCCGAGATGAACTTGGTGTGCTCGGATTCGTACATCACGTGTTTTTTCGAGAAGATCATGATTCGCTTAAGATAAATGACGGCTATGTGCCGGCGACGGGCAGATTCTTCTGCCACGCGCCGCCGGCGTCAAGTTTTACTTGTGCAAGGCGTTCAGCTGGCGGGCGATGATGTCGTGGTTGAGCCACAGTACCGGCGCGATTTTTTCCGACGCACCATGGAACATCAACGGGCCAGCGCCTTCCAGCACCAGGCTCGACAGGTGATCGGTGATCAGCGCTTTCTTGTCCTTGTGCAGGGCGGTGATGGCTTCCGAGGTGCCGATCATGACATCGGCCAGCGCCGGGGTATTGTCCATCGGCCAGGCTTCGAAATTGCGGAAGGTGGCGCTGGTCGCATCGTTATTGTACCTCTCGATGGTGTCGAGCAACTGTTGCAGCGAGGTATCGTCGCCCAGCAGCTCTTCACAGATGCGCCACTGCTCGTCGGCCCAGGCGCCGCCGCCTTCTTTTTTCAGCGCGCGCAGCAGCGGGAACAGCGACAGCTCGACGCCGACGAAGATATCGGACGAGTTGGTGCGGATTTCCGGGCAGTTGAACACGGTCGCGAAGGTGCCATTCTTCCAGGCTGCTTCGGCGATCGATTCCAGGCGCATCTTGGCGTAGCCCTGGGTGTAGTTGGTGTAGGTCTGCCACTGGTACTCGTCCCCGATCAGGATCTCGGTGCCGTGGTAGCCGTAGGCGGTGTAGCGCACTTCGCCGCCGGCCTGGGTCACGCGCTCGCGGATGGTGGCGGACGCATCGATCAGGTACTTGAGCGTGTTGGCCGAGACTTCGTCGAAGTTCATCAGGATCAGCTTGCCCAAGTCGCTGTCGAGCAGGGCGCGCGAGGACATGAAGCGCTCGCCGCGGCCTTTATAAATGCGGTTGGCAATGGCCAGGAAGGCCTTGATCTTCGGGATGCCGCCGGCCATCGTGTGGGCGAAGAAGACGTTGGCGCCCTGCGGCACCAGTTTGTCGATCTCGGCCATCACGGTCGCGGCCGAGCCGGTGAAGCGGGCCACGCCTGCTGCGCGGCAGCGCTCGATGCGTTCCCAGTCCAGCTTTTCTTCTTGCCAGTTCTTCAGGGTGATCCCGGACAGCATTTCGGTCGGGTTCTGTTCGCCTTCCGGAGCGTCCATGTCGAAGCCGGCCATCAGCGGCACGTTGATGATGCGGCCACCCAGTTTCTCTTCCGCTTCGGCCAGTTCTTCGTCGTTCAGCTGGCGCAGGGCGCCGCTGTCGTCGCGGCGGCCGACGGTGACGCCGACGATGGTCATGCCGGCGGCGCGCGCCTGGTCGATCAGGCCGTTGACATAGCCGCGGCCGAACAGTTCGCCGAACAGGACGAAGACGTCGCCCTTACGGAACACATTGGCTTCAGGGATATGGCGGAGAGGATTCAAATCGGTCATATTATTAGCTACCTATCAAAAGAGTTTGTGGCGGCGTTTTGTCATATTTAAAACATGGCATTGTACACACACGCCACACCCTCGGGAATGCTTCCCGAGGCTTGCATGAGGCCCCTCTACGACCGGCGTTGCCGGTGTCAGGATAGCCTCTTGCCTTGCGGATTTAACGGATGCGCATGCCTGGCGTCGCGCCCGGCATCGGGTCCAGCAGGTACAGGCCCGGGTTCGTTTTCTCGTCGGCTGCCGAGGCGCACAGTACCATGCCTTCGGACACGCCGAATTTCATCTTGCGCGGCGCCAGGTTGGCGACCAGCACGGTCAGCTTGCCGATCAGGTCTTCCGGCTGGTAGGCCGACTTGATGCCCGAGAACACATTGCGGTGACGGCCTTCGCCCACGTCCAGCGTCAGGCGCAGCAGCTTGCTCGAGCCTTCGACGTGTTCGCAGTTGACGATCTTCGCCACGCGCAGGTCGATCTTGGTGAAGTCGTCGATCGAGATTTCCGGGGCCAGGGCTTCGATGTCGCTGTCGCCGGCGGCTGCCGGGGCTTGCGCGGCCTCAACCTTTGCTGCCGGAGCGGGAACGGCGGCCACGGCCGGCTTGTCGAACAGGTTCTCGACCATCTTGGCATCGACGCGCTGCATCAGGTGGGCATAGGTGCCGATGGTGCGGCCGAGCATGGTTTCGTAAACGGCGGCGCCATGGGTGTCGGCCCAGCTCAGTTCTGCATCGCCCAGGAATTCGGCCACGCGCGTGGCCACGTTCGGCAGCACCGGCGCCAGCATGATGGTCAGCTGGCGGAACAGGATGAGGGCCGTGGTGCACACGTCGTGCAGTTCCGCGGTCTTGGTTTCGTCCTTGGCCAGCAGCCATGGCTTGTATTCGTCGACGTACTGGTTGATGACGTCGGCGATTTCCATGATCTCGCGCAGGGCGCGGCCGTATTCGCGCGCCTCGAAGGCGGCGGCGATGCTGGTCTGGCGCTCGGCGCCGTCCGCCATCAAGGCCTTGCAGATGGTGTCGCGGGCGGTCTGCGACAGGCTGTCGGCCAGCTTGCCGTCGAAGCGCTTGGCGATGAAACCGGCGCAGCGGCTGGCGATATTGACGTATTTGCCGATCAGGTCGCTATTCACGCGGGCCACGAAGTCGTCGCCATTGAAGTCCAGGTCTTCGACCCGGGCGTTGAGCTTGAAGGCCAGGTAGTAGCGCAGCCATTCCGGGTTCATGCCCAGTTCCAGGTAGCGCAGCGGGGAAATGCCGGTGCCGCGCGACTTGGACATCTTTTCGTTGTTCACGGTCAGGTGGCCGTGCACTGCGACCTTCAGCTTGTCGATAATCGGGTGGCCCGAGAAATTGAGCATGGCCGGCCAGAACAGCAGGTGGAAGGAGACGATATCCTTGCCGATGAAGTGCAGCTGCTCGGCGTCCGGGTCATTCAGGAAGGTGTCGAAATCCTGGCCCTGCTTGGCGAAGTAGTTTTTCAGGCTGGCCAGGTAGCCGACCGGCGCGTCCAGCCACACATAGAAGAATTTGCCCGGCGCATCTGGAATCGGGATGCCGAAGTAGGGCGCGTCGCGCGAGATGTCCCAGTCGGCCAGTTTCTCGCCTTCTTCTCCCAGCCATTCCGAGACCTTGTTGACCATCTCGGGCTGCAGGCGGCCCGGGGTGTTCAGCCATTCCTTCAGGAAGGTGAAGCAGCGCGGGTCGGACAGCTTGAAGAAATACTGCTCCGACGGTTTCAGCACCGGGGTCGAGCCGGTGAACACCGAGAACGGGTTGATCAGTTCGGTCGGCTGGTAGGCGGCGCCGCACACTTCGCAGTTGTCGCCATACTGGTCCTTGGCGTGACAGACCGGGCATTCGCCCTTGATGTTGCGGTCGGCCAGGAACATGCCCTTGGCGGTGTCGTAGAAGCGGTCGACGGTCTTGGTGACGATCAGGCCGGCATCGCGCAGCTTGCGGTAGATGCCCTGCGAGAGCTCGACGTTTTCCGGCGAATCGGTCGAATACCAGTTGTCGAAGGCGATGTGGAAGCCGTCCAGGTATTGCGGGCGGCCGGCGGCGATCTTGGCCACGAATTCCTGCGGCGTGATGCCTTCCTTCTCGGCCGCGATCATGATCGGCGTGCCGTGGGTATCGTCGGCGCAGACGAAATGCACCTCGCGCTGAGCACCGCTGTGCACGTTGCCTTCGCGCTGCATTCGCTGGAAGCGCACCCAGATGTCGGCCTGGATGTATTCCATCATGTGGCCGATATGGAAGGCAGCATTGGCGTAGGGCAGTGCGGTGGTGACGAACAGCTTGCGGGTCATGGTGTCGAAACGCTCGGGTTATATGAAAAGAAGCATTTTACCAGTGGATGGCCCTGCGCGCTCAGGGGGTATTGGCCGACTTTCGGCCCTTCGGACCAGCTTGCAGGCCGTTTTGCGCTACACTTCGCCCCAATATCATCCGGAGAGCACCATGAGCATCACTGAGAACGACGTCAAGACGGCTTTGTCGGAAGTCATCGATCCTAACACCCAAAAAGATTTCGTCACGACCAAGTCGGTCAAGAACATCAAGATCGAAGGCGGCCAGGTCAGCTTCGAGCTGGAACTGGGCTACCCGGCCGCCAGCCAGGTCGAAATGCTGCGCGGCATGGCCGCTGCCGCCGTGCTGGAACTGCCCGGCGTCGAAGGCGTCGCCATCCGCGCCTACAGCAAGATCGTGTCGCACACCGTTCAGCGCGGCATGAAGGTCATGCCTAACGTCAAGAACATCATCGCCGTCGCCTCGGGCAAGGGCGGTGTTGGTAAATCGACCACGGCCGTCAACCTGGCCCTGGCGCTGTCCGCCGAGGGCGCCAGCGTCGGCATCCTGGACGCCGACATCTACGGCCCGTCGCAGCCGATGATGCTGGGTGTCTCCGGCCGTCCGGTCAGCCACGACAACAAGAGCATGGAACCGTTGGAAAACCACGGCATCCAGGTGTCGTCGGTCGGCTTCATGATCGATCCGGACGAGCCGATGGTGTGGCGCGGCCCGATGGCCAGCGGCGCGCTGCAGCAGTTGCTGGAACAGACCAACTGGCGCGACCTTGATTACCTGATCGTCGACATGCCGCCAGGCACCGGCGACATCCAGC
Source organism: Massilia arenae (assembly GCF_008014745.1). Taxonomy (GTDB): domain Bacteria; phylum Pseudomonadota; class Gammaproteobacteria; order Burkholderiales; family Burkholderiaceae_D; genus Telluria; species Telluria arenae. The sequence goes on from NZ_VPFD01000010.1 coordinate 97,228, forward strand.
TGACGCTGTCGCAGAAAGTGCCGGTCACCGGCGCCGTGATCGTCACCACCCCGCAAGACATCGCCCTGCTCGACGCGCGCAAGGGCCTCAAGATGTTCGAGAAGGTCGGCATCCCGATCCTGGGCGTGGTCGAGAACATGAGCACCCATACCTGCACCAATTGCGGCCACACCGAAGCGATCTTCGGCCATGGCGGCGGCGAGAAGATGTGCGCCGACTTCGGCATCGACTTCCTGGGCGCGCTGCCGCTGACGATGGCGATCCGCGAACAGGCCGACGCCGGCCGTCCAACCGTGGTCGCCGATCCGGACGGCGCGGTGGCTGCCGTCTACAAGCAGATCGCGCGTAAAGTGGCGATCAAGATCGCCGAAAAGGCGAAGGACATGAGCAGCAAGTTCCCGAGCATCGTCGTCAAGAACGACTGATGTAAGCCGGGGCGTGAGCCCCGCGCTAATGCCTGCACCGACGCGCGCCCACACCTTGTTGTTGGCGCGCGTCATTCATTTCGCATCCCGAAACTGCGCTGTTCCGTCAGCATTTTCCTGCTGTCTATCTGTTTGAAAATAAAGTCATTAGGAAATTCCCTACCTACACTCTGACCTTGAGCGACCACCGCACAAGTGTGCAGAACAGGTATTGGGAATCACATGGACGACGACAGCACACAGCGGTGGAGCGGGCGCTACCTGGGCGTCGCGCAGCGCTTCATCCCCGCCGCGCTGCAGCAGGATGCGGCCCAGGCGGCGCGCGCCGCCAATGTGGTGAACGCGGCGGTGATGGCCGGCACCGCCGGGCCGCTGTATGCGCTCGCCTACTGGCTGCTGGGCCTGGAGACGGCGGCGGTCGAGATCCTGCTGTGCTGCGCGGTGATGCTGTCGGCCCCGCCCGTGCTGCGCCTGACCGGCAGCGTGGTCGCGGCGCGCGAAGTCTTCCTGTGCGCGCTGTTCTTCAACTTCAGTTGGCTCAGTTGGCACCTGGGCGGCATCGTCTCGCCCACCGTCAGCTGGCTGATCACGGGACCGGTGGTGGCGATGTTCCTGGGCGGGAAGCGCTGCGCCGGCGTGTGGCTGGCCATGAGCTGCGCCAGCGCCACCCTGATCTACCTGCTGGAGGCGAACGGCCTGGCCCAGCCGCTGGCGCCTGCTACCCACATGCCGCTGCTGCACCTGGTGTGCGACCTTGGCCTGTACGTCGTGGTGCTGGTGTTCGTGCTGCTGTTCGAGCTGACCAAGAACGACGGCTTCTCGCGCCTGCGCCAGGCGCTGGCCACGATCAACGAGCTGGCGATCCGCGACGAGCTGACCGGCATCCATAACCGCCGCTTCCTGCTCGACCTGGTGGAAAAAGAGAAGGAGCGCGCCGACCGCAATGGCAGCGAATTCTGCCTGTGCCTGTTCGACATCGATTTCTTCAAGCGCATCAACGACACCTATGGCCACGCGGCCGGCGACACCGTGCTGCGCGCCTTCGCCCGCACGGTGCAGGACCAGTTGCGCGCGCTCGACGCCTTCGGGCGCTATGGCGGCGAAGAGTTCCTCCTGATGTTGCCCGAGACGCCGGCGGCGAGCGCGATCGCGCTGGCCGAGCGGGTGCGCGGCGCGGTCGAGGGCCTGCGCTGCAGCGACGGCGAACGCACGATCACCTTGACGGTGTCGGCCGGCGTGGCCGAATACCGGCTGGGCGAAAAGGTGGCGCAAACCATCGTGCGCGCCGACCAGGCCCTGTACCTGGCCAAGTCGGGCGGCCGCAACCGGGTGCTATGCCATGGCGACGATGGCCCGGCCGAAGTCGCAAGAAGCCTGGCCGCGCCGGTCACTGACGCCCGTGCGCCGCTGGACGGCGCCGACGGCTTCCAGCGCGACCAGCTGACGGGCCTCCTGAACCGGCGCCTGCTGCGCGACCGCCTGCGCCATGCGATGGACCGCGCACGCCGCAACGGCCGCGTGGTGGCGCTGCTGCTGCTGAACATCAACCGCTTCAAGGAAGTCAACGACGCCCTCGGCTACGAGGCCGGCGACATCCTGCTGCACCAGGCCGGCGGCGCGATCCGGCGCTGCCTGCGCGACTGCGACACGGTGGCGCGCTGGGGCGGCGACGAATTCGTGGCCTTGCTGGAAGACCTGGGCGGCCAGCCCGACGCCCTGCTGGTGGCCGACAAGATCCTCGACCGCTTCACGGCGCCGTTGTCGGTCGCCGGCCGCGATTGCTACGTGACGCTGGCGGTAGGGATCGCGCTCTATCCGGCGCCGGACTGCGACCTCGACGCGCTGCTCAAGCGCGCCGACATCGCAATGCGCAGCGCCAAGGGCTGGGGCCAGAACATCGTGCGCGTGTATGCCGGCAGCGGCGCCGGCCCGGGCGCGGGCGACGGCGTCGCCAGCGTACTGCCCCCGCCGCAGAGCGAACGGCTGGCCCTGAAGAACGACTTGCGCGACGCCCTGGCCCAGGGCCAGCTGTTTATTGAATACCAGCCGCAGGTCGAGCTGCGCGAGCGGCGCGTGATCGGGGTCGAGGCGCTGCTGCGCTGGCAGCATCCGGTGTACGGCCGGATCGACCCGGGCCGCTTCATCCCCCTGGCCGAGGAGACGGGCATGATCGTCCCGATCGGCGAGTGGGTGCTGCGCTGCGCCTGCCTGCAGAACCGCGCCTGGCGCGCCGCCGGCCTGCCGGAGATAAAAACCGCGGTCAACCTGTCGGCGCGCCAGCTGCGCGAACCGGGCCTGGCCGCGCGCATGCTGGCCATCGTGGCCGAGACCGGGATGCCGCCCGCCTGCCTCGACCTCGAGATCACCGAAGGCATCCTGATCGAGGACCTGGCCGCCAACTGCGCCGTGATCAGCCAGTTGCGGCAGGCCGGCGTGCTGGTCTCGATCGACGATTTCGGCACCGGCTACTCGAGCCTGAACTACCTGTGCGAGCTGCCGGTGGATATCCTCAAGATGGATGGCCTGTTCGTGCGCCGCCTGGGCGCCGCCAGCGGCCGCGCGCGCGCCTATGCCGTCGCCGACAGCATCGTGGCGATGGCGCACCGGCTCGGTCTCTCGGTGATCGCCGAAGCGGTCGAGACGCCGGAACAGCTGGGCGACCTGTGCGCGATGGGTGTCGATGCCGCCCAGGGTTACCTGTTCGACCGGCCGCTGTCGCCCGAGCTGGTGGCGGCCTTGCTGGCGCGCCAGGCGCGCGAGTGCGCCGATGCCATGCTCCCGCCAACCCGTATTCTTGAATCCGTAGCCGGAGGACGCCGTGCAGAATGAATCGATTCCCTTCGACCCCGTGCGCGACCCGGCGGCCCTTGGCGCTTCCGGTGCCCTGGACGGTAACGTCGCCCAGTTCGCCCAGCCGCGCGGGCCCGACCTGCTGCGCCGCGGCGGCGCGCTCGACGCCTGGGTGGCGCTGCGTGCCCGCCACGGCGTCTGGCCCTACGGCCGGGTGCTGGTCGGTGCGCCCGGTCCGCTGGCGAGCGTGACCGAAGATGGCGCGCCGCCCGCGCGCGGCATCAATTTCGCGTCCCAGGATTACCTGTCGCTGGCCGCCCATCCAGCGGTGCACGAGGCAGCCCGGCGCGCGCTGCACGACGCCGGGCCGCACAGCGCCGGCTCGGCCGTCTTGCTGGGCAATACCCACCATTCGCAGGCGCTGGAAACCGCCCTCGGCGAGCTGCTGGGCCTGGACCAGCTGGTGCTGTTCCCGACCGGCTGGGCGGCGGCCTTCGGCGCGATCACGGCCCTGGTGCACGGCGCCGACCACGTGGTGATCGACGCCCTGGCCCACGCCTCGCTGCGCCAGGGCGCGGCCTGCGCCACCCGCAACGTGCTGGTGCACCGCCACCTCGACTGCGACCACGTGCGCGAGCTGCTGGCGCGGATCCGCGCGATGGATGCCGTCAACGGCATCCTGGTGGTGACCGAGGGCCTGTTCAGCATGGACGCGGACAGTCCCGACCTGCCGCTGCTGCAGCACCTGTGCCGCGAATACGGCGCGACCCTGCTGGTCGACGTGGCGCACGACCTGGGCGCGCTGGGGCCGGGTGGCGGCGGGGTGGTGGCCAGCCAGCGCATGCTGGGACGGATCGACATCGTGATGGGCAGCTTTTCCAAGACCTTCGCCACCAACGGCGGCTTCGTCGCCTGCGCCCACCAGGCGGCGCGGCGCCAGCTGCAGCTGTACGCCGGCCCGCACATGTTCTCGAACGCGCTGTCGCCGATGCAGGCGGCGGTGGCATTGGAAAGCCTGCGCATCGCCGCATCGGGCGAGGGCGACGGCCTGCGCGCCGACCTGCTGCGCAATGCGGTCGAGCTGCGCGCGCTGCTGGGCTGTTCGGGCCTGCATTGCCTGGGCGGCCCGTCGCCGATCGTGCCGGTGTGGACCGGCCAGGAAAGCGCGGCGCGGGTGGCCGGCATGCTGCTGGCGCGCGATGCGGTGTTCGTCAACCCGGTCGAGTTTCCCGGCGTGCCGCTCGGCGCGGCGCGGCTGCGGCTGCAGCTGATGGCCCAGCACACGCCGGCCCAGCTGCGGCGCGGGGCCAGCCTGGTCGCCAACGCCTGCGGCCGCGCCGGCGCCGGCGTGTTTGCCGGCAAGTCGCCGCGCCAGGCCTGCCAGGGGCGCTATCGTGGCTGAGAGCGAGCCGCTGCAGGCGGCGTTCGTCCTGCGCCAGCTGGAGCGCCACGCGCGCACCGCGCCCGAACGCACCGCCTTCACCTTCCTGCGCGAGGACGGGCGCGAGGAATCCCTCAGCAATGGCGAGCTGGCCGCGCGCGTCGATGTGCTGGCCGGTCAGCTGGCGCGCGAGGCCGCGCCGGGCGAGCGGGCATTGCTCCTGTATCCGCCCGGCCTGGCCTTCGTGATCGCGTTCTTCGCCTGCCTGCGCGCCGGCCTGGTGGCGGTGCCGGCCCCGCTGCCGCGCCGCAACGAAGGCGAGCGGCACCTGCGCGCGCTGCTGGTCGACGCCGATCCGGCGCTGGCGCTGGCCCTGCGCGAGGCGGCGGCCGGCCTGGCCTTCGTGATGGATGGAGGACGTACACGCCTGCTGTGCACCGACGGGCTGCAAGGAGTGCCGGCGCCACTACCGATGGTTGCGCCGGATGCGCTGGCCTTCATCCAGTACACCTCCGGCTCCACCACGGCGCCGCGCGGCGTCGAAGTCGGCCATGCCAGCCTGGCGGCCAACGTCGCCATGATCCGCGCCGCCTTCGGCTTCGATGCCGACAGCGTGATGGTGAGCTGGCTGCCGCCGTTCCACGACATGGGCCTGGTGGGCAGTATCGTCACGCCGGTCAGCGTGGGCTTTCGCTCGGTGCTGATGGCGCCGGCGACCTTCCTGCGCCAGCCGCAGCGCTGGCTGGAGGCGATCCACACCTACCGCGCCACCTGCGCCGGCGCCCCCGACTTCGCCTGGGACCTGTGCGCGCGCCGCGCCACGCCGGAGGACAAGGCCCGGCTCGACCTGTCCTGCCTGACCGTGGCCTACAACGGCGCCGAGCCGGTGCGCGCGGCCACCGTGCGCCGCCTGTTCGCGGCCTTCGCCGAGTGCGGGCTGCGTCCCGGCGCGATCTTTCCCTGCTACGGCCTGGCCGAGCACACCCTGCTGGCGGCGGGCGGTCCGCGCGGGCAGGCGCCGCGCATCTTCGAGCTCAGCCAGTCTCGGCTCGAGGCGGGCCAGGTGCGTGAGGCCGATCGCAGCGACCCCGATGCGCGCGAGCTGGTGAGCTGCGGCCCGCCGGCGCCGGGCGTGGAGCTGCTGGCGGTCGATCCGCACAGCTGCCGTCCGGCGGGCCCGGGCCGGGTCGGCGAGATCTGGCTGGCCGGCGCGGCGGTGGCGCGCGGCTACCGCAACGCGCCCTTCGTGGCGCAAGCCGCGTTCGAGGCGAGGCTGGCGGACGGCGCCGGGCCCTGGCTGCGCACCGGCGACCTGGGCTTCGTGCGCGACGGCGAGCTGTATATCACCGGGCGACTGAAAGACCTGGTGATCGTCAATGGCCGCAACATCTACCCGCAAGACGTCGAGATGCTGGTGGAAGAGGTGGCCGGCTTCCTGGAGCCGAACCGCTGCGCGGTGTTCGGCGTCGACGACGGCGGCCAGGAGCGGCTGGCGATCGTGCTGGAAGCCGATCGCCGCCTGGTGCGCATCGCCCGCCGCGGGCGCAGCGACGCCGCCAGCCTGGCCCAGCTCGACGCGCTGGTCGGGCGCATCCGCAGCGCCGTGGCCAGCCGCTTCGGCACCACGGTCGAACTGCTGGTGCTGGTGCGGCCCGGGTCCTTTCCGCGTACCAGCAGCGGCAAGGTGCAGCGCGCGCTGTGCCGCGCGCTGGCCGCGCGCGAGGAACTGGACGTGGTGTACGCGGCCCGTGAACTACATCCGCGCCGCCGCAGCAGCGACGCGCGCGACCTGGGCGCGGCCGAGCAAAGCCGGCGCACGGCGGGAGAAATGCGCGACTGGCTGCGGCGCTGGGCGCCGCGCCGGCTCGACTCGCGCCTGATGGACGAGCGCCGCACGATGCCGCCGCACGTCCTGCTCGACCTGGGCAATCACGGTTTTCTCGGCATGCAGGCGCCGGTCGCCCTGGGCGGCAAGGCACTGGCGACCGGCGACCTGCTGCGCCTGATGGAGCAGCTGGCCGCGATCGACCTGACCCTGGCGACGGCGGTCGGGGTGCACAACGGCCTGGGTTTGCGGCCGGTGCTGCGCTTCGCGCCCGAGCGCCTGCGCGCGGCGGTGGCCCCGCACCTGGCCGGTGGGCGCCAGCTGGCCGCGTTCGCGCTGACCGAGCCGGCGGCGGGCGCCAATCCGCTGGCGATGCGCACCCGCGCCCAGCGCTGTGCCGGCGGCTGGCGCCTGAACGGCGACAAGCACCTGATCGGCCTGGCCAACTGGGCCGGCTGGATCACGGTGGTGGCGCGCGCGCTCGACGAAGAGGGGATGGCGCTGGGGACGGTAGCGCTGTTGCTGCCGGACGACGCGCCGGGCCTCTGCCAGGAAGCCGAGGCGCTGACCATGGGCATGCGTGCCATGGTCCAGAACGCGCTGCGCTTCGACGACGTGTTCGTGCCCGATACCCACGTGCTGGGTCAGCCGGGCGCCGGGATGGAGGTGGCGCGCGACGCGATGGCCTTCGCCCGGCTCGGGATCGGCGCGCTGTGCGTGGGCGGCATGAAGCGCTGCGCCCAGCTGATGCTGCGCTATGCCAGCCGGCGCGAGGTGGCGGGCGGGCGCCTGCTCGAGCATCCGGTGACGCTGGCGCGCCTGGACGAGCTGACCGGCGCGATCGGCGCGCTCGAGGCGCTGGTGCGCGCGCTCGGCGCCCATGACGAACAAGGGGGAGTCCGTGGCGGCCAGGGCGGGCTGCCGCAGGAAGCCTGCATGGCCTGCAAGTGCGTGGCCTCGGAGCTGCTGTGGGAGGCGGCCGACATGCTGATGCAGCTGCTGGGCGGGCGCGGCTACCTGGAGCCGAACCTGGCGCCGCTGCTGATGCGCGATGCGCGCGTGATGCGCATCCTGGAGGGGCCGACCGAGGCGCTGTACGTGCACCTGGGCGCCGGCGCGCTGGACGGCGCTTGCCTGGCGTTCGCCGCGGACGTGCTGGACGCGCCCGACGTAGCGCAGCAGGCGCGCGCGGCGCTGCAGGCAGCCGGCGCGGCCTGCCCAAGCTATTTGGCCGGCGAACTGTGCGCCTGGACCCTACTGGTGGCCGCCTGCGGCGACGGCCAGGCCGCCCCCTGGGCGCGGCGCCGCTGGTCGGCGCTGCTGGCGCAACTGAAACAGGGCGGCGCGCCGTCGGCGCCCGCGACCCTGGCGGCGCGCATCGCCGCCTATGCCGAGGCGATCGGCACGCCGGAACAGGAGGCGGCCGATGAGGACCGCAGGCGCGATCCCTTGCTGGCGCCGGAGTGGATGCCCACGGCGGAGCCGGCGCCGGTACTGCCGCAGGCTCAGGCGAAGGGAGAGACGGAGGCGGAGGCGGACGATACTCGCGCGCTGGTGCGGCGCTGCCTGCTGTACGGCCTGGATGGCGGCGTCGAGACGCTGGGCGACGACCAGCCTTTCGCCGAGGTGGGACTGGATTCGCTGTCGGCGATGCCGGTGGCTTTGGCCCTCGAGCGCCAGACCGGGATGGCGATCAATGCCGAGATTTTGTATGAATACCAGACCGTGGCCCAGCTGGCCGCCTATCTCGATGCGCGCAGGGCGGCCGGGGCGGCGCAGGAAAGGGTGGCTCAGGAACGGGCGGCTCAGGAACGGGTGGCTCAGGGAGGGGCTGCGGGCGGCTGACCGATGCAGCCGGGGGCAGGGCAACGGGGTAGAATACGCTCTTTTACCTGATTGCTTTCTGCCATGACCGTCCGCACCCGATTCGCTCCCAGCCCGACCGGCTACCTCCACCTGGGCGGCGCCCGCACCGCGCTGTATTCCTGGGCCTATGCCCGCCACTTCGGCGGTACCTTCATCCTGCGCATCGAAGACACCGACCTCGAACGTTCGACGCCGGAAGCGGTGCAGGCGATCCTGGACGGCATGAAGTGGCTGGGCCTGGACCACGACGAAGGCCCGTTCTACCAGATGCAGCGCATGGACCGCTACCGCGAGGTGGTCAAGGGCATGCTGGACGCCGGCACCGCCTATCTGTGCTACTGCTCGCCGGACGAAGTCGAAGCGATGCGCGAGCGCATGCGCGCGGCCGGCGACAAGCCGCGCTACGACGGCACCTGGCGGCCGGAAGCCGGCAAGACCCTGCCGGCGGTGCCGGAAGGCGTCAAGCCGGTGGTGCGCTTCAAGAATCCGCTGGACGGCGAAGTGACCTGGACCGACGTGGTCAAGGGCCCGATCACGATCGGCAACAAGGAACTGGACGACCTGGTCATCGCGCGCCCGGACGGCACCCCGACCTATAACTTCTGCGTCGCGGTCGACGACTGGGACATGAAGATCACCCACGTGCTGCGCGGCGACGACCACGTGAACAACACCCCGCGCCAGATCAACATCCTGCGCGCGCTCGGCGCCGAGCTGCCGCAGTATGGCCACCTGCCGATGATCCTGGGCGCCGACGGCCAGAAGCTGTCCAAGCGCCACGGCGCGGTGAGCGTGATGGAATACCCGGAGCAGGGCTATCTGCCGGAAGCGATGCTGAACTACCTGGCGCGCCTGGGCTGGAGCCACGGCGACGATGAGATCTTCTCGATGGAGCAGTTCACCGAGTGGTTCAACCTGGAACACCTGACCGCATCGGCGGCCCAGTTCAACCCCGAAAAGCTGGGCTGGCTGAACAACCACTATATCAAGCAGACCGACAACGAGCGCCTTGCGCAGCTGGCGCAGCCGAAGCTGGAACGCGACGGCGCGCGCTTCGACGGCGCCCCGGCGCTGCCGACCGTGCTGGGCCTGATGAAGGAACGCGTCAACACGATCAACGAGCTGGCCGATGCGGCGATGCTGTTCTACCGCGATCCGCAGCCTGATCCGGAATTGCTGGCCCTGCACCTGACCGACGCCGTACGCGCCGCGCTGACCACCTTCGCCGAGCGCTCTGCCACCGTGGAGTGGAACAAGGCGGCGCTGGCGGCCATGCTGAAGGAAGTGCTGGCCGCGCACAGCCTCAAGATGCCGCAACTGGCCATGCCGCTGCGCCTGCTGTTGACGGGCCAGCTGCAGACGCCGGCGATCGATGCGGTGCTGGAGCTGTTCGGCCGTGATGTCGTGCTGGCGCGGGTACAGAAGGGCCTGTAACAAGGGCTGCAAGAAGGCGTAGGGTCGGCCTCGGCGGCCCCGCGCTCCGCCGCCGACGCGGTGATGGTTGGCAGCCAGATCATCCGGCACGATAGCGACGCCGATAACGATCGCCGCGTCGGCGGGAAGACCCGCCGACCCGACGCAAGAAAGAACGTTGAATGGCGCTGACCACAAACGCTAAAAACGGACTTTGCGAAATGCAAGGTCGTCCTATATAATGCTCGCACTTCAGCACTGCGGGGGTATAGCTCAGCTGGGAGAGCGCTTGCATGGCATGCAAGAGGTCAGCGGTTCGATCCCGCTTACCTCCACCAACTCTGAAGTGGCAGTAAGGTAGTAGAGTAGTAAAAGCAGTAATCGGTTGTTCCCGGTCCCCATCGTCTAGAGGCCTAGGACATCACCCTTTCACGGTGAGTACCGGGGTTCGAATCCCCGTGGGGACGCCAGGTAACTGGCAAGAATGACCGGATGAAGGCAGCGCAAGCGGCACTAGTCGAAGCAGTAGCAGTGTAGTAAAATGTTGTTTTCTCGTAGGGGGTATAGCTCAGCTGGGAGAGCGCTTGCATGGCATGCAAGAGGTCAGCGGTTCGATCCCGCTTACCTCCACCACGATGGAAAACAGCAGCAAGTAGTATCGGAGTTACTAGGGTCCCTATCGTCTAGAGGCCTAGGACATCACCCTTTCACGGTGAGTACCGGGGTTCGAATCCCCGTGGGGACGCCAAGAATATGGCAATGCGCCGCGCCAGCGGCGGCGCATGGTAAGGTAGTCGGTAGTTTAAGTTTTGTGCAGTTTTAGGTCCCCATCGTCTAGAGGCCTAGGACATCACCCTTTCACGGTGAGTACCGGGGTTCGAATCCCCGTGGGGACGCCAGCTTAAAACCGGAGTAGACCAACGCGAATACGCGGAGAGGTGCTCCGGTTTTTCTATTGTGCCGGCAGAAGTGTGTCCATTCGGGCAAAGTAGTAGTAGAGTAGTCGCAATACAGTTTTAGGTCCCCATCGTCTAGAGGCCTAGGACATCACCCTTTCACGGTGAGTACCGGGGTTCGAATCCCCGTGGGGACGCCATACAGATAGCCGGAGCCGGCCGCGAGAGCGGGGCTCCGGTTTTTCTTTGTGCGCTGCGTTCGTAGCACTGTGGACGCAATCCATGCCGGGCCGCATTCCCGGCCGCTGTCATCTTCTGAGCGGCATCACCACCCCGACGGTCGCAAGCCTCCGAATGGATATTGCATCGTTCCAGGCTGGCCGGCGCCACCGGTGCCTGGCGGTCCCATGCCCAGGCGGGCTCCGTCACCTGGTAGCCCAGCGAACATCCCAGCAGGAATGCCGAAACCGGCGGCCGCAGCTTGCCACGCCATGCCGGGCTGCGCCACGGGCAGGCCCAGCGCCACCAGGGCGTCCGGCAAGCCATAGCCGATCCGGTTCGGATCGCTCAGCGTGACGGGGCGTGCGCTCATCCGCAACACCTGGAACAGGCGCTCGACCCGTTCCGGCGAGCGCGGCAGCGACATCGACTGGAACTCGGGGCGGTGGGCCAGCACCAGGGCGGCAAGGCCGGTGACGTGGGGCGCCGCCATCGAGGTGCCGTCCCAGGCCGCGAAGTTGTTCGGGGGAACGGACGACACCACGGCCACGCCCGGAGCGCAGACGTCGACCTGCGGCCCGAAGCAGCTGAATTTCGCCGTAAAGAAACCCTGCATATCGCTGTCCGGGCTGAGGGTTTCTGCATGGTAGCTATCTGGCGGGAACTCGCCGATCTTGCCGATCGCCGCCACCGCCAGCACATGCGGCGACGAAGCCGGGTACTGGACGGCCGAGGACGAGTTGCCGGCCGCGGCGATGCAGGCGACGCCGGCCTGCTTGGCGCGCACGATCTGCCGTTCCAGCGCTTCGGACGGCGATCCGCCGCCCAGGCTCAGGTTGACGACGTCGATCCCCTGTTCGATGCAGTACTCGAGCGCATCGATCAACTGGCTGACCTGGCCGCCGGGGAACAGCTTGCAGACGTGGATCTCGGCCTCGGGCGCGAAGCCGCGTATGCCCCAGGCCGGATCGGCGGCGGCGATGACGCCGGCGCAGTGCGAGCCGTGCCCAAGCGTATCGACGTTCCAGGTGGAGCGGTCGACTTGTTTGTTGACGACGTCGAAGCCGGCATGGATCTGGCTGAGGTTGCCATGCGTGGTGGCGCCGCCGGAATCGATGACGGCGATCTTGACCCCGCGCCCCCTGAATTGCTGGGGTACCTGGTCGAGGCGCATGGCGCGCGCGCCCCAGCCCATGGCGCTCTGCTGCGGCATGCCCCGCAGCGCCGGCCAATCGGCCAGCGGGTGCAGCATGACGACATTGGCTTCGTCCAGGCTCAGGTCGGGGTCGCGCTGGTAGTGGCTCCAGTAATCGGTGCGCGGCTTGACGTACAGGCCGCTGATCGTGTGCGCGTCTTCGCCATACAGGCGCAGGTGGGCGACCCCGTCGGGGCCGGTAACCGCGGAGCTCGGCAGCGCACCGCCGAATAGCGAGACCTCGACGTCGGGTAGCGGCACGCCGTCCTTGCCGACCACGGCCAGCAGCAGCTCGGCCTGCGGTCCGCTGTAGGGCGTCAGCGAACTGACGAGGTCGGGGCGGCGCAGCATGGGGTCGAGCAATTCCAGATGCTGGTCGCGCTCGACCAGCAACTGGCCCTGCCCCCGCTGCAGCAGTTCGCCCGCCTTCTGGTCGGTCATGCGCGCCACCACCACGCCGTCCGCCGGTTCGCCCATGGCGGCCGGGCTGAATCCGGCCGGCGCCATGCCGCCGCGGGTGGCGATGGTGTCGACCACGTCGATGTCGGGCAGGGCGTGCAGGGCTTGCTGGACTGCCGACAGGCCCAGCGGCGCGACCCAGCTGCTGGTGCCGAAGGCGCCGGTGACCGCCGCGCGTGGCGCGACCAGGTATTTTTTCTTGCGCTCGGCGACCGGACGGCCGCGTGCGATGGTCGTGGCGCCATTGATGGCGCCTGCAGTGGCGGCGGACGCGCTGCGCTTGGCTCCTGCGCCGTCAGGAGTCGGGTTGGTCGTCTCCTGGGCTTCGCCGGCGGAGCCTTTCGTATGTTTTGGCATGGGATGTCCTTTGCCCGGGACCGCTCAGTCGGAGAGAGAGAGCGGCTGGTCCGGTTCGATCGTTAACTGGTGAAGAGTCTGTTGCCGCAGCCGTTCGGCGGTCGGCGCGTCGGTTTCGACGACGGCCGTGTGCGGCGGCCCGGAAGAGGGCCCGATAATGTCGACCAATTGCACGCTTGGTTCGGTGCCCAGAGTCGCGAGAAACTTGGCAAGTGCGTTGTCATCGTTGGCGGCGCGCACGATATAGCGGCCGAGCGTGGGAGGCAGGGATGCCGGCATGGCGGGGCTCCTGAATGCCAGCCTGCCGCTGGCTGGTGCCCGCGGCAGGCTGGCGCAATGTCGTTAGACAATAAGCGTTAGGCAATCAGCGTCAGACCGTCAGCGTCAGGCAATCAGCGTCAAGCCTTGCGCATCGAGCAGTCGGCAGCTGGTTCAATGCACGGTTTGCTGGCCGCCGTAAGGCAGCTGCTGGCCACCGTACGGCATTTGCTGGCCGCCGAACTGCTGCCCCAGTTGCTGCTGGCCGAACTGCTGCTGGCTGTAGGGATCGGCGCCGAGCGGCACGTAGCGGCCCAACTGGCTGGCGACATTGCCGATCGCCGCGCCCAGGCCCTGGTTGCCGAGCTGTTCGCCGATGAAGCCGCCGACCGGGCGAGCGTATTGGGTGATGGCATTGCTGAGCCAGCCTTGCGGGGCGATCTGGCCACCTTGCTGGCCGCCCTGCTGGGCGACTTGCTGCTGCAGCACGGCTTGGTGCTGCTGGATTTGCTGCAGCGCTTGATGCAACTGCTGTTGCAGCACTTGCAGTTGCTGCAGCTGGACCAGCGGCGACGATGCTTGCTGGCCTTGTTGCTGGCCCTGCGGCTCGGCCCCGAACGGCACGTAACGCCCGTAGCTGGAGCCTTCGCTGATGATATTGCCCAGGGTGCGGTTGCCGGTCAGATTGCCGATCAGGTTGCCGGCCGGCTTGCCGATCGTGCTGATCAGGTTGCCGAAGAAGCCGCCTTGCGGGGTCAGCTGGCCTTGCTGTTGCGGTTGCTGTTGCTGTTGCTGTTGCATCTGCTGAATCTGCTGCAATTGCTGGAGCTGCTGTAGTTGCTGCAGCTCTTGCAGCTGTTGCGGGTCCAGTTGTTGCCCGCCGAGGCCGCCCGACGGATCGGCCGACAACGGCGAAAAACGACCCAGGAAGCCGCCGGCCGTTTCGCCGATGCGGCCGCCCAGGCCGGAATTGTTGAACAGGCCGCCGATGCCGCGGCCGATCAGGCCACCCAATGGCGCGCCGAACATGCTGCCCAGCGATTGCGGTGCAAACTGTTGTGGTCCGAATTGTTGTGGGTAGCCTGCTTGTTGATACTCGTTCATGGTAACTCCTCCAGGTAGTCGGCCATATCGCGGCAGGCAGGAAGCGGGTTGGCGCCTGCCATGATCGGCCGTGTTCACATTGTTCGCGCCGCAAGGGAATGGCGCGAGGCGAAGGGCAGGAAGGGCCGCCATCGAGGCCGCCTTCCCTGCAGGTAGGCTGTTCGACCGGGCGTCGATGGCGAAGTTTTTGGCTCCTGGTGGTCGATGCGCACTTCCGTTTTGGTCATTGCGATAACGCAGACGCGCGCTAGAAACGCCCAAGTTTCTTCGCGGATTGCACTGTGCTCAGGGATATTTTGTCGGATGGCGTTAGAATGGCGACCCCTGCCACCGCTGCCTCACGGGCCCACTGTTTACCCATGTTCCAGAACGCTTCCGCGCCGTCGCTGGCCATCTTTTGCAAGGTCGTCGACAACTACGGCGACATCGGCATCTGCTGGCGCCTGGCGCGCCAGTTGCGCCACGAGCATGGGGTCGCGGTCACGCTGTGGGTGGACGACCTGGCGAGCTTTCGCCGCATCTGTCCGCAAGTCGATCCGGGTGCGGCGATGCAGGCGGTGCAGGGCGTCGCCGTACGGCACTGGGGCGGCCAGGACGGCGTCTATGGCGTGGAGGACATCCCCGACGTCGTCATCGAGTTCTTCGGCTGCGAGCTGCCGCCGTCGTGGGTCGAGGCGATGGCGGCGCGCACGCCGCGTCCGGCATGGATCAATTACGAAGGCTTGACCGCCGAAGAGTGGGTTGAAGGCTGCCACCGGCTGCCGTCGATGCATCCGCGGCTGAAGCTGACCAAGCATTTCTTCTTCCCTGGCTTTAACGAGCGCACCGGCGGCCTGCTGTGCGAATCAGGCCTCGGCGCACGCCGCCGCGCCTTCCAGCAGGATCCGGCCCAGGCCGCGGCGTTCCTCTCCCGCTTTGGGGTGGCGCCGGAAGAGGCGGCCTGGCGCAAGGTGTCGCTGTTCTGCTATCCCGAGGCGCCGGTCGATGCCTTGTTCGGGACCTGGCGCGAGGCGGCGCAGCCGACCCTGTGCCTGGTGCCCGAGAATGTGGCGCGCGCCCAGGTCGAAGCCTTCCTCGGGAGCGCAGCGGTGGCCGGCGCCAGCGCCACCCGCGGCGCCCTGACACTGAGGGTGCTGCCCTTCGTGCCGCAGGAAGACTACGACCTGCTGCTGTGGTCCTGCGACCTGAACTTCGTGCGCGGCGAGGATTCCTGGGTGCGCGCACAATGGGCGGGGCGCCCCTTCGTCTGGCACATCTATCCGCAGGATGAGCAACTGCACCACAAGAAGCTGCGCGCCTTCCTGCAGGCCTATGCGCAAGACTTGCCGGCGCTGGTTGCCTTCATGCTCGGCTGGAACGGGGCGCGCGAGGTCGGCGACTGGACGGCCGCCTGGACGGCGCTGGAAGCCGAGTTGCCGCGTATCGCGGAGCAGGCCGAAGCCTGGGGCGAACAGGTCACCGCGCATGGCGATTTGGCGACGAAGCTGCTCGATTTCGTGCGCGAGCTGGGGCAGGCGCAGGAAAACCGAGTATAATGCCCGGTTAGTTTCTAACGGATTCCGACGATCAAACGCAGGTTCCGAGGCTCTTAGTCACCAGCCCGCGATGATTTAATGCAACTATCTTTTTACGTAAAATACCTATGAAACCCGCAAAAGAAATTCGTGTTGGCAACATCATCATGGTTGATGAAAAGCCATTCATCGTGCTGCGTTCCGACGTCAACGGCTCGAGCCGCACCGGCTTCACCTACAAGTGGAAGATGAAGAATCTTCTGACCAACGCTCCGCTGGAAAACGTGTTCCGCGGCGACGACAAGTTCGACGTGGTCGTGCTGGACAAGAAGCCGGTCACCTACTCGTACTTCGCCGACCCGCTGTACGTGTTCATGGACGCCGACTACGAACAGTTCGAGATCGAAGAAGAGAACCTGGGCGACGCTCTGCACTACCTGAAAGACGGTATGGAATGCGAAGCCGTGTTCTATGACGGCAAGGCCATCTCGGTCGAACTGCCGACCATCATCGCTCGCCAGATCATTTACTCGGAGCCAGCAGTCAAGGGCAACACTTCGGGCAACGTCCTGAAAGAAGCCAAGCTGGAAAACGCGATCGAAGCCCATCAGCACACCATCATGGTGCCGCTGTTCGTGAGCCAGGACGACGTGATCGAGATCGACACCCGTACCAACGAATACAAGAAAGTCGTGCGTAACTAAGCACTGGCTGTTCATGAAAAAACGCTGCCTCGGCAGCGTTTTTTTTGCGCCCGGCAGGGCGCATCCCCGCGAAGGCGGGGACCCAAGTTCAGCAGACTTCAGCGTCGCAGTTGCGACAAATCCCGCACCGCCCCACGGTCGGCCGAGGTGGTCAGCGCCGCATACGCCTGCAGCGCCTGCGACACGTAACGCTCGCGCCCGACCGGCTGCCACGCATCCAGCCCACGCGCCTCCATCGCCGCCCGGCGGTGCGCCAGTTCCTCGGCAGTCACGCGCAGATTGATCGTGCGCGCCGGGATATCGATATCGATCATATCGCCTTCTTCCACCAGCCCGATGGCGCCGCCTTCCGCTGCCTCCGGCGAGGCGTGGCCGATCACCAGCCCTGACGAACCGCCCGAGAAACGCCCATCGGTGAACAGCGCGCAAGCCTTGCCCAGGCCCTTCGACTTGATGTACGAGGTCGGGTACAGCATCTCTTGCATGCCCGGCCCGCCTTTCGGGCCTTCGTAGCGGATGATGACGACGTCGCCCGCATGCACGGTGTCGCCCAGGATTGCTTCCACCGCCGCATCCTGGCTCTCGAACACGCGCGCCTTGCCGGAAAACTTGAGGATGCTTTCGTCCACGCCGGCGGTCTTGACGATGCAGCCCTTCTCGGCGATGTTCCCGTACAGGACCGCCAGGCCGCCGTCCTGCGAGTAGGCGTGCGCGCGGTCGCGGATGCAGCCGCTGGTGCGGTCCAGGTCGTTCTGTTCGTAGCGCTCCGATTGCGAGAACGCCACCTGGGTCGGCACGCCGCCTGGCGCTGCGCGGAACCAGCGGTGCACGTCGGCGTCGTCGCTGACCTTGATGTCGTATTTCTCGATCGCGGCGCCGATGCTGGGGCTGTGCACGGTCGGCAGCGAGGTGTCGAGCAGGCCGGCGCGCGCCAGCTCGCCCAGGATCGCAGGGATGCCGCCGGCGCGGTGCACGTCTTCGATGTGGAATTTGTCGGTCATCGGCGCCACCTTGCACAGGCAGGGCACCAGGCGCGAAATGCGGTCGATGTCGGCCATCGTGAACTCGACTTCGGCCTCGTGGGCGGCGGCCAGCAGGTGCAGCACGGTATTGGTCGAGCCGCCCATCGAGACGTCGAGCGCCATCGCGTTTTCGAACGCGGCCTTGGTGGCGATCGAGCGTGGCAGCACCGAGTAATCGTCGCCTTCGTAGTGGCGCTTGGCCGCGTCGACGATCAGGCGTCCCGCGCGCAGGAACAGTTCCTTGCGGTCGGCGTGGGTAGCGACGATGGTGCCGTTGCCCGGCAGGGACAGGCCGAGCGCCTCGGTGAGGCAGTTCATCGAATTGGCGGTGAACATGCCGGAACACGAGCCGCAGGTCGGACAGGCCGAACGTTCCACTTCCGCCACGTCGGCGTCGGACACGCTGGCGTCGCCGGCCTTGATCATGGCGTCGATCAGGTCGAGCTTGATCACCTTGCGCTCGTTGTTGACCACCTTGACCACCTTGCCGGCCTCCATCGGGCCGCCCGAGACAAACACGGTCGGGATGTTCAGGCGCATCGCCGCCATCAGCATGCCCGGCGTGATCTTGTCGCAGTTCGAGATGCACACCATGGCGTCGGCGCAGTGGGCATTGACCATGTACTCGACCGAGTCGGCGATCAGGTCGCGCGAAGGCAGCGAATACAGCATGCCGCCATGGCCCATGGCGATGCCGTCGTCGACCGCGATCGTGTTGAACTCCTTGGCCACGCCGCCGGACGCCTCGATCTCTCGCGCGACCAGCTGGCCCAGGTCTTTCAGGTGGACGTGGCCGGGCACGAACTGGGTGAAGGAATTGACGACGGCGATGATCGGCTTGTCGAAGTCGCCGTCCTTCATGCCGGTGGCGCGCCACAGCGCGCGGGCTCCGGCCATATTGCGGCCCTGGGTGGTGGTGTGCGAACGGTAGGTCGGCATGGATGCTCCTGCATATGCGAAAAACAATGATGGCATCAGGGTGAAGGCTGGGGCTGGATTTGTCCAATATATGATGGTGTGGCCTGTAAGTGGTTCTGCGTATCACAGAAGTGCTGCGGGACGGCCTGCCGTGCTGCTATGCTATTGCTTTGTAATACATGGAGTGGCGGGGCATGGAGCGCAGGGATTTTGTACGACTGGGTTTGGCGGCCGGCGCGGCCGCGGGAACATCTGGCCTGGCACTGGCTGCGACCGCGCAGAAGCCGGCTTCCGCAAGATTCAGGCCCGATCCGATGCTCGAAGCCGGCGTGCAGCTCCAGCAGCAGGCCATGCGCGCCGGCAAGCTGACGGCGCACGGGCTCGCCACGCGTTACCTGGCCCGTATCGAGGCCGTCGACCGCGCCGGCCCGCGCCTGCGTTCGGTCATCGAGCTCAATCCCGACGCCCTCGCGATCGCCCGCGAGCGCGACCGCGAGCGCAAGGCCGGCAAGCTGCGCGGTCCGCTGCACGGCATCCCGGTGCTATTGAAGGACAATATCGCCACCGGCGACAAGATGAGCACCACCGCCGGCTCGCTGGCGCTGGACGGCGTGCGCGCCGCCCGCGACGCCCACCTGGTCGCGCGGCTGCGCACGGCCGGCGCCGTCATCCTGGGCAAGACCAATCTGTCGGAATGGGCGAATATGCGCTCGGTGCGCTCGACCAGCGGCTGGAGCGCGCGCGGCGGCCAGACCCGCAACCCGTATGCGCTCGACCGCAACACCAGCGGTTCGAGTTCCGGCTCGGCGGCGGCCATGGCGGCCAGCCTGGCCACGCTGGCGGTGGGCACCGAGACCGACGGCTCGATCGTCTCGCCCAGCGCCAGCTGCGGCATCGTCGGCATCAAGCCGACCCTGGGCCTGGTCAGCCGCGCCGGCATCATCCCGATCGCGCACTCGCAGGATACGGTCGGCCCGATGACGCGCAGCGTGGCGGACGCCGCCTTTTTGCTGGGCGCGCTGGCCGGTCCCGATCCGCAAGACGGCGTCACCGCCAAGGCCCCGCGCATCAATTATGCGAGCTTCTTGCGCAAGGATGGCCTGCGCGGCAAGCGGTTGGGCGTGGCGCGCGACTTCTTCGGCGCCAATGAAGGGGTGAATGCCCTGATCGAGAAAGAGCTGACCCTGCTGAGGGAGCAGGGCGCGATCCTGGAAGACGTCACGATCCCCAATAGCGACAAGTACGGCGAGACCGAGCTGACGGTGCTGCTGCACGAGTTCCGGCCCGACCTCGAGGCCTGGCTGGCGGCCTATGCGCCGCACGCGCCGGTCAAGACCATGGCCGACATCATCGACTTCAATGTGCGCAATGCCAAGCGCGAGATGCCGTATTTCGGCCAGGAACACCTGATCGCGGCCCAGTCCAAGGGCGGCCTGCAAGCGCGCGACTACGTGAAGGCGCTGGCCAACAACCGGCGCTATGCGCGCGACAAGGGGCTGGAGCAGGTGCTGCGCGACCGCAAGCTCGACGCCCTGGTGGCGCCGACCGGCGGCCCGGCCTGGCTTACCGACTACATCAACGGCGACCATTACGGCAGCAGCTTTTCATCGCCGGCGGCAGTGGCCGGCTATCCGCACGTCACGGTACCGGCCGGCCTGCTGCACGGGCTGCCGATCGGCCTGTCCTTCGTGGGCAAGGCCTGGAGCGAGCCGGCGCTGATCGCCATGGCCTATGCCTATGAACAGGCCGGCCGGCGCCGCAGGGCGCCGACCTATGTGGCGCACATCAGGGTCTAGGATTCAGCGTTTGACCGCCTGTTTCGCCTGCGCGAACACCGGTCCCCACTGCGGGTGCCCATGCTCGCCCGGGCCGAGATCGAAGGACGCATCGAGCTTGAAAGCGCGGTCGAAGGTCTGGCGGCACAGCGCCTGGCGGCCGGTCACGCAATAGCTGAAGGCGGTGTATTTGAGAGCGGTCAGCCGTTCGCGCTGGCCGGCGCCGTTCATGTCGCTGCCGTTCAGGCGCCGGATCGCGCCGTCGTAGTCGCCCTTATCGTACAGCGCAATGCCTTCGCGCAACGCGACGTCGTCGCGGTTGGGCGCCGGCGCGGCGGGGCGGTTCGGCTGTTGCGCGCGTTGGGCGCGCTGGTTGCGTGGCTGTGCACCGTCGGCGCGCGGATGCGGCCGGGCTTTCTCCTGGCCGCCGAACATGGGGCCGAACTGGGTGCAGCCTGAAAGGGCCAGCGCCAGCGCGGCCAGCGCAGCCGTCCGGCTCATGGTTGCAATGCTCACTGTGCTGCCTCCTCGGTGAAATCAAGTTCGATCGTGCCCGCCTGGCCTTCGACCGAGTTCACGGTGATGGTGTGTTCCGGGAAGCTCGGGTTGACGATGCGGATCGTGTGCTCGCCCGGCGGCAGCGTGATGCGCCTGAGCGGTGGGCTGGCGCCGCGCTCGACGCCGTCGACGACGATCGTGCCCCAGGGCTTGACCGCCAGGGTATAGGTGGTGCCGGCAATGGCCGCCTCGGGCGGGGTGCCCCTGGGCGCCAGCTGGACCGCGGTGGGCGGCACCGCGGCGTCCGGCGCGGGCGGCGCCGCAACCGGTGCGCCGGAGGCGGTTTCGTCGATTACCGGGCCTTCCAGCCGGGCCACGGGTTCCTGGGGCAGCGCCACCAGCGGCGTCTCGGATGCGTTGTACGGCTCTTCGAGCGCGGGCGGCACCGACAGTGCCAGCGCATCGCTGGAGTCGGCCTGGCGCAGCAGTGCGAACAGGGCGGCCAGCGCCGCCGCCACGACCAGGGCGATGATGCCGATCAACAGCCAGCGCCGCGGGCGCTCGGTGGCGGCAGGGGCCGCGACCGGATCGGGTGCGGAACGGGTCCGGGGCAGGTGGACTGGCGCCAAGGACGATGCCGGCGTGACGGCCGGCGCCACTGGCACATCGGCGGGCGCTGCCGCTTGCACGGGCGCGGCATCGTCTTCCTCCGGCGGCAGCAATGCCGTGGATGGCGGCGCGAGCACCACGATGCCCAGCAGCTCGCGCATCTGTTCGATGGTCTGCGGCCGCAGTGCCGGATCGGGCGCCAGGCAACGGTCGATGGCCTCGATGAAGGATTCGCTGTAGTCGCCGAGCGGGCGGCCGCGCAGCGGCGTGGTGGGAACAAGGTCGAGCGTCACCGCATAGTGCACGACGGCGGCGAGGTCATGCACGTCGCGCGCCTCGATCTCGGGCAGCAACTCGGGGTCCGGTTCCTGGTCCGAGCTGGGTAGCAGCATCGGATCGCCCGAATCGAGGATGAGCAGGGTGTCGGGCGTGATCAGGCGATGCGGCATGCGCATGCCGTATTGCACCTCGAGCGATTGCAGCACCTGGCGCACGATGCGGCGGCACCAGGCTTCGCTGACCATCTCGTGGTTGTGCTCGACGATTTCGCGGACGGTACGGCCGTCGAGCTGCTGTGTTGCGGTGTCGGAACTCATCATGGCATCGCGCCGGACGCTGGAGGGGCGTCCGGTGATTATTTATTTATTGCAAATAATGCCAGAATTGCGCCGTGGATGGCGCGGTCCCGCTCAACCGTGCGCGGTGCTTGTCGAGTGCGCTATGGTAAGGCTCAGACTTCCACGAAGCGCATCTTGAACCAGCGGCCCTTGATGGCGCCGAAGCCCGGTCCCGGCGCATCGCCTTGCCCCAGGCGTGCGACCGCGGCCTCCGCAATGGTCCGCTCCAGCGCGATATAGCTGTTGAACTCGCCGATATTGATCTTGCCGACCTGTTCGCGGGTCAGGCCGGCGTCGCCGGTCAGGGCGCCCAGCAGGTCGCCCGGACGCAGTTTGGCCTTCTTGCCGCCGGCCACGCACAGGGTCACCATCGGCGCCGGCGCGGCCGGTTCCTGGTGCTCGCCCAGCGCGTCGAGGTTTTCCCAGATCGCTTCCTGGTTCTGGTATTCCTCGACCAGGCGCACCCATTTCTTTTCGTTCGGCGCCACCAGCGTATGCGCCATGCCGCTCGCGCCGGCGCGGCCGGTGCGGCCGACGCGGTGCACGTGGACTTCGGGGTCGCGCGAGACGTCGACGTTGATCACGGTATCGAGGTCGGCGATGTCGAGGCCGCGCGCGGCGACGTCGGTGGCCACCAGCACCGAGCAGCTGCGGTTACTGAACAGCACCAGGATCTCGTCGCGTTCCTGCTGTTCCAGTTCGCCGTACAGCGCCAGCGCCGAGAAGCCTTGCGCCTGCAGGCTGTCGGCCAGTTCGCGGCAGCGCGCCTTGGTATTGCAGAAGGCGAGGGCCGATACCGGGCGATGCGCCTTGAGCAGGCGGCCGACCGCTTCCTCGCGGCCTTCGAAGCCGATCTCGTAGAAGCGCTGGTCGATCGCCTCCAGGCTGTGCTTGCCCTCGACCTTCACTTCGAGCGGGTCGCGCAGGAAGCCGGCGGTGGCAAAGCGGATATCGTCCGGATAGGTCGCCGAGAACAGCAGGGTCTGGCGATGGACCGGCGTGGCCGACACGATGCCCGCGATCTCGTCATAGAAACCCATGTCGGTCATGCGGTCGGCTTCGTCGAGCACCAGGGTTTGCACCTTCGACAGGTCGAGCGTGGCGCGGCCCAGGTGGTCGCGGATGCGGCCCGGGGTGCCGACCACGATGTGGGCGCCATGCTCGAGCGACGCGATCTGCGGCCGCATCGACACGCCGCCGGTCAGGGTCAGGATCTTGACGTTGCCGACACCGCGCGCCAGGCGCCGCAATTCGCCCGCCACCTGGTCGGCCAGCTCGCGCGTCGGGCACAGCACCAGGCCCTGCACCGCGAACCAGGCTGGATTGAGCTTGTTCAGGATGCCGATGCCGAAGGCCGCGGTCTTGCCGCTGCCGGTCTTGGCCTGGGCGATCAGGTCGCGCCCGGCCAGCACCGACGGCAGGGTCTCGGCCTGCACTTGCGTCATGTGGTGGTAGCCGAGGGTGGCCAGGTTGGCGAGGAAACGCGGTTCGAGGGACAGCGAGGTGAACGAGTCGGATTGCATGGCTAAGCCTCCAGCCGGCAGGGCCGGGCTATTCGGAATCGGGCGCCCAGACCGGCAGGCCGGTCAGGTCGAGTTTGTCGTCGCGCTTCCAGACGGGCAGGCCGGTGGTGTCGGTTTCATCGAGCAGGCGAAGCTGCTCTTGCTTGAGCGCGATGCGGCGCGGACGAGGGCCGGTGCGCTTGAGCACCGATTGGTGCTCTGGACTGGAGCCAGGCAGCGAAACGAGCGGCGCGGCCGGCTCGAAGCCGGGCAGGTCGAACGTTGCGTTGTCTTTCTTGTCTCTCATCCTCTGCCCTCTGCATTTTCTGCCGCAGAAAACAAAAGCCCGGCTCGTTGAGTCGGGCTTTGTATTGAATTTGGTTGCGGGGACAGGATTTGAACCTGTGACCTTCGGGTTATGAGCCCGACGAGCTGCCAGACTGCTCCACCCCGCGTCTGAGAACGATAGTATAGCGCGTTCAACCGGTATTTGCAATCGACTGTCGCCAAAGGCGACAGTCGCCCCCACGAAGGTGGGGGTCCAAGTTAATTCGAGCCGCCACTCAGCTTTCGGGTCGCCGTCCAGAACAGCAGAGCGACCAGGCTGATGCCCGCACCCAGCAGGCACACTCCGGTCCAGCCCGCGTAGGCGTAGACCTGGGTCGACGCTATCGCACCCAGCCCACTACCCACCGCATAGAACAACATATAGGCCCCAACCAGCCGGCTATGCGCTTCGCTGCCGGAACGAAAGATCATGCCCTGGTTGGTGACGTGGATCGCCTGGCCGCCCAAGTCGAGCAGCACGATGCCGATGACCAGCGCCCACAGTGAGACCGGCATCAGCGCCAGTGGCAGCCACGCCAGCAGCAGCAAGAGCAGCGCGCCCAGCGTGACCTGCCGCTCAAGACCTCGGTCCGCCAGGCGGCCCGCATAAGTGGCGGCCAGCGCACCGGCCGCGCCGACCAGGCCGAAGGCGCCGATGACGGTGTGCGAGAAACTGTAGGGCGCCGCGCTCAGCGGCAGCACGAGTGCGCTCCAGAACACATTGAAGGCCGCGAACATCAGTAAAGCGAGCACGCCGCGCACCTGCAGCACGCGGTGCCGTCGCAGCAAATCCAGCATCGAGGCGATCAGGGCGGGATAGGGCATGTGCGTTCCGCTGCGTTCCAGTCTCGGTAGCCGGCGCCATAGCAGCGCCGCGAGCAGCAGCATGGCGCCGGCCGAGCCTATATATACGCCGCGCCAGCCCGCCACGTCGCCGATGCCGCCCGCCACCACGCGCGCCAGCAGCAGGCCGACGAAGACGCCGCCCTGGGTGGCGCCGACCACGCGGCCGCGCTCATGCTCTGCCGCGCTGCTGGCCGCGTAGGCGATCAGGCCCTGGGTCATGGCGGTGCCGAGCAGGCCCGTCAGCAGCATGGCCGCCAGGAGCAGGGGCGCCGAGTTCACGATGGCGACGGCGGCCAGGATCGCGGCCAGCAGCACGGCTTGTGCCAGCATCAGGCGCCGGCGCTCGAGCAGGTCGCCCAGCGGCACCACGAACAGCAGCGCCAGCCCGCAGCCGAGCTGGGTGGCGGTGACGATGCCGCCGACGGCCGCCAGCGGGATGGAAAAATCGCGTGCCACGGCGTCCAGCAGCGGCTGGGCGTAATAGACATTGGCGACGCTCATGCCCGCGGCGGTGGCAAATAAGGGAGTACGTGTATTCGACATCATCTCTTAATCTGGTTGCAAATTGAAACCAGTTGAATCGTAGTCAAGGTGGTTTTAAAATGCAACCACTATGACGAAAAGAGATGCCGCTGTTGATGATTCTTGCCCGGTAGCGCGGTCGGTCGACCTGATCGGCGACCGCTGGTCGCTCCTGATCGTGCGTGACGCCTTCGACGGGATGCGCCGCTTTACCGACTTCCAGCGCAATCTGGGTGTCGCGCGCAATATTCTTGCCGATCGATTGCGGCGACTGGTGGAGGCCGGCATCCTGGCTATCCAGCCGAGTGCAAAGGGCGGCGCCTACCAGGAATACGTGCTCACCGAGCGCGGCCAGCGGCTATTTCCGGTCGTGGTGGCGTTGAGGCAGTGGGGAGAAGTGGAACTGTTCGCGCCGGATGAGGCGCATTCAGATCTGGTCGAGAAGAAGACCGGCAAGTCCCTGCGGCGCATGGCACCGGTGGGGGAAGGCGGCAACTTGCTGGCCCCCGGCGAGACCGAGGTGCGCAAGTTGCCGCTATAGGACTGCTTTAATAAGACTGCTTTAGTCAGCAGCGCGCAAGCGCCACAGCGAGGTGACTTCCTTCGAACGCGCCGCATGCAGCGGATCGTCCGCATCGCTGGCGCGCGGGTGAACAGGACGCGTATCGTGGCGCGCCACGACTTCCAGCCCCGCATCCCCGATCCAGCCCAACAACTGCTCGCGGCTGCGCAAGCCCAGGTGCTCTGCGAAATCCGACATGATCAGCCAGCCTTCGCCACCGGGCTCCAGATGCTCCTTGAGTCCACCGAGGAAGCCGCGCAGCATGCGGCTGTCCGGATCGTAGATCGCATATTCGATCGCCGAACTCGGCTTGCCCGGCAGCCAGGGCGGATTGCAGACCACCAGCGGGGCACGGGCATGGCCGTGCGGGAACAAGTCGGCCTGCACCACCTCGACTTGCGCGGCCAGGCCGAGCCGCGCGACGTTCTCGCGCGCGCAGCCGAGCGCCCGCGCATCCATATCGGTGGCGACCACCCGCATGCCGCGCCGCGCCAGCACGGCGGACAGCACGCCGGTGCCGGCGCCGACGTCAAAGGCGACTTTGGCGTTCGCAGGCAGCGGCGCCTGCGCCACCAGTTCGACGTATTCGCCGCGCACCGGCGAAAACACGCCATACCAGGGGTGGATGCGATCGTCGAGCGCGGGGATCATGACGCCTTTGCGGCGCCACTCATGGGCGCCGATCACGCCCAGCAGTTCGCGCAGCGAAGCCACATAGGGTTCGGTGGCCGGGCCATAGGCCTCCAGGCAGGCCAGGCGCGCATCCGGCGCGCGCCGCAGCGGGATGCCATGGTCGGCCTCGAACGGGATCAGGACCATGGCCAGCGTGCGGGCGCGCTGGAGCTGGGTCAGGCGGTGGCGGTGGAATGCTTCGGTCGGCGTGGCCGGGGCCTTGGGCTTGGCGCGGCGGCCGCGTTCGCCCTTGTGCTCGATGCGGCGCACCAGCGCCTGCAGCAGCTGGCGTGCATTCTGGAAGTCGCCGCGCCAGAGCAGGGCGGTGCCTTCCAGCGCCAGCCGATAGGCGGCGTCGGCGCTCATGGTGTCGTCGGCCAGCACCACTTTCTTCGGCGCGGGCCAGCCGCTCTCGGAACGCCACAGCGCCGAGCGCATCTCGCCGCCTTCCACCCATTCGATGCGCGTCGTCATATCAGTGATGGTGATGCCAGTTGGTATCAAGCGACTCGATATAGGACTTCACCGCGTCCGGGCTGCCGGTCGCGTGGCGCTTCACTTCGCCGCAGGCGCAGATGCCCTGGTAAGGCTGGATGTGCGAGCAGGCGGACACTTTCTGGAGGAAGACTTTGACCGGCTTGGTGCACTTGGCGCACTTGAAGGTCAGGATGCGGGCGGGCTTCATGGATAACTGTTGGTGTGAATGAAAAGAGCGGCATTTTACACCCGCCGTCCTGTGATCCCGACTTGGCGACTCAGGAATTGACAAGAAAGAATCGACAAACCTATACTCGAATGATCGCGCTAACACTAAATGTTATAAATTGTTATTACAGAGTGCGATGCACCATAACAAACAGGAGACAAGGTAGCTCATGACACTGACAATGAAGCTGTTCCGGCGCGCCCTCGCGCCATTGACCGCAGTATGCGCGGTGCTGGCCGCGCCCTCGGCCTGGGCGCTGGGCGAGCGCCAGATCGTGCGCTTCGAGGCCGGCCCGCAATCCGTGGTACTGGCGGACAAGGGTCGCGCCGCGCCCTTGCTGGTCGATCCGAACGACGATGCGGGCGTGCGGCGCGCCGTCGCCGACCTGCAGGGCGACATCGCGCTGGTCACCGGCGCCAAGCCTGTACTCGCCGACAGCGCCAGCAGCGCGGCCGACAGTGTCGTCATCGTCGGCACCCTGGGCCAGAGCGCCCTGGTAGATCGCCTCGCCGCCGAGGGCAAGATCGACGCCGCCGCCATCCGCGGCAAATGGGAAGGTTTCCTGATCCAGACCGTGGCCAACCCGATGCCGGGCGTGGCGCGCGCACTGGTGGTGGCCGGCAGCGACCGGCGCGGCGCCATCTTCGGCGTCTATACCCTGTCGGAGCAGATCGGCGTCTCGCCCTGGAAGTGGTGGGCCGACGTGGTCCCGGCGCGCCAGGCGACGCTGTCCGTCGCGCCTGACACCAAGGTGAGCGATGCCCCTGTGGTGCAGTACCGTGGCATCTTCCTGAACGACGAAGCGCCTGCGCTGACCAACTGGGCCAAGGAAAAGTACGGCGGCTTCAACCACCGTTTCTATGAAAAGGTGTTCGAGCTCGTGCTGCGCATGCGCGGCAACTACCTGTGGCCGGCGATGTGGCCGCCCACGGCCTTCTATGCCGACGATCCGGAGAACGGCCGCCTGGCCCACGAGATGGGCATCATCATGGGCACCTCGCACCACGAGCCGATGATGCGCGCGCACGACGAGTGGGCCCGCTTCGGCAAGGGCGCCTGGGACTACAGCAAGAATGGCGCCGGGCTGCAGGAGTTCTGGAAGCAGGGCCTGCGCAACTCGCACGGCCAGGACCGCGTGATCACGCTGGGGATGCGCGGCGACGGCGACGAGCCGATGTCCGAGAACGACAACGTCGACCTGCTGGAGAAAATCGTGCGCGACCAGCGCGCGATGATCGAGAAGGATACCGGCAAGCCGGCGGGCGAAGTGCCGCAGGTGTGGGCGCTGTACAAGGAAGTGCAGGGCTATTACGAGAAGGGCATGCGCGTGCCCGACGACGTGCTGCTGCTCTGGTGCGACGACAACTGGGCCAATATCCGCCGCCTGCCGACGCCCGAGGAACGCGCGCGTTCAGGCGGGGCCGGCGTCTACTACCACTTCGACTATGTGGGCGGTCCGCGTTCGTATAAATGGCTGAACGTGACGCCGATCCCGAAGATCTGGGAACAGATGCACCTGGCCTGGCAGTACGACGCCAAGCGCATGTGGATCGTCAACGTCGGCGACCTGAAACCGATGGAAGTGCCGATCGAGTTCTTCCTGACCTATGCCTGGAACCCTGCGGCCTGGCCGGCCGAGCGCCTGCCGGAATACCTGCGCCTGTGGGCCACGCGCGAGTTCGGCGCCGAGCACGCGGTGGAGATCGCCGAGCTGGTCGAGGGCTACACCCGTTTCAATGGCCGCCGCAAGCCCGAGCAGCTCGAGCCAGGCACCTATAGCGTGCTGAATTACGACGAAGCGGGCCGCATCGCGCGCGATTATGCGGCGCTGGCTGAACGTGCGAGCAAGATGGCGGCCAAGCTGCGCCCCGAGCAGCGCGACGCCTTCTTCCAGTTGGTGCAGTATCCGGTCGCGGCGTCCGCCAATATGAACGAGCTGTATGTGGCGGCCGGCCAGAATCACCACTATGCGACGCAGTTCCGCGCCACCACCAATGACATGGCCGAGCGCGTGCAGGCGCTGTACAAGAACGACGTCGAACTGACGCGCCAATACCATGCGATTGGCGGCGGCAAGTGGAACCACATGATGTCGCAGACCCGCTTCGGCTACGTCAACTGGGAACAGCCGCGCGCCAACGTGCTGCCGGCCGTGCACCGCATCGATGTGCCGCCCGGCGCCAATATGTCGGTGGCGGTCGAGGGCAGCGCCAAGGCCTGGGGCGCTTACGGCCTCAAGGCGCTGGACTTGCCAACGTTCGACCCCTACGTGAAGAAATCGCATTACCTCGACATCTTCAACCGAGGCAGTGCACCGTTCGATTATCGCATCGAGTCCAATCAGCCCTGGGTGGTGGTGAGCCAGGCGAGCGGCAAGGTGACGGGCGAGCAGCGCGTGACCGTCGACGTGCGCTGGGACAAGGTGCCGGCCAAGCCGCAACCGGCAGTGCTGACGATCACCGGGCCGAACAATACGCGCGTGCTGGTCAATGTGCCGCTGCGCCGCGCGGACATCCCGAAAGGCGCCAAGGGCTTCGTCGAGACCGATCGTGTGGTGTCGATCGAGGCCGCCAACTATACCCGTGCGCTGGCGCCCGAGGGCCGCAGCTGGCTCAGGATTCCTGGCCATGGCCGCACCGATTCGGGCGTGACGACCTTGCCGGTGACCGCTGCCGCGCTGGACGTGAAGCAGGGCATGCGCCTGGAGTACGACGTCAACACGGTCAGCAGCGGCAAGGTGAAATTGCAGGTGACGCTCGCGCCGACCCTCAAATTCCAGCCAGGTGCAGGCTTCCGTTACGCCGTGTCGATCGACGACGAGGCGCCGCAGATCGTCAATGTGCATGCGGACGAGTCGGAACCGTTCTGGGAAAAGATCGTGTCGGATGGCGCGGCCGTGTTCACCACCGAACACCAACTGACCAAGCCGGGCAAGCATGTACTGAAGTTCTGGGCGCTGGATCCGGGCCTGGTGGTGCAGAAGCTGGTGCTCGATGCGGGTGGCCTGAAGCCGAGTTACCTGGGGCCGCAGCAAAGTCCGCGCCTGTAAGCATCGGAAGCGTTAACTGAAAAGGGCAGTCCGCATTACGCGGACTGCCCTTTTTTTCTGGTGCTGATGTCGAAGAATCAGGCTTTACGCATCGGCATCGCGCGCAGCGAAGCGGCGATCGCCTCGCGCATCGGCTTGGCGCGCAACTGGCTGTCGTAAGGCGTCGGACGCTGCGCCAGGCCGTCCGGACGCTTGGCGTCGGCCCAGACCTGCAGCCAGTTCACGTGGTCGGCCATGCCCCACAACAGGAAATCGCGGCAGGTCGGGTAGCTCAGGGTCACGTCGAGATAGTCGCGCGCAAGCGCCGCGGTGGCGGCGTCGCGCTTGGCGAAATCGGCAGGGAAGGCCTTGTCGTTGACGTCGAACTCGGTGATCAAGAGGTCCAGGCCCATGCCGGTGACCTCGTCCAGGAACTTGCGCCATTCGCGCAACACCGCCGCATTGGCAGGGCCGGACATCATGTCGCCCGCGCTGACATGGCTTTGCAGGCCCAGGGCGTGGATCGGGGCGCCACGCTTCTTGAGCTCTGCCAGCAGTTTCAATACGCCGGCGCGGTGCTTGGCGTCGTCGCCCAGGCCGGGCCCCATGAAGTCGTTGTACACCAGCTGCGCCTTCGGCGCGTGTTCGTGGGCCTGGCGGAAGGCGAATTCGATCTGCTCGACGGCGCCCATGCGCTTGGTGAACACGTTCTGGATCAGGGAGCCGTCCTTCGGCGACACCGCCTCGTTGACGACGTCGTGGCTGATCACGTCCTTCAAGTGCGTGCAAACGGTCTTGGCGTGCTCACGCAGGATAGCTTCGGCGTGGGCGACCGGCTTGGATTTCAGGTCCAGCGCGTTCACCCAGGCGGGCAGCCACTTCGGATCCTGCCAGATCAGGGCATGGCCGCGGATCGCCATGCCTTCCTTGCGCGCCCAGGCGAACATCTCGTCGGCCGGTCCCCATTGGTAGGGGCCCGGTTTCGGTTGCAAGGCCTGCCACTTGGTCTCGTTCTCGGCGACGATCATATTGCACTCGCGCGCCATCAGTGCGCGGTAGGCCGGGTCGCGGAAACTCTTGCGGGTGTCCTGGTCTTCCAGCAAGCCGATGGCATTACCGAAGCGCATGCCTTTGGCCTTGGCCAGGTCCTTGAGGGCGGGGCCGGCGTCCTGCGCGGCCAGTACGTGGGGGGCGAGCATGGCGCCGGCCGCCGTGCCAAGCAGTTTCAGCGTATCGCGTCGGGATGTCATCGGGTGGTGTCTCCTTTAATTTATTGTGGGGGTTATCGCAGGTCTCAGTCCTGGCGATATGGCGCGATGGTGACGATCTTGCCGTCGGCGTCGTAATGCAGCTCGGTCACCTTCACCGAGCGCAGGTGGGTGACGCCGCCGGACAGGCTGCTGTCGTGATAGAACAGATAGCTGCGGCCTTCGAACTCGCAGATCGAGTGGTGCGTGGTCCAGCCGATCACCGGGGTCATGATCTGGCCCTGGTAGGTGAACGGGCCGTAGGGGCTGTCGCCGGTCGCATAGCACAGCAGGTGGGTGTCGCCGGTCGAGTACGAGAAGTAGTATTTGCCGTCGTGCTTGTGCAGCCATGGCGCCTCGAAGAAGCGGCGATCGTGGTCGCCGGCCAGCAGTTCGTTGCCGTCGGCGTCGAGGATGCGCACCGCGCGCGGTTCTTCGCTCAGCTCCAGCATGTCGCCGCGCAGGCGCGCCACGCGCGGCGCCAGGGCCGTTTCGTGCGCCGCCGGTTCTTCATGGTCGGGACTATAGAGGTTGTCGCGGTACTTCTGCAGCTGGCCGCCCCAGATGCCGCCGAAATAGAGATAGAACTCGCCATCGTCGTCGCCGAACACGGCCGGGTCGATCGAATAGCTGCCGGCGATCGGCTGCGGTTGCGCGGTGAACGGGCCGGTCGGCGTGTCGCTGACAGCGACGCCGACCTGGAAGATGCCGTCCGGGCGCTTGGCCGGGAAATACAGGTAATACTTGTCGTCCTTGCGCGCGCAGTCGGGCGCCCACATCTGGCGCGCCGCCCACGGCACGTCGCGCACGTGCAGGGCCACGCCGTGGTCGACCGCTTCGGCGCCCGGGTGGTCCATCGAGACCACGTGATAATCCTCCATCGCGAAATGGGCGCCGTCGTCGTTGAAGGGCACGCCGGCCTCGATATCGTGCGAAGGATAGATGTAGATGCGGCCGTCGAACACGTGGGCGGACGGATCGGCGATGTAGATGTGCTCGAGCAGGGGCTGGGAGATGGCGCGCTCTTTCAGTGCTTGCACGCGGTCTTTGTCGATATTTTCAGGCATGGGTATCGTCTGGTTCGGGTTCAATTAACAATCATTGCTGGGCGGCGAGTGCGCGGCGTTCGCCGAGTTCGCGCTCGATCTGCAGCTCGGTGTTCTTGCGGATGTCGTACGCGGCCAGGCAGCACACGGCCAGCAGGAAGGGGATGGCGGCGTAGACGCTGACCGTCAGGCGCACGCCATCGGCGACCTGGCCCGACTGGACGGCCAGAGCTGCATCGTAGCCATAGGCCGACAGCAAGGCGGCCACCAGCGCGCCGCCGATGGAGAGGCCCGCCTTGAGGCCGAAGATCATGGCCGAGAACAGCAGGGCGGTGGCGCGGCGGTTGTTCTTCCATTCCGAATAGTCGGCGACGTCGGCGATCATTGCCCAAAGCAGCGGGATCGTGATGCCGTAGAAGAAGCCGTACAGGATCTGGGCGCCGAACACCAGGCCGATCGAGCTCGGGCCGATCCAGTAGTAGCTCAGGCGGAACACAGCCGCCAGCAGCAGGGCGGCGCCGAACACGTCGCGCTTGCCGAAGCGGTCGGCCAGCGGCTTCGAGAAACCGATCCCGACGATCATCAGGATGATGCCGACCGCGTTGAACAAGCTGAAGCCCGAGGTGGCGGCGTCTTCCGGCCAGTGGAACTGCGTCAGGCCCATCCCGGTGAGTAGCGTGTTCAGGCCGTCGATGAAGGTCAGGAAGCCGACGTCGCTCAGGAAGGCCGCCAGTGCCGCCTCTTCCAGGAAGTTACGGAAGTAGAAGATGTACATGCCGCCCTTGAGCGACAACGTGATGAACACCAGGATGGTCAGCACCAGCATCACCACCCAGGGGCGGTTGCGCATCAGGTCGGCCACGTCCTGCTTGATGCTCGAGCGCTGGCTCTGGGTGGGAACGATGCGTTCGCGGGTGGTGAAGAAGGTGATCAGGAAGCAGATGGTGCCGGCCACCGCGAAGAACATCATCACGGTCTGGAAGCCGGCCACCTTGTCGCCGCCGCCCAGGATCAGCACCAGCGGCAGCAGCAGCACCTGGATCACCAGTTGCGCGATCAGCACCGCGACGAAGCGGTACGACGACAGGCTGTTGCGGTCGGCCATGCTGCCGGTGAGTACGCCGCTCAGGGCCGAGTAGGGCAGGTTGTTGGCCGAGTACACCAGCATCAGCAGGATGTAGGTCAGCATCGCGTAGATGTACTTGCCGCGCTCGCCCAGGTCGGGCGTGCTGAAGGCCAGGATCGCCACCAGGCCGAATGGCACCGAGGTCCACAGGATCCAGGGGCGGAACTTGCCCCAGCGGGTCGAGGTGCGGTCGGCGATGATGCCCATCAGCGGGTTGAAGCAGGCGCCGACCAGGCCGCCGATGAAGATGATGCTGGCGGCGGCGTTCGGTGAGATCTGATAGACGTCGGTGTAGAAGAAAGCGAGGAAGGTGAGCAGGGTCTGGAAAATCAGGTTGGCGGCCAGGTCGCCCAGTGCATAGCCGATTTTTTCAGTTGTCTCCAGCGTCGGCTGCGCTTTAATAATTGTAGTCATTGTCTTGCCAATCTATGTGTTGAAAAGCAATTGCAACCATCAAACCTTCGAGCGCCAGCGGGCTGTCGCGAAAAGGCCGGGTTACGCATGTATCACGCTTGACCAATAAAAAGTTAGCGCAATCATTGTTTTCGATTGTGGATGAGATGCCATGCTGCCGTCAACCGCTTTATTGTCAATCCGCATAGCAGTTATAAGCCTGGAGATGGATGTAAGTACGGCGCTGCGTGTTAGAATTAAATCATTAAAGTTCGCGCTAACATCGCGTTACCATTGTTCTGTCAGAGGTCGCCCCGCATGCCTACTTCCAATATCGGACTCACTACCCCAGCGGAGGCCAAGCGCGGCCCGAACATGGCCGACGTGGCCAAGCTCGCCGGGGTGTCGCCGATGACGGTCTCGCGCGTCATGAATGGCAAGTCGACGGTGCGCGCGAGCACCCGCAAGAAGGTGACCGCCGCCGCCGCGGCCCTGAACTACGCGCCAAACCCCGAGGCGCGCCTGCTGGCCGGGTCACGGCCGATCCGCATCGGTTTCCTGTACAGCATGCCCAGCGTGCGCAGCGGCGCCTACCTCACCGAGGTCTTGCTGGGATTGCTGAACAAGGTCAGCCTGAACAACGTCCAGCTGCTGGTCGAGAAGTGCGCCGACGGCGAGCAGATCGCCCTCCACACCCAGCGCCTGATCGATAACCAGATGGACGGCGTCATCCTGCCGCCGCCGCTGGTCGACAATGCCGAGATCGTGGCGCGCATCGTCGACGCCGGGATTCCGCTGGTCCTGATCGCCTGCGGCCAGCCCGATGCGCGGGCCGGCGCGATCGGCATCGACGACCGCCAGGCCGCCTACGAGATGACGCGCCACCTGATCGAGCTGGGTCACCAGCGGATCGGCTTCATCAGCGGCCATCCCTACCAGTCGGCCAGCGCGGCGCGGCTGGAAGGCTACCAGGCCGCCATCAAGGAATTCGGGGCCGACCCCGCAGCCGAGCTGGTGACACAGGGGATGTTCAACTACCGTTCCGGGCTCGACGCCTCCGAGATCCTGCTGGCGCTGGCCGACCGCCCGACGGCGATCTTCGCCAGCAACGACGACATGGCCGCCGCCACGGTCGCGGTGGCGCATCGCCTGGGGCTCGACGTGCCGGGCGATATCACGGTGGTCGGCTTCGACGACACCGCGCTCTCGACCACGATCTGGCCGGCGCTGACCACCGTGCGCCAGCCGACCATGGACATGGCCGAAGCGGCGATCGAATGCATCGTCCAGCGCGTGACGAACGAGCGCACCGGCTTGCCGGCCAGCCCCGAACACATCAGGACCGAGTTCACGCTGGTGCGGCGCCAGTCCGATGCGGCGCCACGGATCCGGCCGCCGGTGCGTATCGTTGCCTGAAACTCCCGTCTACCGTCGGTTTGTTTGCGCTATCATTGGCGTTACAGATTTGGTAGTCCTGCCTCCCGCAGGCCATGCCATCACCGGAGACCATCTTGAGTACTTTACGTCGAGGCCGCCTGGCCATCGCCGTCCTGGCCGCGTTCGGTCTGGGCGCCTGCGCAATCCCACCGTCTGCCAACGATAGCGGCGCCCGTCACTGGGTCGCCAGCTGGGGCACGTCCCAGATGCCGTACGGCCAGGCCGAAGCCATGCCGGCCGATTTGTGGAAGGACGGCACCGTGCGCCAGGTGGTGCGCCTGTCGCTGGGCGGCAGCCAGGTCCGGGTCCGGATCAGCAATGCTTATGGCAGCGAGATGCTGGTCGTGAACGAGGCCAGCATCGCGCGCGCGGTGAAGCCGGGTTCCTCCGAGGTGGTGGCGGGCTCGCTCCAGCCTCTCCGCTTCAATGGCAGCACGTCGGTGCGCATACCGGCGGGCGCCGAATACGTCAGCGATCCGGTCGACCTGGCGGCGGCAAGCGGCCTCGATATCGCGGTCACCATGCACCTGGCGAATACGGCGGGGCAGCAGACCGGGCATGCCGGCGCGCGCACCACGACTTACCTGGCCCCGGGTCGCCTGACCATGGCCGCGAGTCTCCCGGATGCGAAGACCGTCACCCGCTGGCACCAGCTGGCCGACATCGAAGTGAGCGCGGCGCCGCCCGCGCGGGCCGTGGTCGTGATCGGCGATTCGATCACCGACGGCTACGGCGCCACGACCGACGCCAACAATCGCTGGACCGATCACCTGGTGCAGCGCATCGCCCAGGACGGAAAGCGGCAGCTCGCCGTGATCAATGCCGGCATCGGCGGCGGCCGCCTGCTGCGCGAGGGCCTGGGCCCGAGCCTTATCACACGCTTCGAGCGCGACGTCCTGGCCAGGAATGGCGTGAGCCACGCGATCGTCTTCATCGGCGTCAACGATATCGGCGTGCTGCGCCGCTCGAAGGAAGACACGCCGCAGGCGATCGAGGCGATGCTGGCGGACCTGAAGCAGGCGCATTTGCAGATGATCGGGCGCGCCCATGCCAAGGGGATTTGCGTGATCGGCGCGACCATCACGCCGTTCATGGGCAGCGGCTACTATGCGCCGGCGCAGCACAATGAGGCGCTGCGCCAGGCGGTCAATGATTGGGTGAGGAGCGAGAAGGCCTTCGATGGCGTGTTCGATTTCGACGCGGTGCTGCGCGATCCTGCGCGGCCGTCCTACCTGGCCAAGGCCAATGACAGCGGCGACGGCCTGCATCCGTCGCATGCGGGGTATGCCGCGCTGGCAGCGGCGGTGCCGCTGCAGCAGTTCGATAACTGCGCCTACAGCCGCTTGCCGGGCTTGCGTTAGTTCTGTTCAGGGTGCGGACGGCACCCTAATAGCACCTGTCCACTGAAGACCGTCATTCCCGCGCAGGCGGGAATGACGTGCGTAGGGAGCACGGGAATGACGTGCGTGGGGTGCGCGGGAATGACCTGTTAGAGGCGCTTGGGATCGACGCAATATGCCCGTTCCACGTACTCGAAATAATCGAAGTCGGCATGCAGCGCAGTGCCGGCCATGTCCTGGCACGCCATGCCGACGAAGGCGCCCGTGAAATTGGGCTGGCCGGGCGCGCTGGCCTCGTCCGACAGGATGCTGGCGTCGAACTGCTGCGGTAGCCACTGCCAGGGACCGTCGCCAACGCGATAAGCGAACACCAGGCGCTCCTCGTCTACCTCCACCCGCAGCTCGACCGGCACGCCCTCGGGCAGGGCAATCGGCGCGGTAAAGGCATCCGCCTGCAGGTGGTTGGGCAGGCTGCTCATCACGCGCAGGTGCTTGCCGGTGTCGTCGTCGTGCGTGATGTACAGGTAGTGGAACTTGGCGGCGCCGTAGTAGCAAACCAGGCCAGCCTGCTGCTGGAAGTGTTCCGGCTCGAACTCGACAGACGTCGACGCGCTGAAGCAGTGCGCCTGCTGGCGCCGCGCCACCAGCGCCTGGCGGAAGGTGCTGCCCAGGCTCTCGCGGCCGAACAGGCGCAGGTGGCCGGGGCGTTCCGTGAGGCTGAACAGCTCTTCCGGATACGGCGTGCGCAGCCACTGGAAATCGAGCGGCAAATCCGCCGCATCGAATTCGGCGCGCGCGGGCTGAGGCTCGAAGGGATGCGCGGGTAAATCGGGCGCCTCCGCCTCCAGTTGCGGCATGCCTTGGCCATCGAGCGTGAGCAGCCAGCCGTCCTCTCCCCACACCACTTCCTGGATCGCGGTCTCGCGCCCCAGGGTGCAGGTGCCGCGGTTGCGCAGCGGCCGGCCGCACAGGTAGACCATCCAGGTGCGGCCATCGGGCGTGTCGACCAGGTCCGCGTGCCCGGCACGCTGCAGCGCGGCGTCTGGCCGCGCGCGGGTGGTAAGGACGTTCACGTCCGGGTGCAGCTCGTACGGTCCGAGCAGCTCGCGCGAGCGCGCCATGGTCACGCCATGGTTCCAGCCGGTGCCGCCTTCGGCGGTGAGCAGGTAGTAGTAACCGTTGCGGCGGTACAGGTGCGGCGCTTCGGTCAATCCGTGCTCGGTCCCGGCGAAGATATTCGTGCGTTTTCCAACCAGGCGCCGCTCCTCGACCGAATACTCCTGCAGCACGATGCCGGCGAAGCGCTTGCCGCCCGGGCGGTGATCCCACAGCTGGTTCAGGAAGTACTTGCGTCCGTCGTCGTCATGGAACAGCGACGGATCGAAGCCGCTGCTGTTCATGTGCACCGGATCGGACCACGGCCCGTTGATGCTCGGGCTGGTGACCAGGTAGTTGTGGAAATCGCGCAGCGAGGCGCTGCCGCCGGCGCCGCCGGTCGAGGTGCGGCCATAGCGCTTGACGTCGGTGTAGATCAGCCAGAACAGGCCGTCGGCATAGGTCAGGCACGGCGCCCACACGCCGCAGGAATCTGGCGCGCCGCGCATGTCGAGCTGGCTGGCGCGGTTGAGCGGCCGGCCGGCCAGGCGCCAGTTGACCAGGTCGCGCGAGTGATGGATCTGCACCCCCGGATACCACTCGAAGGTGGAGGTGGCGATGTAGTAGTCGTCGCCCACCCGCACGATGGACGGGTCGGGATTGAATCCGCGCAGGATCGGGTTGTGGATCATGTCTTTTGTATCGAGAGAGGTTGCGCCGGCTCAGGTACAGGCTCACGCACCAGGGTCCACAGCAGCACGGCCGCGATCAGGTCGAGCACCGCCAGGCTGACGAAGAAGGGCGTGTAGCCGACGCTGGCCAGCAGGGTGCCGATCAGCAGCGAGAAGATGAGCAGGCCCAGGTTACCGAAGGTGCCGCACATGCCGGCCACGGTGGCCACCTCATTGCGCCGGAACAGGTCGGACGACATGGTGATGACGGTGACCGACAGCGTCTGGTGGGCAAAGCCCGCAAGGCTGAGCAGGGCAATCGCGGCATAGGCATTGTCGACGTAGCCGACGAAGGCCACACCCATCATCATGATGGCGCCGAGGGTGAACGCGCCGCGCCGGGCATTGATCAGGCGTACCCCGCGCTTTTGCAGGGCCAGCACCACCACCGGACCGAACATGCAGCCCAGGTCGGCCGCCAGGAAGGGCAGCCAGGCGAACATGGCGATGTCCTTCAGCTCGAAGCCGCGTACCGTGGTCAGGTACAGCGGCACCCAGAACGCCAGCGTGCCCCAGGCCGGATCGGCCAGGAAGCGCGGCAGGGCGATGCCCCAGAAATTGCGTTTTTTAAGGATGCTGACGATGGAGGGCTTGCTGCCGTCGCCGGCGAGGTGATCTTCCTGCCCGGCGGCGATGTACTCGGCCTCGTCTTTCGACAGGCGGCGATGGCGCTTCGGCGCGTCGTACAGCAGTAGCCAGGCGCATACCCATACCAGGCCCAGGGCGCCGGTGATCACGAAGGCCGATTGCCAGTTGTAGTGCAGGATGGCCCACACCACCAGCGGCGGGGCCAGCATCGAGCCGAACGAGGCGCCGATATTGAACACGCCGCCGGCCAGGCCGCGCTCCTTGGCTGGGAACCATTCAGAGACCGCTTTCATCCCGGCTGGGTTGGCCGAGCCTTCGGCCAGGCCGAGCAGGCCGCGCAGGATGGCCAGGGTCTGCCAGTTGGTCGCCATGCCGTGCGCCATGCAGATCAGCGACCAGGCGGTGGCGAAGATCGCGAAGCCATATTTGAGGCCGATCACGTCCAGCACGTAGCCACACAGCGGCTGCAGCATGATCGCGCCCTGGAAGGCCGCGGTGATGTACGCGTATTCCTGGGTCGTGATATTCAGCTCGGTCAGGAGCGTAGGCGCGGCCACGGCCAGCGAGCTGCGGGTAAGGTAGTTGACCACTGCGCCCAGCATGATCAGGCTGATCATCCACCAGCGCAGGCCGCGGACGGTGCCGCCGCGGACCCGGCCCAGGACTGCCGCAATCATTGGGCCGCCTTCATGGCTTCACCATGCTGGGGCGCTTCGGATCGTAGCTGAAGTCGGGCACCAGGTAGCGCATCGCCATCGCATCGTCGCGCGCGCCGCCGGCCACCTTCTTGTAGAGTTCATGCGCCTCAGTGATGCGCGCCATGTCCGGCTCGATGCCCAGGCCCGGACGGTCCGGCACCGCCACCTGGCCGCCCACGATCTGCAGCGGTTCGGTCGTCAGGCGTTCGCGGCCTTCCTGCCAGATCCAGTGGGTGTCGATCGCCGTGATCGTGCCCGGCGCGGCAGCCGCGCAATGGGTGAACATCGCCAGCGACACGTCGAAGTGGTTGTTCGAGTGCGAGCCCCAGGTCAGGCCCCAATCGTGGC
Source organism: Massilia arenae (assembly GCF_008014745.1). Classification (GTDB taxonomy): domain Bacteria; phylum Pseudomonadota; class Gammaproteobacteria; order Burkholderiales; family Burkholderiaceae_D; genus Telluria; species Telluria arenae. Next base: position 137,287 of record NZ_VPFD01000010.1, read on the forward strand.
ACAGCTGCGCCAGGCGCACCGAGCCCTGCATGGTCCAGAAGTGCGGATCGGCCAGCGGGATGTCCACCGCGCCCAGCAAGTGCGAATGGGCCATCTGGCGGCAGTCGGTGGCAATCATATTGGTGGCGGTGCGAATGCCCGTGGCGCGCTTGAATTCGGCCATGATCTCGCGGCCCGAGTAGCCCGCTTCGGGGCCGCACGGGTCTTCGGCATAGGCCAGCAGGTGGCCTTGGCCGCGGCAGGCGTCGATCGCCTCGCGCAGCGACCAGGCGCCGTTCGGGTCGAGCGTCACGCCGGCGTCGGGGAAGCGGCGCTTGATCGCGGCGACGGCTTCCATCTCTTCCTCGGCGCGCATCACGCCGCCCTTGAGCTTGAAGTCCTTGAAGCCATATTGCTCGACCGCCGCCGCGGCCATGTCGCCGATCGATTCGGCAGTAAGGGCTTCTTCGTTGCGCACCCGGTACCAGCCGTCGCGGCCGGCGTCGTCGTCGTAACCCAGGTCGGTGCGGCCACGGTCGCCGATATAGAACAGATAGGCCAGCATCGGTACGTGGCTGCGCTGCTGGCCGTCGCCCAGCAGCTCGCACAGCGGTACGCCCATGAACTGGCCCAGCAGGTCGAGCAGGGCCGCTTCGACGGCAGTCACCACGTTTTCCAGGCGCAGGTTGATCTCGTGCGGCTGCTTCATCACCGCCGCTTCGGCGCTGGACGTCACCTGATGGCTGACGCCCGAGATGGCGGCGCGCAGGCGGTTCAGGGTACGGCGGTGGTGGCCGATCTCGGTGCCTTGGACCAGCGGCACCAGCTTTTGCAGGGCCAGCAGGATGCCGTTCGAGCCAGGCACCTCGCCCATGCCGGTGCGGCCGGCGCTGTCTTTCAACAGCACCAGGATGCGGGTGAAGTAGGGCGCGTGGGCGCCGCACAGGTTGAGCAGCATGCTGTCGCGGCCCGCGACCGGGATCACCTGCATCAGGGCGATGGTCGGGGTGGCGGCGCGTTGAATCGGGTTCATCTTTGCATCTCCAGAAGTCATTCAGGCAAACGGGGCGAGTCGCTCAAATCCCCGGGGCATACGGGAAGCGGATCGACTTGTAGTGGTCGAGCGACTGTGCGGGCTTGCGCACGCCGGCCGGCAACGGCAACCCGGACACGTCCTGGAAATAGGCGAGGCTGGCGTCGCGCCACCATTGCGCTTCGACGTGCTGCTGTGCCAGACGCTGGGCGGTATCCGCAAAACGCTGGGCATCGACGAAAGGCTTCATGCGCTGCCACTCGGCCTGCATCGCGGCGGCTTCGGCCACGCCGTGGTCGTAGCGGGTCACCAGCTCTTCCCACAGGGTGCGGCCGGACGCCATGCGGTAATCCCAAGGCAGGCGGTGGAACCACAGCAGCAGCTCCGGCGGCGTCGTTTTCGGGTCGGCGAAGCGGCGCGCCACCTCCGGCGAATATTGGGCCACGGCGTTGCTGCCCTTGGCGGTACGGTCGAAGCCGATGCCGTCGCGGCCGGCGCGGTGGTAATAGATCGGATTCCAGTCGGCGCGTTCCAGGTTGTCGACCCAGGGCGCCGGACCATGGTGGTGGCTGCTGCCCATCACGTGGTTCAGGCCGAGCGGCGTCATGTAGTCGACCACGGCTTCGCGCGAACGCATCATCATGTTCACGACCGGGTCCAGCAGGCGCGCATCCGGGCTGAAGGTCTGGGCCGCCCATTCACGTGCGATGACGCGGCTGTCCAGGCCCTGGTCCCAGGCCATGCGGCCATACATATACCAGTTGGACTGGTCGAAGATCGACCCGCTCCAGCTGCGGCTGCTGCCAATATTGGCCACGCCCGCGATGCCACCAACGCGGCCCTGCTTGCCCTGGATGGTGTCGGCCACCGTGAGTTTGCGGCCGCCAATGCGGGTATCGAACTCCAGGGTTTCCTGGAACATGGGGCCGAGATAGGCCAGGTGGGTGGCGAAACCCAGGTATTCCTTGGTGATCTGGAATTCCATGATCAGCGGCGTCTTCGGCATCGCGCCGAACATCGGGTGGGCCGGCTCGCGCGGCTGGAAGTCGATCGCGCCGTTCTTCACCTGCACCAGCACGTTGTCGTCGAACTTGCCGTCCAGCGGGATGAACTGGTCATAGCCCTCGACCGCGCGGTCGTGCGCCTTGCCGGCCTTCGACTCCTCGGGCGAGGCGTACACGAAGGCGCGCCACATCACGATGCCCTTGTGCGGGGCCACGGCGCGCGCCAGCATATTGGCGCCGTCGGCGTGGTTGCGGCGGTAGTCCTGCGGGCCTGGCTGGCCTTCCGAATTGGCCTTGACCAGGAATCCGCCGAAATCGGGAATGGTGCGGTAGATCTCGTCGGCCTTGTTCTTCCACCAGGCGGCGACTTCCGGGTCGAGCGGATCGGCCGTCTTGGTTTGCTTCATCTCGAGCGGAGTCGACCAGCGCACCGACAGGTAGACGCGGATGCCGTACGGACGCAACACGTCGGCGATGGCGGCGGCCTTGGCGATAAAGGGCGCGCCGAGCACCTCGGCCTTGGAGTTCACGTTGTTCAATACGGTGCCGTTGATACCCAGCGAGGCATTGGCGCGTGCATAGTCGGTATAGCGCGGATCGATGATGTGCGGGAGTTCCCACCAGTTCCAGATCGACTCGCCGGCATAGCCGCGCTCGACGCTGCGATCGAGATTGTCCCAGTGGTTCAGCACGCGCAGGGGCAGGGTGGGGCTGGAGGCCAGCGCGATCCTGTCGGCGCCTTTGCCCGATGGGAGCTGCAGCTCGCGCAGCCAGGCGAAGCTGCCATACAGCAGGCCGGCATCGGTGTTGGCCGCCACCAGGGTGACGGCGACGCCATTCAGTTTCGCGCGCCGCACCAGATAGCCTTCGTCGCCAAGCTTTTTCAATTCATCGCGTACGGCGGACGCGGTATCCAGGCCGGCCGGCAGGTCGGCGCCGCGCGCCAGCACGATGGTATCGAGGCGCGCCTTGTCGACGATGCCTGGCGCCTTGCCCAGCATTCCCTGCAGGGCGCGTTGCAGCTCGCTGCGCGCCGCGCCCTTGGTGGGGCTGTCGGCGCCGAGCACCAGGATCGAATCGGGAACGTGTGCGCGCTGGGCGGCGGGGAGGGGTTGATAGCGCAACCACAGCTGGTAACCATCCTCTGCGGCGGCATGGGTCGGGATGCACAGCAGCATGCCGAAAAGAAACGCGGCCCAGAGCCGCCCGAAGAGTCGATGCATGAGGTTGTCTCCATGTTTTTTGATCCGGAATGTTTGTTTTGTATCATCCGGCTGCGGGAATGTTAGCGCGAACCTTTTCGATTTGAAAGCGTTTTGTTTCGCAAATCATGGCAAAGAGCCCGCCCGACGGTGGTTAAGCAAACGCTTCGTCAGCAGCGCCTGGTATGCATAACATTCGCGCTTTACCAACGTTCGGAATATTTTGTTGACAATCATTATTTTTGACCAGTAGACTGGGATGGTTGCGATAACATTCGTGTTAATAGAGATGTTCGTAACATGTGCTTGAAGTAAAAAAATAACGAGGAGATAAGCATGCAACAACGAGACGTCACCGCACGTCCGGCCATGCCATCTGGCGGCCGCACCCTTCACCCATCCATTCCAGGCGCGTGGTCGGCTTCGCCCACCCCGCGCCGAGCGCATCCAGCCGGTTCGAACACCGTAACCTGCCGCTAGCGCGCGCCGGGAAGAACGCCCTATTTGCCGCATCGGGCAGTCTTACCCACCCACCAGACAACCGTTGAAGGTTGCTTACTCAGCAGTAATTAGAAGTAGAAAAAACCATCAGGAGACATTGAATGACTCGTAATTCTCAGCAGCAGGGTGCAGCGCGCCGGCGCCAATGGGCGCTTGGCCTGACCGTCATGGCTGGCCTGGTTCACCAGGCATATGCGCAGGACGCCACCGCCACCGCCACCACCGCCCCCGACGCCAATGCGCAGGCCAACGTGAACGTCGTGAAAGTGACCGGCTACCGCGGCAGTCTGCTGGCGTCCGCGCGCGACAAGAAGGAAGCCGTCGGCTTCCAGGACACCATCAGTTCGGAAGACATGGGTAAATTCCCGGACAAGAACATCGCGGAATCGCTCAGCCGCATTCCAGGTGTCCAGATTTCGCGCGACGTGACCGGCGAGGGCATGAACGTCCAGATCCGCGGCCTGGGATCGAGCTTCACCAAAGTCCTGCTGAACAATGCGCAGATCGCCGTGGCGTCGTCCGGACCGATCGACGGCGCCAGCACCAACCGCGAGATCGACCTCGACCTGCTGCCGACCGAACTGTTCACCAAGCTGACCGTCAGCAAGAGCCCGAATGCCTCGCAGCTCGAGGGCGGCGCCGCCGGCGTCGTCAACCTGCGCAGCGCGCGTCCCTTCGACAAGGAAGGCACCTACGTCGTCTACAGCGCGACCGCACAGAAGCAGGAAATCGCCAACGACGTCGGCGCACGTGGCTCGCTGCTGGCCAGCAAGACCTGGGGCGACAAGTTCGGTATCCTCGGCGGCGTGTACTTCAACCGCCAGAAAGCACGCACCACCGGCTACGAGACGGTCGGCCTGACCAATGCCAACCTGTCGGCCGCGCAGAGCGGCCTGCCTACGCGTAACAACACCGGCGGCGGCAACTGGACGATCCCTGGCACCGTGCCGGTCGGCGCGGGCGCGGGCCTGGTCCCCGGCACCCCGATCAACCAGGGCTTCCTGGAGGCCAACAACCCGGGCACGAGCATCACCGCGATCGACAACGCGCTGGTGCCTCGCCTCGGCCGCTACATGGAGTACTACGGCGACCGCGACAAGGCTGCCGCCATCATCAGCGCCGAATACCGTCCTACCGAGAACCTGCATTTCTACGTCGACACGCTATACAGCGAAAAAGACGACGACATGCAGCGCATCGGCTACACCTGGGCAATGCGCAACGAGTTCGCCATCCCGCTCAACATGACCGTGGACCGCCCAGACTGCAACGCAGGCTGCACGGCGACGGGCGGTACCTTCGCCAACGCGCGTTCCTTCATTGAATACGGACCGCGCCGCGACAAGACCACGCTCAAGGGCATCAATCCGGGGATGACGTGGCAGATCGCCCCGACCCTGAAGCTCGAGGCGCAGGCCAACGCGACGAAGTCGGACTTCACCCACGAAGCGCCGACGGTCATGCCCATCACGCCGGCCGGCAGCGGCCTCGTGGCGACCTACGACGCCACCAACGGCGGCGTGCCGAGCATTACCTTCAACAAGGACCTGAACGACCCGTCGCAATACGTATGGGCAGGTGGCCGTGTCAATATCCAGAACGAGCTGCGCGAAACCAGCACCAAGGGCTTCCATACCGATCTGACCTGGGGCGACAACAAGCTGAACCTGAAGCTCGGCTACGCCTACGATGACATCGACCGCCGCATCCGCGGCCAGGACAACTCGGCCGCCTGGCAGGCCGCGGTGTGCGGCAACAATCCAAGCGTGTTCCTGCAAGGCCCCAACGGCGCTCCGGCCTGCGACGGCGCCAACACGCCTGGCGCGAGCGCAGCGGCGCTCTATCCTGGCTTCGGCACCGGCTACACCGCGGGACGCACCGACCAACTGGTCTACCAGGGCTCGCTGATCCCGGCTGACAAGCTGGCAAGCTACCTGGTGCCTGGCGAATACGGTCGCCTGGTCGTCGACTGGGACCGTTTCAGGAAGGATTCGAATTACGACTACTACAACTCGTCGGCGCCGGATTCGACCAGTTCGTCGACCGGGGCGAGCTCGGGTTATATGCGCGAGAAGAGCTCGGGCTTCTATACCGAGATCAATGGCTCGACCTTGCTCGCCAATATGCCGTTCCGGTATAACGCCGGCGTGCGGTATGTGCGCACCAAGCAGGAAGTCGGCTCGCTCAATTCGTTCGCCGACCCACGCAACGCATCGCTCACGGCCAACGGTTCCAAGTACCCGAACGCGACCGAGTGGCAGTATGTAAACAACACCTACAACAACACGCTGCCATCCGGTACCGCCGCCCTGACGGTCGCCAACAATGTCATCGTGCGCGCCGCGGCATCGAAGAGCATGACCCGCGCCAATCCGAACTCGCTGCGTCCTGGCATCAACTTCAGCTCGGTGTCGGCCGACGTCGGCACGATCGGCAGCCCCGAGCTGATGCCCTACATCTCGAAGAACCTGGACTTCGGCGTCGATTGGTACACCGGCGGCGAAGGCTATGTGAGCCTGACCGTGTTCCAGAAGAAGCTCAAGGGCTTCACCGTGATCGAGAACCGGTCGTTGCCGTTCAGCGCGCTGGAGCAGTATGGCGTCACCTATGCCAACCTGATTCCGAACCAGCAGGCGGCGATCGATGCGCGCGGCGGTCCGGGCGCGGCGACCGTGGTGATGAGCCAGGAACGCAATGCCGGCGGCATCCTGCGGATCCGCGGCCTGGAAATCGGCTGGGTCCAGCCGCTCGACAAGTTCTTGCCGATCAAGGGCTTCGGCTTCAGCGAAACCGCGACCCTGATCAACCAGTCGGCCAGCGGCGAAGGCACGAACGGCTTCGTGGCGCTGAACGTGCCGCGCAAGAGCAACAACTTCGGCGTCTACTACGAGAACCATGGCTTCATGGCCCGTTTCTCGCACACCTACCGCGAAGGCAGCCAGGCGGCCAACGGCGGCCAGAACGGTATCGCTGCTGCTGCCCTGTATGGCCGTGCCTACAAGCAGGCCGACTTCTCGTCGAGCGTAGATCTGGAGCAGGTGTTCGATCGTGAGAACTGGCCGACCATCACCTTCGATGTCGTCAACATCAACAAGGCCAAGCGCGATTCCTACTTCCAGTTCGAGAACGCCCAGTTCGGCTTCTATGACCCGGGCCGTACCTTCCAGCTGGGCCTGCGCGGCAAGTTCTGATACTGACTTAGCCTGAATCCCTACCCGCACTCGCCGTACACCGGTGAGTGCGGGGCAGGGACGTAGGGCGTCAAAACCGATGTTGGCCAATGATTGCGTTAACATTAATGTTAGAATCATGTCCGCCGATGCTCCGTCACATACCGATACTGCCGCCCCGAGGGGCGGCATCATCAATAGAGGAATCATGACTACACTCCAAGCCAATCCGCTTCCCGATGACCTCGACCGCGCGCTGCTGGTCGGCCGGGTCTGGCGCACCGGCGCCAACGAAGGTCCAGCCGTGGTCGCCGTGCGCGGCGGTCGCCTGGTCGACATCACCCGCCATGCGCCGACCGTGGCCGACCTGTTCGAGCGCTCCGACCTGCTGGCCATCGCGGGCAGCGCCGAGGGCGAAGATCTTGGCGACGTGCACGTGCTGATGGACGCCGCGCTGCGCGGCGAGGCCGGCGCCAACGGCATCCGCCTGCTGGCGCCATGCGACCTGCAGGCGATCAAGGCAGCGGGCGTGACTTTCGCCGTCAGCCTGCTGGAACGCGTGATCGAAGAGCAGGCCAAGGGCGACCCGTCGCGCGCGGTGGCCCTGCGCGAGCAGCTGCAGGCGACGATCGGCACCGACCTGTCGGACATCGTCCCGGGCTCCGAGGCCTCGGCGCGCCTGAAGACCGAGCTGTCGGCGCGCGGCCTGTGGTCGCAGTACATGGAAGTGGGCATCGGCCCGGATGCCGAAGTCTTCACCAAGTCGCAGCCGATGTCGTCGGTCGGCCACGGCGCCGACATTGGCCTGCATCCGACCTCGCACTGGAACAATCCGGAACCCGAGATCGTGCTGGCGGTGAACAGCCGCGCCGAGATCGTCGGCGCCACCCTGGGCAACGACGTCAACCTGCGCGACATCGAAGGCCGCAGCGCCCTGTTGCTGGGCAAGGCCAAGGACAATAACGGTTCCTGCTCCATCGGTCCCTTCGTCCGCCTGTTCGACGACACGTACACGCTCGACACCCTGCGCGAATGCGAGGTGAACATGCTGATCGAAGGCGTGGACGACGGCTTCATCCTGGAAGGCAGCAGCCGCATGCGCGAGATCAGCCGCGACCCGCTCGACCTGGTGGCCCAGACCTGCGGCGCGCACCACCAGTACCCGGACGGCTTCATGCTGTTCCTCGGCACGATGTTCTCGCCGATCAAGGACCGCGACGCCGAAGGCGGCGGCTTCACCCACCACCTGGGCGACAAGGTCGGCATCTCGACGCCATCGCTCGGCACCCTGGTCAACACCGTGCAACGCAGCGACGCGATCACGCCCTGGACCTTCGGCGTGCGCGCGCTGTACGCCAACCTGGCGCAGCGCGGCTTGCTGGTCCAGAAATAAAATACAGCCATTAATACGAAAAATCCATGTCTGACAACAACCAACCAGCTTTTGAATACGCAAGTTATCCGGACCTGAACGGCAAGCGCGTCGTCATCACCGGCGGCGGCAGCGGCATCGGCGCCGAGCTGGTCACCGCCTTCGTCGGCCAGGGCGCCCGGGTCTGGTTCCTCGACATCGCCGAGGGCGCAGGACGCGCCCTGGCCGAGTCGCTGAACGGCGCAACCCACGCGCCAAGCTTCATCCACTGCGACCTGACCGACCTCGATGCGCTCAAGCGCACCTTCGACGGCATCGTGCAGGAAGCCGGCGCCGTCGACATCCTGCTCAATAACGCGGCCAACGACGACCGTCACCGCATCGGCGACGTCACCCCGGCCTACTGGGAAAGCCGGATGAACGTCAACCTGCGCCACCAGTTCTTCTGTTCCCAGGCCGTGATTCCCGGCATGCGCGAGCAGGGCCATGGCGTGATCCAGAATTTCGGCTCGATCTCGTGGCACCTGCCGCACACCGAGCTGGCCCTGTACATGACGGCCAAGGCCGGCGTCGAGGGCATGACGCGCGCCATGGCGCGCGAACTCGGACCGCACGGCATCCGCGCGGTGGCGGTGATTCCTGGCGCGGTGCGCACCCCGCGCCAGGAAGCGCTGTGGCATACGCCGCACGAGGAAGCGCGCATCCTGAACGGCCAGTGCCTGCAGGAGCGCGTGGAGATGCAGGACGTGGCGGCGCTGTCGCTGTTCCTGGCCTCGAATAATGCGCGCCGCTGCAGCGGCCGCGAATACTTCGTCGACGCGGGCTGGTACGGCGCATGAACAGCAACATCACCCTGCACTGCCTGTGGGAGGTGGGGGCCACGCTTGGCGAAGGCGCGCTGTGGCATGGCGCGGCCGGCCAGGTGTGGTTCGTGGACATCAAGGGCCGGCGCCTGCATTGCTACGACACCCGGGACGGCGCAAAGCGCAGCTGGGACGCGCCGGGGCAGGTGAGCTTCGTGGTGCCGGTCGCGGGCGGCGGTTTCGTCTGCTCACTGGAGGATGGCCTATACCGCTTCCATGAAACCACCGGCGAATTCTCGCCCTTGCTGAAGGTCGAGGCCGACCAGCCGGGCAACCGCTTCAACGACGGCCATGTCGACGCCGCGGGACGCCTGTGGTTCGGTTCGATGGACGATGCCGAAGACCAGGCCACCGGCGCCCTGTACCGTTTCGACGGACGCGCGGTGAGCCGTGTGGACGACGGCTACGTGATCACCAACGGCCCGGCCGTCAGCCCCGACGGCCGCACGCTGTACCACACCGATACGCTGGCCAAGCGCGTCTATGCCTTCGACCTGGGCCAGGACGGCCTGGTCGCGCGCAAGCGCCTGTTCACCGAGCTGGCCGATGGCGGCTATCCGGACGGGATGGCGGTCGACGCCGAAGGCTGCCTGTGGGTGGCTACCTTCGGCGGCTGGCGCATCGACCGGTTCGACGCGCAGGGACGCAAGCTGGGCGAAGTGCGCTTCCCGTGCGCGAACATCACCAAGCTGGCCTTCGGAGGCGACGACCTGCGCACCGTGTATGCTACGACGGCGCGCAAGGGCCTGTCCGCTGCCCAGCTCGAGGCGCAGCCGCTCGCGGGCGGGCTGTTCACTTTCCGCACCGATGTGCCGGGACTGCCGCAGCATGCGCTGCGGCTGCAGGATCAACTATAGAATAATTGACTCATGAGCAACAACGTCAACAATAACGCCAAGCGTCGCTACCGCTCCCAGGACTGGTTCGACAATCCCGAGCGCATCGACATGACCGCGCTCTACCTCGAGCGCTTCATGAACTACGGGATCACGCCCGAGGAGCTGCGCTGCGGTAAGCCGATCATCGGCATCGCCCAGAGCGGCAGCGACATCACGCCGTGCAACCGCATCCACCTGGAGACCGTCAAGCGGGTGCGCGACGGCATCCGCGACGCCGGCGGCATCCCGATGGAATTCCCGCTGCATCCGATCTTCGAGAACTGCCGCCGCCCGACCGCGGCGCTGGACCGCAACCTGGCCTATCTCGGCCTGGTCGAGATCCTGCACGGCTATCCGATCGACGCCGTGGTGCTCACCACCGGCTGCGACAAGACCGTGCCGGCACAGCTGATGGCCGCGGCCACGGTCGACATTCCCGCCATCGTGCTGTCGGGCGGCCCGATGCTCGACGGCTGGTTCGAAGGAGAGCTGGTCGGCTCCGGGGCCGCCATCTGGAAGGCGCGCCGCCAGCTGGCGGCCGGCACCATCGACGAGAAGAAGTTCGTCGACATCGCCACCGCGTCGGCGCCGTCGGCCGGTCACTGCAACACCATGGGCACCGCCTCGACGATGAACGCGGTGGCCGAGGCCCTGGGTATGTCGCTTACCGGCTGCTCGGCAATCCCCGCGCCTTACCGCGAGCGCGGCCAGATGGCCTACGAGACCGGCCGCCGCATCGTCGAACTGGCGAAGGACGACGTGCGTCCGTCGCAGATCCTGACCCGTGACGCCTTCCTGGATGCGATCGTGGTCAACGCCGCGATCGGCGGCTCGAGCAACGCCCAGCCGCACATCGTCGCCATGGCGCGCCATGCGGGCGTGGAGATCACGCCCGAGGACTGGATGGAATACGGCTACGACGTGCCGCTGCTGCTGAACATGCAGCCGGCCGGCAAATACCTGGGCGAGCGCTTCCACCGCGCGGGCGGCGTGCCGGCGGTGATGTGGGAGCTGGAGCAGGCGGGCAAGCTGCGTTCGCAGCGCCTCACCGTTACCGGCAAGACCATCGCCGAGAACATCTACGCTCGCGAGACCGACGACCGCGAGATGATCAAGCCATTCGCCGAGCCGCTGAAAGATACAGCAGGCTTCCTGGTCCTGAAGGGCAATCTGTTCGATTTCGCGATCATGAAGACCAGCGTGATCTCGCCCGCCTTCCGCGCGCGCTACCTGGCCAATCCGGGGCACGAGAACTGCTTCGAGTGCAAGGTGGTCGTGTTCGACGGTTCGGACGATTATCACCACCGCATCAACGATCCGAGCCTGGGCATCGACGAGTACACGATGCTGGTGATCCGCGGCGCGGGTCCGGTCGGCTGGCCCGGTTCGGCCGAGGTGGTCAATATGCAGCCGCCCGATCACCTGATCAAGCAAGGCATCAGCAACCTGCCGACCCTGGGCGACGGCCGCCAGTCGGGCACCTCGGACAGCCCGTCGATCCTGAACGCCTCGCCCGAGAGCGCGGCCGGCGGCAACCTGTCGCTGCTGCGCACGGGCGACGTGATCCGGGTCGACCTGAACCACGGCCGCTGCGACGTGTTGCTGTCGGACGAGGACCTGGAAGCGCGCCGCAGCGACGCGCCGCCGATGATCCCCGCCAGCCAGACCCCGTGGCAAGAGATCTACCGCGCCACCGTGGGCCAACTGCACAAGGGAGCGTGCATGGAGCTCGCCTTGCCGTATCGCGGCGTTGGGCACGACATGCCGCGGCATAACCACTAAGCCGGCCAGGCGAGTTAGCTTAATCGTTAGCTCAGAAACGTCGTCCCCGCGCAGTGATGTGACCCCTTAAACTGAGACGGTTGGATGCTCGCTTAGACGGCCTGGGTTCTGTACTGCACAGGACTCAGGCCGTTCAGTTTGATCTTGATGCGGTC
>NZ_VPFD01000011.1 GCF_008014745.1 Massilia arenae
CAACACCAAATGGGAAGTAGTCGGCGGCACACCTGACGATGCGGTTATCGAGATGCGCGTGTCGCCCCAGGCACGCAAGAAATGCCCTGGTCTGCCTGAAACCTGGCGTGTCCGTGCCATCACAATCATCGACCAAAGCGCTCGCAAACACATCCTGCTGACATCGCTTTTCGACACCAAGCGCTATACGGCCAAGGACATCGCGGCCTGCTACACGCAGCGCTGGCAGATCGAGACGAGCTATCGTGAACTCAAGCAGACGATGATGGGTATGGCGCTCACTCTGCGTAGCCGTACCGTCGAAGGCATCTACCAGGAAATCTGGGGCACACTGACTGCCTACAATCTGATACGGCTNCATCGCGGCCTGCTACACGCAGCGCTGGCAGATCGAGACGAGCTATCGTGAACTCAAGCAGACGATGATGGGTATGGCGCTCACTCTGCGTAGCCGTACCGTCGAAGGCGTCTACCAGGAAATCTGGGGCACACTGACTGCCTACAATCTGATACGGCTTGAGATAGCTAAGGCAGCGTTGGAAGTGAAATGTGAGCCGACCGAGATTAGCTTTATCCGCGCCTTCCACGTCATCCAGTACGAACTGCACTGGGCAGCCGTGACGCGGTCCTACGGCAAGTTGCCCGCCTTGATGCAGCGTTTGCGCCAGCGCTTGGTAATGCTCTTGAATGAAGAACGGCCCGGCCGAAAAATCGACCGGGCCGTAAAGGCCTTGCCTCAGCGCTACACCGTTCGTGTCCTGAAGCGGGACCTTAACTGAACGGCATTAACCCGATTGGGTGCTTTTTTGTTTCAAAGATCATGAACGTTGTTGCAGCACAACCCAGCAATAAACTAATTTCGATTAGTGCGGACGGCGACGGCGCATGGTCAGCATGGCCATCAAGCCGAGCCCCATCAACAGGGCGCCGGCCGGCTCGGGAACTTCGGCCGATTCAGTGCTCACGAAGATATCGAAGTTAATTCCCAGCACGCCGAGTCCGCCCACTCCCTCGGTACCGAAGGCGTCATTCGTCGCCGGGAAATAACCGTCCCAGGGATTATTCTGATAAACATCACCGGCGAGATTTCCGCTGTCGACCAGCACTTTATTACCGGCGTCGAGGAAAGAAACACGGGCCTCGTACAGGGAAACCGCGCTGGTCAGCATCAGCGGAAAATCGAAAAGGCCGATACCGTAGATCGCAGTTTCTCCCAGGAACGGGAATAAATCACCGGTACTGCGAATCTGTATACTGATGAGCGATTGACCATTGCCAAGATCGGTTTCGGACTCGTTCACCGTGAACGCACCGGTGTTGCGAACACCTTGTTCCGCCACGCCATCGAATGTGGCAACAGCGCTATAGGCATTATCGCTTTCATAGCCTTGCAGATAGAAGGAATAGGTGGAGCCAGCTGCGACGAGCGGTGCGGCAACAGCAGCCTGCGCTCCCAGCCCCATTGTCGCCATGACAACAAGAATCGATCCAATAAATTTACGCACGGTTTCCCCTTAGTATGAAAATGCTATGTTTAACATCAATGCAAGTTTCGTGCCGATAAGAAATTTATCGATAAAAATCAAATAATTAGCGCTACGCACCAATTGCTGGCAGGCATCCCCTGTAAATTATTCCGACATCAGCTTTTAGTAGAGACCTTTTTCAAACCACCGGTTCGATTTTCTCAAGGAACTTCGTTCCGCCCTTCCCTAGGCCATCCACAGCACCTTCCTAGCCCGTACCTTGTCCAGCGATGGACTTTCATCCCGCATTTTCGAAAATCTGCCTTTGTTATCCAGATCTTTCTGGAATCATATATTCAAATTTTTCTAGAAGAAATAAGCAGTGAATACATAGACGACAACTCTGCTTCCAAAAATCCTTGCAAGAAATAGTTTCCAGACATGTTCGTGAATGTATATTTGTTAAATATTTCCATAATGCACTGTCACAATTAGTTACAAGTAGGCCCTCATAAACATCGTATCCTTCAAAACTTTCCAACCGGAACAAATTCCAAGCGGAATTTTTTACAGGATAAATATCATGCAATTCTGCAACTCTGCGTCGACCAAACACCATGTCTTCCGCCTGAACGCCGCGCTGCTGATGTCGCTGGCAGCCGTAGGCAGCGCCTCGGCCGCCACCCTGTCGGTGGGTCCGGGCAAGACCTACGCGGCGCCCTGCGCCGCCTTTGCCAAGGCCAAGGCCGGCGATATCATCGAGATCCAGGGAGGCAAGACCTATAGTGGCGACGTGTGCGCCATCTCCGCCAGTGACCTGACCATCCGCGGCGTCAATGGCCGTCCAAAAATCGATGCCGCCGGCAAGAATGCCCAAAGCAAGGCGATCTGGGTCGTCAAGGGCAACAATATCAAGGTCGAGAACGTCGAGATGTACGGCGCAAAGGTCCCGGACAAGAACGGCGCCGCACTGCGCCTGGAAGGCACCAACTTCACCCTGCGCTCATCCTTCCTGCACGATAACCAAAACGGCATCCTGTCCGGCGCCAATGCCAACAGCAATGTCGTGATCGAGTACAGCGAGTTCGGCTACAACGGGTATGGCGATGGCTATTCGCACAATCTGTACATCGGCAATATCGCCAGCCTGGTGTTCCGCTTCAACTACTCGCACGACGCCAACGTCGGCCACAACCTGAAATCGCGCGCCAAGCTCAACACGATTACCTATAACCGCTTCTCGAGCACGCCGTCCGGCCAGACCGGTTCGACCAAGAGCGGCAAACCGAGCTACGAGATCGACCTGCCGAACGGCGGCACATCGTATGTGATCGGGAATGTGATCCATCAGCCGTCGGCTCACAACAATCCGGGCATGCTGGCCTATGGACTGGAAGGCGCGACCAACCCAGGGCAAGACCTGTACGTGGTCAACAACACCTTCTTGAACGACGACAGCTCGCGTGGAACGTTCGTGCTGATCGGTGGCAAGGTGACGAAGGCAGCCCTGATTCAGAACAATATCTTCGGTGGTACGGGTACGGTGACCGGCCAGGCAAGCGCTGTTCAGAAAAGCAATTTCCGCTCTGTGGCGCCAGGCTTCCTCAACCGTGCGCAGTACGACCTGCGTCCTACCGCCAACGCGCTCGTGATCAATGCTGCTACCGCGCCGGGCAAATCGGCATCCGGCTTCAGCCTGGTGCCTACCGCACAGTACAAGCATACGGCAGCCAGCGAGACCCGTCCGGCCTCGGGTGCACTGGATATCGGCGCCTATGAGAGCGCAGCCCCGACGGCATCGCCTTCGATCCCGGCACCATCGGTCCCGGCCGCCCCGGTCACCTGGAAGGTCTGTGCGCCCGAAGGCGGTACTTGCTCCTTCACCGGCACCCGTGAAGTGCGCTTCGGCGCTCCCGGCTACTACAACACCAAGGTCATCACTGCGAAGACCCCCTGCAACAGCACGGTCTTCGGCAATCCGAAGACTGGCGTCTACAAGTCCTGCAGCTACTCGAGCCTGGCCAAGTAAGACCGGCATCGACCGCCGCATGAAAAATGGGCCGCGTAAGCGGCCCATTTTTTTATGCATCCGAGGAATGCTTACCAGATGATCACGCGATCCTTCGGCGCCAGGTACATCTTGTCGCCCGCCTTGACCCCGAACGCCTCGTAGAAGCCCGGCTGGTTCTTCAGGGTGCCGTTGGCGCGGTACTGCGCCGGCGAATGCGGATCGGTCTTGATCTGGGCGATCTGCGCCGGCTCGCGCATCTTGGTGCGCCACACCTGGCCCCAACCCATGTAGAAGCGCTGGTCGCCGGTGAGACCGTCGATGACGGGCGCGGGTTTGCCCTTCAGCGAGATCTTGTAGGCTTTATAGGCGATCGCCAGGCCCGAGTTGTCGCCGATGTTCTCGCCCAGGGTCAGTTCGCCGTTGACGTTATAGCCTTCCAGTGGGCTGAAGGCGGCGTATTGCGCGATCAGCGCGCGGGTCTTCTCGCCGAAACGCTTGCCGTCTTCTTCGGTCCACCAGTTGCGCATATTGCCGTCGCCGTCGTACTGCGAACCCTGGTCGTCGAAGCCGTGGCTGATCTCGTGGCCGATCACGGCGCCGATGCCGCCGTAGTTGACCGCGTCGTCGGCGTTGGCGTCGAAGAACGGCGGCTGCAGGATCGCGGCCGGGAACACGATCTCGTTCAGTTCCGGGTTGTAGTAGGCGTTGACGGTCTGCGGCGTCATGCCCCACTCGTCGCGGTCGATCGGCTTGCCGAGCTTGTTCAGTTCGCGGTTGTATTCCACTTCGCGCGAGCGCATCACGTTGCCGACTAGGTCATCGCGCTTGACGGTCAGCGCGGTGTATTCCTTCCACTTGTTCGGGTAGCCGATCTTCGGCGTGAACTTGGCCAGCTTGGCCTGCGCTTCCTTCTTGGTCGCGGGGCTCATCCAGTCCAGGGTGTCGATCGACTCCTTATAGGCGGCCAGCAGGTTGTTGACCAGGACTTCCATATGCGCCTTGCGCTCGGCCGGGAAGTGCTTGGCCACGTACAGCTTGCCGACCGCGTCGCCCAGGCTCGACTCCAGGGTCGAGACGCCGCGCTTCCAGCGCGGTTCCAGCTGCGGGATGCCGGCCAGGGTGGTGCCGTTGAAGGCGAAACGCTGGTCGACGAAGGCCTTCGACAGGTAGTTGGCGTAGCCGTTCACGGTCTGGAACTGCAGATAGGCTTTCCACGTCTCCAGCGGCATGCGGCCGAGAACATCGGCGAAGCCTTTCAGGTAGGTCGGCTGGCTGACGATCAGGTAGTCGGCCTTGCCCTGCAGGCCCGAAGCCTTCAGCCATTGCTGCCAGTCGTAGCCCGGCGCCAGCGCGGCCAGCTTGTCCAGTTCAACCTTGTTATAGGTCTTGATCGGATCGCGGTTCTCGACCTTGGTCCACTGCACCTTGGCCAGCTCGGTTTCCAGCTCGACGATGGCTTTCGCATCCGCCGCGGCATTCTTGCCGCCGGCCAGCGCCAGCATCTTCTCGACGTGCTGCTGGTACTTGGCGCGGGTGTCGGCCAGCTTGGCGTCGTCCAGCTTCAGGTAATAGTCGCGGTCGGGCATGCCCAGGCCGGCCTGGTACAGGTCGGCCACGTATTTGGTCGAATCCTTGGCGTCCTGGTGGATGAAGAACACGAAGGGCACGTTGACGCCGATGCGGCCCAGGTGGGCGAACATGGCCGGCAGCTCGTTCTTGTTCTTGATCGCGGCGATCTTGCCCAGTTCACCGGCCAGCGGCTTGGCGCCCAGCTGTTCCAGGCGCGCTTCGTCCATATAGCTGGCGTAGAAGTCGCCGATCTTGCGCGCTTCGGTGCCGTTGGCGGCGCTGCGCTCCATGGCCGCCTTTTCGATGACCGCGCGCAGCTGCGGCAGGGTGTCGTCGCGCAGCTGGTGGAAGGCGCCCCAGGTCGACTTGTCGGCCGGGATCTCGACGCTCTTGAGCCACTTGCCGTTCAGGTGGGCGAAGAAGTCGTCCTGGGCACGCACGCCGGCATCGATGTACTGGGTGGCGATACCCGAAGCGACTCCCACCTTGCCTGCATTGGCTTTGGCGGCGGTGGCAGGGGTGGCGGGGGCGGCGGCGCCGGATTCGGCGTGCGCGAACGAAGCTACCAGCACGAGTGCGGCAGCGCTGAACAGATGACGTTTCATGTTCTCTCTCTCTTTGTTGTGAGTGCAATGCAAAACGGGCCGGCGCTCATGACGCCGGCCCGTCATGTGGACCAGATTACCAGATGATGACGCGTTCTTCAGGCGGCAGGTACATCTTGTCGCCCGGCTTCACGTCGAAGGCCTTGTAGAACTCGGCCATATTGCGCACGGTGCCGTTGGCGCGGAACTGGCCCGGCGAGTGCGGATCGGTCTTGACCTGGTTGATCTGCTGCGCTTCGCGCATCTTCGAACGCCACACCTGGCCCCAGCCCATGAAGAAGCGCTGGTCGCCCGTGAGGCCGTCGATCACCGGCGCCGGCTTGCCGTGCAGCGAGATCTGGTAGGCCTTGTAGCCGATCGCCAGGCCGGCATTGTCGCCAATGTTCTCGCCCAGGGTCAGTTCGCCGTTGACGTTATAGCCTGGCAGCGGGCTGTAGCCATTGAACTGGTTGACCAGCTTGTCGGTGCGGGCCTTGAACGCGGTCTTGTCCTCGGCGGTCCACCAGTTGCGCAGGTTGCCGTCGCCGTCCGACTGGCTGCCCTTGTCGTCGAAGCCGTGGCCGATCTCGTGGCCGATCACGGCGCCGATCGCGCCATAGTTGACGGCGTCGTCGGCGCGCATGTCGAAGAACGGCGGCTGCAGGATCGCGGCCGGGAACACGATCTCGTTCATCGTGCTGCGGTAGTACGCATTCACGGTCTGCGGCGTCATGCCCCACTCGGTGTGGTCGATCGGTTTACCCAGCTTGCCGATATTGCGCTCGTACTCGAAGGTGGAGGCGCGCATCGCGTTGCCGACCAGGTCGTCGCGCTTGATGTTCAGGCGCGAATAGTCGCGCCACTTGTCCGGATAACCGATCTTCGGCGTGAACTTGGCCAGCTTGGCGCGCGCTTCCTTCTTGGTCGCGGGGCTCATCCACTCCAGGTTGTCGATCGACTGGCCGTAGGCGATGATCAGGTTCTTGACGAGCTGTTCCATTCGTTCTTTGCGTTCGGCCGGGAAGTGCTCCTTCACGTACAGCTTGCCGAGCGCCTCGCCCAGCGCGCCTTCGACGGTGGCCACGCCCTTCTTCCAGTCCGGACGCTGCTCGGTCACGCCGGTCAGCGCGGTGCCGTAGAAGGCGAAGTCCGCGTCCACGAAGGCCTTCGACAGGTAGGGCGCGTATTCGCGCAGCAGCTGCCATTCGAAGTAGGACTTGACGGTCGCCAGGTCGGTCTTCGCCAGCAGTTCAGTCAAGCCGCTGAAGTAGCTCGGCTGGTTGACGATGATGTAGTCCAGCTTGTTGCCCACGCCGGCCGCGCCCAGGGCCGCCTTCCAGTCGTAGCCCGGCGCCAGCTTGGTCAGATCAAGCACGCTCATCTTGTTGTAGCGCTTGACCGGGTCGCGGTTCTCGACCTTGGTCCACTGCACCTTGGCCAGCTCGGTCTCGAAGTCGACGATGGCCTTGGCCTGGGCCGCGGCGTTCTTCTCGCCGGCAAGCAGGAGCGTCTTCTCGACGTGCTGCTGGTACTTGGCGCGCACTTCGGCCAGCTTGGCGTCGTCGAGCTTCAGGTAGTAGTCGCGGTCGGGGAGCCCCAAGCCGCTCTGGCTGATGTAGGTGGCGTACTTGGTCGACTCGCGCATGTCCTGGCCGACGTAGATGCCGTAGGGGCTCGAGACGCCGATCTTGGCCAGGTGGGCGGCCAGGGCCGGGATGCCCTTCTTGTCCTTCAGCGCGCGGATGCGCGACAGCTCGCCGGTCAGCGGCTTGTAGCCCAGGGTTTCGCGGCGCTCGGCGTCCATGAAGCTGGCGTACAGGTCGCCGATTTTCTTCGTTTCAGTGCCGGCCTTGGCGCCCGTATCTTTCTGCGCCGCCTCGATGATCGCCAGCAGCTGCGGCGTGGTGTCTTCGCGCAGCTTCATGAAGGTACCCCAGCTCGAACGGTCGCTCGGGATCTCGGTCTCCTTGAGCCACTTGCCGTTCAGGTGGGTGAAGAAATCGTCCTGCGGACGCACGCTGGTGTCAATGTACTGGGTGTCGATGCCCGAGATGACGCCGGCCGGCGCGGCGGCCGTGGCGGCGGTGGCCGGCGCAGCGTCGGCGGCCATGGCCGGCGCAGCGAATGCAGTCATCAGGGACAGGGTCAGGGTGCTCAGGAGGTGTCGCTTCACGGGAAAAATCCTTACTTGCAGTGCGATTGCAGGGGTGAATCGGTTCCGGCCGGATGGTCGGCAAAAAATCATTCTAGCGGTTAGGCAATAAACCTCGCTGCCAGAGCACGGATTTTTACTTTTCGATACACGGCACACATGTGTTTTCGCGTATGCATGTGTTGGAAGATGACAACAGGGTGACAAGTGCGGCCCGTGTCCGGCGACGGGGAATGTACAATCTGCGCAGAGGCAGCCGACTAGCTCGCACCATGTGCGAAAACGGGACCGGAAAGAAAAAAGCCCGCGGTGGAGGCCTCGGGCAAAGACCACTTCAAGAGTGGAGAGAGAGAAAAACTGGTTCCAACTATAGGCTGCCTCATCAGCACGCTCTTCTACTCTTACAATTGCTTACCATCGTAAGACCGGGTGCAACAACTCCCCTCCCCCTCCCCCGCCGTGTTTCCAGATTAATAGCTTTTGCGCCGCCGCCCGCAGCCGCGCACGAACCGGTTTATACTGGCCTTGCGCTACCTCAGGCATAAGCTCGCGCCTGCCGGTTCCGTGCGCAACGCGTGCCTCAACGGATCAACACCATGGGTTCCACCTTCAAGAATTCCTGCCTCGTCGGCCTGGGCGTGGTCGCCGGGGTCGGCCTGACCATGCAATTCTCGGCCCTCGCCTTCAAGCCGCCGGTCGACGCCAGCATGCCGATCGCCGAGCTGCGCCAGCTGGCCGACGTCTACGGCGTCATCAAGTCCACCTATGTCGAGCCGGTCGAAGATAAAGCCCTGCTGTCCGAGGCGATCGCCGGCATGGTCGCCTCGCTCGACCCGCATTCGGCCTACCTCGATCCGCGCGCCTACCGCGAGCTGCGCGAAGGCACCGAGGGCCGCTTCGTCGGCGTCGGCATCGAGATCGCCGTGAGCGAGGACGGCTATATCGAGATCGTCACCCCGATGGAAGATTCGCCGGCCTACCACGCCGGCATCAAGGAGGGCGACCTGATCACCCGCATCGACGGCCACCCGGTGCAAGGCACGCCGATCGATGACGCCATCAAGCGCATGCGCGGCGAGCCGGGCACGCGCGTGACGCTCACGGTCGCGCGCAAGGACGCGCCCGAGCCGCTCGACTTCACCATCGAGCGGCGCGAGATCGTACAAAAAAGCGTCAAGGCGAAGATGGTGGAACCGGGCTACGCCTGGCTGCGCATCGCGCAATTCCAGGAACCGACGGTGGACGATATGGCGGCCCGGCTGCAGGCGCTGTACCGCGAAGACCCGGACCTGAAAGGCCTGGTGCTCGACCTGCGCAACGACCCGGGCGGCCTGCTGCAGGGCGCGATCGGCGTCGCCGCCGCCTTCCTGCCCAAGAACGCCGAGATCGTGTCGACCAACGGCCAGCTGGCCGACTCGCGCCAGCGCTTCTACGCGCGGCCCGAGTTCTACATGCTGCGCAGCGGCGCCGATCCGCTGGCCACCCTGCCGCCGGCATTCAAGAACTTGCCGATGGTGGTGCTGGTCAATACCGGCTCGGCCTCGGCCTCCGAGATCGTGGCCGGCGCCCTGCAGGACTACAAGCGCGCCGCCATCCTGGGCAGCCAGACCTTCGGCAAGGGCTCGGTGCAGACCATCCGCCCGATCGGGCGCGACGCCGCCGTCAAGCTGACCACGGCGCGCTACTACACCCCGGCCGGGCGCTCGATCCAGGCGCGCGGCATCGTGCCCGACTTCCCGGTCGACGAAACCCTGGAAGGCGACGGCCTGAACGCCCTGCGCATGCGCGAAGCCGACCTGCAGCACCACCTGTCGAACGGCTCGGGGCCAGAAGTGGCCACGCGCGAGGACGACATCGAGGAGCAGATGCGCCTGCTGGCCGAGGCGCGCACCCGCAAGCCGCTCGACTACGGCAGCGCGGACGACTTCCAGCTGGCCCAGGCCCTGCGCCATCTCAAGGGCCAGGATGTGGTGCTGTCCAGGCGCGCCGAGCCCTCCACCACGCTGGCCCAGCATGGGCCCAAGAGCGACTGAACAGTCCCTGCGGCAGCCGATTCCCAGGTATGCGCCGAGCGTGTAGAATCGGCGCATCTTGCGCACAACCGTGCTTATTTTCCCTGAAAGTTTGCTGAATATGAAACCTGTCGTCATCAGCGGCACCGGCCTGTTCACCCCACCGCACTCCATCTCGAACGACGAGCTGGTGGCAGCCTTCAACGCCTATGTCGAACTGCACAACCAGGAGCATGCCGCGCAAATCGCGGCGGGCGAAGTGACGGCGCTGGAACCGTCGAGCAGCGCCTTCATCGAAAAAGCGTCGGGCATCAAGTCGCGCTACGTGATGGAAAAGAGCGGCATCCTGGACCCGGGCCACATGACGGCGCGCATCCCGGAACGGGCCGACGACGAGATCTCGGTGCAGGCCGAGATGTGCGTGGCCGCCGCGCGCGACGCGTTGACGCGCGCCGGCAAGGCGCCGCAGGACATCGACATGGTGCTGGTCGCCTGCAGCAATATGCAGCGCGCCTATCCGGCGATGGCGGTCGAGGTGCAAGAAGCGCTGGGCATCGACGGCTTCGGCTTCGACATGAACGTGGCCTGCTCCTCGGCCACCTTCGGCATCGCCACCGCGGTCGACGCGGTGCGCAACGGCCGCGCACGCGCGGTGCTGGTGCTGAACCCGGAAATCACCAGCGGCCACCTGAACTTCCGCGACCGTGACAGCCATTTCATCTTCGGCGACGCCTGCACCGCGCTCGTGATCGAGGCCGCGGAGACGGCAAGCGGCGCGCACCAGTGGGAAATCCTCGACAGCCGCCTCAAGACCAGCTTCTCGAACAATATCCGCAACAACTTCGGCTTCATGAACCGCTTCGACGAAGCCGGCATCGGCCAGCCGGATAAACTGTTCCGCCAGCAGGGCCGCAAGGTGTTCAAGGAAGTCTGCCCGATGGCGGCGGCCACCATCGCCGACACGCTCACGGCAGCCGGCCTGGAAACGAAGGACGTCGCGCGCTACTGGCTGCACCAGGCCAACCTGAACATGAACCTGCTGATCGTGCGCACCCTGCTGGGCCGCGACGCCGAGCCAGGCGAGGCGCCGGTGATCCTGGACAGCTATGCCAATACCTCGTCGGCCGGCTCGATCATCGCCTTCCACAAATACCAGGATGACCTGCCGGCGGGCGCCAATGGCGTGATCTGCTCGTTCGGCGCCGGTTACTCGATCGGTTGCGTGGTGGTGCGCAAAAAGTAACCCACATCGGCGCGGCTTACAGCCGCGCCGCCAGTTCCGCCCCTTCGCGGATCGCGCGCTTGGCATCCAGCTCCGCCGCCAGCGCCGCGCCGCCGATCTTGTGGAAGCGCGGTCCACCCGTGGCGCCTTCGGCCGGCATCAATTCCGCCAAGCTTTCCTGGCCGGCGCAGATCACCACATTGTCGACTTCGAGGAGGCGCGCTTCGCCCCCGACCGTGATGTGCAGGCCGGCGTCGTCGATGCGGTCATACCCCACGCCGGCCAGCATGGTCACGCCGTTACGCGCGAGCGTGGCGCGGTGCACCCAGCCCGAGGTCTTGCCCAGGCCGGCGCCAGGCCGCGTGGTCTTGCGCTGCAGGAGCAAGACCTGGCGCGGCGGGTGCGGCGCCACGGGCGGCGCCAGTCCGCCGGGCGTGGCCACCGTCGGATCGACACCCCACTCCTTCAGCCAGTGCGCCGCCGGCACCGGCAGCGCTACCCGCGGATCGTGCACCAGGAATTCGCCGGTATCGAAACCGATGCCGCCGGCGCCGATGATCGCCACCCGCGCACCGATCTGACGGCCATCGCGCAGCACGTCGATATAGCTCGCGACCATCGGATGGTCGATGCCGGGAATCGCCGGCTTGCGCATGCGGATGCCGGTCGCCACGATCACGTCGTCGAAGCCTTGGGCCAGCAATTCCTCGCGCGTAACCCGACAGTTCAGGCGCAGGTCGACACCCAACAATTCCAGTCGGCGGCCGAAATAACGGATCGTCTCCGCGAATTCCTCCTTGCCCGGAATGCGCATCGCGATATTGAACTGGCCGCCGATGCGGTCCTGGGCGTCGAACAGGGTCACGCGATGCCCGCGCTCGGCCGCCACGGTCGCCGCCGACAGGCCCGCCGGCCCGGCGCCGACCACCGCGATGCGGCGCACCGTAGCGGTCTTGCGGAACACCAATTCGGTTTCGTAGCAGGCGCGCGGGTTGACCAGGCAAGTCGCGCGCTTATTGGAGAAAGTATGGTCCAGGCAGGCCTGGTTGCAGGCGATGCAGGTATTGATTTCGTCGCTGCGGCCGGCGGCGGCCTTGGCGACGAAATCGGCGTCGGCCAGGAAGGGCCGCGCCATCGACACCAGGTCGGCGTCGCCGCGCGCCAGGATGCCTTCTGCCTCGGCCGGCATATTGATGCGGTTCGAGGCCACGACGGGGATGCCGACTTCCTTGCGCAGCCGTCCCGCGACCTCGGCAAAGGCGGCGCGCGGCACCGAAGTGACGATGGTCGGGATGCGCGCCTCGTGCCAGCCATAGCCGGTGTTCAGGATCGTCGCGCCGGCGTCTTCCAGCGCCCTGGCGGACAGCACGATCTCGTCCCAGGTATTGCCGCCTTCGACCAGGTCGAGCACCGAATGGCGGTGCATCAATATGAAATCCGGGCCGACGGCGGCGCGGATGCGGCGCACCACCTCGACCGCCAGGCGCATGCGGTTCTCGATCGGCCCGCCCCAGCGGTCGGTGCGGCGGTTGGCGCGCGCGCACAGGAACTGGTTCAGCAAATACCCCTCGCTGCCCATGATCTCGACGCCGTCGTAGCCGGCGGTGCGCGCCAGCGTTGCGCAGCGCACGTAGGCGCGGATCGTCGATTCGATGCCGGCCTCGGTGAGGGCCTTCGGCTTGAAGCGCGAGATCGGCGACTTGATGCTGGACGCCGACACCACGAAAGGCTGGTAGCCGTAGCGGCCGGCATGCAGGATCTGCATCAGGATCTTGCCGCCCTCCTCGTGCACGGCGCGCGTGACGCGCCGGTGGTTGGGCACGTCGAAGAGGGAGTTCAGGGTCCCGCCGAAGGGCAGCAGCCAGCCCTGGCGATTGGGCGAGATGCCGCCGGTGACGATCAGGCCCACGCCGCCACGCGCGCGTTCGCGGTAGAAGGCGGCCAGCTTGCCGTAGTTGTAGAAGCGGTCTTCGAGCCCGGTGTGCATCGAGCCCATGATCACGCGGTTCTTCAGGGTGGTGAAACCGAGGTCGAGCGGCGCAAGCAGGTGAGGATAGGTAGCTGTAGTCATCGCGGCATTACACCGCGATTTTCTGGAGTCGTGCGTCTAAACGACTGAATCAGGGGACGCGCTGCGGCATCAAGCCAGGTGGCTTTCGCGGTCGCGCAGTTCGGCGAAGCTTTCGATGCTGCCGATGCTGACCACCACCGGGTTCAGGCTGGCGCCGGGCGACATCGGACGCCAGGCGAACTGCCATTCCTTTTCGCGCGCCTGGCCCAGGCTCTTGGTAAAGGCCGCGCCCAGCGGCGAACGGTTGCCGTACTCGATGGCGCCGTCGATGCCGGCCCAGTTGGGCAGCATACGCTGCACGGCGCGGTGCAGGCGTTCGCCAAATTCTTCGGTATTGTGGATCACCAGGCAGGCGTCGCTCGGCGTGATGATGTCGAACAGGCGCTTGTCCCAGACGGTGGAAAACGCGACGTGCAGGAAGCCGCCATTGGGCTCGAGGCGGAACTGGCCGGTCTTGAGCGCGTTTTCGAGTTCGGTGCGCAGCGCGTAGCGGTGCAGGGTCGGAGGGCGTTGGTAGTCGTGCATGGGATTCTTTCTTACCGCATTCAAGGCTGGGTGGTCGGCGATGGTGGCGGCGGCGGTGGCGATTGCAGCATCATGATGGCCTGGTGCTGCATGCGCATGAACTTCGATGCGATGAAGATCTCGCGCAAAAAATAGACGAAACTGCTGATCAGGGCGATCATCGCGAACACGAAGCAGGCGGCGATGTACTGGTCGAGCGGAATGCCGGTGGTATCGCCCGCGAACAGCATCGCGATGACCACGCACACCAGCAGGCCGCAGGCGGTGCTGGAGGCGATCGCGAAGTTGATCAGGTGCGAGCGCTGGTAGAGCAGTTCGAGTTCGCTGGAGAACTCGGCGTTGGGGCTGACCTTGAGCCGGTCCTCGAGCACGCGCGTGCGGTCGATGATGCGCGCCAGCCGGTTGGTCAGCACGGTCAGCTTGGTGGCCACGCCGGTGAGCAGGAAAACCGGCGCGATCGCCAGCTGGATGACATGGCCGATGTCGCTGATCTGGATATTCATAAGAACACGTTTCGAATTGTTGTGATGTGCCTGGTGCGTAGGGTGGACGGGTTCCCCGTCCACGCGTTCAACCGCATAAGCGTAGTGTAGCAGCCGTCAGCACCATAACCCTCATTCGAAACGGCCGAGGCGCTTGAACTGCTCGGTCGCCGCCACCAGCGCGCGCGCGATCCCCGCCTCCAGCGCGCCATGGCCGGCGTCGGCGATCATCTCCAGCTTCGATCCCGGCCACGCCGTGTGCAGGCGCCAGGCCGACAGCGGCGGGCAGATCACGTCGTAGCGGCCCTGCACGATCACCGCCGGCAGGTGGGCGATGCGTCCCAGGTCGCGCAGCAGCTGGTCTTCTTCCAGGAAGGCGCCGTTGAGCATGTAGTGCGATTCGAGCCGGCCCACGCCCAGGTCGAGCGTATCGTTCGCCACTTCCTCGGGCTGCGGCAGCAGGAAGACGCGCCGGCCCTCGAAACGGCTCCAGGCGCGCGCGGCCGGCCAGTAGACGTCCGGATCGTGGCACAGCAGGCGGCGTGCGTAGGCCTTGAGCAGGTCGTGCCGTTCTTCCTGCGGAATCGGGGCCACGAATTGTTCGTACAGCTCGGGATAGAACCAGCGCACCTCGTTGATGAACCAGTCCACCTCGGCCTGGGTGCACAGGAAGATCCCGCGCAGCACGAAGCCCAGGCAGCACTCGGGATGGGCCTGGCCATAGGCCAGCGCCAGGGTCGAGCCCCAGGAACCGCCGAACACCAGCCACTGTTTGACGCCGAACAGCGCGCGCAGGCGCTCGATGTCCTCGATCAGGAGCTGGGTCGTGTTGTTGCGCCACTCGCCCAGCGGCGTCGACTTGCCGGCGCCGCGCTGGTCGAACAGGATCACGCGGTAGGCGCGCGGGTCGAAGAAGCGGCGGTGCTGGGGCGACAGGCCGGCGCCGGGGCCGCCGTGCAGGAACAGTACCGGGATGCCGTCCGGATTGCCCACTTCTTCCCAGTAGATCGTGTGCGTTTCGTCGACCGCCAGCATGCCGTGGCGGATGGGCTGGATCGGCGGGAACAGCGACGGCGGCGTGACGGGCATGGCGGCTCTTGTTGGCAGTGATTCAAGAAGCCGATTGTAGCGTACCGACAGCTGCTTTTAGAAGAAGGTATTGAGCGCGTAGCGCACCGTGTAGGCGTCGTCCACGGCCAGCAGCAGCGGCCACTTGTCGAAGGTGGTGCACGGATGCGAGATGCCACAGCCGACCAGGTCGCCGACCGCCAGGCCCTCACACAAAGGGTCGCCGTCCGGCAACCTCAGGTAGGCGTGCTGGTCGTTCATCTTGAAGATCGTACAGCCGGGCGGCAGCGCGGCCGGCGCGGTATCGCCATCCGCAGCGCCGTCGGGGCGCGCCGTGTAGAGCGGGATCGGCAGGTCGGCATCGTAGGAAGCGTCGCGCTTGCCCATGGTGAGGATGGCCAGGGTTGGCTCGGGACGCGACTGGACCATGCTCCAGACTTCGAGCGCCGGCCGTAACCCTTCCTGCAAGCCTTCCCTCACATTCAGCTCGTCGATATGACGGCGGTACATGCCATGGTCGCTCGTCAGGTAGCAGCCGCTGCGCAGGATGGGGCGCAGCGGACGCGACAGGCCGTCCACGCCCTGGAAGCCGCGCGCCACCAGGTCGAAATAGGATGAGCCGCCGGCCGAGACCAGGATCTCGGGCGTGGCGAACAGGCCCTCGCCATCGGCGCCGCGCACGAGGTCGACGAGTCCAGCCAGGAAATCGTCGACCTGGCGCAGGTCGGCGGCGCGGTCGTCGCTGACGAGCAGGCCTTCGTAACCCTCGAAGCCGGCCAGCGCCAGGCCGTCGGCCGCTGCGATGGCGCGCGCCACCTCCATCGCTTCCTGCGGCGTGCGGCAGCCGGCGCGCTTGCCGGCCAGGCCCAGCTCGACCAGCACCAAGAGCGGACGCGCCAGCCTGTGCGCGGCGACCGCCTGCGCCAGGCGCGCCACGCCGGCCTGCGAATCGGCCAGCACGATGCACTCGAAATCCGGATCGCCATGCAGCAGGGCCAGCACGGCCTCGATGTCGCTGCGCGCCACCAGCTGGTTGGCCAGCAGCACGCGGCGCACGCCGAAGCGGTGCGCCACCTGGACCTGGATCGCGGTGGCGAGGGTGATGCCCCAGGCGCCATTGGCCAGTTGCGCGCCGAATAGCTGCGGGCTCATCGTGGTCTTTCCGTGCGGCGCCAGTGTGACGCCGTGGCGCTCGCAAAAATCGCGCATCCAGGCCAGGTTGTGGCGCAGGCTCGATTCCTTGAGCACGGCGACCGGGTAGCTGGTATCGCCGCGCAATACGTTCCAGCCCTGCACGCCGATCGCGCCCTGGCGCAGCGGTTCGCGCAGCGGCAAGCCCTTGGCGCCGGGGAGCAGCAACTGTTCGTCGAGGCTGGACAGGGCGAGGCCGCCGTGGGGCAAGGTGTGCATGATCGGCTCCGATAGCAAGGTGGTCGTCTATTGTAATCGGCGTAAAAAAAGCACCGCCGCAGCGGTGCTTCGTGGTTCGTCCCGAAGGATCAGGACATATGCTGCCCGCCATTGATGGCGATATTGGCGCCGGTAACGAATGCTGCCTCGTCCGACGACAGGTAAGCGACCAGGCCCGCGACTTCTTCGGGCTTGCCCAGGCGGCCCATCGGGATTTGCGGAATGATCTTGGTTTCCAGCACTTCGCTCGGGATGTCCATCACCATCTTGGTGCCGATATAGCCGGGCGAGATGGTGTTGACGGTCACGCCCTTGCGCGCCACTTCCAGCGCCAGCGCCTTGGTGAAGCCGTGCATGCCGGCCTTGGCCGCCGAGTAGTTGGTCTGGCCGAAGGCGCCCTTCTGGCCGTTCACCGACGAAATATTGATGATGCGGCCCCAGCCGCGCTCGACCATGCCGTCGCAGACCGGCTTGGTCATATTGAACACGGAATCGAGGTTGGTCTTGATCACGGCGTCCCAGTTGACCTTGTCCATCTTTTTGAAAGTCATGTCGCGGGTGATGCCGGCGTTATTGACCAGCACGTCGATCGGGCCGACGTCGGCGATCACCTGGCGCACGCATTCCTGGGCCGCGTCGTAGTCGGCCACGTCGCAGGCATAGGCCTTGAAGTCATAGCCCTGCTCCTTCATGGCGCCGAGCCAGGAGTCGACCTTGGTATTGCCTGGCGAAAAAGTGGTGACGACCTGATATCCCAATGCGGCCAGCTTGATGCACACCGCTTCGCCCAGGCCGCCCATGCCGCCGGTTACTAATGCTACTCGAGCCATTGTCTTCTCCAGTTTTATTGTGTCACTTCATACCGCTTGAAACCGACGGTCCCGCCAGGCGGGCCGTCGCTACCGTCATCAGGCTGTCGTCAGTCGCGCTCGACCGCCAGCGCCACGCCCATGCCGCCGCCGATGCACAGGCTCGCCAGGCCACGCTTGGCGTCACGGCGGATCATTTCGTGCAGCAGGGTGACCAGCACGCGGGCGCCGGAAGCGCCGATCGGGTGGCCCAGGGCGATCGCGCCGCCATTGACGTTGATCTTGGACGTATCCCAGCCCATCTGCTTGTTGACGGCGATGGCCTGGGCGGCGAAGGCTTCGTTGATTTCCATCAGGTCGACGTTTTCATGGGTCCAGCCGGCTTTCTTGAGGCACAGCTGCGAGGCCGACACCGGGCCCATGCCCATGATCGCCGGGTCGAGGCCGGACGACGAATAGGCCTTGATGCGCGCCAGCGGGGTCAGGCCCAGCTCTTTCGCTTTCGAGGCGCTCATCATGATCACGGCGGCGGCGCCGTCGTTCAGGCCGGAAGCGTTGCCGGCGGTGACCGAACCTTCTTTGTTGAACGCCGGACGCAGGCCGGCCAGCGCCTCGAGCGTGCTGCCCGCTTTGGGATATTCATCGGTGTCGAAGACGGTCGTGCCCTTCTTGGTCACGATCTCGACCGGGATGATTTCGTCCTTGAACTTGCCTTCTTTTTGAGCAGCTTCGGCCTTCAGCTGCGATTGCAGCGCGAATTCGTCCTGCTCGGCGCGCGAAATCTCGTATTTCTTGGCGACGTTCTCGGCGGTGACGCCCATGTGGTACTGGTTGTAGACGTCCCACAGGCCGTCGACGATCATGGTGTCGGTGAGCTTGGCGTCGCCCATGCGGAAGCCGTCGCGCGAGCCGGCCAGCACGTGCGGCGAGGCGCTCATGTTCTCTTGCCCGCCGGCGATGACGATCTGGGCGTCGCCGCAGCGGATCGCCTGGGTCGCCAGGTGGGTGGCCTTGAGGCCGCTGCCGCAGACCTTGTTGATGGTGTAGCCGGGCACCATGTCCGGCAGGCCGGCCTTGATGACGGCCTGGCGCGCCGGGTTCTGGCCCACGCCGGCGGTGAGCACCTGGCCCATGATGACTTCGCTGACGGTTTCGGGGGCGATGCCGGTCTTGGCCAGCAGGTGCTTGATCACTTGCGCGCCGAGCTCGGCGGCCGGAATCTTGGCGAGGGTACCGCCGAATTTGCCGACGGCCGTACGACCGGCGGCGACGATGACTACGTCTTCCATGTTCAATCTCCGTTCAGCCGGCCGTGGCCGGCAACATACAGAATTCCCTCGGACTCGGCGCGCCATTCTGCGATGGCGGGCTTTGTGCATGGGATCGATAAAAACCTCAAGTTACGGAATGAGGAGCCCATGCTGCTGTTAAAGCATCAGCAATCTTAGCAGTTTATTCATCAAAAACAACACGCCAATCGTGCGTGTTTGATCTAGCGCATGACTTAATTTTTGGTTGCTGACAAACGTTCAATTTCTGTTAGGAATGATGCGTGCGCTTCTGTCCCTTTCTACAATTTTCACAGTAGAATGCACAAGCGCAACGCCAACTACACCGCTTTATGCCTAAAACCACGCTTCCCATCGAAATCAAGATTTCCACGGTCGTTGCCATTTCCACGATCCTGCACTCGGCCGACCCGGAAGCCATCGACTCCGCGCTGGAGCAGATGACCGGGGGCGTATCGGACTTCTTCGAGGACGAGTTCGCGGTGATCGACGTGGCCGCGATCGCGCCCGAAGCGCCGGGACTCGACTGGGCGGCGCTGGTGTCCCTGCTCAAGAAATACCGCCTGAACGCGGTCGCCGTGCGCGGCGCCAGCCCGCCGATGGTGGAAGCGATCCGGGCCCAGGGCCTGGCGCTGGACGACGGCTCGAGCGGCGTGCGCGCCGGCGGCCATGCGGCCCCGCCACCGGCCCCTGCCGCGCCCGAATCGGCGCCGCCCGCGGCTCCGGCAGTACCGGCGCCCGCGCCGACACCGGCCCCGGAAGCGGTCGCTGCCTCCGCCCCGGCTCCGGCCGTCGTGCCGATGATTATCGACACCCCGGTGCGCGCCGGCCAGCGCATCTATGCGCGCGGCACCGACCTGATCGTCACCGCGGTGGTCAACAATGGCGCCGAATTGATCGCCGACGGCAGCATCCACGTGTATGCGCCGCTCAATGGCCGCGCACTGGCGGGCGCCTCCGGCAATCCGGACGCGCGCATCTTCGCGCTGTCGATGCAGCCTGAGCTGGTCTCGATCGCCGGTGTGTACCGCACGTTCGACGAAGGTTTTCCATCCGACCTGTCGCGCCAGCCAACGCAGATCCGGCTGGTGGGTGACCGGATCGACATCCAATCGCTGGCTCCGGCACCCCGCGCCTGATCCCCGAACTGAACAGATACTGTAAAGGACTTTTTTGTGGCAAGAATTATTGTTGTGACGTCCGGCAAGGGCGGTGTGGGCAAAACGACCTCGAGCGCCAGCTTCTCCACCGGCC
This sequence comes from Massilia arenae, assembly GCF_008014745.1. GTDB lineage: Bacteria > Pseudomonadota > Gammaproteobacteria > Burkholderiales > Burkholderiaceae_D > Telluria > Telluria arenae. The sequence continues at coordinate 19,925 of NZ_VPFD01000011.1, forward strand.
TGGCGATGCGCGGCCACAAGACGGCGGTGATCGACTTCGACGTCGGCCTGCGTAACCTCGACCTGATCATGGGCTGCGAACGCCGCGTGGTCTACGACCTGATCAACGTCGTCAACGGCGAAGCGACCCTGAACCAGGCGCTGATCAAGGACAAGCACTGCGACAACCTGTTCATCCTGCCGGCTTCGCAGACGCGCGACAAGGACGCCCTGTCCGAAGAAGGCGTGGAACGCGTACTCAACGACCTGGTCAAGATGGACTTCGAGTTCATCATCTGCGATTCGCCGGCCGGCATCGAGCACGGCGCGCTGATGGCGCTGACCTTCGCCGACGAGGCGATCGTGGTCACCAATCCGGAAGTCTCGTCGGTGCGCGACTCGGACCGCATCCTGGGCATCCTGCAGGCCAAGTCGCGCCGCGCCCAGAGCGGCAGCGAGCCGGTCAAGGAACACCTGCTCATCACCCGCTACTCGCCGAAGCGCGTCGAAGCCGATGAGATGCTGTCTTACCAGGACGTGCAGGAAATCCTGCGCATCCCGCTGATCGGCATCATTCCGGAATCGGAATCGGTGCTGCACGCCTCGAACCAGGGCAACCCGGCGATCCATTTCAAGGGCACCGATGTGGCCGATGCCTACGAGGACGTCGTCGCGCGCTTCCTGGGCGAAGAGCGCCCGCTGCGCTTTACCAACTACGAAAAGCCGGGCATCTTCCAGCGCATTTTCGGAGCCAAGTGATATGGCATTGCTTTCATTCCTCTTCCCTGAAAAAAAGAAGAGCGCGACAGCCGCCAAGGAACGCCTGCAGATCATCATCGCACGCGAACGGACCAACCGCGCCGGTCCGGATTTCCTTCCGGCCCTGCACCAGGAGCTGATCGCGGTGATCTCGAAGTACGTCAAGGTCAATCCCGACGACATCAAGGTCTCGCTCGACCGCCAGGGCAACCTGGAAGTGCTGGACGTGAACGTGGTGCTGCCGGATACCTGACCTGCGCCGCCCTTCGCCCGACGATGCCCGCCGCGTGCGGGCATTTTCTTTTGTGGCAAGCATCTCTTGAGTGAGACGATCGGGCAATTATTAGTCGAGTCCGAGCATTCAAAGTATCGATGGCCCTGCCTATACTGGGTTCATGGCTGCAACACATCGGACAGCCAGCCAAACCCAACGAACTTTCGACAAGGAGCTTCACCATGACCCGTCTCGCCTCCCACCCCGTCTCGGACGCCACCGGCGCCGCCGCCCAACTGTTCAGCGCCATCCAGGGCGCCGTCGGCAAGGTGCCCAACGCCTACCGCGACATCGGCAGCAACAGCCCGGTGGTCCTGGAATCGGTGCTGGCCCTGGACGCCAGCCTCAAGAAAACCACGCTGTCGGCGCGCGATATCGAAGTCATCAAGCTGGCGGTCAGCGCCGTCAACGGTTGCGACTACTGCGTGGCCGCCCACAGCCTGATGGGCAAGATGGCCGGCCTGCCTCCCGATGCGCTGGCCGCCGTGCGCCAGGGCCAGGCCACCGGCAATGCCCGTGAAGATGCGCTGGCGGAGTTCGCGCGCCACCTGGTGACGACCCGCGGCACTGTGGATGCAGGCGTGGTCGAGGCGGTGAAGGCGGCCGGCGTGAGCGATGCCCAGATCGTCGACCTCACCCTGGCGATCACGGCGATCACCCTGACGAACCTGTTCAACCGGATCAACGATACGGTGGTCGATTTTCCGAAGGTGGCTTGAACCTGTGGGAGGCTCGGCCTCCCAAGGTTCCGCCAACCTCACGTTACATCACCAACACCGGCTCCTTCGCCGGCCCGCTGACCGCCCCGCCATTGACCGGCGTGGCGGTCGTGTCGTCATTCTCCTCCACCGGCTGCGGCGCCTCGCCCGCGGACTCGGCCCGCTCCAGCTCCTGCACCACCTTCACGCAGGCTTCCACGTGCTGCGCCCCCATCCGCTTGAACAGCGTGTAGCCGATCGCCGCCGATGCGATCTGGCCGGCCAGCGGCACCATCTTGGCCGTGGTCTTGACCGCCATGCGGCCCGCCACGACCCGGAACAGGCGCGCCACCGCCCCGCGCGTGACCAGTTTGCCGACCAGCATCCCGCCCACCGAGGCCGCCGCCTTGTAGGCGATCACGCGCATGCGCGGGTGCAGGCGCTCGATCTGCTTCTGGGTGAGGCCGAATTCGGCATTGATCTGGTCGACCAGGGCGGCGAAACCCGTGATGTCGGCCAGCAGGTCGAGGCCGGGCACCGGCACCGCGGCCACCGCCGCCGAAATGGCCGCGCGTTTCTTGACCAGGGCCAGACAGCGGGTGCGGGTAAGGTCGATCTCGGCGCCGCTGACGGGCACGCGATCCTCGGTCACAGTGATGTTTTTGCGCGTAAACAACATAATTTCCCCCTCTACATTATCTGAATGACATATAAAATTCAGTCTACGCCTATGGGGAGATTTTCTGCGTGGTCCCTTTAACACAACAGTCTTATAGTACAAATGTCACCTTTTGGTGTCCGAGCGAAGTTTATCAGTAGCATCGTTTTGTGAAAGTCTGATATATTTGGTTTAACTTTGTAGGAATCTTCCTACATAGGCAACCACACAACATTTCGCCCGTCATGAAGATCGCCGTCCTGGAGCAAGACCGTCCCCAAGCTGACCTGATTTGCCAGGTCCTCAGCGCCGCTGGCCACAGTTGCCAATCGTATGACAGCGCCAAGGAGTTATTGGGGCAGTTACGCAAGGACAGTGCCGACATGCTGGTGATGGACTGGAATGTCCCCGATATGGAAGGCGCCGAAGTGCTGCGCCGCGCCAAGGAAAAGCTGGCGTCCACGGCGCCGACGATGTTCCTGGTCGGGAATAACGCGGAAGACGACATCATCGCCGGCGTCACCGCCGGCGCCGACGACTACCTGGTCAAGCCGCTGCGCCGCGGCGAGCTGGTGGCGCGCGTCTCGGCCCTGCTGCGCCGCGCCTATCCGTCGCAGAACAGCGCCGAGCAGCTGCAGTTCGGTCCGTACACCTTCGAGACCCGTCCCGGACGGCTGCTCAGGGACGGTTCGGTGATCGACGTGACCCAGAAAGAATTCTCGCTGGCGCTGCTGTTCTTCAGGAATATCGGCCGCCCGCTGTCGCGCGCCTACATCCACGAATCGGTGTGGGTCCGCGAAAACGACGTCCCGTCGCGCACCATGGACACCCACGTTTCGCGCGTACGCAACAAACTCCATCTGCGGCCAGAGAACGGCTTCCGCCTTGTGCCGGTCTACAGCTATGGCTATCGGCTGGAAAAGCTCGGCGCCTGAAACCCTGAAGGCAAGAGGGTATAATGGCCATCGTCCATTGACCCTCGTCCTCCCCCCGAAATGCAACTGCTTGCCGTCGGCCTGAACCACACCACAGCACCGGTCTCGCTACGCGAGCAGCTGGCGCTCGCCCCCGACCAGATCGGCACGGCGGTGCAGTCGGCGCGCGGCTGGTTCGCGCGCCAGGGTTCCACCGGCGGCGAAGAGGCGGCGATCCTCTCGACCTGCAACCGCACCGAGATGTATGCGGCGATCAAGCTGCCCGATCCGCTGGACGCTTCCGCCCAGTTCCTGGCGCATTATCATGCGCTCAACTACGCCGAGCTGCGCCCCCACCTCTACCTGCTGCCGCAGGACGACGCCGTGCGCCACGCATTCCGCGTCGCCTCGGGCCTGGATTCGATGGTGCTGGGCGAGCCGCAGATCCTGGGCCAGATGAAGGATGCGGTGCGCACCGCCGACGCTGCCGGCGGCCTGGGCACCTATCTGCACCAGATGTTCCAGCGCACCTTCGCGGTCGCGAAGGAAGTGCGCACTACCACCGAGATCGGCGCCCACAGCGTGTCGATGGCCGCCGCCGCGGTGCGCCTGGCGCACCGCATCTTCGATCGCATCGCCGACCAGCACGTGCTGTTCATCGGCGCCGGCGAGATGATCGAGCTGTGCGCGGCCCACTTCGCGGCCCAGAACCCGAAATCGGTCACCATCGCCAACCGCACCATGGAGCGCGGCGAGGCCCTGGCCGCCCGCTACAACGGCCGCGCGATCCGCTTGGCCGACCTGCCGGACAGCCTGCAGCAATTTGACATCGTTATCTCGTGCACCGCCTCGACCCTGCCGCTGATCGGCCTGGGCCTGGTCGAACGCGCCGTCAAGGCGCGCCGCCACCGCCCGATGTTCATGGTCGACCTGGCCGTGCCGCGCGATATCGAACCCGAAGTCGCACGCCTGGACGACGTGTTCCTGTACACGGTCGACGACCTGGCCCAGGTGGTGCAGACCGGCATGGAAAGCCGCCAGGCCGCCGTGCGCCAGGCCGAAGCCATCATCGAGACCCGGGTCCAGTCCTTCATGCACTGGGTGGGCGACCGCGCCGTGGTGCCGGTGATCCGCGACCTGCACGAATCGGGCGAGGCCTTGCGCCAGGCCGAGCTGGAACGCGCGCGCAAGATGCTGGCGCGCGGCGACGATGCCGAAGCCGTGCTCGAAGCGCTGTCCAGGGGCCTCACCGCCAAGTTCCTGCACGGCCCGCAACAGGCCCTGCACCAGGCCGAGGGCGACGACCGCGCGCGCCTGGCCACCCTGCTGCCGCAGCTGTTCCGCGGCCGCCGTTAGCGCCCGATTCTCCCGGCGGCCCTGCCCGCCATGCGCGCCTGCTCGCGCAACCCGGCCCTTCCCTGCGGCCATCCGACCATCTTCATACCGAGACTATCCATGAAACCTTCCATGCTGTTCAAGCTGGACCAACTCGCCAACCGCCTCGTCGAGCTGGATGAACTCCTGATGAGCGAAGGCGCCACCGCGAACATGGACAGCTACCGCAAGATGTCGCGCGAACGCGCCGAGCTGGCGCCGCTGGTCGACGTCTACCGCCAGTACCAGGGCGCACTCGAGGATACCGAGGCGGCCCGCGAGTTGCTGCAGGATCCCGACATGAAGGACTTCGCCCAGGAAGAAATCGAGGCCGCGAAAGAACGCATGGCGGGCCTGGAGCTCGAGCTGCAGAAAATGCTGCTGCCGAAGGACGCCAACGACGAGCGCAATATCTTCCTCGAGATCCGCGCCGGCACCGGCGGCGACGAGTCGGCCCTGTTCGCGGGCGACCTGCTGCGCATGTACACCCGTTTCGCCGAGCGCAACCGTTGGCAGGTGGAGATGGTGTCCGAGTCGCCGTCCGACCTGGGCGGTTACCGCGAAGTCATCGTGCGCCTGGTCGGCAATGGCGCCTACTCGAAGCTCAAGTTCGAGTCGGGCGGCCACCGCGTGCAGCGGGTGCCAGCCACCGAAACGCAGGGCCGCATCCACACCTCGGCCTGCACGGTGGCGGTGATGCCCGAGGCGGATGAAGTCGAGGACGTCGACATCAACCCGGCCGACCTGCGCATCGACACCTACCGCGCTTCCGGCGCCGGCGGCCAGCACATCAATAAAACCGACTCCGCGGTGCGCATCACCCACCTGCCGACCGGCCTGGTGGTGGAATGCCAGGACGACCGCAGCCAGCACAAGAACAAGGCCTCGGCCATGAAGGTGCTGGCGGCGCGCCTGAAGGACGCCCAGCTGCGCGAACAGCAGTCGAAGGAAGCGGCCACCCGCAAGAGCCTGATCGGCTCGGGCGACCGCAGCGAGCGCATCCGCACCTACAATTTCCCGCAGGGCCGCCTGACCGACCACCGCATCAACCTGACCCTGTACAAGCTCGACTTCATCATGGACGGCGACCTGAAGGAGCTGACCGAGGCGCTGGCCCAGGAACACCAGGCTGAGCTGCTGGCGGCGCTGGGCGACTAAGGCAATAAGCTGACTTAAGTCATTGTTAAGTTGCCAGATTGAAAATGCACGACGTCGGGCGTCGCCGCTTCATGCGAAAATAAGCGCTTGCTTCGCCCCTTGGTACCCGTTCTGAGAAAGCCACGCATGCCTACCAACCGCCAGGTCCTGTTCGCCATCTCGTCGATCTCGTTCGCGCTGATCGCCGTCGCCCTCTATCTGCAGCACGCCATGGAAATGCGGCCTTGCCCGCTGTGCGTGATCCAGCGCTATATGTTCCTCGCCATCGGCGTGTGCACCCTGGTCGGCGCCATCGGCGGCAAGGTGCGCGCAGCGACGATCCTGGCCCTGCTGGCGGCCTTCGGCGGCCTGTACACGGTCGGCAAGCACCTGTACGTGATCGCCAATCCCGGCTTCTCGTGCGGCATCGATCCGATGGAGACGATGCTCAACAAGATCCCCACCGCCGAATACCTGCCGTGGCTGTTCCGCGCCGACGGCCTGTGCGAAGGCGCGACCGACGCCATCCTGGGCCTGGCGATTCCGCAATGGTCGGCGGTCTGGTTCGTGGTGCTGACCGTGCTGCTGGGCTGGGTGCTGCTGCGCCACTCCCGCGCCCGGCGGGCATGATCGAGGCCGGCGCCACCCTCGGGCAGGTGCGGCTGTCGCTGCCGCTCGATCCGCTCGAAAACCGCATCCTGCTGTGCCATGCGCTGCGCCTGCCGCGCGTAGCCCTGATCACGCAAGCGGAGCGTGTGCTCACGCCTGAAGAAGCGGCGCTGCTGGCGGCGCTGGTGCGCCGTCGCCTGGACGGCGAACCGATCGCCTACATCGTCGGCGAGCGCGAGTTCTTCGGGCTGCCGTTCAAGGTGACGCCGGCGGTGCTGATCCCGCGTCCGGACACAGAGCTGCTCGTCGAACTCGCGCTGGAACGCCTCGCGCCGCAACAGCGCGTGCTCGACATGGGCACTGGCAGCGGCGCGATCGCCGTTGCCCTCGCCTACACGCGGCCCGAGGCCGACGTCACGGCGCTCGACGTCAGCGAGGAGGCGCTGGCCGTCGCGCGCGCCAATGCCGAGGCCAACGGCGCGCGCGTGCGCTTCCTGCGCAGCGACTGGTACGAGGCCCTAGGCGCGGAATGCTTCGACCTGATCGTCTCCAACCCGCCCTATATCGTGGCCGGCGACCGTCACCTGGTCGAGGGCGACCTGCGCTTCGAACCGATCGACGCGCTCACCGACCATGCCGACGGCCTGTCCGACCTGCGCACCATCGCCGACGGTGCTGCCGCGCACCTGGAGTCCGGCGGCTGGCTGCTGCTCGAGCATGGCTACGACCAGGCCGGGGCGGTGCGCGATTTGCTGAAGGCAGGCGGCTACGGCGAAGTGCAGAGCTGGCGCGACCTGGCCGGCATCGAACGGGTCAGCGGAGGCCGACGCAGTGCATGAGGTGCCTGGGGCGCGCACCCCTCGGGATGGACTTGTTAAAATGACCAGTCCTGATTCCGGAGCATGCATGCGCATCCTGTTCGCCTCCCTCGTCCTGCTCGCGCCGCTGCACGGCGGCGCCGCTGCGGTGATACCGCCCGCGCCGCCTGCCGTCACCCAGGATGCGTCCGCTGAGCAGTCACCCGTGCAGCCGTCCGTGCTGGCCGCCCGGCTCTACGAACGCGACTGGCAATGGCAGTTGCGTCATGCGCCCGAGAGGGCCACCGCCCTGGGCGAGCATCGCTACAACGCCTTTTTGAGCGACACCTCGCTGGCCGGACGCGCGGCCGCGCTCGAGCACGAGCGCGCCACGCTGGCGGCGGCGCAGAAGGTCGACCGCGCGCTTCTGACTGGAGAAGACCAGGTATCGTACGACCTGTTCGTGGCCGACAAGGAGCGCCTGATCGCCGCCGGCGCCCTGCGTCCTTTCGATCCGCTCCCGATCACGGCCTACGACGGCCTGCAGGTGCGGCTGCCGCGCCTGGTCGCGCAGATGCCGTTCGCGAACGACGCCGACTACCTCACCTATCTGGCGCGCCTGCAGGCGCTGCCGGCCCACGTCGATGGCCTGATCGAGCAGCTGCGTGCCGGGAAACAGGCCGGCTGGACGATCCCGAAGGCCGCCATCGCGCCGGTGCCGGATGCCTTGCGCGCGCTGCGCGAAAAAATCGCCGACGGGGCGCTCGGCGCGCCCTTCCAGCGCATCCCGGCGACCATCGTCCCCGAGGTGCGCGAGCAGTTGCGCGCGGCCGGCAAGGCGGCCCTGGAACAGCAGGCGGCGCCCGCCCTGCGCAAGCTGGAGGACTTCCTGCGCCAGGACTACGTGCCGACCGCGCGCGACAGCATCGGCGCCGCGGCGCTGCCGGGCGGCGCGGCGTGGTACGCCCGGCTGGTGAGGGACAGCACCACCACCGCGATGACCCCGGCCCAGGTGCATGCGCTCGGCCAGCAGGAGGTGGCGCGCCTGCGCGCCGAGATCGAGCGCCTGATCCCGCGCACGGGCTTTCGCGGCGGCTTCGCCGAATTCATCGTCTTCGCGCGCAGCGACCGGCGCCTGTTCTTCGTCGACGCGGCGGCCCTGCTCGACCGCTACCGACGCACGCTGGCGCTGGCCCAGGGACGGCTGGGCCGCGTCGCGACCGTCATTCCGGCCGCCGGCATCGTCGTCAAGCCGATGGGCGGCGATGGTGGTGGAAGCAGCGGCCAGCCGGCCGCCTATTACGAGGCCGGCAGCGCGGCGCGCACCGCCGCGCTGGTGGTCGACACGGCGCGCCTGAACGCGCGCCCGATCTGGCAGGTCGATACCGTGGCCCTGCACGAGGGCGTGCCCGGCCACCACCTGCAGGTGGCGCGCGCCCAGGAACTTGCGCTGCCGGCGTTCCGGCGCCACGGCTGGTACGACGCCTACGGCGAAGGCTGGGCCACCTATGCCGAGAGCCTGGGCCCCGAGCTCGGCCTGTTCCAGGATCCGTTCTCGCTGTTCGGGCACCTGAACGAAGAGATGTTCCGCGCCGCGCGCCTGGTGGTCGACACCGGCATCCATTCGCTCGGCTGGACGCGCCAGCAGGCGATCGACTACCTGAACACCCATACCGCCAATCCGCCGGCCGACAACGCGGCCGAGGTCGACCGCTATATCGCGCGCCCGGCCCAGGCGCTGGGCTACAAGATCGGCCAGTTGCGCATCCTGGCGCTGCGCACCCAGGCGCGCGCCACGCTAGGCAAGCTGTTCGACCTGCGCCGCTTCCACGACGCCCTGCTCGGCGGCGGCGCGCTGCCGCTGGCCGAACTGGAACGCCGCATGGGCCGTTGGATCGCGGCCGAGAAGGATCCGGCGACGCGCGCCGGCGCGATGCCGGTTGCGGTCAGCGCCGACGCAGAATTCAATGCGGCATCCGAACCGGTGTCGACCTGGGAACCCGCCTTCGAATTCGACTTCGTGCTCGACGGCGAGCTGCCGCCCGGCTACGACCCCGGCCCGTCGCCCGATTTCGAGCCGCCGGCCGCGCCGGCGCCGGCGCCGGCCCGCAAATCCTTCAGCGCGCCGCACTGGCTTGCGCCTTTGCTTGAATGAGGGGCGCCCGAACGCGCAGTCCGTTTTTCGGTTAATCTCTGCACCAACCGAACTGGCAGTATAAGAAAGGAAACACTGTGTCGAACCAATTCAACCGCCGCCTGGCACTGCTCGACGACGACGACCACCGCGCCCTGCTGGGCCAAGGTTTGCGCGGCATCGAGCGCGAAACCCTGCGGGTCGACGCGGCCGGCCAACTGGCGCGCACCCCGCATTCCCCGGCACTCGGTTCGGCCCTGACGCACCCGCACATCACGACCGACTACGCCGAGGCGCTGCTGGAATTCATTACGCCGGCCGAGCACGACATCGCGCTGGCGCTGCACCGCCTCGATGCGATCCACCGCTACGCCTATGCCAAGCTGGGCGAGGAGATGCTGTGGGGCGTGTCGATGCCGGGCGAACTGCCGCCCGAGGAAGATATCGAGATCGCCTGGTACGGCAAGTCGAATATCGGCATGCTCAAGCACGTGTACCGGCGCGGCCTGGCGCTGCGCTATGGCAAGGCGATGCAATGCATCGCCGGCATCCACTACAACTATTCGCTGCCGGAACAACTGTGGCAGCTGTTCGCGCAAGAAGAAGGGATCGCCGAGGAACGCCGCCATGCGCTGCGCGACTTCCAGTCGGAAAGCTATATCGCGATGATCCGCAACTTCCGCCGCTATTCCTGGCTGCTGATGTACCTGTTCGGCGCGACGCCTGCGCTCACCACCAGCTTCCTGCGCGGCCGCGAGCACAATCTCGAGACGCTGTCCGACGACACCCTGTACCTGCCGTACGCGACCAGCCTGCGCATGAGCGACCTGGGTTACCAGAACGACGCCCAGTCCGGCCTGCGTCCGCACGAGAACAGCCTGGAAAGCTATGTCACGAGCCTGATGGATGCGGTCAACCGTCCCTACGAGCCCTATGCGAAACTGGGCACGCAGAAGGACGGCGAATGGATCCAGCTGTCGACCAATGTGCTGCAGATCGAGAACGAGTATTACTCGACCATCCGCCCCAAGCGCGTGATCCGCACCGGCGAGCGTCCGGTACAAGCCCTGTGCAACCGCGGCGTGCAGTACATCGAGGTGCGCTGCCTCGACGTCGATCCGTTTGAGCCGGTGGGCATCGCCCTCGACACGGGCCGCTTCCTGGACGCTTTCCTGCTGTTCTGCGCACTTGAGGAAAGCCCCCTGATCAGCGCTCACGACAGCCAGCTGCACGCGCGTAACTTCGCGCGCACGGTCAAGGAAGGCCGCCGCCCCGACCTGACCCTGACCCGCGACGGCCTCGAAGTGCCGTTGAAGGAATGGGCGCTGGAACTGATCGAGCGCATCCGCCCGGTGGCCCAGCTGCTGGACGACGGGCATAACGAGGGCGACGTGCACCAGGCTTCGCTCGGCAAGCAGAAGGCGAAGATCGAGGATCCATCGCTCACCCCATCGGCGCGGGTGCTGGAAGAAGTGCGCGCGCTCGGCTCGGCCGCGGCCTTCGGCCTGCAGCAGAGCCGCCTGCATGCGGCCACCTTCCGCGACAGCCCCCTGATGCCGGCCGAGGAAGCGCTGTTCGACGAGATGGCGGCCGGCTCGCACGCCGAGCAGGTGAGCATCGAAGCGATGGACACCGGCAGCTTCGACGACTTTGTTGCGGCGTACAACAGCAGTAAGCTATGCTCCAACAACTGAGGTAGCCGCCAGTCGCGGCGCCCGCTCGAATCCGCAGCCGCGAGGACCACTTGCTCACGTTTTACAACGAACACCATGCCCAGCATGACGGCCGCGGCCACTTCGCGCTCGATCGCGGCGAGCTGGCGCCCTGTTCGGAAAAACCCGAGCGCGTCGCCATCGTCCTGAAGGAATGCGAGCGGCGCGGCCTGGGCGCCATCGTCACGCCGCACGGCGTGCCGCTCATGACGCTCGAGCGGGTGCACAGCCCGCGCTACCTGCATTTCCTGCGCAACGCCTGGAGCGAGTGGGTCGGTCTCGATCCGCGCCATGCCGGCAAGGATGCCTTGCCAAGGGTATGGCCGGTGCGCACCCTGCGCTCCGATATCGAGCCGGACGATTTTGGCGCGCGCCTCGGCCTGTATTCGATGGACGCCGGCACGCCGCTCACGGGCGGCACCTGGATCGCGGCCAAGACCGGCGCCGACTGCGCCGTCAACGCGGCCCACGCCCTGCAACGCGGCGAGCGCGGCACCTTCGCGCTCACGCGCCCGCCCGGCCACCATGCCGGCAGCGATTTCTTCGGCGGCGCCTGCTTTTTGAACAATGCCGCGCTGGCGGCCCAGCACCTGCTGGACGACGGCCTGGAGCGCGTGGCCATCCTCGATCTCGACTACCACCACGGCAACGGCACCCAAGGCATTTTTTATCACCGCAACGACGTGCTGTTCGTCTCGATCCACGCCGATCCGCGCGTCGCCTATCCGTTCTACCTGGGTCATGCCGACGAGACCGGCAGCGGCGCCGGCCTTGGCTACAACACGAACATCCCGCTGGCGCCCGGCTGCGGCAGCGGCGCCTGGTTCGCAGCGCTGGAAACCGCCTGCCTCAAGATCGCCATGGCCCGTCCGCAGGCGCTGGTGGTCTCGCTCGGCGTCGACACCGCCGCGCAAGGGCAAGATCCGCGCTTCGGGCTGCAGGGCGGCGACTTCCTGCGCATCGGCGAACGCATCGCCCACCTCGGCCTGCCGACGGCCTTCGTGTTCGAGGGCGGCAAGGCCGGTCCCGAGCTCGGCATCCATACGGTCAATGTGCTGGAAGGTTTCGAAACCGCCGCCGAATGACCGCCGTTCCCCATTCCACCACCATCGCTTCGCATCCATGACCACCCCTAGCCTGATCGACTGGCAATTCTCGCGCTTCGCCGACCTCTCTCCGTTCGACCTGTATGAAGTGCTGGCCCAGCGCCAGAACGTCTTCATTCTCGAACAGACCTGCCTGTATCCCGATATCGACGGCCAGGACCTCGACGCCCACCACCTGCTGGGCTGGCGCACCGTCGACGGCAAGCGCAGCCTGGCCGCCTACCTGCGCGTGCTGGCCCCGGGCGCCAAGTACGACGAGATGTCGATCGGCCGCGTGATCACTACCCCTGCCGCGCGCGGCACCGGCGCCGGCCGCGCCCTGATCGGCGAAGGCATCCGCCAGGCCGAGGCGCTGTATCCGGGCCACCGCATCCGCATCGGCGCCCAGCAATACCTGGAGCGCTTCTACGGCAGCTTCGGCTTCCAGACCGTCTCGGAACCGTATGACGAAGACGGCATCATGCACATCGATATGCTGCGCTAGGAAGTCCTCTGCTCAATCGCAGCGGCGCGGCCGCAGGCCTGCTTCCCGTTCTTTCTTGGCCTCGCGATCGCACTCGATCTTGCGCACCATCTCGAGGCTGTCCTTGCTGTTCTGGGTCGAGATGCGCTGGCGCTCGAGCGCATTGAGCTTCTCGTTGTCGCGCCGGGTTTGCTGCGAGAGCATGCATTCCGTGTATTCGCGCGAACCCTGGCGCGCGCCGAAATCGGCGCAGGTGCCGGTGTCCTCGGCGAGGTGAAGCGCGCGCCGCTGCTCGGGCGACTGGCATGCCGCCAGGCCCGCGCCCAGCACGGCCACTAGGCCCAGCGTTACGAAGGGGCGGCAAGCCGCGCCCAGATATGGTCGATTCATCTTGTTCTCCTGTCTGACATTCGATGGCCGGCCGCGTGGCCGGAGGCGACAACGTCGCCATGCAGGACAGTAGAACAGCGCGGGATTGCAGGATCATGGAGTGCCAGGCGAAACCGGCCGCGCCGGCGCCAGGACGACGCGCGCAATCGTGCCGCCGCCGGGCGCGCCAAGGATGGCCACGTGGCCGCCGTGGCGCTCGACCACCTGCTGCACCAGGTGCAGGCCAAGGCCGCTGCCGGCCGATCGGGGCCGCAGGCGGTGGAACGGTTCGAACACGCGCTCGCGCTCTTCGGGCGGGATGCCCGGCCCGTCGTCCTCGACCTCGAACCCCGGGCCTTGCACGCGCACGACCACGTGGCGCCCGCCATGCTCGATCGCGTTCTGGACCAGGTTCGTCGCCACCCGCTCGATCGCCCCGGCGTCACCCCGCACCGGCTGCACCGCGTCGACCTCGACCGCGATCGAGCGGTCGGCGGCGATCAGGAGCGGCGCCAGGTCGGCGGCCACGCGCCGCACCAGCGCAGCCAGGTCGATCTCTTCGTCGCGCCGCCCCGTATCCAGACGCTGCAGGTCGAGCATCTGTTCGGTCAGGTTGGCGAGCCGCTCGACGTCGCTCCCGAGCCGGCGCGTGTCGGGGTCGCTGGAGGCATCGACCTTGACCCGCAGGATCGCGATCGGCGTGCGCAATTCGTGGGCGGCGGAGGCGATGAAGCGCCGCTGCCGCTCGTATCCTTCGTCGAGCCGGCCGAGCGCATCGTTCACCGCCCGCACCAGCGGCGCGATCTCGCTCGGCACCTGCGCTTCGCTGAGCCGCACGCCGCGCCGGTCGACGTCGATGCATTCCGCCTCGGCGGCGATCCTGGCGACGCCGGCCAGCGAACGCCTGACGATCCAGGGGATGGCGATCAGCGACATCAGGACCATCAGCAGAAAGATCGGCAGCGCGGCGACGTTGGACGCGGCCAGGACGGTAAAGCCCACCTGCGTCAGCTTGCCATGCCCGAGGATCGTCACCGGGCCGGCAGGCGAGTCTTCGCGGCGGATCACGGCGCTCAGTGCATGCGGCGCGAAGCGGTCGCGCACATGGCCGTAGGAGAGATTGCGCAGCAGGCTGGTGGCCGCTGCATATTGCGCCGGCACCTGCCCGAAGCTGAGGCGGCGGCCATGGTCGTCCTCGGCGACGAACCACAGGTTCGGCGTCTCGGCGCGCAGCGCGGCCAGTTGCTCCGTCATGCGCAGCGCCAGCGCGCCATCGTCCGCGCGCACGATGGCGGCGGCGATGACGGGCGTGATCCGCTCGTCGGTATACGGCCCGCCGCTATCGGCGCGCAGCGCCAGCGCGACGAGGAGCGGAAAGCAGATGAACAGGATGGCGAACTGGAACAGCAGCGGCTGGACGATCAGCGGCCGCTTGAGCGAGGGCGGCCTGCGGCTCACGGCCGCGCCTGCAGCAGGTAGCCGACGCCCTTGATGGCATGGATCTCGATGCCGGCATCGACGGCGGCCAGCTTGCGCCGCAGGCGCGAGATATGGGAGTCGAGCGTGTTCGACTGGATCGCATCGTCGAAGCCATACACGGCCTGTTCGAGCGATTCGCGCAGCACTGTGCGCCCGCGCCGCTTGACGAGCGTCGCCAGCACGCGCAGTTCGCGCCGCGCCAGGTCCAGCCGAATGCCCGCCACGCTCGCCTCGTCGTTGGCGACATCGAACACGAGCGCGCCGACGTGGATTTCCTCGGGACCGAGTTCGGCGGGACGGCGCCGCACCGCGCGGATGCGCGCGAACAGTTCTTCGAGCGCGAACGGCTTGACGAGGTAATCGTCCGCGCCCTCGTCGAGGCCGGCGACGCGGTCGGTGACTTCGCCGCGCGCGGTCAGCATGATGACGGGCAGGCCGGGATTGGCGGCGCGCAGCAGCGGCAGCAGGGACATGCCATCGCCATCGGGTAAGGTTCGGTCGAGCAGGACCAGGTCGTAGGAATTCAGGCGGCTGGCCTCGCGCGCCAGCGCCAGCCGGTCGGCATGGTCGACGACGTATTTTTCGCGCTCCAGCGCGCCGCGCACCGTGTCGGCGAATTCGGTTTCGTCCTCTACCAGCAGAATTCTCATCGGGGCTTCTTCCATGGACAGGTGGCTTGGCGGCATGCTGCGCGCGCGAATGAGCATACCTGCCACGCATTGCGGCAACATGGCGCCCTCCTGTTCAGGTCCGGATGTGTGCGCTTGCTCCCTTCCAAAGATACACCACTGCCAGCCTGTCGCCCCTGCCGACGGCGCGCCCCTTCACATGACCCCAGCTCAGCAGCCGCACGACGGCGGATCGAGCCGCACGTACAGGCAATCTTCCTGATTGCAGGCCTGCGCCAGGATCTGGCGCGCATCGTTGATGTCGGTCGCGCTGACCAGGACCCAGCCCGCGGGCAGCGCGGCCAGCTCGTTCAGGTCGCGCATCGCTCCTTTTTCGTACAGGAAGGCGTGCGACGCCGGCCCCTCGGGCGTGATCGCGGTCGAGGAACCCACCACCGAGGCGGCATTGTTCAGGCCCCAGGCAACGCCGTAGTTGCCGCCCAGCGAACCCAGGCTGGTCATGACTCCGCCCGCGTACAGGAAGGGCA
Organism: Massilia arenae; assembly: GCF_008014745.1. GTDB lineage: Bacteria > Pseudomonadota > Gammaproteobacteria > Burkholderiales > Burkholderiaceae_D > Telluria > Telluria arenae. Next base: position 35,542 of record NZ_VPFD01000011.1, read on the forward strand.
GTTCCATGAAGTAGCTGCCGTCGACAACGATGCCGGTATCGGCGATGCCGACCACCTCGCCAGCATCGTTGATGTCGAAGGCGCTGCTGTTCTTGCCGCCCAGCGTGCCCAGGCTGCGCATGATCTGGTCGCGGTAGACGTAGGCAAGATAGCGCGGCACTGGGATGGCGTCGCCCGTGACCGACGCGGTGCCGGTCACGGCGCCATGCCGGTTGATTGCGGCGGAGCCGCTCCAGGTGCCGCCGAACGTGGGAATGATGCGCGTGATGCCGTTGGCGACGACGAAGCCGCGGCCACGCTCGCCGACCCCGTAGCCTGCGTTGCCGGACACGGCGCCGTTGTCGTTCAATCCGCTCGCCGAGTTGAAACCCACCAGCACCCCGCGCCCTGCATTGCGCAGGCCGGCCGGCGAGAACACGTGTGCGGCGTCGACGTAGACCCCGGCCAGGTGGCCGTGGCCGTTGATGGCGGCGGCGCTCGAGCCCGGCGCCAGCGCGCCGTAGTCGCGCACGACGGCGCCATCCCACACGGCGGCGGCGCCGTTGGCGCCGGCCACATGGCCACGGCTGTTGATGGCATAGCCGGAGAACCCGGCCGGCAGGAAGGTGGCCCGGAACAGGCCCGGCTTGCCCTGCGCCGCCTCGACCGCGGGTGCGGCTGCTGCCGGCGTGGACGCCAGCGGCGCCGTCAGCGTTCCCATCAGGAGCGCCGGCGCCATCCAGTGCAAGCGCGTGCGCAGGCGCCGGCGCGCATGCCAGGCCAGCAGCGCCAGCCCGGTCCCCAGCATCGCCCAGCTGCCCGGCTCGGGCACCGCCGCGACCAGGTCGAGCCGCACCGCACGGCAGTCGCCCAGCCCGTTGCAAGCCTGGGCCAGGATCTGGCCGGCATCGTTGACGTCGAGCGCATTCACCAGCTGCCAGTCGCCGCGCTCGCCCACCAGCGCGTTGAGGTCGAGCATGCCGTCAGGCCCATAAATGAAGGCGTGGTAGTCGAAGCCGCCCACGCTGCCGATGCCGGACAGGCCCACCACCACCCCGGCGTTGTTGAGTGCATTGGCGCGCCCGGACGCGCCGCCCAGCGTGCCCAGATCGATCATGCGATTCTCGTCTGGCGAGAACAGGAAGGGCCGCTCGCTGAAATTGTCTTCGAGCCCGGACCAGCCGGCGACGAAGCCGGCGTCGTTGATGTCGTTCGCTTCGCTGAACCAGCCGCCGAGCGAGCCGAGGTCGTGCTGGACGCCGTCGCGGTAGACCGAGGCGGTGCGGCGCGGATCGCCCCAGTCGTCGCCATCGCCGGCGCTGCTGGCGAAACCCGCGATGTGGCCACTGGCATTGATCGCGTTGGCCACGCTGATCGTGCCGCCGAAGCTGCCCAGCTGGGTCACCACGCCCGACTGGTACAGGAAGGCATAGGTCTCGGAAAAGCCGGCGGCGCCGAAGCCCGCCACCTGGCCGGCGTCGTTGATGGCGGTGGCCCAGGTGCCGTAGGCCGGCGGCACGTTGAAGACCGAGAAGGCGCCGCCGGCATACACGAAGGCATCGCTGCCGATGCGGCCGACGATGGAGCCGCCGTTATTGATCGCCAGGCCTTCGCTGCCGGGCAGCAGCGAGGCCAGGTAGGTGGTACCACCCGTCGACCACAGCGCAGCCCCACCCTGCGCGGTGCCGACCACCCGCCCGGCGCCGTCGATACCGGCGGCGGTGAAATCCTGCGGCAGCCAGGTCATGCGGTAGAGCGGCGCTGCCATGGCCAGGCCCGGCAACAACAATATGACCAGCAACAATTTGTTTAGGAAATGTTTGCGCACGGACATGATTGATCCTTCCGGAGGCCGGGGAATCTCAACGATGTCGCAAACAAAGCGGGCGCGTTCTGCGCCAGCGCAGGCGCGCGCGGGTCACGAGGCGGCCAGGCGGCCGGCTCCCAGCAATAACACCGCGGCCGCGAGCAGCAGCCAGGCGGGCGGATCTGCGGTCAGGGCCGGATCGATGACGACGCAGGAGGGGAAAGTCTGCGAGGGCGCGGGCGCGGCAGACGCGACGGGACAGATGGGCAGCAGGCAGACGGCAAACTGGAAAGAGAAACGCATGATCGGCTCGGCCTGAAAAGCCCCGAGCATCGCCTGCCGCCGTCGCGTCGGTCATGCGCGCGGTCAGCCGTGCGCGCAAAAAAAACCGGGGCATTGCCCCGGTCTCATTCCCTCGCGCCAGCCGGCTTATTCGACCTTGGTCAGGGTGATTTCGTACACCAGGCCCGAGTTCCCTGGAATCGGACCGTTGCCGGCAGGGCCGTAGGCCTGGTTGGACGGGATCAGGACCGTGCGCTTGCCGCCGACCTTCATGCCGATCACGCCCTGGTCGTAGCCAGGAATGACGCGGCCGCTACCGATGACGTAGGCTGGCAGTTCGCCTTTCTCGAGCTCCTTGCCCTTGAAGTTGGCCGCCTTGTCGTCGTACAGCCACAGGACGTATTGGGTGGTGACGCGCTTGCCGGTAATCGCCTCGGCGCCGGTGCCGACCGTGATGTCGGTCTTCGTCAGCGTTGCCGGGCTGCTGACGACAGGCTTGTTGTCGTCGCTGCCGCCACCGCCGCAGGCGGTCAGGGCGAGCATGGCGGCAAAGGCGGCGATCAGGGGGAACTTCAGCTTCATGGGGTGTCCTCGACTGGGAAAGGCAAATAAGGTTTGTGTAACGCAACCTCGTACCTTATCGAATCAGTCCCATGAAACTGTCTGGAATTTGTCTGATAATTGTCGCGCCGGCATCTGCGATGAACGTGCTCGTTCCGCGACGCTCAGCGACGCGATGCGATATCGAGCTGGTCGAGATAAAGTGCTAACGGACTGTACCAGTGCGTCGACGCGCTGAATGTTGAACTGAACAGGGCCCGCACAGCTCGCGGAAGGGCAAAGCGCTTGTTGATCAATCGTGATGAGGGGCGAAGCAGCAGGCGCTTGGCTACCTGTTTGCCAAATTCTGAATGAAGCCGCATGAAGTCTGGCGAATCGGCTCGCTTACCCTTGTCTTCATATGGAAGACCTGCATGCGCGGGATATGCGCGACTTATGGTATCTGTATGGAAGGTATGATCGATCAGCATTTCTACAGGCAGTCCGGTAAGGAAGTCGTAGAGATCATGATCCAGGAATGGCGCATACACCGTTGGCACATCTCCCATTAGGCCATATGGCACCAAGGCAATCTCGCGTCGTGTACGGTTCCAGAAGAAGAACGATCCGACCGGATTTGGACTATCCAGATGCGTCTTTACTTCTTTCTCCAGATGGCTGATAGCGAGTTCCAGGCTTGTGCTCCGGTATAACTGCGGCGCGAGAAGATTGCTGAGTTTCTTCTCGGCTTTGCTAAGGAGCTGTGTTGCGATCTCTTTGGGCGAACCGTTCTGGAATAATCGCAGGCGCTCCTCTGTCAGAAACACGCTTTGAGAAAGAACATCTCCTGCAATACCGTCATAAACAACACGATCTCGCTCGCGAATATTGGATACTGTCTCCAGATACCAGGAGTGTTCATCGGTGCAATAACTAGTCAACGGATTTTTCGCCGCTTCCGCTTTGTAAAATGAACCGGATTGCTCAATGATGTCATGCTTCAAGCCGAATTCTTGCGTCAGCATGGTAGCGATGCGCGCATCTTCGTTTCCCCGTGGCGGGAAGTGGAGTGCGGTAATGCAGCGACCAGGCTTATGCCCTTGGCGCAGCAGTTCAAACAAGATATGTCGTGAATCGCGCCCTCCACTCAATGGCACAGCGAAATTCGCATCGGAAGGAGCCCGCCGGGTCATCGAACAGCGGAAAAGTTCGTTATAGGTGTCGAGCGCAGATGTCCGGGATTCGCCACGACTGGGGGCGCCACGGGCCCTGATCGCGCGTTCAAGACGTAGCTCACCATCCCAACTCAGTGTCGCCGCTGGCGGCAGTGCGCGGATGTGGCGGAAAGGTGTATCTTCGCCGATAAAAAAACCTAGCCTGAAGAATACAGACAGCGCTGTTTCATCCAGTTCGGGACTGGCACCGGCATTGAGAAGCTGATCGATGGACGAGGATATCGCGAATTCCCCGTCGCGCGAGTAATAAAAACCCGGGAACATCCCGTAGCGGTCATTGCGCGCAGTTAAGCGCTTCCCATCCCAATTCCATTCGACGTAAATGCCATCGGGATTACCTGATTTTCGTGCGATCTGGTGCCCAAGAGCACAATGCGCTTTTCCCCGAGCATCAAACCCTTCAGTCAGCCGTTTGACGTGGAAAAATGATTCGTTCATTCCAATATCCAATTCATGAAAAGATTGCTGCGCAAGTTCTATATCACAATCCGTTCAATGATCCAGTCTTGCGATGCCCGGTCGAGCCCGCTAAGGCAAGCTCATTGTTTTCGCGATGCTGCGTTTTTTAGATCATGTGCCTGGTGCAAGAATCCGCGCGTGTGATGGTAGTGGAAGCGCGCCTTGAACTTGGCTTCACGATCGCCACGCAAGGTTGCCAAGGCGATTTGCAGCGCATGATGCATTTTTTTCGTATAAAGCCAGCGGGGTACGCCAAACAATGTGGGGAAATGCGTCAGATCGCCGGTTTCCAGACATGTACCTCGTCCTCCGCGGAAAGCGCGACCCAGGCAAAACTCCTCGGTCAACTGGTGCGGACGAATAAAATGGTTGACTCGCGCATTGTTGCAGAACCAGGCTTTATGGCCTGCGGCGACGACACGTTTATTGAATTCCGTCTCGCTACCCATAATGTAGTTACCGCGGTTTGGTCCTACATTCGGGTTGAAGCGGTGTCCAGCTTTGAATACTTTGCGGCGCACCGCCATATTCGGCCCCCATATGGCGCCAGGCTGAATCGGGCCATCGCTGAAATTGGTGATTGCGAACGCTAGCCCAAGTGGAACGTGACGCAGTACCCAGTCAGGAGGTGGCGCGCCCCAATCGGGCAATATTGCACCGCCAAACAAGTCATAGTCAACGTTCTCCAGCATACAAGCCTGCATCGCAACAAGCCATTCGCGCTCAGGCGTGGCGTCATCGTCTGTCATCACGAACAACTCGGCGGCCGGCCGGCGTTGGAGGGCCAGCTCAACGCCACGGTTGAGCGCGGCGTTCTTGCCGCTTCGCTCCTGATGAACGTATTCGATCGGCAATAATTTTGCGTACGATTCGACGATCGAACGGGTCTCGTCATCGCTCCCGTCATCCACCACGATGGCCGACCACCCGCCTGCAGGTTGAGCGAGCTTCGCATATCCTTCTAACACTTTTGGCAACGTCTTGGCCCCGTTGCACGTCGCCATAATAATGATCATGGACAAGATTTATCTCCTATAGTCACCTGAATCTTCGTGAGTGTGTGGCCTGAACTGATCACTGTCAGCCGCAAGGTAGTGAGGAGGGGCGGTTTCGGCTTCAAGTCCAGAATGCGGCACGTGTCTTCAGGCCAGGTAGCAGGAATCGCCGTACTTACCGCTACCCCTGGAACCTGGTTGGCACCTCATGCAGATACGCTTCTGCTTCACTCTCACGAAAATGATGGCGTCAGGCATATGCAGTTTTGCATGACCATACCCAAAGGTCTCCCTGACCATCGGTAAAAAATTGTCAACAATCTTAGCATTTTTCTGCCGGGTGATCTTTCCTGGAGAAAATCATGTCAACTAGCCATTGTTCTGCCCGACATCGAGCGGCACAGACCCTGTGATCGTGGTGCCGCCATGGCCATGCATGCAGACTGCCGGCAGGCTGGCGGTCTACTCAGATCTCGATCTGCGTGCCCAATTCGATCACCCGGTTGCTGCGGATCTGGTAATAGTCGGCCGCGCTGCGCGCATTGCGCGACAGCGCCACGTACAGGTGCTCGCGCCATGGCGCCATGCCGCCGCCCGGGGCCGAGATCACGGTCTGGCGCGCGATGAAGAACGAGGTCTCCATCATCTCGAACGACAGGCCGAGCGCGCCGCAGCGGTCGAGGATGTCCGGAATGTCGGGCTCGTCCTTGAAGCCATAGTGGATGTTGAGCTGGTAGCAGTTGTGGCCCAGGTCGACGATGTCGATCTGTTCCTCGAACGGTACCCACGGCTCCTCGCGCATGTGCACGGTCAGGAACACCACCCGTTCGTGCAGCACCTTGTTGTGCGACAGGTTGTGCAACATCGCATGCGGCACGCCGTCGCTCTCGCCGCGCAGGAAGATGGCGGTGCCCGGCACCCGCGTCGGCGGCGCCACGAACAGCGATTCCATGAAGGCCTCCAGCGGAATCGCATGCTTCTGCAGGTTCTCGAACACCAGCCCGCGGCCGCGCTTCCAGGTCAGCATCAAGGTCAGCAGCACGCCGCCCATCAGCAGCGGGAACCAGCCGCCGTGGAAGATCTTGGTGGTGGTGGCTGCGAACAACATGAGATCGATCGCCAGGAAGAAGCCGGTCGCAGCCAGGCAGACCCACAGCGGCAGGCGCCAGCGATAGCGGGTCACGAAGAAGGTGAGTACGGTGGTCATCATCATGGTCGCCGTGACCGCGATGCCATAGGCGCCGGCCAGCTCGTCCGATGAGCCGAAGCCGACCACGGCGATCAGCACCACCGCCAGTTGCAGCCAGTTGACGGCCGGGATATAGATTTGCCCGATCTCGCTTTCCGAGGTGTGCAGGATGCGCATGCGCGGCAGCAGGCCGAGCGCGATCGCCTGCTTGGTCATCGAATAGGTGCCGCTGATCGTGGCCTGCGAGGCGATCACCGCCGCCATGGTCGACAGGATCACCAGCGGGATCACACTCCAGCTGCCGAGCTGGTGGTAGAACGGATTTTCCACCGCGCCCGGGTCGGCGATCAGCAGGCCGCCCTGGCCCAGGTAGTTCAGGGTCAGCGCCGGATAGGCGATCAGGAACCAGGCCATGCGGATCGGCTTGGCGCCGAAGTGGCCCATGTCGGCATACAGCGCCTCGGCGCCGGTGATCGCCAGCACCACCGCGCCCAGCGCAATAAAGGCCAGCAATTTATTGTCCAGCATGAAGTGGGCCGCATGCCAGGGATTGAGCGCATTCAGGATCTCGGGCGACTGGACGATGTTGACGATGCCCATCGCGGCCAGGGCCAGGAACCAGACCAGCATCACGGGGCCGAAAAAGCGGCCGATGCCGGCCGTGCCATGGCGCTGCACGCTGTACAGGGCCACCAGCACCACCACCGCCAGCGGCACCACGTAGTGCGACATGCCGGGCGCCGCGACTTCGAGGCCCTCGATCGCGCCGAGCACCGAGATCGCCGGCGTGATCACGCTGTCGCCATAGAACATGGTGGCGCCGATGACGCCGATGGCCAGCAGCGGGAAGCTCCAGCGCGAGTTGCGCGCCACCGAGTTGGTCGCCAGCGCCATCAGGGCCATGATGCCGCCCTCGCCGCGGTTGTGCGCGCGCAGCACCAGGGTCACGTACTTGAGCGAGACGATGACCGTCAGGGCCCAGAAGATCAGGGAGATGACGCCGAGGATATTGGGGGTGTTCAGGGGCAGGCCGTGGGTGTCGTCGAACACCGCGCGCAGCGTGTAGAGGGGGCTGGTGCCGATATCGCCGTAGACGATGCCGACCGCGGCCAGGGTGAGTGCCGCCAGGCTGCTTTTCTTGCTATCTGATGTCAAGATTACACCATCGCTTTTGTATTGGTGCGGCGCACCATAAAATAGTGGCTGGAAAAAAGCAAGAATATTTCGTGGTGCATCATACACCCGTGCAAAAAGAGGCACGCTCCAGCAGCCATGTACATATTCAGGGATAATGTCATCCCTGCAATCCAGCCCCCATTCCCATGCGTTCCGGCATCATTTACGCGGCCCTGGCCTTCCTCTGCTGGGGCCTGTTCCCCATTTATTTTCACGCGCTGGACGGCGTGCCGCCGCTGCAGATCCTGGCGCACCGCATGCTGTGGTCGCTCGGTTTCCTGCTGATCGTGCTGGTGCTGCGGCGTCAGTGGAAATGGCTGAACGTGGTGCGCCAGCCGCGGGTATTCTTCAGCTTCGTGCTGTCGGCCGTGCTGCTCAGCGCCAACTGGCTGGTGTACATCTGGTCGGTCACCAACCACCACGTGATCGAGGCCAGCCTCGGCTATTTCATCAATCCGCTGGTCAATATCATGCTGGGCTACCTGATCCTGAAGGAGCGCCTGCGCACCGTCCAGTGGGTGGCGATCGCGATTGCCGCGCTGGGCGTGGCCTGGCTGACCTGGCAGGCCGGCACGGTGCCCTGGATCGCCCTGTTCCTGGCGTTCTCCTTCGGCAGCTACGGCCTGCTGCGCAAGACCGCGGCGCTGGGCGCGCTCGAGGGACTGTCGTTCGAGACCATCGTGCTGTTCCCGCTGGCGGCCGCCTACGTCATCTGGCTGACGGTCCAGGGCCAGAACGTGTTCATCAATACCGACTCCGACACCATCCGCGTGCTGCTGGTGATGGCCGGCCCGCTCACCGCGATCCCGCTGCTGCTGTTCGCCAGCGGCGCGCGCAAGATCCCGCTGTCGATCCTGGGGCTGCTGCAATACCTGTCACCGACCCTGCAATTCCTGCTCGGCGTGTGGCTGTTCAAGGAGGCGTTTACCGCCGACCGCCTGGTCGGCTTCGCGCTGATCTGGAGCGCGCTGATCCTGTTCGCCGGCGAAGGCCTGCTGCGCCGGCCGCCTGCACCTGCACCTGCGAAAACCTGATCGCGCGCAGCACCCGCACGGGATTTCCAGGCCTCGGCCAAGAAATCCTGTGTCGGGCGCGGGTTCTGTCGTATCCTGTGCACCTTAAACAACACCAGAGTCAAAGCATGGCCAATTACGTCTATACGATGAACCGCGTGGGCAAGATCGTCCCGCCGAAACGTCAAATTCTTAAGGACATCTCGCTGTCCTTCTTCCCGGGCGCCAAGATCGGCGTGCTGGGCCTGAACGGCTCGGGCAAGTCGACCCTGTTGAAAATCATGGCCGGCATCGACACCGACATCCAGGGCGAAGCGCGCCCGATGCCGGGCCTGAACATCGGCTATCTGCCGCAGGAACCGCAGCTCGATCCCGAAAAAACCGTGCGCCAGGAAGTCGAATCCGGCCTGGGCGAAGCCTTCGAGGCGCAAGCCAAGCTCGAAGCCGTGTACGCCGCCTATGCCGAAGAAGATGCCGATTTCGACGCGCTGGCCAAGGAACAGGAACGCCTGGAAGCGATCATCTCGGCCTCCGACGGCGGCAACCTGAACCTGCAACTGGAAATGGCCGCCGACGCGCTGCGCCTGCCGCCATGGGACGCCAAGATCGGCGTGCTGTCGGGCGGCGAGAAGCGCCGCGTGGCGCTGTGCAAGCTGCTGCTGTCGAAGCCCGACATGCTGCTGCTCGATGAACCGACCAACCACCTGGACGCCGAATCGGTCGAGTGGCTGGAGCAATTCCTGCTGCGCTTCCCGGGCACCGTGGTCGGCATCACCCACGATCGCTACTTCCTCGACAACGCCGCCGAATGGATCCTGGAACTGGACCGCGGCCATGGCATCCCATGGAAGGGCAATTATTCGTCGTGGCTGGACCAGAAACAGGCCCGCCTGAAGCAGGAAGAATCGACCGAATCGGCGCGCCAGAAGGCGCTGCAGAAAGAACTCGAGTGGTCGCGCCAGAATCCGAAGGCGCGCCAGGCCAAGTCGAAGGCCCGCCTGGCCCGCTTCAACGAACTGTCCGAATTCGAATACCAGAAGCGCAACGAGACGCAAGAAATCTTCATTCCCGTGGCCGAGCGCCTGGGCAATGAAGTCATCGAATTCAAGAACGTCTCGAAAGCCTTCGGCGACCGCCTGCTGATCGACAACCTGTCGTTCACCGTGCCGCCAGGCGCCATCGTCGGCATCATCGGCCCCAACGGCGCCGGTAAATCGACCCTGTTCAAGATGATCGCCGGCAAAGAACAGCCGGACAGCGGCGAAGTCGCAATCGGCAAGACCGCCCACGTGTCGCTGGTCGACCAGCACCGCGACGAGCTGGCCAACAGCAAGACCGTGTTCGAAGACGTCTCGGGCGGCGCCGACATGCTCAGCGTGGGCCGTTTCGAAATGCCGTCGCGCGCCTACCTGGGCCGCTTCAACTTCAAGGGTTCCGACCAGCAAAAAGTCGTGGGCAACCTGTCGGGCGGTGAACGCGGCCGTCTGCACCTGGCCAAGACCCTGCTGCAAGGCGGCAACGTCCTGCTGCTGGATGAACCGTCGAATGACCTGGACGTCGAAACCCTGCGCGCGCTGGAAGACGCACTGCTCGAGTTCGCCGGCAGCGTGATGGTGATCTCCCATGATCGCTGGTTCCTGGACCGCATCGCGACCCACATCCTGGCCTTCGAAGGCGACTCGCAAGTCACCTTCTTCGATGGCAACTATCAGGAATACGAAGCCGACAAGAAGAAGCGCCTGGGCGAAGAAGGCGCCAAGCCGAAGCGTATCCGCTACAAGCCGCTGACCACCTGATAAGTGGACAGAGTGCAAGCGCTTGTTTCGTAAGAGAAAGCCCGCCTTGGCAACCGCCATTTGGCGGGCTTTTTACTAGCGGAAATGGAACGGGGTCAGAATGCAAAATATGTAAAACTGTTTGCGATCAGGACTACCGGAAGCTCGTCGACCGCAGCCGCTTCGTGCGCGCGGCGCTGGCCAGACCATGCTCAATTGCCACAACGGTTACCGCAATAACCGCGTCCCCGGCGGGACTTTCTTTTTCACAGTGCGCCTGCTCGACCGCGGCAGTCACCTGTTGACCGAACATATCTCCGCATTCGGCGAAGCCATGCGGCTGGCGCGTGCGCGCCGTCCTTTCCACGTCGACGCCTGGGCAGTCCTGCCCGATCACGCGCATGCGATCTGGACCCTGCCACCGGGCGACCACGACTGTTCCAGCCGCTGGCGCACCGTCAAGATCGCGTTTTCAAAGGCGCTGCGCAAGACCGGCCAGTGCGGGGTGGACGATGGCGCGCTCTGGGAGCGCCACTACCGCCACTACCGGGTCGGCCAGGACGACGATTACACGGCCCTGGTCGACTACGTCCACACCGACGCCGTGCGCCACGGCCACTGCCAAGAGCCATGCGACTGGCCTTGGTCGTCGCTGCATCGCTTCATCTCGGCCGGACATGCGGCGCCCGAACCGGCGATCATCGTGCCGCCGTGGGTGCAGCGGCCGCAGGGGCTGGCGCTGGCGCGGCTATGAATGCCTCCCGCGCACGATTCGTTTAAATTTTCGTACCGATAACAAAAAAGGCCCCGAAGGGCCTTTTTCGTTCACTACACGCTCTGCTTAGAACGAGTATTTCGCGCCGATGGTCAGTGCGTTTGGACGCACGCCGAAGTCGCGGGTGCCGCCGAAGCGTTCGTATTCGGCGATCACTGCCACGTCCTGGTTGATGTTGTACTGCACACCCAGGGCGCCGTAGGCGTTGTTGTCGCTGTCGCGACGGTTCAGCGACGCGTTGACCGCTGCCAGTTCGTTCACGTCATGCGACACGCCCAGCTTGGCGTAGCCGACCAGCTTCTCGGTCAGTGGCGAGCTGAACTTGGCGGCGACGTAGGTCGAACGGCCATCGACCTGACCGCTGGCAGCCACTGGGCCCAGGGTGTAGTAGATGTCGGCGCTGCGGTAGTCGGTGTGGCCGACTTCGACTGCCCAGTTCGGGGTGAACTCGTAGCCGCCGAACAGCTTGGCCGATGCCTTGATGGTATCGATGTCGGCGCTGGTTGCACCTGGGACGCGCGATTCATAATCGGTGGCCACCGCACCGACGCCAACATAGGCGCGTGGGGTGAATTCTTGTGCCTGGACAGCCGAGACAGCGGCGGTGGTAGCGAGCAGTGCAACGATCAGCTTTTTCATCTCAATTCCTCTTCTTGTTCATCTGGCTCGTGATTCCCAACGAATCGCGATGTGATCAAGATAGCACTGGCGGCAGAGCAAGTCCGTGCCGATTCCGTAAGAACTGTAAGAAAGTGTAACTTAATGACCGGCTGGTTATTAATATTTCCGCGTGGATCGATGGGGTTGCACGCAGTTTAGACGATTTTCCTGAAAGTTAGGTTGACCCGCGCTTGTAACGTGCGTGTCATCTTATTGATGCCATGCAACCAATATTCCTGTGTTTTACCGCGCATCAGCAACAGACTGCCGTCCGTCAATTCTAGTCGCACAGTCTTTTTGTTGTATTTATGCTTCAGGATAAAGGTGCGGGCAGCGCCAAGGCTGAGCGAGGCGATGGCCGGTTGCGGTCCCAGTTCCGGCTCGTCGTCGCTGTGCATGCCCATGCTGTCGCGCTCGTTACGGTAGAGATTCAGCAGGACGCTGTTGAAGCTGTGCCCTGTCGCCGTTTCGACGACCTTGCGCAGGGTGTCGAGCAGCGGCGTGAACGGCGCCGGCTGCAGGCGCAGGCCGGAATAGGTATAGGCCGCGTCGCCATACCAGGCGCTCAGGCGCGGCTGCAGGTGACGCTTGCCGTACACCACCACCGTTTCTTCGCGCCAGTCGGTTTCGCGCAGCAGGCGCGCCATGACCTCGGCATTGGTCCAGGGCAGCGGGAGCTGGGGCATCCAGGCGAGATCGCCGTCTTCGAGCGGGATCGGACTCAGCAAGGAGTCGTCGGCAAATAAATCCATGGTCAAACCATACGCAAAATTGACGGCTATGATGGTGTACTTTCCACCACACCGCATTCTCGCATGGACAAACGCCATTTCCTCGGCGCCGCAGTATTGGCTGGCGCTGCGCCGGCCTTCGCCAGCCGCAGCACGGGTACCGCTGCGGCTCCGGCCGCAGGGCCCACACTGCTGACCATCACCGGCGCCATCACGCGCAGCAACCGCGGCGCCATCGATCCAGCGCTCGACCAGATGATGGCCAAGCAAAAGCTGGCGTTCGACCGCGCCTATGCCCTCGATTTCGCAGCCCTGGCCGCCCTGCCGGCGCGCACCATCCGTCCGACGCTGGAATATGACGGCAAACCGCACACCCTGCGCGGACCGCTGCTGGCGGACGTGCTGGCCCAGGCCGGCGCCAAGCCGCGCGATGCCGCCAAGGTGCTGATGCGGGCGGTCGACGGCTATGCCGCCGTGCTGGAAATGCGACAGTTACGAGCGTGGAATTTCATTGTCGCCACCCACCTGGATGGAAAACCGATGCCGCTGGGTGGGCTGGGGCCGCTATGGGCCGTGTATGACGCCGACCGGGTGCCGGAAATGGCGGCGCTCCCGGTGGCGCAGCGTTTCGGCGCCTGCCCATGGGCCTTGTATCACCTGGAAGCGATGGCCTGACCCATATTCAGGCGGCCGGCGCAGGCTTCAGGCGTAGGCTTCCGCCAGGCTCATCACGCGCGGCGCCACCTTGATGCCGACGTTGCCGAACAGGGCGTCGATGGCGGCCAGGTTGGCGCTGCATTCGTCCGCCTTCCAGCCCTTGAACATATCGGTGCCGTCCTTCTGGAAATGCAGGTCGAGCACCTTGCCCTTGTCGCGGTGCACATAGTTTTGCTGATGGACGTTCTGGAAACCCAGTTCGGCCAGGCCGGCAAGCACGGTGTGCGGCGGATTTTCCGGGTCGGTGGCCAGGAAGACGCCGAAAGTCTTGCCTGGCGGCTTGGCTGCGACGTCGACCTCATAAATCCCTGGCGCCTTGGTCACACTCGTGCTCTTCAGAAACAACATATTGTTCTCCTGGCGCGCCAGTGACCATCAGGACAGGACGCGCGATGCTAATTAGTAGTAGTCCTCAAGCATATTTCCATACGGGAACTTTGTCGATCTTTGTATTCGCTTTTTTCGCTTTAGCGCATTAATAAGCCGAAAACTGTGGCGCCGATTAACGCGGCGCAAGCCAGCATGCCCAAAATGAAGCCGGCTTCGCGCTTTGCCGGGTCACGGTAATAGCCAATCGCATACAGGATGCGGCCCAGGCACCACAACAGGCCGCCAGCCGCCGCCCACAGGTCGCCCAGGAAAGTGGCGCACAGCCACAAGGGCACCAGCACCAGCGGCAGCATCTCCAGGGTATTCATCTGGACACGGTGGGCGCGCTGGAAGGCTTCGGGACCATCCATCGATGGCGCCGGCACCTTGTAGCGCACGCGGGCATAGCCGGCGACGCCCCAGGTCCAGAAATACACACCGAGTACGGCCAGGGTGGCCCAGGCAGTGAAGAACATTGTGTTTTCCTTATTGTCTTGAAGTCATGAGGCGGCGTGCTTGCGCCGCGCCAGGTCGGCCGTCAGCGGCACCAGCGCCTCGTACAGCCTGCCGGTCGGCTCGTCCCAGTCGAGCAGGGCCTGCTGCTGGCGCGCCACGGTCGCGTGGTCGCCGCGCGCCACCGGCCCGCTCAGGGCCGCCGCCGGACCGAGGCGGAACACGTTCGCCATGGTCTCGCTGGCGAGCGGCCGCGCCAGTTCGCGCGCGATCGGCTCCGGCACGCCGGCCGCCTGGTAAGCGCGCAGGGCGGCGTCGAGTACCGTGGTCAGGTAATTCGACGCGAACACCGCCGCCGCGTGATAGACCGTCTTGGCCGCGCCATCGATGGTCACGAGGCGCGCGCCGATCGTCTCGAACGCCGGCGCCAGCAACGCCAGCGCCTGCGCTTCGCCTTCGATGCCGCAGAAGGTGCCGGCGAAGTCGCGCGCCACGGTGTCGGGATCGGCGAAGCTGCGGATCGGATGCACGCTGGCCACCAGCGCCCCTTTGTCGGCAAGCGCCTGCAACTCACTCGACGCCTTGGCGCCGCTGCAGTGGAATACGACCGCCCCCTTGACCTCATGCGCCTGCGCCAGTGCGGCCGCCATGGGCGCGATCTGGTCGTCGTTCACGGCCAGCAGCCAGATGTCGGTCGGACGCAGTTCCTCGATGCCGGCGCAGGCGCGGCCGGCGTCGATGAAATCGACCGCCGCCCGGGCGCTGGCGGGCGAGCGGGTCAGCACGTCCTGCACCACGCAGGCGCCGCTGGCCGCCAGCAGGCGCCCCAGCACCTTGCCGACGTGGCCGGCGCCGACCAGGTTCAGGGTCGGCGTCACCTCAGAAACCCGAACCCGGTGTGGCCAGGTAATCGCGTTCTTCGGGCGTCGAGGCGCGGCCCAGGATCGGGTTACGGTGCGGGAAGCGGCCGAAGCGCGCGATCACGCCGCGGTGACGGTGCGCGTAGTCGAGCTGCTCGTTGAAGCCTTCGTGGCTGGCGGCCAGGTCGGTGAACAGCTCGACCGATTGCTCCTGGGTGCGTGCGTCTTCCGCGTGCTCGAACGGCATGTAGACGAAGACACGCTCGAGCGGCGACAGGGACAGGTGCCCGCCGGATGCCACCAGCTGGCGCGCGGCGTTCAGCGCCAGGGCGTCGCCGGCGAAGGATTCGGGCGTGCCGCGGTAGGCGTTGCGGGTGAACTGGTCGAGCACCAGGATGCGCGCCAGCACGCCGCGCGGGCCCTCTTCGTCCCACTCGCGCAGGCCGCCGGCGATCGCATGGTCGATCGCGGCGCCGAAGCGTTCGCGAACGGCGGCATCGAACGCTTCGTCCTTGCGGAACCATTCGGCGCGCTGCTTGCCATGGCCTGGATCGGAAGGCGGCAGGAACCAGAAATCGAGAACTTCTTGTGCGTCCATTGGAAAAACCCCGTTTGGAATTGTTATTGGTGTTGCGAGATTGAAGCGCGGCTTTGTTAGTTACGTGCGTGCGACAGCTGGAACGAATCGACGCCGTCGAAGGCGGCCAGTTCGCGCGCCAGTTCCGACAGCGGCGCGCCGGTCTTGCGCGACAGCGCCAGCGCCACGAAGCGCCATTCCTGGCGCCCTTCGTCGCTGCTGATGGTCAGCGAGCTGCCGGCGATCTCGTAGCCGCGCTCGAGCGCCACCTTGCGGATCGCGTCTTCGCGCGGCATGAATTCGGGCCGGAAGCGCATCCGCACCGCCACCGCGTGGCGCGACGGCAGGAAGGTCTCCAGGCGGTTCAGGTAGATCATGATCATCGCCGACAGGAAGGCCAGGCCCATCGCGGCCAGATAGAAGCCGATGCCGATCAGGATGCCGATCGCCGACGAGGCCCAGATCGAGGCCGCCGTGGTCAGGCCGCTGATATTGAAGCCGTCGCGCATGATGACGCCGGCGCCGAGGAAGCCGATGCCGGTGACCACGCCCTGGATGATGCGGGTCGGATCGATCGGCGCCAAGAGGCCCGCATGGCCGCCGTACCACAGGTCCGGATAGCCGGCCAGGATGGTCAGCGCGGCCGAGGCCATGCACACCAGGCCATAGGTGCGCATGCCGGCGGCGCGCCCGTGATAGGCGCGCTCGTAGCCAACCAAGAGGCCAAGCAGCAAGGCCCCGACCAGGTGCAACAGGATCAGGCCATTGGCAAACAGCTCGTGCTTCGACCAGTAGGCCGCGAACAGGTTGGTTTCCGTCATGCGCGCATCGTGTTCATGGTCGGCGGGCGGTCAGGGTTTTTTCTTGACCAGCTGCTTCTCGAACGCCAGGTCGTTCTTGCTGATGCGCGGCTGCTCCTGCGGGCCCAGGCCCTTGACGAAGGCGACGAAGTCGTCGAGCTCCATCGGTGGGCACAGCGGCGGGCTGCCGGGCGCCTCGGACAGGTAGAAGTGCCCGTCGCCGGTGCGCGCCATCGAGTACAGATTGTTCCCGGTGCGCTGCTTCAGGCGCTCGACGGCGGTGCTGGCGCGGGTGGAACGTGAGCTGGCCATCAGATCGCCTCCGTGCGCTGCATCAGCCACTCGAATGCCGGGCCTTCGACGTGCGGCGTCAGGCGCGCGCGCACGGTCGCGTGGTAGTCGTTCAGCCACGCGATTTCGTCGGGCCGCAGCAGGCTGCGATCGATGGGGCGCGTATCGATCGGGCACAGGGTGAGCGTTTCGAAGCCGAGATACTCGCCGAACTCGGACGTCTCGACGTGCTGGTTCAGCACCAGGTTCTCGATGCGGATGCCCCAGCGTCCCGGACGATAGATGCCCGGCTCGATCGAGGTGATCATGCCGGGCTCCATCGCGGTATGCGGCTCCGGCGGCACCGCCGGCGAAATCGTCTGCGGGCCTTCGTGCACGTTGAGGAAGTAGCCGACGCCGTGGCCGGTGCCGTGGCCGTAGTCGATGCCGGCGGCCCAGATCGGGGCGCGCGCGATCGCGTCCAGCATTGGCGCGCGGGTGCCGCGCGGGAAGCGCGCGGCCGACAGGTTGATCAGGCCTTTCAGCACCAGCGTGTAGTCGCGCATCTGCGCGCTGCTTGGCGTGCCGACCGGGATCACGCGCGTGATGTCGGTGGTGCCGCCCAGGTACTGGCCGCCCGAATCGATCAGCAGCAGGCCGTCGCCTTCGATGACGGCGCAGGTCGCGCTCTCGGCGCGGTAGTGCATGATCGCGCCGTTGCTGTTGAAGCCGGCGATGGTCGAGAAGCTGGCGCTCACGAAGTTCGGACGACGTGCACGGCTTGCGGTAATGCGGGTGTCGATGTCGACTTCATTCAGCGGCGCGCGCTTCGGGTCCGCCAGCAGCGGCTCGAGCGCGGCAAAGAATTCGCACAGCGCCGCGCCATCCTGTTCCATCGCGGCGCGCACGTTGACGGCCTCGCTTTCCAGCTTGCGCGACTTGGCGAAGGTGGTCGGGTTGATCGCCTCGACCACGTTCACACCCTGCGCCACGGCGGCGCGCATGCCGGCGGTGACGCGGCGCGGATCGAGCAGCAGGGTCGCGCCTTCCGGCAGCGATTCGAGCGCGTGCACGGCGTTGGCGTACGGCGCCAGGTGCACGTCGTCGGCTTCCAGGCGGGCGCGCACATCTTGAGGCACCTTGCCTTCGAGGACGAACAGGGTCGCGTCGCCGTGGCCGATCAGCGCATGCGCCAGGAACACCGGGTTGAAGCTGACGTCGGCGCCGCGCAGGTTGAACAGGTAGGCGATATCGTCCAGCGTCGAGATGAAATGAAAGCCCGCGCCATGCGCTTCCATCGCTGCGCGCGTGGCGTGCAGCTTGTCGGCGCGGCTGACAGTCGCGTAAGGCGCGACGTGTTCGAACACCGGTTCAAGCGGCAGCGACGGCCGCTCGCTCCAGACTTCGTCGAGCAGGTCGGCATCTAGACGCAGGGTCACGCCCTTGGCGGCCAGGGCATCTTTCAACAGGCGCGCGCCGGCCAGGCCCAGCACGCGCGCATCGACGGCGGCGGTCTGGCCGGCGGCCAGGTTGGCGGCCAGCCAGTCGACGTGCAGCTGGCTCGCGGCGCCCGGGATCTTCATCAGGGCGATTTCGGAGCCGGCCAGTTCGGTCTCGGCCTGCGTGAAGTAGCGGCCGTCGGTCCAGACGCCGGCAAAATTGGCGGTGGCGATGAAGGTGCCGACCGAGCCGGTGAAACCGGAAAGCCATTCGCGGCCCTTCCAGTGGCCGGGCAGGTATTCGGACAGATGCGGATCGCTCGACGGGACGATATAGGCGTCGATACCGTGGCGCGCCATGGCGGCGCGCAGTTGCGCGAGGCGGCCTGCACGGGCGGCCTGGAATTCGTTATGGGACATGGCTAGGTGCGTCGGTTTGGTTTTCCAAGCCACGTATCATACGCCGCAATCCTCTTGAATGGCCAACGGGACCGCACGCCTCTCACGGATGACGCATAATGGCCGCGCACTCAACTGAACTGAAGACCATGCACGAATTCCACCATGAGCGCGCACGCGCACTGCTGGCCAATGCCACCCAGATCGTCGAACCCGTCGAAGTCAATGCCGCCGTGCGGCGCGTCGCCGACGAACTCAATGCCCGTTTCAACGCCGAGGGCGCGGCCGAATTCCCGCTGGTGCTGGGCGTGATGGGCGGCGCGGTGGTATTTACCGGCCACCTGCTGCCGCAACTGAGCTTCCCGCTCGACTTCGACTACATCCACGTGAGCCGCTATGGCGACGAAGACCGCGGCGGCGAGATCGTGTGGAAGGTGATCCCGCGCCAGAACGTCGTCGGCCGCAAGATCGTGGTGGTGGACGACATCCTGGACGAAGGCGAGACCCTGGCCCACGTCAAACAGCGCCTGCTCGACATGGGCGCCGCCGAAGTGATCGTCGTCGTGTTCGCCGACAAGGACCTGGGCCGCGCCAAGCCGATCCAGGCCGACCTGGTGGGCCTGACCTTGCCGAATAAATTCGTGGTCGGCTTCGGCATGGACGTGTATGGCTACTGGCGCAACCTGCCGGGCCTGTGGACCATTCGTCCGGAAGACCTGAAGCCGGCGGATTGAGCGTTACAGCGCCAGCCTTGCCCGCGCGGCGTCATACTCGCGCTTGAGCCGCTCGACCATCTCGGCCACCGTCGGCACGTCGTCCATCAGGCCCACGCCCTGGCCCGCGCCCCAGATGTCGCGCCAGGCCTTGGCCGCGCCCGAGCCGAAGCTCATCTTGCTCTTGTCCGATTCCGGCAGATTGTCCGGATCCAGCCCGGCCGCCACGATCGATTTTTTCAGGTAGTTGCCGTGCACGCCGGTGAACAGGTTCGTGTACACCACATCCGCGGCGCTCGATTCGACGATCGCGTCGCGGTAGCCGTCGCTGACGTTCGATTCTTTGGTCGCCAGCCAGCGCGAACCGATGTAGGCGAAATCGGCGCCCATCGCCTGCGTCGCCAGGATCGCGTCGCCGGTCGCAATCGATCCGGACAGGGCGATCGGCCCCTTGAAGAACTTGCGCACTTCGCCCACCAGCGCGAACGGCGACAGCGCGCCGGCATGGCCGCCGGCGCCGGCCGCCACCAGGATCAGGCCATCGACGCCCGCTTCCAGCGCCTTCTCGGCATGGCGGATCGAGACCACGTCGTGCAGCACGATGCCGCCATACGAATGTACAGCGTCCATCATCTCGCGCGGCGGCGCGCGCAGCGACGAGATGATGATCGGCACCTGGTGCTTCACGCACACCTCGACGTCGTGCGCCAGGCGGTCGTTCGATTGATGGACGATCTGGTTGACCGCGATCGGGCCCACTTTCGCGCCCGGATTGGCGGCCGCGTACTCGGCCAGCTCGCGCTGCAGATCGGTCAGCCAGGTGTCGAGCAATTCGGCCGGACGGGCATTCAGGGCCGGGAAGGAACCGACGATGCCGGCCTTGCACTGGGCCGCCACCAGGGCGGGACCGCTGGCGATGAACATCGGCGAAGCGATGACGGGAAGGGACAGGTCTTGCAGCACGGCGGGCATCGTCATGGACAGCTCTCGGTGGTTAGTTGACGAGGCATTATAGCCCCGAAAAAAGAACGATCGTGCTAGATCGATGGTGATAGACCCCTTCCTCTAAAGATCGAGCAACATCTCTCCCTCGATGCGCGCCGCGCCGGCGCGCACCAGCGCTGCGGCTGCCCACTGCGCCAGTTCGTCGGCATCCAGCCCCAGCACGGTCGGGCGCACCTGCTCGACCAGCGGAATCGATGCAAGCAGGCGCGGTAGCGTTGCTACGGCAATCTTCCCACGCTCCAGCAACAGGAACTTGAGCAGTACCTTGACCGCGTTGCGTGCATTGCGTTTCGGGTCGACCGCCAGGTAGTCGAGGCGCGCCCTGGCCCGCGCCAGCGCCGCATCGACGTCGCCGAACACCGGCCCGTGCCCGGGAATGACGACGCGCGGCGCCAGGCTGTCGATCAGGTCGAGCGTGGCCCCGACCTCGTCGAAACCGGGTTCACCGGTCAGTTCCGGGAAAATCACGCCAAAGCCGTCCTGCCACAGCGCATCGCCCGAGACCAGCACGCCTTCGTCTGCACAAAAGATGAGCAGCGCATGCGGATCGTGGCCGGGCGCGGCCAATACCTGCCAGCGCAGGCCGCCCAGCCACAATACGTCGCCCGGCGCCAGCACGCCGTCGAAGCCGAAACGCGGACATTGCTGGCCGGTGGCGCGAAAGCTCAGCGCTGCTTCGTCCCAGCGCGCGACCTTGTCGGCATCGAGTGCGGGAATCGCCGTGTGACAGCCGTAGGCGGCCTGGAGGGCGGCATTGCCGCCGCAGTGGTCGGAGTGCAGGTGGGTGTTGAGCAGGCGGTCTAGCGGACGATCGCGCAGCAGGTGACGCACCAGTGCCAGCGTCTGCGTTGCGTGGGTGACGTAGCCGCTGTCGATCAGGGCCGTGTCGTCAGGCCCGATCAAGAGGACATTATTCGACGACAGCCAGTTGCGCTCGAGCACATGAACCGACGACGGCAAATGCAGGTCCATGGCGCGCCCTCAGTCGCCGAACAGCGTGGCTTCGCGGCGCCGGATCTCGCCCCAGATCGCGCGCTTCTCGTCCTCGCTGGCATTGCGCCAGGCCCGGATCTCGTCGATCGTGCGCATGCAGCCCTGGCACAGGCCGGTTTCCGGGACCATCTTGCAGATATTGATGCAGGGAGAAGGGACGGGAGTTTGCAGTTCTGGAGCCATTGCCTGGAGCCTGACGTCGATGTGTCGGAGGCGGCATTATCGCGCGTCCGGCAGTCCAGCGCCGTTTTTGCTTGTGAGTCACTATACTCGTCAATACGCACTGTCCCTGGAACAGTGCCGCATCGATTAACCTGCTGCATGAGGTAAGCCATGAACATTCGTTTCATCGTCCTGACCGCCCTGCTGGGCGTTTCCGCCACGGCATCGAGCCAGGTGCTGTCGCCCGATGGCTACGGCAAGATCCAGTTCGGCCAGCGGCTCGACCAGGTCGAACGCAAGCTGGGCCAGCGCGCCACGCCGCGGCCGCTGGATCCATCCTGCCCCATCGTCCGCTTCAAGCGTTATCCACAGGTGAGCTTCATGGTCGAGAACGGCGTGATCGTGCGCGCCGATGCCAAAACGGTGGTGCGCAACAGCGCCGGCATCACGGCGCGCATGTCGGCAACGGACGCCCTGCGCCACCAGCCCGCGCTGCGCAGCGAACGCCACAAATACGACGAGCAAGGCCAGGTCCTGGTCCTGCCCAAAGGCGAGACCAAAGCGTTGATCTTCGAAGCCAGCAAGGGAAAACTGACGACCATGCGCGCCGGCATCAAGCCGGCGGTCGACTATGTGGAAGGGTGTGGGTAATCCGTCGCATAAATACTGCAGCAACAGCCGTTCGGCAACGTTTGACTGGTTGGTGTAAGCTCATGGCCTGAAATTGTGCACTGCACAAAAGGAATGTCATGAAACTCAACCGACTACTGCTGGCGCAAATGCGCGCCGCTACCCGCTCGCTATGGCGCACGGGACCGGCGGCGCCTGCCGCTGCGATGCAGCAAGCCCTCAAGAATGCGGCGGCCATGCAGCGCGTCGCCCAGCGCCAGATGCGCGACTTCGCCGTGCCCGCCGCCGCGCCGTCGACGGCGGTGCAGCCGCCGCGCGAACACCGGCCCGGCATCTTCGTCGACGGCCATCATGTGAACGCCGCCGGCCGCCGCGACTACAAACTGTATGTGCCTGGCAGTTATACCGGCACGGCAGCGCCGCTGCTGGTGATGCTGCACGGCTGCACCCAGGATCCGGACGACTTCGCCACCGGCACCCGGATGAACGTGCTGGCCGAAGAGATCGGCTGCCTGGTGCTGTATCCGGCGCAGAGCAAGGGCGCGAACCCCTCGCGCTGCTGGAACTGGTTCAATGCGGTCGACCAGCGCCGCGACGAAGGCGAACCCTCGATCATCGCCGGCATGACGCGCGCGATCATGGAAACCCATGCGGTCGATCCGGATCAGGTGTATGTCGCCGGCCTGTCGGCCGGCGGCGCGATGGCGACCATCATGGGCACCTTGTATCCGGACCTGTATGCGGCGGTGGGCGTGCACTCCGGCCTGCCCTTTGCCTCGGCCAACGACCTGTCGTCGGCGCTGGCGGCGATGAAGGGCGATTTCCGCCGCAGCACAACGAGCGGGCAGCCCTTGCCGATCATCGTCTTCCACGGCGACCGCGACACCACCGTGCATCCGGCCAATGGCGAGGAACTGGTCGCCCAAGGCGCGCGCCACCTGGCCAGTCCCGGCATGGCCGAACCCGGCCACGTGCCGGACGGCCATGCCTACACGCGCACCCTGTATCCGGACGACGACGGCACGGTGCAGGCGGAACACTGGGTGGTGCATGGCGCCGGCCATGCCTGGTTCGGCGGCAATGCGCGCGGCAGCTATACGGACGGCAAGGGCCCGGATGCCAGCCGCGAGATGATGCGCTTCTTTCGCACGCGGCGCTGAGGTGTCAGCCGGCCTTTGGCGCTGTCGGCACGGGCTGCGCGGCAATATGCGCGCGCAGGCAATCCGGACACCAGCACCCGAGCGCCTCTTGCGGCACGGCCACCGCTGGCGGCAGGGCCGTGCACCAGCACGGTTCCTGTGCGCCATCCGTCATCGCGCATCCAAATTCGGCGCCGCAGCGCGTACAAATACTCATACCTGATAAAGTAACGATTGCTGCCATAAAATACAACAGGACGCCGCCCTTTCCCCGCAAGGTTTACGCTGCCTTTACGACATTGGCTGTAAAATCTCGCGACATTTATTTCGGACCCTCCATGAACGCTCAAGTGACCAGCCTGAACACCGACGACCAACCTGACGACTTGACCGCCGTTTCGACGGCGCTGAAAGCACAGATCCTGGCCGAAGCGCTTCCCTACATCCGCAACTTCCACGGCAAGACCATCGTTATCAAATACGGCGGCAATGCCATGACCGAAGAACGCCTGAAACACGGCTTCGCGCGCGACGTCATCCTGCTCAAGCTGGTGGGCATGAACCCGGTCGTGGTCCACGGCGGCGGCCCGCAGATTGACAATGCGCTGAAGAAAATCGGCAAGCAGGGCACCTTCGTGCAAGGCATGCGCATCACCGACGAAGAAACCATGGAAGTGGTGGAGTGGGTGCTGGGCGGCGAAGTTCAGCAAGACATCGTGATGCTGATCAACCACTACGGTGGCCAGGCAGTCGGCCTGACCGGCAAGGATGGCGGCCTGATCCGCGCACGCCGCATGGCGATGCCCGACAAGGAAAAGCCGGGCGAGTTCCTCGACATCGGTTTCGTCGGCGATATCGAGGCCATCAACCCGGCCGTCGTGAAAGCGCTGCAAGACGACGCCTTCATCCCGATCATCTCGCCGATCGGTTTCGGCCAGGACGGCCAGGCCTACAACATCAATGCCGACGTCGTCGCCGGCAAGATCGCAGAAATCCTGAAAGCCGAAAAGTTGATCATGATGACCAACATCGCCGGCGTGCAAGATAAAGCGGGCAATCTGGTGACCGACCTGTCGGCGCGTGAGATCGACGAGATGTTCGCGGACGGCACGATCTCGGGCGGCATGCTGCCGAAAATCTCGTCGGCGCTGGACGCCGCGAAATCGGGCGTGAACACCGTGCACATCATCGACGGCCGCATCGAGCACTCATTGTTGCTCGAAGTCTTGACCGAACAGGCTTTTGGCACTATGATCCGGTCTCACTAAATTTTTTGTGGCAGAAACAAGCCACGAAAAGTCTTAGTCACGGCGGGCCCTGCTCGCCGCGAATCTACCAGCCCTTGTAGCTCAGTGGTAGAGCACTCCCTTGGTAAGGGAGAGGCCACGTGTTCAATCCACGTCAAGGGCACCATCTCCCCTCCCCTGTTTTATCCCGCTCCATGACGTCGTCATGCGCCACTGGCATAATCGCGTGTTGCATCCTTTGCGAGCCGATTACCCGTGTCCACTTCTTCCCTCCAAGCTCCGGTCTGGCTGTTCGATCTCGATAACACCCTGCACGACGCTTCGCACGCGATCTTCCCGGCGATCAGCGCCAATATGAACACGTATATCGCGCGCGTGCTGAGCATCGATGGCGTAGCGGCCACGCAAGAGATGATCGACGCCGCGCGCCTGGGCTACTGGAAGCGCTACGGCGCCACCCTGCTCGGCATGATGCGCCACCACCAGGTGTGCGCAAAAGATTTCCTGCACCAGACCCACGACATCGGCCCGCTCGAGGCCCTACTGCGCGCCGAGCGCGGCCTGGCGCGCCTGCTGCGCCGCCTGCCGGGCCGCAAGATCTTGCTGACCAATGCGCCGAACAGCTATTCGACCGAGATCGTGCGCCGCCTGAAGCTGCACAACCATTTTTCGAATCACGTGGCGATCGAGCACATGCACGTGCATGGGCAGTTGCGGCCGAAACCGTCGAAGCTGATGCTGCGCCGCCTGTTGCGCAAACACGGCATCGCGGCCCAGCGTTGCATCCTGGTCGAAGACACGCTGGCCAACCTGCGCACCGCGCGCCAGCTGGGCTTGCGTACCGTCTGGGTCACACAATACCTCCGGATGAGCGATCCGATTGGAAAAGCACCCCTGCCAAGGACCTTGAAATGCCCCGGTTACGTCAATGTCAAAGTAAAATCCGTGCGGCAACTTCCGACGCGGCTCTCCGGGCTGCGCCGCTCCAATAACAATTCCTAGGGATCCCATGGCAAGCACGAAGCCAGGCCAGCGCAAGCTGCAAATCCTCCAGGCCCTGGCCTCGATGCTCGAGCAGCCCAAGGGCGAGAAAATCACGACCGCCGCGCTCGCGGCGCGCCTGTCGGTGTCCGAAGCGGCGCTGTACCGCCACTTCGCCAGCAAGGCGCAGATGTACGAGGGACTGATCGAGTTCATCGAGTCGTCGGTATTCGGCGTCATCAACCAGATCACCGAGAAAGAAGAAAGCGGCCTGTCGCAGGCGCACGCGATGCTGCAGATGCTGCTCGGCTTCGCGGCCAACAACCCCGGCATGACGCGCGTGCTGATCGGCGATGCGCTGGTCAATGAAGACGAACGCCTGCAGCACCGCATGAATCAGTTCTACGACAAGGTCGAACTGGCCTTCAAGGGAGCGCTGCGCCTGGCCGTCACGCAGGGACACGGCCAGGAAGCCGACGTCGCCGCGCGCGCCAGCCTGCTGGTGAACTACGTCACCGGCCGCTGGCACCGCTTCGCAAAGACAGGCTTCAAGCTCAATCCAATGGAAGGCACCTCGCTCCAGCTGTCCCTGCTGCTGGCAGCGTAAAATCCGAAGGATGGATACCGGCGAAGTCTTCGCGCTGCTGGACGATGCCCGCGCCACGCAGGAGGCACGCTCGCGCCTGTACAGCGGCCATGCGGGCACGCTGAGGTGCGAGGACGCGGCCGCATGGCCGCAGCTGGTGGCGGCGCTGTCGCAGGCGCTGCAGGACGGCCTGCATGCCGTGCCGCTGCTGAGCTATGAACTGGGTGCGCACCTGGAGGGCTTGCCGGCCCGGCCGCTCGCCGGCCCGCTGGCGCAGGTGCTGCTGTTCAGCCACTGCGAGCCCATGACGGGCGAGCAGGTGGCGTCGTGGCTGGCAACGCGCAGCATGGACGCAGAACAGGCCGGCGTCGCCGGCATGTCCGCGAATGTCGATGAAGCGCGGTTCACCGAGGCGATCGGCCGCATCCGCGACTACATCGCGGCCGGCGACACCTACCAGGTCAACTACACCTGGCGCCTGCGCTTCGACGCCTTCGGTTCGCTGCTCGCCCTGTACACGCGCCTGCGTGCGCGCCAGCCGGTGCCGTATGGCGCGCTGGTGACGCTACCTGGCGGCGGCGCCGTGCTGTCGTTCTCGCCCGAGCTGTTCGTGCGCCATGAAGCGGGCATGCTGGTGGCGCGGCCGATGAAGGGTACGGCGCCGGCCAGCGGCGACCCTGACGTTGACGCCGTGCGCGCGCAGGCCCTCGCGCAAGACACCAAGAACCGCGCCGAAAATCTGATGATCGTCGACCTGCTGCGCAACGACCTGGGTCGCGTGGCGCAGACCGGCAGTGTCGAAGTGCCGGCCCTGTTCGAGGTGCAGCGCTATGGCGCCGTGCTGCAGATGACGTCGACCGTGCAGGCGCGCCTGCGCTTTGACGCGGGCCTGGAAGAGATCTTCAAGGCCTTGTACCCATGCGGCTCGATTACCGGCGCGCCGAAGCGACGCACGATGGAGATCATCCACGAACTCGAACCCGATGCGCGCGGCATCTATACCGGCGCGATCGGCTGGTTCGATCCGGCGCCACCGGGCCGCGCCTATGGCGACTTCTGCCTGTCGGTGCCGATCCGCACGTTGGCGCTCGGAGCATCGGCGGACGGTATCCGGCGTGGAGAACTGGGCGTCGGCGCCGGCATCGTGTACGACAGCGATGCGCAGTCCGAATACGCCGAGTGCCAGCTGAAGGCGCGCTTTCTCACGGGCCTGCACAACGAGTTCACCATCTTCGAGACCATCCGCGCCTCGCGCGAGCATGGCTGCCGGCATCTGGAGCAGCATCTCGACCGCCTCGGCGCATCGTGCGCCTATTTCGGTTTCGCCTTCGACCGCGGCGCAGCGCAGGTGGCGCTGCTGGAAGCCAGCCAGGCCCTGTCCTCCGATGCGCTGCACCGCCTGCGCCTGGCGGTGGACCATGCCGGCGCGCTGACGCTCACGTCGGGTGAGCTGGCGCCCTTGCACGAGCCGGTGAGCTTGCTGCTGGCCCAGGAGCCGACGCATAGCGGCGACGTCTTCCTGCGCCACAAGACGAGCATCCGCAGCCGCTACGACGCGGCCTGGAAGGCGGCCGAGGCGCAAGACGCCTTCGATATGCTGTTCTTCAACGAGCGTGACGAATTGACGGAAGGAGGACGCAGCAGCGTGTTCCTGCGCTTCGGCGAAGAGTGGCTCACGCCGCCGCTGTCGGCCGGCGTGCTGCCGGGTGTGATGCGCGGCGTGATGCTGGCCGCGCCCGCGTGGCATGCGCGCGAAGCCGTGATCACGCGCGCGATGCTGGCGCAGGCTGACGACATCGTCGTCTGCAACGCGCTACGCGGGCCGCTGCGCGCCGTGCTCGCAGCGTAACGCAGCACATTCGGCCGCGCTGAATATAAGGCGTGGGTCGCGCCCCGCCCGATCCCATGTTCGATACTTTTGCTGGAAGCTCGCCCATGGAAGACGGGCAGGACGCGATCACGCGCAAGAGGTGGAGAGGCTCATACTGCTTGACGGCATTTGCATGGTCCTCTCCGCGCCGGCCCGCGTGACGCGGACCGGCGTGAGCTGAAGCTTAGAAGCGGTAACCGACACCGAGGCCGAACAGCACTGGATCGACCTTCAGGTGGCTGGCCTTGGCGCCGCCCACGTACACGTCGCTGCGCAGGTTGACCTTCTTGACGTCGGCATTGATCGACCAGTGTTCGTTCAGGCGGAAGTCGACGCCGGCCTGCAGCGACAGGCCCCAGCTATCGTTTTCCAGGTCGCCGGCGCCATCGAGCAGCTTGACGCTCGACATGCGGGTGTAGTTCACACCGGCGCCGATATAGGGGCTGATGGCCGCGCCTGGGGTGAAGTGGTATTGCAGGTTGAGGGTCGGCGGCAGGTGCTTGAAGGTGCCGATCTCGGCGCCGTCCAGGCGGGCCTTGTGCTTCTGTGGATAAGTCAGGATCAGTTCGGCCGCGATGTGCGGGGTGAAGAAATAGCTGATGTCCAGTTCGGGAATGGTCTTGCTGCTCACCTCGAGGCGGTCCGCCGCGCCGACGCCGCCGACGGGCGTCGATTTGTTGTCCGGGTCGACGTGCACGGCGCGGGCGCGCACCAGCCATGGGGATTCCTGGGCCATCGCTTGCGAAGCGGTCACGGCAATCAGGGCCACCAGCACGGTTTTCATCGTCGTTTTCATCTTTTTCTTACCTTTCTTCGTTTTATGTCATCTGCGACGAAGGTAAGCTTATTGATGTAGGGAAAAACAAACTATGATGTACATCAAAATGACCATGCTATTAGTGTGGTTTATAAAACACCTATCTCCTAGGTTATATCTCTGAGACGAAAGAATTATTCGGAAAGGAACCACCATGCGAAGCATCACCATCGCCGCGAACGCCGATCTCCCGCGCTTGTTCGACATCTGGGAAGCGTCCGTGCAGGCGACCCACGACTTCCTGCATCCGGACGATTTCCTGCTGCTGGTGCCGATCGTGGAGCGCACCTTGCGCGAGTTCACGCCACTGCACTGCGTGCGCGACGAGGCTGGCCAGCCCTGCGCCTTCATCGGCGTAAGCGAAGGCATGATCGAGATGCTGTTCGTGGATCCGCGCCACCGCGGCCAGGGCGCCGGACGGGCCCTGATGGAATTTGCGATCGCGCAGCTGGGCGCTACGCTGGTGGACGTCTATGAGCAGAACCGGCAGGCGCTCGGCTTCTACGAGCGCCTGGGCTTCGCGGTGGCAGGACGGTCCGAGCAGGACCCATTCGGCAAGCCCTACCCCATCCTGCACTTGGAACTTACAGCGCCGCTTCGATCTTCCCGGTCAGCTGCGGATCTTCCGGCGTGACCTTGCTCGGGAAGTAGTCGAGCACCTTGCCGTCACGACCGATCAGGTATTTGGTGAAGTTCCACTTCGGTTCCTGGCCGGTGGCCTTGATCAGCTGCGCATGCAGCGGATTGGCTTGCGGGCCCTTCACCGAGCTCTTGGCGAACATCGGGAACTTGACGCCATAGGTGTTGAAGCACAGGTCGGCGATTTCCTTGGCGCTGCCCGGTTCCTGCTGGCCGAAGTCGTTCGACGGGAAGCCCAGGATCACGAGGCCGCGGCCGCCATACTTGGCGTAGATTTTTTCCAGGCCTTCGTACTGCTTGGTGAAGCCGCAGTAGCTGGCCGTGTTCACCACCAGTACCACCTTGCCGGCGTACTGGCAAAGGTCTTGCGGCGCTTCGTCCTGCAGGCGCTTGAAGCTGTGCTTGAGCACGGCCGGGCAGGCGGCCGGGCTCTTGGTCAGGGCGGCGACCGGCGCGGCCTGGGCGCGTGCCGGCTGGGTGACACTGACAGCGGCCGTGGCGGCGAGCAGCAGGACGATGGTCTTGATCATGGCGTGGTATTGACGGGGTTGAGGTGCGTCGATTGTAGCGCAAGCCAAGCCACCGTAGACCGCGCCGTTCACCCTTCCAGGCCGCGGTGCTCGATCTTGATGCAGTGGTTCATGACCACGTCGAGCCCGGCGGCGCGCGCCAGGTCGGCGGCGGCCTGGTTCTCGATATCGAGCTGCATCCACAGGCAACCGGCACGCACGGCGATCGCGTCGCGTGCGATCGGCCCGATGTCCTCGGATTTGCGGAAGCAATCGACGATGTCGATGCGCTGGCCGCTGCTGGCCAGGGCGTCGGCGGCCTCTTGCAAAGTGGCGTAGACGGTCTCGCCGTGGATGGTCTGGCCGGCGTAGCTCGGATTGACGGGCAGGATGCGGTAGCCATTGTGCTGCAAGTAGGCGCCCACTTCGTTGCTGGCGCGGTCTTCTTTATTCGACATGCCGACGATGGCGATGGTCTTGCTGTCGCGGAGGATCTGGGCGATAGTTCTCATGCTGTCTCAGGACGTTGTTATCATTGGGATCAGCTTATCAGGTTTGTATGCTCTGGCGTTGCACGGTCAAACGTGGAAAGATGGCGGCTCATCCATCCTGAATATGTGCCCATGAACCTCGGACCTGTTTCGCGTCTCGGCGCCTTGCTTGCGCTGGCCCTCTCGATAGGCAGTGCACACGGCGCCGAATCCCTGCCGGACGTCGAACGCGCCATCGTGCCGGTCGCCAGCTGGGGCGGCACGCCGTCCATTGATGCGAAGGCGCGCCGCCACCGCATCACCCACATCACCTTGCACCACCAGGGCGAGCCGTTCAAGCCGGGGACCGATCCGCAAGCCTACCTGCGCCGGCTGCAGTCCTGGTCGCGCGCCGAGAAGGGCTGGCTCGACATCCCCTACCACTACGTGATCGACCTGGATGGCCGTATCTACGGCGCGCGCGACATCGCGTATGCCGGCGACACCAATACCGAATACGATCCGAAGGGACATGCGCTGATCGAGGTGGTCGGCAATTTCGAGGAAGTGGAGCCGAACCAGCAGCAGCTCGATGCGGTGGTGAGCTTGATGGCCATGCTGGCCGCGAAGCACCAGGTCTCGCTCGACGACATCCAGAGCCACCGCGATTATTCGGACAAGACCGTGTGCCCGGGCGAGAACCTGTACCGCTATGTGAAGGACGATTATTTCAGGCACAAGGTGGCCTTGCGCCTCGCGCAGGAGCAGGCCGCGAAATAAGCCGCGGCCTGCTCAGTTAGTGCTTACTGCAGCCGCGTGCCGGGCGTGGCCTGGCCGTTCTGGTGCAATACGACCACCGGCGCGCCATCGGCGGCTTTCTCGAAGCGGAGTTCGGCATTCACGTCGCGCGAGAAGAACACGTCCGCGCTGGCCGGAAAGATCTCGATCTTCCGCTGCCCGGTCGCCTGCGCGTAATAGCGCTCGCCCTCGCGGCTGACCGTGATCGTGAACTGCGGCGCAAGCTGGTAGGCGCCGGCGCGCGCATCGAAGCCGGCGTTGTCGATCTTGACCGCTTCCCGTTCGGCCGGCGCATCGCCAACGCGTTCGTTGCGCGTCCGCTCGCCCGCGTTGTCGACCGTGACGTGGCTGACCTTGCCCTGCGCATCGCGCCCGAACTCGAAGCGTGCCAGCGTCCCCGGGAAGAAGAAGCCGTCCTTCGAATAGGGAGTCAGGGCGGCCGGCGAGCGGTCGCCGCGCGCCATCATGAGCTTGCCGTCGCGGCTGGTGAAGGCGCGCTGTTCCTTGCCGTCGATGTCGTAAACACCCGTGAATGCATCGAGGGCCTTGGCATCGAGCTTGAATTCCTTCAGTTCCATGAACGGCTTGCCGATTGCCAGCGCCGCCGCCTTCTTGGCCAGCACTTCGGGATTGGCATTGCCGCTGTCGGCATTGCTCAGCACCGCCACGAACACCTTCTGCTCCGGCAAGCGCAGCGCATGGGTGCGGAAGCCATTGATGCCGCCACCGTGGTCGACCACCGGCACGCCTTGCAGGGTGCCCACGCCCCAGCCGTAACCGTAGCCGGTCGACTTCTCCGGGTTCAACTTGTAGGGCGTGAAGGCCATCTTCCAGCTGGCCGGCTTGAGCAGCTTGCCGGACGAGATGGCGGCATCCCACTTCGCCAGGTCGTCCACGGTCGACACCAGTGCACCGGCCGCATACGGCTGGCTCATGGACAGGGGCTGCGCAGGCGCGAAGCCCTTCTCCTGCGCGCTGTAGCCAACCGCGCGCGGCGCGCTCGAACGCTCGACGCCTTCATATGCGGTGTCCTTCATGCCCAGCGGCGTAAAGATGCGCTGCTCGAGGAAGCTGGCGTAGCTCGTGCCCGACACCCGCTCGATGATCGCGCCAAGCAGGAAGTAGCCGCTATTGTTGTAGCGGAACTGGGTGCCAGGTTCGAATTCGAGCGGATCGTTCCTGAAGCCGTCGATCATCTGGGCGACAGTCAGGTCTTTCGCCATCGTTGACACATAGCCCGACTTGCCGGTGTAGCTGACGATGCCCGAGGTATGGGTCAGCAGGTGCTCGACGGTGATGACCTTGCCCTGGGTCGGATAATCGGGGAAGAAACGCGTGATCGGATCGTTCAGGGCCAGCTTGCCCTCCTCGGCCAGCATCAGGATCGCCACCGCGGTGAACTGCTTGGTGATCGAACCGAGGCGCAGCACGGTGCCGGGTGTCAGCGGCGTCTTCGCGGCCACGTCGGCAGCGCCATAAGCCTTCCTGAACACCGTCTTGCCGTTTTTGACCACGATGACCGTGGCGCCGGGATCGTCCGCCTTGTACTGGGGCTTGAACAGCGCGTCGAGCCTGGCGGCCAGGGGCTGCGCCGCGGAAGCCTTGGTGGCCGGTTGCTGCGCTTGCGCGAGCATGGGATTCGACAGCAGGATGACAGCAACAGCGACGGCGGAGAGTTTCAGCATGATCGACTACCCTTCTTGGCGAGTTGTGTTCTTGATACTGTAACTCTGCCTTATGGGTAGCGGTGAAAAATCCGACGAACTGTAATTCGGTCCCGATGAATCGCTAAAAAATCGGGATATAAAAAAAGGCAGCCTGCAGGCTGCCCCCTTTCGATGCCGAGCTTATTCAGCTCAACGGCCTTTCGACCGCAGCTTCTGGATCGCCGCCAGCTGCGCGACCGCCGCGGCCATTTCGGCCTGGGCTTTCGCGTAGTCGATGTTCGAATCCTTGTTCAGCATCAGCTCTTCAGCCTGTTTCTTGGCTGCGGTTGCTTTCGCTTCGTCCAGGTCGCCACCGCGGATCGCGGTGTCGGCCAGCACGGTCACGCCGTTCGGCTGCACTTCGAGGATACCGCCGGCTACGAAGACGAACTCTTCGCCGCCGCCGGCCACCTGGATGCGCACGGCGCCCGGGCGGATGCGCGTGATCAGCGGGGTGTGCTTGGGGTAGATACCCAGCTCACCCGCTTCACCCGGCAACGCGACGAATTCGGCCTGGCCGGAGAAGATCTGCTCTTCGGCCGAGACTACGTCAACGAGAAATGTGTTTGCCATGTGTGTCCTTCAGTTAGACGAAGAAGCCGACTTAGGCAGCCAGTTTCTTGGCTTTCTCGATAGCCTCTTCGATCGTGCCGACCATGTAGAACGCTTGCT
Source organism: Massilia arenae (assembly GCF_008014745.1). GTDB lineage: Bacteria > Pseudomonadota > Gammaproteobacteria > Burkholderiales > Burkholderiaceae_D > Telluria > Telluria arenae. Next base: position 68,979 of record NZ_VPFD01000011.1, read on the forward strand.
CCGGCAGGTGATCCAGTTCGCCCGATGCGATCATCTTGAAGCCCTTGATCGTGTCTTTCAGCGAAACGTATTTGCCTGGTGCGCCGGTGAAGACTTCAGCGACGTGGAACGGCTGCGACAGGAAACGCTGCATCTTACGTGCACGAGCGACGACCAGCTTGTCTTCTGGCGCCAGTTCGTCCATGCCCAGAATCGCGATGATGTCACGCAGTTCCTTGTAGCGCTGCAGGGTGTTCTGCACGGCGCGCGCGGTGGCGTAGTGCTCTTCACCAACGACCAGCGGATCCAGCTGGCGCGAGGTCGAATCGAGTGGGTCGACCGCAGGGTAGATACCCAGCGAAGCGATGTCACGCGACAGAACGACGGTCGAGTCCAAGTGGGCGAAGGTGGTTGCAGGCGACGGGTCGGTCAAGTCATCCGCAGGGACGTAGACGGCCTGGATCGAGGTGATCGAACCGGTCTTGGTCGAGGTGATGCGCTCTTGCAGGCGGCCCATCTCTTCGGCCAGGGTAGGCTGGTAGCCCACTGCCGATGGCATACGGCCCAGCAGTGCCGAGACTTCGGTACCGGCCAGGGTGTAGCGGTAGATGTTGTCGACGAAGAACAGGACGTCCTTGCCTTCATCACGGAACGCTTCCGCCATGGTCAGGCCGGTCAGCGCGACGCGCAGACGGTTGCCTGGTGGTTCGTTCATCTGACCGTAGACCATTGCCACTTTCGAGTTGGCAGGGTTTTCCAGGTCGACGACTTTTGCATCGGCCATCTCGTGGTAGAAGTCGTTACCTTCACGGGTACGCTCACCCACGCCGGCGAACACGGACAGACCCGAGTGTGCCTTGGCGATGTTGTTGATCAGTTCCATCATGTTGACGGTCTTGCCGACGCCGGCGCCGCCGAACAGGCCGACTTTACCGCCTTTGGCGAACGGGCAGACCAGGTCGATGACCTTGATGCCGGTTTCCAGCAGGTCGGTCGATGGCGACAGTTCGTCGTAGGCCGGCGCGTCACGGTGGATCGACGCCATGCGCTCGTGGCTGACCGGACCGCATTCGTCGATCGGGTTGCCCAGCACGTCCATGATGCGGCCCAGGGTCGGGGTGCCGACCGGGACCATGATTGGATTGCCGGTGTTCTGGATGATCATGCCACGACGCATGCCGTCCGAGCTGCCCAGCGCAATGGTACGGACAATGCCGTCGCCCAGCTGCTGTTGCACTTCCAGGGTCAGGTCGGAGCCTTCCATTTTCAGTGCGTCGTACACTTTCGGCATGGCGTTACGTGGGAATTCCACGTCAACCACTGCGCCGATACACTGAACGATTTTGCCATCAGCCATGTTCGTTCCTTCAGATATATAGTTAGATTCTTTTACTTGATCGTTAGACGGCTGCTGCGCCGGACACGATCTCGGAGAGTTCTTTGGTAATCGCAGCCTGGCGGGTCTTGTTGTAGACCAGTTTCAGGTCGCTGATGACACTGCCGGCGTTATCGCTCGCGGCCTTCATCGCGACCATGCGTGCCGATTGCTCGGACGCCAGGTTTTCTGCCACCGCCTGGTACACCAGCGCTTCCACGTAACGCACCAGCAGCTCGTCGATGACGACCTGTGCTTCCGGTTCGTAGATGTAGTCCCAGCCGTGGGCGCCTGCGTCGGCCACCAAAGCTTTTGCTGGGAGCGGGAGCAACTGCTCGACCATTGCTTCCTGCTTCATCGTGTTGATGAACTTGGTGTAGCACAGGTAGACAGCATCGAGCTTGCCTTCCTGGTACGCGTCCAGCATCACTTTGACCGGTCCGATCAGCTTGTCCAGTTGCGGGGCATCGCCCAGCTGGGTCGCTTGCGACACCAGCTTCATGCCGACGCGGTTCAGGAAGCCCAGGCCCTTGTTGCCGATGGCGACTGCCTCGACACGGTTGCCCGCTTGTTCCTGCTCACGCGCCTTCTGCGTTACCTGGCGCAGGATGTTGGTGTTCATGCCGCCGCACAGACCCTTGTCGGTCGTGATGACGATGAAACCCACTGCCTTTGCCGACACGCCCTTGGCTTGCGCCATGAATGCGTGCGTGTACTCCGGGTTTGCGCCCGCCAGGTTGGCGGTGATATTACGAACCTTGTCACTGTAGGGACGGGCGGCGCGCATGCGATCCTGCGCCTTGCGCATTTTCGATGCGGCGACCATTTCCATCGCCTTGGTGATCTTCTTCGTATTCTCTACGCTCTTGATCTTGCCACGAATCTCTTTGCCTGCTGCCATGAGTCCTTACTCCTTCCGGGCACCGGCGCCGCCCGCGGGCGGCGCCGGTCCATCAATTAATATGCGCCGGATTTCTTGAAATCAGCAACAGCGGCGGCCAGCAGTGCTTCGCTGTCCTTGTCCAGTTGCTTGGTTTCGTCGATCTTCGACAGCAGGGACGCATGACCCGACTTCAGGAAGGCGTGCAGGCCGTGTTCGAATGGCAGCACTTTCTTGACTTCGATATCGTCCAGGTAGCCCTTGTTGACGGCGAACAGCGATGCGGCCATCAGCGAGGTCGACAGTGGCGAGAACTGCGGCTGCTTCAGCAGTTCAGTCACGCGCGCGCCGCGGTCCAGCTGCTTGCGGGTCGATTCGTCCAGGTCCGATGCGAACTGCGCGAACGCAGCCAGTTCACGGTACTGCGCCAGGTCGGTACGGATACCGCCCGACAGGCCTTTGATGACCTTGGTCTGGGCAGCACCACCGACGCGCGACACCGAGATACCGGCGTTGATCGCAGGACGGATACCGGCGTTGAACAGCGAGGTCTCCAGGAAGATCTGGCCGTCGGTAATCGAAATCACGTTGGTCGGCACGAAGGCCGAGACGTCGCCAGCTTGCGTTTCGATGATCGGCAGTGCGGTCAGCGAACCGGTCTTGCCGGTGACGGCGCCGTTGGTGAACTTCTCGACGTAGTCGGCGTTCACGCGGGCTGCGCGCTCGAGCAGACGGCTGTGCAGGTAGAACACGTCGCCTGGATACGCTTCGCGGCCTGGTGGGCGGCGCAGCAGCAGGGAAATCTGACGGTAGGCAACTGCTTGCTTCGACAGGTCATCGTACACGATCAGTGCGTCTTCGCCGCGGTCGCGGAAGTATTCGCCCATCGCGCAGCCCGAGTAGGCCGAGATGTACTGCATGGCGGCCGATTCCGACGCCGATGCTGCCACGACGATGGTGTATTCCATCGCGCCGTGGGTTTCCAGCGAGCGCACGATGTTCTTGATGGTCGATGCTTTTTGACCGATCGCGACGTACACGCAGGTGACGCCTTGACCTTTCTGGTTGATGATCGCGTCGACAGCGACAGCCGATTTACCGGTCTGGCGGTCGCCAATGATCAGCTCACGCTGGCCACGGCCGATCGGCACCATCGCGTCGATCGACTTGATGCCGGTCTGCATAGGCTGCGACACCGATTCGCGGGCGATGACGCCTGGCGCGATCTTTTCGATCGGGGCGGTCAGCTTGGCGTCGATCGGACCTTTGCCGTCGATCGGCTGGCCCAGGGCGTTGACCACGCGGCCACGCAGTTCAGGACCGATCGGCACTTCCAGGATGCGGCCGGTGGTCTTGACGATGTCGCCTTCCGAGATGTGCTCGTAAGCACCCAGGATGACCGAACCGACCGAGTCGCGCTCGAGGTTCATCGCCAGGCCAAAGGTGTTGCCTGGGAATTCAAGCATCTCGCCCTGCATCACGTCCGACAGACCGTGGATGCGGCAGATACCGTCGGCGACCGAGATGACGGTGCCCTGGTTGCGGACGTCGGCAGTGGCTTCGAGGCCCTGGATCCGGCTCTTGATCAGCTCGCTGATTTCAGATGGGTTAAGTTGCATGCTAGCTAACTCCAATTATAGTTTCTTGATGCGTAGGGCAAGGGTGAGTCGTCGGCGGTGCGATTGACTCAGGACGCGAGCGCAACGTGCATCCGTTGCAGCTTGGCGCGTACCGAGGTATCGAGCACTTCGTCACCAACGACCACGCGCACACCACCGATCAGCGAGGGATCCACTGTTACCGTTGGGTTCAGCTTGCGGCCAAATTTCTTTTCCAGCGTGGCGGCCAGCTGCGACAGCTGGTCGGCCGAAAGCTCGAACGCGCTGAAGATCGTCGCGTCGGCTGCGCCTTCGCTGGCGTTCTTCAGGAGCGCGAACTGGGCGCTGATTTCCGGCAGCAGGTTGATGCGGCCGTTTTCTGCCAGCATTGCGATGAAATTCTTCGCTTCTGCAGTCAGCGGAGCCTTGACCAGCGACGCAATCGTGTCCGCCAGTTGTGCATGCGTAACGTGCGGGTTGCTGGCGAAGGCCTGCACATCGGAGTTGGCGCCGATCTGGCCCAGTTCCGACGCGATGGCCGACCACGCGTTCAGGTCGCCGGTTTGGGCGACACGGAACAACGCTTCGGCGTAAGGGCGGGCGACGGTTGCGAGTTCTGCCATGATCAGAGCTCGGTCGACAGTTGCGACAGCAGGTCGGCGTGGGCCGCTGCGTTCACTTCACGCTTGAGGATCTGCTCGGCGCCGGCAACCGCGAGGGCTGCAACCTGGCCACGCAGTTCTTCGCGCGCGCGCGTCACTTGCTGCTCGGCGTCTGCCTTGGCGGCAGCGACGATGCGTGCGCCTTCTTCGACGGCGGTTTTCTTCGCTTCTTCGATGATCGCAGCAGCGCGCTTTTCAGCGTCGTTGATGCGCTTCTGGACTTCGTCACGGGCGCCAGCCAGTTCGGTCTGGACGCGCTTTTCGGCGGCAGCCAGGTCAGCCTTGCCGCGGTCGGCAGCGGCCAGGCCACTCGCGATCTTCGCAGCGCGCTCGTCGAGCGCTTTCATCAGCGGCGGCCACACGAATTTCATCGTGAACAGCGCCAGGATGAAGAACACCACGAGCTGTGCAAGCAGGGTTGCATTAAGGTTCACGGTTTTATCCTTCTTACAGAAACACGGATGCCGAACCAGAAACTGGTTCGGCCCTTCAAGACCTCGAGACGCGAGTCTTAGACTGGAACGAACGGGTTAGCGAACGCGAACAGCATTGCGATACCAACGCCGATCAGGAATGCCGCGTCGATCAGACCAGCCAGCAGGAACATCTTGGTCTGCAGGGTGTTCATCAGTTCTGGCTGACGTGCAGAAGCTTCCAGGTATTTACCGCCCATCAGAGCGATACCGATACAAGCGCCGATTGCGCCCAGACCGATGATCAAACCGCAAGCCAGTGCAACAAAAGAAAGGTCAGTCATGTAAAACTCCAAAAGTTAAATTAAAAACTAAATTAAAAACTACAACTTCTTTACAACCACATTCACTCGATGCTTGCGGCTTCGATCAGTGGCCTTCGTGAGCCTGACCGAGGTAAACCAGCGTCAGCATCATGAAAATGAATGCCTGCAGGAGAACGATCAGGATGTGGAAGATCGCCCAGATGGAACCGGCAATCACGTGGCCGATGAAACCGAACATCGTCGCGGTCCCGCCCAGCAGTGCGATCAAGAGGAACAGCAGTTCGCCGGCAAACATGTTACCGAACAGTCGCATACCGAGCGACACCATTTTTGCTGCGTATTCGATGACGTTCAGGAGCAGGTTGAACGGCGCCATCCAGATGCCGAACGGTGCCGAGAACAGCTCGTGGAGCCAGCCGCCGAAGCCCTTGATCTTGATGCCGTAGTAGATCATCAGCAGCAGCACGCCCAGCGACATGCCGATCGGACCGTTCAGGTCGGCGGTCGGAACGACACGGTGATACGGGAAGATGTGCTCGACGCCGAAGGCGGCGAACAGCCATGCCCACATGTCGACCGGCAGCAAGTCCAGCGCGTTCATCAGGACGATCCAGACGAACACGGTCAGTGCCAGCGGAGCGATGAAGCTGCGGTCGCCGTGCACGATGGTCTTGGCCTGGTCGTCGACCATTTCGAACATCATTTCGACGAATGCCTGGAAACGGCCAGGAACGCCGGCAGTCGCGTTGCGCGCCGCGGCCCACATCAACAGGCAGGCGGTCAGGCCCATCGCGATCGACCAGAACATCGTGTCGTAGTGGATGACCGAGAAATCGACCGGCCCCACCTGGTACTGGTTCTTCAGGTGGCCCAGGTGGTGAATGATGTATTCTGATGCGGTGGGCGCGTGCGCTGCGCCGTCTACTGGAGTCGCCATGTCGTCATTGCCTAAATAATAAGATGATGTAACTTTTCAGTGCCACGATGATTCCGGCGACCAGTGCCAGCCAGTTTAGATCGTGATACAGCCACGCAGTTGCGCCTAAAAGCGCCAGCGTTAATGCAATCTTTACAAATTCCCAGATGAAAAATGTCGCGGGACTCGCCGTACCCGAAGCGGATGCGGCGAACAAGCGCACTGCCATGATCCCGTTGGGCACGACACAACACAAACCGCCCAGTACCGCCGAAAACATCGCAGCCCATCCCCCCAGTAGTGCGGCGATGAGGCCGACGACGACTGTTGCGATCAACTGCAGGGAAACGATGCGTAGCATATTCTTTTAGCTCTTGCGCTAGCGCATTTTAGACGTACTACGAGGTGATAATTACAAGAATCGCCGGAATTATAAGTGGTTATACGGACGTGAGTCAAACGATTCCACACTTATAACTGGGACGAATATATGGCGAAAATGTGACACGATGCCGGCGGATAGCGCAATATTTTCAGCTACTTAGCTTCAGATCGTGTATATGGCGTGATGTGACAATTGCGCTGCAGTAGGTCACTACTGGGCTCGCCCGGTCGGGGCGAAAGTTGGTAGCGCTAACGCGTCGGGGTGGCCGGCAAGATAGCCGGCTCCCCCCCTGCGACGCTACCCCATGCGACCGGGTGGCGTCCCTGTTTTTTACGCGCGCAGACGCGCGAGCACACCCTCGAGGATGTCCAGGTCGGCAAAGTCGATGATCATCTGGCCCTTGCCCTTCGTGCCCATCTTGAACAGCACCGGCGTCGCCAGCTTGTCGGACAGTTCTTCTTCCAGCCTGACGATGTCGCCCGGTTTGTCCTTGGCGCGCGCCGACTGGGCCGGAGCGGCCTGCTCTTCGAGCGCGCGTGCGACCAGCTTCTCGGTCTCGCGCACCGACAGGCGACGGGCGACGACATGGTTGGCCAGCGCGATCTGGTTCGCACTGTCGACCGCCAGCAAGGCGCGGGCGTGGCCCATGTCGATATCCCCTGCCATCAGCATGGTCTGCACCGGCTGCGCGAGGTTAATCAGGCGCAGCAGGTTCGACACAGCGCTGCGCGAGCGGCCGACCGCGCCGGCCGCCTGCTCGTGCGTGAAATTGAAATCCGAGATCAGGCGCTGGATGCCCTGCGCTTCCTCCAGCGGATTCAGGTCTTCGCGCTGCATGTTCTCGATCAAGGCCATGGCGGCCGCGGCCTGGTCGTCGACGTCGCGCACCAGCACCGGGATTTCTTCCAGTCCCGCCATCTGCGCCGCGCGGAAGCGCCGCTCGCCGGCGATGATTTCGTACGGCGTGCCCGATCCCGCCGGCAGCGGGCGCACCAGCACCGGCTGCATGATGCCCTGGGTCTTGATCGAGGCGGCCAGCTCGGACAGGCTCACTTCGTCCATGCGGGTACGCGGTTGATACTTGCCGGCCTGGATCTGGGTGACGGCCAGGACCGAAGGCAGATTGCTTGCGGCGGGTGCGGCGTCCATGTCGCCGCCGAGCAGGGCGTCGAGCCCGCGGCCAAGTCCCTTGAGTTTTTTGGTTGCCATTCTTTGTCAGCTCTCTTGGTGATTACATGGTCTTGATGCGCTGGACCATTTCCGCGCCGAAGGCGATGTACGCCTGCGCGCCTTTCGAAGAAGGATCGAAGGTCACGCCCGGGATGCCGTAGGACGGCGCTTCGGCCAGGCGGACGTTGCGCGGGATGATGGTCTTGAACACCTTGTCGCCGAAGTGCTGCTCGAGCTGGTTCGAGACCTGCTGCGACAAGGTCATGCGCGGGTCGAACATCACGCGCAACAGGCCGATGATCTTGAGGTCGGTGTTCAGGTTGGCGTGTACCTTCTTGATCGTGTTGACCAGGTCGGACAAACCTTCCAGCGCGTAGTACTCGCACTGCATCGGGATGATCACGCCATGCGCGGCGCACAGGCCGTTGAGCGTGAGCAGCGACAGCGCGGGCGGGCAGTCGACCAGGATGAAGTCGTAGTCGGCATCGACCGCGGCCAATGCATCCTTCAGGCGGCGCTCGCGGTTCTCGAGCGACACCATCTCGACTTCGGCGCCGGCCAGCTCGCGGTTGGCGGGCAGCACGTCGAAGCGCCCCGCCTCGGAGCGCACGCGCGCACCGGCCACGTCCGACTCGCCCAGCAGCACCTGGTAGATCGACGACTCGAGCTCGGCCTTGTTGATGCCGGCGCCCATGGTCGCATTGCCCTGCGGGTCGAGGTCGACCAGCAGCACGCGCTGGTCCAGTTTAGCCAGGCCCGCCGCCAGGTTGACGGAGGTGGTGGTCTTGCCTACCCCACCCTTCTGGTTCGCTACGCAAAATATCTTCGCCATCTATTCTCTTTCTCGAAAGCGGCTACAAGACGCCATACCGTTCATATCGTAAAAACCATTTGAATGATTAATACTGTATAAACGATATAAACGGTTTATACGGTTTGTACTATTAATACTGTTTAGCTGGTTCTCTGGATGAAGACTAGGTGCCGCTCTGCACCCAGTCTTGGCACCTGCAATGGCTGCAAACCGCTTACTTTCCACTCTTGCGGCAGCCGTTCTCGTTCCTCGCTTGGCGCCACCCCTTTCAGGGCGATGAATTTACCGCCCTCTTGCAGCAGGTGTCCCGACCAGTTGACGAAATCGGACAGGTCGGCGAAAGCGCGTGAGGTGATGACGTCGAATTTGTCGCTCACCGCCAGGTCTTGCACCTTCATCGTGTACACGGTGACGTTCGTGAGTCCCAGTTCTGCCTTTACTTGTGTGAGGAAGGCGGTTTTCTTGTGCACGGTGTCGATCATCGCCACTTTCATGTCGGGCCGGGTGATCGCCAGCACGGTGCCTGGCAATCCGCCCCCTGCTCCCACGTCCAGCACATTGCGGGCATCGATGAACGCCGGCACCGCAGCCAGTGAGTCGAGCAGGTGATGGGTCACCATCTGCATCGGGTCGCGCAGCGAAGTCAGGTTGTACACCGCATTCCACTTGTGCATCAGCTGCAGGTAGGCCATCAGCTTGCCCTGCTGTTCCGGACTTACATCCAGGCCCATTTCGGCGATACCATCGGCCAGCACCTTGGCCAGCGCATCGCGGTCGAACGCATATTTCATTGCGCCGCCTCCGACGTAGTCGGGGCAAAGCCCGGGACGCCACGTTTCTTCAGATGTACCAGCAACAAGGAGATCGCCGCCGGGGTCACGCCCGAAATGCGCGAAGCCTGGCCCAGGGTTTCGGGACGCTGCTTGTCCAGCTTCTGGCGCACCTCGAACGACAGGGCTGCGATCTCGAGATAATTCAGATTTTCTGGCAGCTTCAGGTTTTCATAGTGGTCGTGACGCTCGACTTCGCGCGCCTGGCGATCGATATAGCCGGAATACTTGAGCTGGATTTCCACCTGCTCCTTCACGGCCGGATCTTCGACGCCGGGGCCGGCCAGCAACTGGCCTTCAATACCTTGCATCGTCATCAGGGTGTCGTACTCGACGCCCGGTCTTCTCAGCAGGTCGGCCAGGTTGTACTCGCGTTCGAGCGCCTGCCCCACCACGCGTTCCGATTCGGCGGCAGCCAGAATGCGTGGGTTGACCCAGGTCGCTTTCAGTCGTTCCAGTTCGCGGGCGACGGATTCGCGCTTGGTCTCGAAGGCCTGCCAGCGCGCGTCATCGACGATGCCCAGCTGGCGGCCGATCTCCGTCAGGCGCATGTCGGCGTTATCTTCGCGCAGCGACAGGCGGTACTCGGCGCGGCTTGTGAACATGCGGTATGGCTCGGCCACGCCTTGCGTGGTGAGGTCGTCGACCAGCACGCCGAGGTAGGCTTCGGAGCGGCCCGGGGTCCAGGTGTCCTTGCCCTGGGTTTGCAGCGCGGCGTTCAACCCGGCCAGCAGACCCTGGGCTGCGGCCTCTTCGTAGCCGGTGGTGCCGTTTATCTGGCCCGCGAAGAACAGACCCTTGATCGACTTGGTCTCGAGCGAGGCCTTCAGGCCGCGCGGGTCGAAGTAATCGTATTCGATCGCGTAGCCGGGACGCAGGATGAAGGCGTTTTCCATGCCGCGCATCGAGCGCACCAGCTCCAGCTGGACGTCGAACGGCAGGCTGGTCGATATCCCGTTCGGATAAAACTCGTTGGTGGTCAGGCCTTCCGGCTCGAGGAAGATCTGGTGCGATTCCTTCGAGGCGAAGCGGTGGATCTTGTCTTCGATCGACGGGCAGTAGCGCGGGCCGACGCCTTCGATCACGCCGGTGTACATCGGGCTGCGATCCAGGCCGGCGCGGATGATGTCGTGGGTGCGCTCATTGGTATGCGTCACCCAGCACGGCACCTGGCGCGGATGCATCGCCACATTACCCATATACGAGAAGACCGGCACGGGATCGAGGTCACCCGGCTGTTCGGCCAGCACCGAGAAGTCGATGCTGCGGCCATCGATGCGCGGCGGCGTACCCGTCTTGAGGCGGCCCTGCGGCAGCTTGAGTTCCTTCAGGCGCGCCGACAGCGAGGTCGCCGGCGGATCGCCCGCGCGGCCGCCCGAATAGTTCTGCAAGCCGACGTGGATCTTCCCGTCCAGGAAAGTACCGGCGGTGAGCACCACGGCGCGGGCACGGAACTTCAGGCCGACCTGGGTGACGGCGCCAACCACGCGGTCGCCCTCCACCATCAAGTCATCGACCGCCTGCTGGAACAGCCACAGGTTCGGCTGGTTTTCCAGGCGCGAGCGGATCGCCGCCTTGTACAGGACGCGGTCGGCCTGGGCTCGGGTGGCGCGCACGGCCGGGCCCTTGGACGAATTCAGGATGCGGAACTGGATGCCAGCCTCGTCGGTGGCGATGGCCATGGCGCCACCGAGGGCGTCGACTTCCTTGACCAAGTGACCCTTGCCGATGCCGCCAATCGACGGATTGCAAGACATGGCGCCGAGGGTTTCGATATTGTGGGTCAGCAGTAGGGTCTTCTGACCGGTGCGTGCGGACGCGAGTGCGGCTTCGGTTCCGGCATGGCCGCCGCCGACGACGATGACGTCGAATTCAGTAGGAAATAGCATGATGGGGTGTGGAGCGAGGGGACTAATGCGCGATTATAGATTCTTTTTTCCTGCTGGACTCTCCGGGAGTCCGAAAACGACAGATTTTGTTTCACGTGAAACCTTAATCTTCTGTTCTTATTGGCGTGTTTCACGTGGAACAATGGGCAATAAAAAAGCCGGGTTGCGGACACGGCTCTATGTTTCACGTGGAACAGACTCACCAGCCCAGCTTTGTGAACGAGTCGTAAGCTGTCTTTACAATTAGCGCCGAGACGACAAACAGGAATAGTTTGCGCACAAAACCACTGCCATGCTTCAACGCCAGTCTGGTGCCGATCACCGCGCCGACGATCTGGCATCCGGCCATCAGCAAGCCCAGCTGCCACAGCAAATGACCGCTGTAGCCGAACCACATCAGCGCCGACAGATTACAGGCGACGTTGACGACCTTTGCGGCGGCCGAGGCGCTCAAGAAATCAAAACCGAAAAAGCGCACGAACAGGAATAGCAAAAAGCTGCCGGTACCCGGTCCAAAGAAGCCATCGTAAAAACCAATGGCGGCGCCGATGCCGATGGCCCAGTAGCGCTCGGCCATCCCGCTGTGCAGTGGGGCGTGTACCGCGCCGAGATCCTTTTTCATGAACGTATAGACGGCAACCGCGACCAGGACAAACGGGAGCAGCGCGCGCACGAAATCGGCCGGCACCTGGGTCACGGTCCAGGCACCGACGAAAGACAAGGCAAACGCAGCGATGGCGGCCGGCGCCGCCGTGCTCCACGCGACCCGCACCCGGCGCGCGTAACTGACGGCGGCCGAACCGGTCCCGAAGATCGCTGCGAGTTTATTGGTGCCGAGGATGGTTGCCGGCGCTTCTCTCGGCAACAGGGAGAACATCGCAGGAAGCTGGATCAGGCCGCCGCCACCGACAACGGCGTCGACCAGGCCGGCGGCAAAAGCGGCGCCGCCGAGCCACACTACATCGATCATGGGAGACTTTCAGGGGAAGTGCAGAGCCGATATTTTACGGCAAGCAAGCCGTACTGACACGGCGCCAGCCTACCCTTCCCCGTGGAACTTATTCCGGTGTGACGGCCGCCGGCGATCGTGCGAAATCGATGAGCAAGCCATTGAGCCGCTCGGCGCCCGACAGCTGCAGCCAATGGCCGACGCCATCGATACGGGCATACTCGAAACCGGCGCGGCATTGTTCGCGCGAGTCCAGCATCTGTTGTTCGCGCAGCGCAGGATCGTGATCGCTCCAGACGCCCAGCACCGGCACGTCGACCGGCTTCCACCGCTTGCCGCGTGAACCCTTGAGATTGGCGCGGTAGTAATTCAGGGCTGCGGTCAGCCGGCCCTGCGGCGCCAGCGCATCGATCCAGAGTTGCTGCTGTTCGCGGCTGCGATTCATCGCACGCAGAGCCGCCCAATTATCTGCCTTCAACAGCGTTTCGGCCAGGACTGGCGTCATGAACACGGCCATGTACCAGAAGCGCAGTTTTTGCGTGAGACCTGACTTGGCCAGCGCCTTCGGGTGGCCCACCGACAGCGCCGCGTAACGGCTAACGCGTTGAGGCGCATGCATGGCCAGATTCCAACCGACCTGCGCACCCCAATCGTGGCCGACCACCGTCGCCTCGGCGATGCCCAGTGCATCCATGAGCTGCAGCACGTCATCGGCCACGAAGTCGATTGCGTATGCGCTGACGTCGGACGGCATATCGGTCTTGCCGTAGCCGCGCAGATCGGGAGCGATGACCTGGAAACCAGCTGCCGCCAGGGCCGGAATCTGCCGCCGCCATATCGCATGGGTATCCGGAAAGCCATGCAAGAGCACGACTGGCGGGCCCTCACCGGCAGTCACGTAGTGCATGTTCAAACCATTGACCCTGGCGTACCGCGACACGACATCCATGCGTTTCCCTGTACCTCAGTTCGATGGGAAACAGCTTACCAGAACGTAAACGCCTGTCCAGACCCCCTCTGTGGATAAGCTACTTGATATCCACAGGTATCGTTTGTGCAGAACTCGGCTTTTTTGCACAAGCAAAAATCTTGTCCAGATTTGCCACCAAGCAGTCTGCTTAGCAGTGCACCGACTTATCCGTCACATAAACGCCTGATTTCGTGTCCTTTAATCGGGTTGTCCACAGAAACCAGCTACCGTTAACCACTACTATCAATGTTGTATACAGATCTTGGTTGTAAACCTGGCGAGCTCGCGAAAAAAAAAATTTTCTTCCACGTGTGGCAAATCGGAGAAGGCAAATCGCAAGCCGATGTTGTCAGCCATCTCGACCGCTTGCTCGCACATCGTGTTCACCAAGGCTTGCCAGGCTGGGAAAGGAACGGCGTCTGTGGATAAGCGCATGAATATTCACAGGACGGAATGTGCAGAAACCACCGACTTGTCCAGTTGAGAAATTTCTATTCAACTTTCCTACAGCGCCGGAACAGGCGTTTTCCAGCGGGTTAACGCGACCGTAAACCATTGATGTTGTGGAGAAAACCGTCTTTATCCACAAAGAAGCCCGCGTTTACTATTACTATCATTTTGTATACAAGCCTTTAACTAAAACAAATACGAGAAATGCCGCTGCCGCTGACTCCGGACCAGCCCGAGGTTGAAAACGACGAAGGCGTGCAGAAAAGATCAGTCACACGCACGAGTCCCTGGTCAGGGCGATCGCGCTAGACCTCTCGAACTGCAGGTCTGGTAGCAATGACACGCAAGCGCCTGTGGAAAAGCCACTGCATATCCACAGCACCGGATGTGCAGAACAGGCCCTTTTTCTGTGAGCCAATTTGTTGTCCAAGAACCGTGCAAGCCGAACGCAAGCTTTTTCCCGCGCGTAAACGACGTCGTAAACCGTTGATACTGTGGAGTAAACTCGCCTTATCCACAGAGATCATCGCGTTTACCTACTACTATCAACCTTGTATACATATCTCTTAATTAAATAAGCAAACACAGCGCAAGCAAAAAAAAGCGTCTTCCAGAACAGGCCATTCACTTCCTGCAACCAGAACCAGAATCGTTGCAATTCAAGGACTGAATGCGATGGAAGCTGTGTACAATCCGTCCCTTATGCACAGTTGCCGATCTGAATTGCCAACAAGGTGCAAATCGTCTCTACACACTTACCCAGCAAGAAAACATGCGTCTAGGGATCATCAGCGCTTTGCACGAAGAACAGGCAGGGCTCGTGGAAGCCATGGGAGGGGCCGCCAAGCTCATCCATGGCAAACGGGAGTACTGGGTCGGAAAGCTGTGGGAAATCGACGCTGTGTGCGTTTTATCGCGTATTGGCAAGGTTGCCGCTGCGATGACTGCGACAACGCTTGTGGAAAAGTTCGGAGTTACGCACATCCTCTTCACGGGCGTTGCCGGCGCCGGGGATAAAACGATCCGTGTGGGCGACATCGTGGTGGCCGAATCGCTGGTCCAGCACGATATGGATGCCAGCCCTTTGTTCCCGCGTTTCGAAGTGCCGCTCACGGGCCAGACGCATTTCCAGCCAGACCAGCAGCTGTCGCTACGCTTGTCCAGTGCCGCCCACGCCTTCCTGGAATGCGACTTCCTGGAGACGATCTCCGAGACCGAGAGACAGGCGTTTGGCCTCGCACAGCCGCGCGTACATCGTGGCCTGATCGCCAGCGGCGACCAGTTCGTCAACGACCGCCAGCGCATCGATGCGCTCAATGGCGCCCTGCCCGGGCTGGTGGCGGTGGAGATGGAAGGCGCCGCGGTGGCGCAGGTGTGTCAGGAACTGGACGTGCCGTTTGCCGTCATCCGCGCGGTATCGGACAATGCCAATGAAGACGCGGCCCACGACTTCATGCGCTTCGTGAAGTCGGTGGCTGCGCAATATGCTTTCCATATCACCCGGCGCCTGTGCCGGCAGCTGGTGGAAGCGCCGCTTCAGCCCAGGAGCGAATCGGCGGGGATGTAGTCGTAGCCCAGGGCCTGGGCTACCGCCTCGAAGGTGACCTTGCCCTGGCAGACGTTCAGGCCATGACGCAGGTGGACATCGTCCGCCAGCGCGCGCCGCCAGCCCTTGTTCGCCAGCGCCAGAGCATGGCCGATGGTGGCGTTATTCAGCGCGAAGGTCGAGGTGCGCGCCACCGCGCCCGGCATGTTCGCAACGCAGTAGTGGACCACGCCATCGACCAGGAAGGTCGGATCGGCGTGCGTCGTTGGGTGTGAGGTCTCGAAACAGCCACCCTGGTCGATCGCCACGTCGACGACCACCGCGCCCTTTTTCATGCGTGAGACCATGTCACGCGTGACGAGTTTCGGCGCCGCCGCGCCAGGCACCAGCACGCCGCCGATCACCAGGTCGGCACTCACGACCGCTTCCTCGAGCGCGTGAGCATTGGAATACAGGGTCGAGATGCGGTTGCCGAACACCAGGTCGAGCTGGCGTAGCCGGTCGACGTTCTTGTCGAGCACCGTGACGCGGGCGCCGGTGCCGACCGCCATCTGCAGCGCATTGGCGCCGACCACGCCGGCGCCGATGATGACGACGTGGCCGGCCGCCACTCCAGGCACGCCGCCCAGCAGCAGCCCCATGCCGCCCCGGGATTTCTCCAGATGGGCGGCGCCGGCCTGGATCGCCATGCGGCCCGCGACTTCGCTCATCGGCGCAAGCAGGGGCAGGCCGCCGCCCGGGCCGGTGATCGTTTCGTAGGCAATGCAGATGGCGCCCGATTTGACCAGGGCCGCGGTTTGCTCCGGATCGGGAGCCAGGTGGAGGTAGGTGTAGAGGATCTGGCCTTCGCGCAGCATCGCGCATTCAGCTGGTTGCGGCTCCTTGACCTTGACGATCATGTCGGCGCGCGAGAAGACTTCGTGGGCGCTGTCGGCGATGGTGGCGCCGGCCGCGGTGTAGTGGGCGTCGTCGATGCCGATTTCATGGCCTGCGCCCTGCTGGATGATGACCTGGTGGCCGCGTGCCATCAGTTCGCGTACCGATGGCGGCGTGAGGCCGACGCGGTATTCGTTGTTCTTGATTTCCTTTGGAACGCCTACAAGCATGGTTGTCTCCTGTTGTGGGTTGTTCTCGCTGGTGCTTCTCCTGCTGGTTTTCTGTTTGTTGGACGCGTGGGCGGCAAAGCCGCCCACCCTACGATGATTCTTACAGGCCCAAGGTCATCAGGCTTGCGTTGCCGCCAGCGGCCGTCGTGTTGACGCAGACCGCACGCTCGGCGACCAGGCGCCACAGGTCCACCGGGACCAGGGCATCGGTGTCGACGATACCGACGATCGCACCCGGACGCGCCGCCAGCTGCGTGCGCAGCAGGCCGGCCAGGCCTGTTTCGACCAGCGCGATCGCGACCTCGGCCGCATCGATCTCTTCCTTACCGACGAAGCGCACACGTTCCTTCACCGCCGCCGGCAGGTTGGCCGGAATCGATTCAGGCGTCGGCGCCAGCACCAGCGCGCGGTTGCCGGTGGCGAGGGCCGCTGCCAGTTGGTTGAGCAGGCCGGCCGAGGTGGCGGGCGCGCACAGCACGGCGCCGCGCGGCGTGAACGACAGGCGGTTGCTTTCGCCGGTCGGGCCGGGCAGGTCCATCGACACGCCATTGAGCGAGGTGCGCGCGTAACCCTCGGCCAGCGCGGCCACCGGTTGCTGGCCATTCGTGCGCAGCCAGCCGATCAAGGCTTCCAGCGCCGCTTCTGGCTGGCGCACGTGTTCCATCAGGGGAGCCGCGCCGCGCTGCAGGCGTTTCAGGTACAGCGGGCCGCCGGCCTTGGGACCGGTGCCCGACTTGCCTTCGCCGCCGAACGGCTGCACGCCGACCACTGCGCCGACGATGTTGCGGTTGACGTAGATATTGCCGACGTGGGCGCGGTTGACGATGTGGTCGATGGTTTCATCGATGCGCGAATGCACGCCCAGGGTCAGGCCATAGCCGGTGGCGTTGATCGCATCGATCACCGATGGCAGCTCGGCGCGGCGGTAGCGCACAATGTGCAGCACCGGGCCGAAGACTTCCTGTTTGAGTTCCGCCAGCGAGGCGATTTCGAGCACGGTCGGCGGCACGAAGGTGCCGGCAGCGAGGACCGACGCCGGCAGCTCGAGCGCGAAGTGGCTGCGCGCGGTGGCCTTGGTGCGCTCGATGTGGGCCAGCAGGTTGCGCTGGGCTTCGGCATCGATCACCGGGCCGATGTCGGTCGCCAGGCGGTCCGGGCAGCCCACGCGCAGTTCCTGCATCGCGCCCTTGAGCATCTTGATGGTCTTGTCGGCGATGTCCTCTTGCAGGAACAGCACGCGCAGCGCCGAGCAGCGCTGGCCGGCCGAGTCGAAGGCCGAACTGAGGACGTCCTGCACCACCTGCTCCGGCAGTGCCGAGGAGTCGACGATCAGCGCGTTCTGGCCGCCGGTTTCCGCCACCAGCGGGATGTCGATGCCTTCCTGTTGCGCGCGCTTGGCCAGCGTGCGGTTGATCAGCTGGGCGACTTCGGTCGAACCGGTGAAGATCACGCCCTTGATGCGGCTGTCCGCCGTCAGGGCAGCGCCCACCACTTCGCCGCGGCCCGGCAGCAGCTGCAGCGCGGCGCGTGGGGTGCCCGCCTCGAGGAACAGTTCCACCGCGCGGTAGGCGATCAATGGGGTCTGTTCGGCCGGCTTGGCCAGCACCACGTTGCCGGCCGCGAGGGCGGCCGCCACCTGGCCGGTGAAGATCGCCAGCGGGAAGTTCCAGGGGCTGATGCAGCTGACCGGTCCCAGTGCCTCGGCCTTGGCCGAGCCGCGGATCTGCACCGCATAGTAGCGCAGGAAGTCGACCGCTTCGCGCAGTTCGGCGATCGCGTTCGGCAGCGATTTGCCGGCTTCGCGCACGGCCAGGGCCATCAGCTCGACACCGTTCTGTTCGAACAGGTCGGCGGTGCGCTCCAGGATCGCAGCGCGTTCATGGGTGGCGGTGGCGGCCCATTCGCCGGCGAAGGCGCTGGCCGCGGCCAGGGCGGTCTCGACGTCGGTGCGCGAGGCCTCGCTCACGTGGCCGACGATATCGCTCGACATCGCGGGATTGACCACGTTGGCGGGCACGCCGGCGTCGCTTGACCCGGCGATCAGCGGGCCGGCGACGTGCTGGCGCTGCTGCGCAAGGCCAATCGCGACCTTGGCCAGGACGTCTTCGTTGACCAGGTCCATACCCGCCGAATTCTTGCGCTCATCGCCGAACATGTCGACCGGCAGTGCGATCGCCGGATGCGGCTTGCCGCCGCTGGCGCGCGCGACGTCGAAGGGATCGGTGAGCAGCGTGTCGATCGCCACGTTCTCGTCGACGATCTGGTTCACGAACGAGGAGTTGGCGCCGTTTTCCAGCAGGCGGCGCACCAGGTAGGCCAGCAGGGTTTCGTGCGAACCGACCGGCGCGTAGATGCGGCAAGCCTTGTCCAGGTTCTTGCTGCCCACGACCTGGTCGTACAGGGTTTCGCCCATGCCGTGCAGGCACTGGAACTCGTAGTTGCTAACGTTATCCTCTTTGGCCCAGGTGTAGATCACCGACAGCGTATGGGCGTTGTGGGTGGCGAACTGCGGATACAGCACGTCGGCCGCCGCCAGCAGCTTGCGCGCGCAAGTCAGGTAGGAGACGTCGGTGTACACCTTGCGCGTATAGACCGGATAGCCGGGCATGCCGTCGACCTGGGCGCGCTTGATCTCGGCATCCCAGTAGGCGCCCTTCACCAGGCGCACCATGAACTTACGGCCGCTGCGCTTGGCCAGGTCAACCAGGTAGTCGATCACGAACGGGCAGCGCTTTTGATAGGCCTGCACCACCAGGCCGATGCCTTCGAAGCCGGCCAGGTCGGCGTCAAAAGCGAGTGCTTCGAGCATGTCGAGCGAGATCTCGAGGCGGTCGGCTTCCTCGGCGTCGATATTAATGCCGATGTTATAGGTCTTGGCCAGCAGGACCAGGCTGCGCACGCGCGGCAGCAGCTCGCCGATCACGCGCGCGTATTGCGCACGGCTGTAGCGCGGATGCAGCGCCGAAAGCTTGATCGAGATGCCCGGACCGTCCTTGATGCCGCGGCCATTGGAGGCCTTGCCGATCGCGTGGATGGCCGCTTCGTACGAGGCGTAGTAGTTCTTCGCATCGCTTTCGGTCAGCGCCGCCTCGCCCAGCATGTCGTAAGAGTAGCGATAACCGCGGGTTTCGTTGTCGCGGCTGTTCTTCAGCGCTTCGTCGATCGTCTGGCCGGTGACGAACTGGTTGCCCAGCATGCGCATCGCCATGTCGACGCCCTTGCGGATCAGCGGTTCGCCGCCCTTCGCGATCAGGCGCGTGAGCGCCGAACCGAGACCCTGCTCGCTATTGGTCGAGACCAGCTTGCCGGTGATGAGCAGGCCCCAGGTCGCTGCATTGACGAACAGCGATGGCGATTCGCCCAGGTGCTTGCGCCAGTCGCCGCGGCTGATCTTGTCGGCGATGAGGCGGTCGGCGGTTTCGCTGTCCGGGATGCGCAGCAGCGCTTCGGCCAGGCACATCAGCGCGACGCCTTCTTCCGACGACAGCGAGAATTCGTGCATCAGCGCGTCCACGCCCGAAGCGCGGGTGCGCTTTTCGCGCACTGCCGAGACCAGGCGATGCGCCAGCGGCTGGGCGTCGGCGCCCGGTGTGGCGCCCTGGGCCAGCAGCCATTGCACGGCCTCGGATTCATCGCGGCGGTAGGCGGCGGTGATGGCGGCGCGCAGGGGAGTCTGCTCGCGCCTGGTTTCAGCGTGGAGGGCGTCGAAGGGAACGAAGGTGGAGGCCGGGGAAGCAGCGATCTGCATGGCTATCTAGTCAAAAGAAAAATACACAACG
This sequence comes from Massilia arenae, assembly GCF_008014745.1. Lineage (GTDB taxonomy): Bacteria > Pseudomonadota > Gammaproteobacteria > Burkholderiales > Burkholderiaceae_D > Telluria > Telluria arenae. Next base: position 89,016 of record NZ_VPFD01000011.1, read on the forward strand.
AGGGCCACCGCACAGCAAAAGCGCCGTACCACATCACGTGGCCGGCGCAGTTTGGAACTCGGTGGAAATGATTCGATTGTAGAAGGATTTCTTCTGGATTAATTCTGCTTTTAATCGTTACTAGCAATAGATAGTTTTTGATGCGACAATCTGACCGAATAAAATTAACGGGAGACACCCGATGTTGGACAAGATCAGCAAGAAGATTCTCGCCGAGCTGCAGAATGACGGCCGCATCAGCAATGTGGAACTGGCGGCGCGCGTCAACCTGTCGCCGGCGGCCTGCCTCGAGCGCGTGCGCAAACTGCATGAATCGGGCTATATCATGGGCTACACGGCCCAGCTCAATCCTCAATTGCTCGACGTATCGCTGCTGGTCTTTATCGAAGTCGTGCTCGATCGCACCACGCCCGAGGTGTTCGATGCGTTCAAGCAGAGCGTGCAGATGATTCCCGAGGTGCTGGAATGCCATATGGTGGCCGGCGGCTTCGACTACCTCGTCAAGGCGCGCGTGAAGGACATGGCGGCCTACCGCGAGTTCCTGGGCAAGACGCTGTTGCAGAAAGGCGTGCGCGAAACCCATACCTATGCGGTGATGGAAGAAGTCAAGAATACGACCAAGCTGCCGATCCGCTGATCGTCAGACCGTGCTTTAGAGGAAAAACGGCCAGGCATTTGCCTGGCCGTTTTGTTTCACGTGAAACATTTTGCTGGGTGACACCAGCGCTGGCGCTGTCAGACGATCTTGCGCACGCCGCTCTTCGAGGCGCTTTCTGCCATCGATTCCAGGTTCTTGCGCAGCCAGCGGTGGGCCGGACTGCGGCCATCGCGTTCATGCCACAGCATGTCCAGGTGGACGGCCGGCAGCTGCAAGGGCAATTCCTTCCAGATCAGCACGTCGGTCATGCCGGTCGAGACCATCAAGTGCTTCGGCAACACGGTGATCAGATCGGAGTTCGCCACCACCCTGCCCGCCGTGAAGAACTGGTTCACCGTCAAGAGGATGCGGCGTTCGCGGCCGAGCTGAGCCAGCGCCTCGTCGACCAGGCCGTGGGCACGGCCCGAGAAGCTCACCAGCAGGTGATTGGCCTTGCAATAGGTGTCGAGATCGAGCTTTTCCTTGGCCAGCGGGTGATCCTTGCGCATCACGCACACATAGACGCCGGAATACAGGCGCTCGTGGCGGATCGGCGAACCGGTCTCGTACGAGAGCTGGGCGGCGACGCCGGGGAAGAAGCCGACCGCCAGGTCGATATCGCCGCGCAACAACATCGGACGCGGTTCGCGCGTCGTCAGCGGCACCATGCGGATGTTCACGCCCGGCGCCTCGCTTTCGATCGAGCGCATCAGGGAAGGCAGCCACAGAGCGGCGGTGGCGTCGGCCATCGCCATGCGGAAGGTGGCTTGCGCCTTGGAAACGTCGAAGGTCTCCGGCATCACCGCCGCTTCCAGCGCCGCCAGGGCCTGGCGCACGGCCGGCCACAGGGCTTCGGCGCGCGGGGTCGGCTTGACGCCGTAGGCGGTGCGGATCAGGAGTTCGTCGCCCAGGCTCTCCCGTAGTCGCTTGATTGCATTCGACACTGCGGGCTGGGTCATGGCCAGGTGGCCGGCGGCACGGGTCAGGTTTTGCTCGGTCATCACCGCGTCGAATACGCGCAGCAGATTCAGGTCAAGCGTCAGAAAGCTCATGGGATTCAGGAGAAAACTGTTGTGAATACAGGAGTACGGGTAGTGTACTCCAAATCATTCACAAACTGTATAAGGGCCATCAGGGAACAAAATTAGATTTATATGTTGCGACGCACTATAGTTCTCAACAATAACAGAACGAGCCTATCATGTCTTCCACCGCCTCCCTAGTCCAAGCTGCCGCTGCCGTGCCCTACGGCCAGGTGTTCAGCACCACCGTGTATCTTGCCTTGCTGGCTGGCTTTGTCCTGTTCTTCCGCCCGCTGCTGGTCGGCATTGGCCGCGCCTTGTATTTGACCGTGCGTCCACGCCGCAGCAAGGCCGAGCTGGCCGCGCGCCGCGCCCTGGACGAAGCGCTGGCGCTCAAGCGTAAGCTGGCCAGCCTGGATCCGGTGGACGCCGCTGAAGTGCGTGCAATGGGCATCCGCCACTGATTATTACCGAATTCTCCCCTGACGCGGTCTCCGGCAACGGACACCGCGTTTTTTTTCGTCCCTGCCTTCTGTAGCACGCCGCCAAGGCTGCAATCTCTTTTCCCCCTGAAAACGCCCGGATGTCGCTTTATGCCTGGTGACTTTACGTTACCGGGATTTTCTCGCCATTTTTATTTAACAAAGTTCACAAAGAGTTAAAATTATGATCTATCGAAAAAAACGTTAAGGCGTTACTTGTCATACTGATGAGTATATTTTGCGTGGAGTTGAAGCAAATTTAGGAGAATATGGATGAGCTATGTCTTTGCCTTGATTTGGCCTGAAATTATAGACGATAGCAATAACTTAATAGCAAATTCTGATGTGTTCGGTAGTCAATGAAAGAGGTTCAACAAAGTTCACATTCTAGATTACATAAAAATATACTTACGGTAACCGTGCGAACAAGCGAAACCAGCAGACCAATAAGCGCCAAAAAGCGCCGGTCAACGTTAACCGGGAGTAGCATGCCAGGACGAATGAATCGGGCTGGATGAAAGAATGGCGTTCAGGGACGTGCGGACGCCGCATGCGGGGCGAGCCAGTACGCGGTCAGGAAAGCTGGGAGTGGAAACAAAAAAGCCGGCAGGGTTGCCGGCTTGGGGAGCAGATCAGGCTGGGGCCTTGTCGGCCGTTAGCCGCTCGTACTTGATGAGGAGTTCTTCGCGCGATTCGCGCCATTCCGGATTGAGCGGAATGCAGGCAACCGGGCACAGTTGCACGCATTGCGGCTCATCGAAATGGCCGACGCACTCGGTGCACTTGTGTGGATCGATCTGGTAATACTCTTCGCCCATCGAAATAGCATCGTTGGGGCATTCGGGTTCGCAGACGTCGCAGTTGATGCAGTCGTCGGTAATCAATAAAGCCATGATACGTCCTGGAGAATCAGGCCTTCGGCGCTTGCGCCATGCTGGCGATTTTCTGCTGCAGCCAGCGGTCGACCGAAGGGAATACGAATTTGGAGACGTCGCCGCCCAGCATGGCGATCTCGCGCACGATGGTGCCCGAAATGAACTGGTACTGGTCGGACGGGGTCAGGAACATGGTTTCGACGTCGGGCAGCAGGTAGCGGTTCATGCCCGCCATCTGGAACTCGTATTCGAAATCGGACACCGCGCGCAGGCCGCGCACGATCACGCGGGCGTCGTGCTTGCGCACGAAGTCCTTGAGCAGGCCCGAGAAGCTCTCGACCTGCACATTGGGGTAATGGCCAAGCACTTCGTTGGCGATATCCAGGCGTTCTTCGAGCGTAAAGAATGGACGTTTGTTGCGGCTGTCGGCGACGCCGACCACCAGTCGGTCGAACAGCCCGGATGCGCGGCGTACCAAATCCTCGTGGCCGCGAGTCAGCGGATCGAACGTACCTGGATAAACGGCTACAACCATTGCGGCTCCCTGAAAATTAACACCCTATTAGAACGCGCATTATGCCTGAAAACACGGCATCCGCCCCAGGCCGGGGCATGGTTTGCCCAATGGTTGTGCAGTTTCCCGGCCCTTGGCGGACTCAGGCCGCCTTTTCTTGCAGCTTCAGCAAATGGTAGTAGACCATGCCCGCCTTGTCGGCGCGCACCACTTCCCATCCGTCCAGCCAGTCCGGGAGGTCATCGCCCTCGGTCGGCAACGGCGCCTCGGCTTCGGCATATACCATGCCGCCATCAAGCAGCAGCGCCGCGCACAGCGGCAGGGTCTTGGCCAGCAGATCCTGTTGATAAGGCGGGTCGAGGAAGATCACGTCGAAGCGCTGGCCGCGGGTGGCCAGGTCTTGCGCCAGGGTCAGGGCGTCGGCGCGCAGCACGGTGATGTTGTCGGCCTTGAGCTTGTCGCGGTTGGCCTCAAGCTGGCGCACGGCCGGAGCGTGGTTGTCGACCATCGTCACCTTCGCCGCGCCGCGGCTGGCAGCCTCGAAGCCGAGCACGCCGGAACCCGCGTACAGGTCGAGAAAAGTAGCTTGCTCCCAGTCGCTGCCGAGCTGGTGGTTGATCCAGTTGAACACGGTTTCGCGCACGCGGTCTGGCGTGGGACGCAGGCCGAGGGCGTCGACCACGGGTAGCAGGGTGCGTTTCCAGGCGCCGCCGATGATGCGGACCTGGTGCTGGGCCATGCGCGGCGCGCCATGGGGTTTGGCGGCCTGGGGCCTTGATTTCATGGACTTTCTTTGCATGGGCGGCACTATAGCATGCGGTTTTCCGTGCCTGCGGGGCCGCCCTTTCCTGCTTATTTACCTGCCGCCAGTGCCCCGAAATCATTAATCCAGCCTTGCATGCGCTGCTGCGCATGGGCCTTCTGCTCCGGCGTCGCCAGTTTGATCGCCGTCAGGATGTATTTCGTCGTGTGGTCGATGCTGGCGTCATAGAAGGCCTTGCGCTCGGGCGACTCCATGCGTGTGAACAACTCGCGCATCAGGCCTTGCACCTTGGCCGTGGTCTGCTCGCGGTTGAGCTTTTTCTGCTGTACTTCTTGCAGCAGCGCCAGGATGCGGCGCTGGCGGTACTGGCGCTCCTCTAACCACTGCTGGTTATCGAGCGGACGCAGGTCGGAGGCGCGGCGCAGGGCGGCCTCCTGCTCGCTGCTGAAGCGGCCGAACCACAGTTCCATCTGCTCCATCGATTTCTTGAAGCGCGCGCGCTGGCGTTTCTCGACGCTGCCGCTCATGAACTTGCGGCGGTATTCTTCGTTCTTGTCCTTGAACTTCTTGTCGATATTGGCGATTTGCGCAGGGGTGATCGACATGGCCAGCGTCGTCAGTTCCGGCACCGCGCGCTGGGACAGGCGTTCGCCGCGCACGCGGATCTCGCGGTAGGCCTGCAATAGGTCGGCCTGGCTCGGGTTGCCAGCCATTCTTTGCTGGAATGTGCCTAATAAAGCGGCATAGTCGCGCAACTGGGTCTGGCGATGCCATTGGAACAGGCCATTGATGTCGCGCTTGGCGATGTCGGCCTGTTGACCTTCGAAATCGACATAGGAATTCATCCACCAGTACAGTAAGGTGTCGCCCTGGTTGTACGAAAAGCGAATCGTGCTGCAACCGGCGGCCAGCGCCATCACGGCAATCGCGAATAGCGCTAAGGTGCGCCGGAACAAGGTATCTCGCATGCTAGAATTTTTCATATTTTCAACTTTTTGAGAACGGCTTATGAACGTTGTGATCCTCGCCGCCGGCATGGGAAAGCGCATGCAATCCGCCCTGCCGAAAGTCCTGCATCCATTGGCTGGTAAGCCGCTGTTGCGCCACGTTATCGATACGGCACGTAGCCTGAGTCCGCAGAAATTATGTGTGATTTACGGGCACGGCGGCGCAGCGGTGCCCGAGATGGTGTCCGCGCTAGCGCAAGAGACCGGCATTACGATCGATACCGCCCTGCAGCAGCCGCAGCTGGGCACTGGCCATGCAGTGATGCAGGCGGTGCCGCAACTGGACGATGGCAGCGCCACCCTGGTGCTGTATGGCGACGTGCCGCTGACCACGGTGGACTCGCTGCGCCGCCTGGTCGAGGCCGCAGGAAGCGACAAGCTGGGCATCCTGACGGTCGAACAGGCCAACCCTTTCGGCCTGGGCCGCATCGTGCGCGAGAACGGCAAGATCGTGCGCATCGTCGAAGAAAAAGATGCCAGCGAGGCCGAGCGCGCCATCCGCGAAATCAATAGCGGCATCATGGCGATCCCCACCCGCCATCTCAAGAAGTGGCTGGCGGCGCTGTCCAACAACAATGCCCAGGGCGAGTACTACCTCACCGATATCGTGGCCCAGGCCGTGGCAGATGGTGTGCCGGTCGTGTCGGCGCACCCGTCGGGCGAATGGGAAGTGGCTGGCGTGAACAGCAAGGTGCAGTTGGCCGAGCTGGAGCGTCGTCATCAATTGAACATCGCCCATGCCCTGCTGGAAAAAGGCGTGACCTTGATGGATCCGGCACGTATCGATGTGCGCGGTGAACTGATTTGCGGCCGCGATGTCACTATCGACGTCGGCTGCGTGTTCGAAGGCCGTGTCGAGCTGGCTGACGGCGTAAAGGTCGGCGCCAACTGCGTGCTGGTCGGCGCCACGGTCGGCGCTGGCGCCAACATCAAGCCGTTCTGCCATATCGAAGGCGCCGTCATTGGCGCCGCCTCGCAGATCGGACCGTATGCGCGCCTGCGTCCGGGCACCGAGCTGGGCGAGGACGTCCATGTGGGTAACTTCGTCGAGGTCAAGAACAGCACCGTGGCGGCGCACAGCAAGGCCAACCACCTGGCCTATATCGGCGATGCCACCGTCGGCTCGCGCGTGAACATCGGCGCCGGCGTCATCACCTGCAACTACGACGGCGCCAACAAGTTCCGTACCGTGATCGAGGACGAGGTGTTCGTGGGCAGCGACAGCCAGCTGGTGGCGCCGGTGACGATCGGCAAGGGCGCGACCCTGGGCGCCGGGACCACGCTCACCAAGGATGCGCCGGCCGGCAAGCTGACCATTTCGCGGCCCAAGCAAATCACCATCGAAGGATGGAAGCGTCCGGTGAAAGTGAAGAAGTAATCCACCGGCTGTCGACAGGGTAATCACAGGAAATAAACAAGATAAACACAGGGTTTTACCGTGCTTACCCCCTGTCCATCCACCTGGTCTTCCACAATATTATCCACAGGCTGCGGCCTGTGATCTAGACGGCGATCCGGGTGTCGAACTTGCTGCGGTGGGTCGAAAAATAGGCTTTGACGTTGCGCACATTGGCGTGCGAGGTGAACAACCGGTGCGCTAGCGCATGATAGGCCGGCATGTCGGCAACCTGCACGACCAGCACGAAATCGGGTCCTGGCGATACCCGGTAGCACTGCAGCACGGCCGCTTCCCTGGCGGCCAGCTTCTCGAACTCTTCCATGCGCTCGGCGGCCTGCACGTCGAGCGTGATCTCGACGATGGCGGACAGGCAGCTGCCGACCTTGTCGGGCGCCACGATCGCCACCTGACGCTCGATGACGCCACTTTCCGTCAGCTGCTTTACGCGGCGCAGACAAGTCGGTGGCGACACGTGCACAAGGGCCGCCAGTTCGGCGTTCGTATGCGATGCGTCAGTTTGCAAAATATTCAGAATGCGACGATCGAGGTCGTCGAGGGCAGGTAGTTCTGTCATCTTGATGAAATATTCAGTAAATTTTATGATTTTTATGAAACAAGATTTCTTGCTTATGCAGGCATGAAATAATCTAACAAAAATAGCCTCGCACTGTAAGCTTATTTCATTCGGATTGCTCTACGATAAGACTCAACAGTTTTTCTATTCGAGAGGTTAGCCATGTGCGGTATCGTCGGAGCAGTCGCCAAGCGTAATATCACCCCCGTCCTGATCGAGGGCCTGAAACGCCTCGAATACCGGGGTTACGACTCCTGTGGCGTCGCCATCCACCTCGATGGCCGCCTGACCCGCTCGCGCTCCACCTCGCGCGTGGCCGACCTCGAATCGCAGGTCAAAGAGGCCAGCCTCGATGGCTTCACCGGCATCGCCCACACGCGCTGGGCCACCCACGGCGCCCCGGCGTCGCACAATGCCCACCCGCACTTCTCGCCGACCGAAGACAATGCGCGCATCGCACTTGTCCACAACGGCATTATCGAAAACCACGACGAGCTGCGCGACGAACTCACCAAGCTGGGCTACAAGTTCACGAGCCAGACCGACACCGAGGTCATCGCCCACCTGGTCGACCACCTGTACACCGGCGACCTGTTCGAGACCGTGCAGCAAGCCGTCAAGCGCCTGCAGGGCGCCTACGCCATCGCCGTGTTCTGCCGCGAAGAACCGCACCGCGTGATCGCCGCGCGCCAGGGCTCGCCGCTGATCGTCGGCGTGGGCAAGGACGAGAACTTCGTCGCTTCCGACGCGATGGCGCTGGCCGGCACCACCGACCAGATCATCTATCTGGAAGAAGGCGACGTGGTCGACCTGCAACTGGCCCGCTACTGGATCGTCGACGTCGATGGCCGCCCGGTCGAGCGCGAAGTGAAAACCGTGCACGCCCACACCGGCGCGGCCGAGCTCGGCCCATACCGCCACTATATGCAGAAAGAGATCTTCGAGCAGCCGCGCGTCATCGGCGACACCCTCGAAGGCGTGACCGGCGTGATGCCGGAACTGTTCGGCGACGGCGCCTACGCCGTGTTCAAGAAGATCGACCGCGTGCTGATCCTGGCCTGCGGTACCAGCTACTACGCCGGTCTGACCGCCAAGTACTGGATCGAATCGGTGGCCAAGGTGCCGGTCAACGTCGAAATCGCCAGTGAATACCGCTACCGCGACAGCGTGCCGCACCCCGACACCCTGGTGGTGACCATCTCGCAGAGCGGCGAAACGGCCGACACCCTGGCCGCACTCAAGCACGCACGCAGCCTCGGCATGAACCACACGCTGACCATCTGCAACGTCTCGACCAGCGCCATGGTGCGCGAGTGCCAGCTGGCCTACATCACCCGCGCCGGCGTTGAAGTCGGCGTGGCCTCGACCAAGGCCTTCACTACCCAACTGGCGGCCCTGTTCCTGTTGACCCTGACCCTGGCGCAAGTCAACGGCCGTCTGACCGACGCCGAGGAAGCCGAGCACCTCAAGATGATGCGCCACCTGCCGGTCGCCCTGTCGTCGGTGCTGGCGCTCGAGCCGCAGATCATCGCCTGGGCCGAGGAATTCGCGCGCAAGGAGAACGCCCTGTTCCTGGGCCGCGGCATCCACTACCCGATCGCCCTGGAAGGCGCGCTGAAGCTCAAGGAAATCTCGTACATCCACGCCGAGGCCTACCCGGCCGGCGAACTGAAGCACGGCCCGCTGGCGCTGGTGACCGAAGAGATGCCGGTGGTAACGATCGCGCCGAACGATGCACTGCTGGAAAAACTGAAATCGAATATGCAGGAAGTGCGCGCGCGTGGCGGCCAGCTGTACGTGTTCGCCGACGTCGATTCGCGCATCACCTCGGGCGATGGGCTGCACGTGATCCGCCTGCCGGAACACTATGGCCTGCTGTCGCCGATCCTGCACGTGGCGGCGCTGCAGCTGCTGGCGTATCACACGGCGCTGGCGCGCGGTACCGATGTGGATAAGCCGCGTAATCTGGCGAAGTCGGTGACGGTCGAGTAAAGACTGGCGGCGCAAGTCCTGCCAAAACAAAAGCCCATGACCTTCCGGTCCATGGGCTTTTTGCTGTCGAGTTCACGCGTTGCCTGGTCAGCTGTCGTCAACTTGTGCGCCACGCTTGCCCCAGAAGCTGCTCGTCGCGTGCATCGACCGCCCAATCTCCCAAGCCCGTCCCGTTCGCCGCCAGCATGGAGGCGCCAAGCGTGTCTCCGCTCAGCTTCAGAATACCGATCCCCCACGGACTGGTCACCAGGATTTCATCGCGGCCGTCCCCATCATAATCCGCTGCCAGACCAAATTGGTTGCAGGAACTGTCGAGCAGCCAAGCCCCGAGTTGGGTACCGTTGGGCGCCAGCATGGACGACGTCATCGTATTGCCCGCCTGTTTCAGTATGCCGATGCCCCAGGCACTGGTGACGAGCAGTTCGACCTTGCCATCCCCATCGTAATCCGCCGCCGGCCCGAAACGATTGGCCCCACCATCGACGAGCCAGCCACCGAAGCGCGTGCCGGTAGGCTGCATCATCGGCGCATCCAGCGTTCCTCCCGTCAGCTTCAATAGAGCCAGGCCCCACGCACTGGTGACCAGGGTTTCGGCACGCCCGTCCCCATCGTAGTCGCCTGCTAGCCCGAACCGGTTGAGCGAGGTGTCGAGCACCCAGCCACCGAAGCGCGTCCCGTTGGGCGCCATCATGCACGTCTGGAGCGTTCCACCTGCCAGCTTCAGGATGCCGACGCCCCAGGCACTGGAAACCAGGATTTCGTCGCTGCCGTCCCCGTCATAATCCGCGTGTTCGCAATCTGGAAGGAGTCGAAAGAGAAATCGTATATGGCTGAACTCATGATTTTCCCCCATAGCATTTATAGACGAACCAGCCGGATAAACAGCGTCGTGTTAATTGTTCGACCAGCGTAGGCGAGGGAGGTTTTCAGGCTGAACCGGCACAGAATCGGTTTTTGTCGCCAGCGCCATCGCCATCCCAGACTGACGATGCCGATTTCCATCAGCGCATGCCCCCCGAACCCAGGATGATCTCGCCCGTCACCCACCCGGCGTCGTCGGACGCAAGAAAGGCAACGATCGGCGCGATGTCCTGCACCTGGCCAACGCGGCCGAGCGGTGTGCGTTCCTCGTTCCAGGCCTGGAAGTCGGATCCGATCGCCCCTGCGGCATGGGTGCCTTCGGTGTCGACCAGGCCGGGATTCACGGCATTGACCCGGATGCCGCGCGGACCGAGTTCGCGCGCGAGCACACCGGTGATGGTGTCGATCGCACCCTTTGTGCCGCTGTAGATGGCGCTCTCGGCCGGGAGAACGCTCGTGACGTTCGAACTGATATTGATGATGCTGGCGCCCTCGCCCAGATGCGGCGCGGCGGCGGCGGCGACCAGCAGCGGGCCGAGAACGTTGATATCGAACTGCTTGCGATAGAGTTCTTCGGTGGTCTCTTCGATCCTGGCGAACTGGTAGATGCCGGAGTTGTTCACCACAATGTCCAGGCGCCCGAAATGGTCGATCGCCGCCTTCACCAGCGCTTCGACCTCCGTCTTCCTGGTGACGTCCGCGCCCACCGCGATGGCTTGCCCGCCAGCGGCTTCGATGTCGGCGACCACCTTGTCCGCGCCGTTCCTGCTCGAGGCGTAATTGACGACGACCTTCGCGCCGTCGGCCGCGAGCCGGCGGGCGATGCCCGCGCCAATTCCTTTTGAAGCGCCCGTCACGATGGCGACCTTGTCTTTCAACTTGTTCATGTTTTGATATCCCAATAAGGCTGGCCTGGACCAGCAAGGTTGAGACGCCATGGTGACCCCTACAATATTGTTTGAGAACTGCCATCCATGTATATTCCAAGTACATTTTTGAACGGGTAGCCACGACATGGAATGGAACGACGTCCGCATCTTCCTGGCGGTAGTACGCAGCGGCTCGTTCGGCGAAGCCGCCCGCACGCTGGGCGTGAGCCATCCGACCGTCGGTCGCCGGATCAAGGCGCTCGAAGACGAGGCCGAGCAGGCGCTGTTTCGCCGCACCAGGGATGGACTGGTTCTCACGGATGCCGGGGATGGCGTGCTGGCGCTGGCGGAATCCATGGAAAATTCCGCGCTGGCCATGGAAAGACGTTTGGCGGGCAATCACGAACGCCTCGAGGGCATTCTGCGGATATCTTCGGCAGAGTGGTTTGCAGGCTATGTCCTGGCACCTGTCCTGGCCGAACTGACGCACCGCCATCCGGCCGTCGTGCCGGAAGTCATTGCCAGCTACCGCTTGCTCGATCTGTCGCGGCGCGAGGCCGATGTGGCGTTTCGCCTCGTTCCTTTCAGCGAACCGGACATCGTCCAGCGCCGTCTGATGAGCATCCCATACGGTCTGTATGGCTCGGCCGATACCGCATCCGCACTGCAGGCCGATCCGGCGTCGGTGGGGCTGATCCTGATGAATACGGCGCAGTCGCACTTTCCGGATGTCGCCTGGCTGCTCGACAGGTTTCCTTCATCGCGGCGCGTGTTCACCAGCACGAGCCGGGCCGTCCAGGCACAGATGTGCCTGCAAGGCATGGGTATTGCAGTGCTGCCAAGGCCGCTTGGCGATGCGCTATCTGGATTGCAGCGCATCGACATGCCGGATCAGCCCCCGAGCCGGGATATCTGGGTGGGCTACCACCACGACCTGCGGCATATGGATCGCCTGCGGGCGATGCTGGATATCGCCGATACCATGCTGTCGAATGCCGCGACCGTAACGACATGATCGGATCGTGCTGCAAACAGCAAGAATGGTCAGTGACCGTGCTGGACCGTATCGGTAACCTCTCCTCATTCAATGTACTTTCAATCCATCGAATGGGGAGCAGCAGTGAAGTCAATTTTATTCATCGGTCTCATGGTATTAAGTGGCTTGAACAACGCCCTCGCGCAAGCCAGCCAGGAAACGCCAGGCGCCGACCTGATCGTCCATAACGCCAGGATCCACACCGGCAATCCGGCCCAACCTGCCGCCTCCGCCGTCGCCGTCAAGAACGGCCGCATCTACTCGGTCGGCACCGATGCCGAAGTGCTGGGCCTCAAAAACGCCAACACGAAGATCATCGACTCGCGCGGTCGCCGCCTCATCCCGGGCATCATCGATGCCCACACCCACGTGCTCAACGAACTCGGCTACAACTACACCCTGCGTTGGGATGGCGTGCCGACGCTGCGCCGGGCCCTGCAAATGCTGAGCGAGCAGGCCAAGCGCACCCCGAAAGGCCAATGGGTAAAAGTGGTCGGCGGCTGGTCGCCCTACCAGTTCGAGGAGAATCGCTTCCCCACCATGGACGAACTGCGCAAGGCCGTCCCCAACCACCCTTTGATCGTGCAGTACGCCTACAACCGCGGCTTCATGAACCAGCTGGCGATGGATGCCTTCGGCGTGGGTACCGACAAGTTCCCCAACCTGCCCGGCACCGAGCTGGAAAAGGATGCGCAAGGCCGCTACACCGGTGTGGTCCACGGCTACACCTTCACCTTCATCGCCATGGAAACCATGGTCCCCCAGCTCACCCCGGACGAGGAAGTGAGCTCGCTGGTCCAGATTGTCCATAGTCTCAACCGCGTCGGGGTCACGTCCATCGTCGATGCGGGCACGGGCTTCCGTGGCTATCCCAAGGCCGTGCGCACCGTGGACGCCCTCGCGCGCGACAACCGCCTCAACATCCGCATGCCCTTCATGGACATCCAGTTCGGCGATGGCGCTGACTTCAACGTGGTCGATGCGCAGATCACGGCGATCACGAAGACGGCGCCGATCGCTCCCGGCCACAACCTGCACCCGCACCTGGCCCATGGCCACTCCTACCAGGGCGCCGGCGAGCTGCTGTCGGTGGAAGTGCACGACCACGAGAACTTCGACCGTCCAACGCTCATCATCGAGCCGGCCAAGATGCATCAACTGGTCGAGCGCGATATCTCCAAGCTGGTCCAGCGACGCATTCCCTTCCGCGAGCACATCACCTACGACGAGAACATCACGCCCTTCCTCGATGCGCTCGAAAAGCTCAACCAGAAGATGCCGCTCGACGGCCTGCGCTGGAGCCTCGAACACGCCGAGACCATCAGCCCGGCCAATATCGCACGGGTGAAGGCACTGGGCGGCGGCATCGCCCTGGACACCAAGATGGCGCTGCACGGCGACAGCTTCGTCAAGACCCACGGCCGCGACAAGGCATTGCAGACCCCGCGCCTGCGCCATCTCGTCGACAGCGGGATCCCGCTGGCCATGACCACCGACGCCTTCCGCGCCGCCTCGTTCAATCCGTGGATCGGCATCAGCTGGATGGTGTCCGGGAAGTCGATCTCCGGCGCCGAAATCCTGGCCAAGGACAACCGCCTCACACGTGAAGAAGCCTTGAGGCTGTTCACGCGGAATGCGGCGTGGTTCATCAGCACCGAATCCGAGATGGGCATGATCGCCCCCGGCCACCTCGCCGACTTCGCGCTGCTGGACCGGGATTACTTTGCGGTGCCGGAAGCCCAGATCAAGTCCATTTCCTCGGTCCTGACCGTGATGGATGGCCGGGTGGTGTACGGCGCCCAGGATTACGGGTCGCTGACGCCGGTACTGCCCGAGATCCTGCCTGCCTGGTCACCGATCAAGCACTTCGGCGGCTACTACCAGGCTCGGTGAGGTGAACCTGCGCGCGGCGTGGCTCGGTCTCCCCCTGCTGCTGGCGGCAGACGCCGCGCTGGCGCAGTTCCGGCCATTGCGCTTCGACGACGACGTCAGGGCCCAGCGCCAGGGATGCGCCGAGGGCGGCAGCCGCGCCGCATGCTGGAAAGACCGTCCGCTCGCGGATCACGTGCGTTTGACCATTGGCGGCGACCTGCGCCTGCGCTACGAGCACACCGGCAATCCGCGCTACGGGCTGCAACCCCAGGACCGCTGGGGTGTGCTGATGCATCGCAGTTCCGTCTTCACCGACCTGCGCCTGGGCGAACACTGGCGCGGCTTCGCCCAGCTGTCCAGCTCGACCACCAACGGCCGCGCCGCAGGCCCGTCTCCGGTGGACGAGAACCGGCTCGACCCGACCAATCTGTTCGTCGAGTGGCAGTCGAGCGAAGAAGGCGAAGGCCGCGTCGGCATCCGGGCCGGCATCCAGGAACTGCAGTTCGGCACCGGGCGCGTCATCGACGCCCGCGAGGGGCCCAATGTGCGGCGCAGCTTCGAAGCCGTCCGCGCCTATGCGGTGGGCGGCGCCTGGCGCGTGGATGCCTTCGCCGCGGCGCCGCGCCAGAACCTTCCGGGCAGCTTCGACGACACGCGCTCGCCGAAGCAGAAGCTGCGCGGCGTCTACGCGACCCGCATCGGCGGCATCACTTCCTGGGACCTCTACGCCCTGCATTATGAAGACACCTCTGCCCGCTACGTCCAGGGCGAGGCGCACGAACGCCGCTGGACGGTCGGCGCGCGCCTGTTCGGCAGTCGCGCAGCCTGGGACTGGAATTGGGAGTCCGCATTGCAGGGCGGGCGCTTCGGCGACGCCGAGATCCGCGCCTGGTCGCTCGCCACCGACACCGGCTACACCTTCGATGGCGTGGCCGGCCGGCCTCGAGCCGCGCTGCTCCTCGCCGTCGCCAGCGGCGACAAGAACCCCGACGACGACCGCCTCGGCACCCTCAATTCCATTTACCCGCGCGGGAATTATTTTGGCGACGAAGCGACGCTCGGCCCACGCAACTTCTTCAACATCCATCCGGCGCTGACGGTGCAACTGGCGCCACGGGTCCAATTGAACGCCAGTCTCGATTTCTTCTGGCGCCACAGCACCCGCGACGGCGTGTATGCGCCCAACGGCATGCTGATCCGGCCGGCCGGCGATAGCCGTGCGCGCTACGTGGCGACCATCGCATCGCTCGGCGCCACCTGGACGCCGGCCCCGGGCTGGTCGTCGACGGCGGTGCTCGCCTACGGACAGCCAGGCAGCTTCCTGCGCGAGACCGGCGCCGACGATGTGCTCAGCTTCGTCAGCATCGGCGTGCAATACCGGTTCTGACGTAATGACCCTGAACTACAAGGAGGATAGCCCAATGTTCGAACGAACGATCGATCGTGTCACCCGCATTCCCCCACTGGGCCCCGGCTTCGACGGCGAGCGGCACAAGGCCGCCCTGGTGGTGGCGCCCGGCGACCTGCCTGCCACCGATCCATTCTTCCTGATGGCCGATGACAACATCACACAGGGAGGAGCGTTCGGCGAGGCGCACCCGCATGCCGGCCTCGAGACCGTCACCTTCATGCTGAACGGCACGATGGAAGATACCGGCGGGCGGCTGGAGGAAGGCGACGTCGAATGGATGACGTCCGGCAGCGGCATCGTCCATGCGGAGAACACGATGGTGTCGACCGGCATGCGCCTGTTCCAGCTGTGGCTAATCCTGCCCGAGGCGCAGCGCAATATGCCGCCGCGGGTGCAGGTCCTGCGGCGCGCGGCGATGCCGGTGCACGCCGAGCCTGGCGTCGTGGCGACGGTCTACAGCGGCAAGTCGGGCGACGCGGCGGCGCCGACATTGAATGCGGTTCCCGTGACCCTGATCGATATCCGGCTGGCGCCGGGCGCGGTCTTCGCGGCCCATGTTCCCGCCTCGTATAACGCCTTCGTGGTGGCGCTCGAGGGAGAGTTCACAGCCGGAGCGACGTCCGAAAAACTCGCCGCGGGCACGGTCGGCTGGACGGGCCCGATGGGCGACGGCGACAGTGCGCTCCACTTGCGGGCCGGGGACGATGGCGCGCGCCTGCTGCTGTACGCGGGCCAGCCGCAGAACATCGCGGTGGTGGCGAAAGGCCCGTTCATCGCCGGCTCCAGCGAAGAACTGGCCGGCTATTATGCCGCTTACCGCCATGGCAAATTCCCTCATGCGGGGTCGATGCGGCCCATCGCACCTTAGGCATAGTTGCGCTTGATGCACAAACCTGGGTTTTTGCATTGCCCGTGCACCATGCATAGTTCTAGAAAGAACTAAATCCTGTATAGTCGGGTTCCTGACCGACCGCTTTCGTGCGTCCACGTCACCAGGGGCGCCACGCCGCGCCTGCCGGTGTCTGGATTGCCATTGTCACGCCATGAACATCCAGAACCCCGACCTGATGTACCGCCTGCTCGTCCAGGGGGTGGTCGACTACGCCATCTACATGCTCACGCCCGCCGGCGTCGTCTCCAGCTGGAACGCCGGCGCCCAGCGCGCCAAGGGCTATACCGCGGGCGAGATCGTCGGCCGCCACTACGCCTGCTTCTACGGTGCCGAGGACCGGGATGCCGGCCTGCCCGACACCAACCTCGAGATCGCCACCCGCACCGGCCGCTTCGAAGATCAAGGCTGGCGCGTGCGCAAGGATGGCAGCGCGTTCTGGGCCCACGTCGTGATCGACGCCATCCGCGGCGACGACGGCGTCCTGGTCGGCTTTGCCAAGATCACGCGCGACATCACCGAACGTTACCAGCAGCAGCGCAAGCTGGTCGAGGCCAAGGAGCTGGCCGAGGCCTATAGCCGCCAGATGGCCTCGCTGTCGGACTTCCTCGATTCGGTGATCGCCAACATCCCGGCCAGCGTGCTGGTGCTGGACGTGGCATCGCGCACCATCCTGCTGGCCAACCAGCAGGCGCAGCGCCTGTTCGCCCAGGCCTACGTCGATCTGAAGGGCCTGCCTGTCGGCGATTGCCTGAGCCCGAGCGTGGCCGAGTATGTCGAGCGCCAGACGGCGCATGCGGCGCCCACCAGGGTCGGGCTGGACGACGCCATGCTGGTGGAGACCTCGGTCGGCCCGCGCAGCCTGCGCAGCCGCACGGTGCCGGGCAAGCAGCCCAATGGCGAGGGCGAGTACGTGCTGATCATCACCGAAGACGTAACCGACGAGCTGGCCGCCTATGCGCAGATCCACCACATGGCGCAGCACGACGGCCTGACCAATCTGCCCAACCGCAACCTGTTCAACGAACGCCTCAACGACGCGCTCGCGTCCAGCGCGGAAGATGGCTCCGGCGTGGGCATCCTGTGCCTCGACCTGGACAATTTCAAGAACATCAACGACGCCTACGGCCATGGCTTCGGCGACAAGATCCTGCTGATGCTGGCCAGCCGCCTGCGCAAATGCCTGCGCGACCAGGACACGCTGGCGCGCCTGGGCGGCGACGAGTTCGCCGTGGTCCTGCCGCGCGTCAAGCGCCTGGAAGAGGCACAGCAGGCCGCGCAGCGCCTGATCGAGGCGGTGGCGCCGGCATTCTCGATCGACGGCCACAGCTTCGCGGTCGGCATCAGCGTTGGCATCGCCTTGTCCACACCCGCCGGCAACACGGCCGAGCAGTTGCTGCAGCACTCGGACATGGCCTTGTATGAAGCCAAGCGCAACGGCCGTAACCGGCATGAGGTGTTCCGGCCCGAGATGGAGGCGGCGGCGCGGGTGCGGCGCCAGATCGAGATCGACCTGCGCCGCGCGCTGCACCGCGGCGAGCTGCAGATGCATTATCAACCGATCGTCGAGAAGGCCGGCAACCGCATCTCGGGCTATGAGGCCCTGATCCGCTGGCGGCATCCGGAACGCGGATCGATTCCGCCGATCGACTTCATTCCGATCGCCGAAGAAACCGGCCTGATCCACGAGCTGGGCGCCCGCGCGCTCAACCTCGCTTGCCAAGAAGCGGCGACCTGGACCAATGGCGAAACGATCGCCGTCAACCTGTCGCCGGTGCAGTTCAAGAGCAGCGAACTGGTGAGCATGGTGGCGCTGGCGCTGGCCGATTCGGGCCTGGCGGCCGAGCGGCTGGAACTCGAGATCACCGAATCGGTGTTGCTCGACAATAGCGACGGCAATATCCGCACCCTGAAAGCCCTCAAGAAGCTGGGCGTGCGCATTTCGCTGGACGACTTCGGCACCGGCTATTCCTCGCTGAGCTATCTGCGCTCCTTCCCCTTCGACAAGATCAAGATCGACAAGTCGTTCGTGCAAGAGATCGGACAGAGCCGGGAAGCGATGGCGATCATCCGCGCCATCACGGGTCTTTCCAGCAGCCTGCTGATCGAGACCACGGCCGAGGGCGTGGAGACCGAGGAGCAGCTGCGGCGCCTGATGGAAGAAGGCTGCTCGCACTTCCAGGGCTATCTGTTCGGGCGGCCGGAAGCGGCCGAGAACCGGATGCAGCAGCTCGACTGGCCGGTGGTCTGACTGGACGGCGCGGGCCGGTTGCGCCCGTCATCACGCCATGCCGGCGCCGCATGATGCCGTTCCGCCAAGGCGGACTCGGTACTACTACTGAGTTCGCCACAGGTCGAATACTGAGAGGGCCACGTTTACCGACAGTGGCCCGCGCAAGCCTGATTTGTTTGGGCTATACTCCGCTCAGTCCTCTATAGGACTTCCCGCTCAATGGACGCCAGGGATATCGACTGGCCTGCCTGACAACCCATGTCAGCGCGTCATATCCGTGTTGCCTGCAAGGCCGGTCTGACTGTCATCCAGTTCACCGTTGCCTCGCCTTCGCACTGCGTCGGTTGCCGAGTTTTGTTGCTGTTCTCCAGGATCGCGACAGGTCCCGACAACCCGTTCCTTATCGGTGCATCGATACCGCCAGCAGGCGGTGTGCAGACGTTCCTTTACCGAGCCGTTGAACTTTTTAAATCTGATTGCATGCCAGGCCATCGCAAACATTTTTCAGGTGATACTCGTATGCGTACCTCGCTTCTAGTTGTCCTTTCTTGCTTCATCGTTGCATCTTGCAGCAAAGCACCCGCTCCTTCCAATGACAAGCCGGTCGACGTCGTCCTGATCGGCGCCGGCGTCATGAGCGCCACCCTCGGCACCATGCTCAAGGAACTCGATCCGGAACTGACGATCGAAATGTTCGAGCGCATGGATTCGGTCTCGGCCGAGAGTTCCGATGCGATGAACAATGCCGGCACCGGTCACTCCGGTTTCGCCGAGCTGAACTACACGCCCGAAATGCCGGACGGCACCATCGAGACCAAGAAGGCCGTCGACATCAACGAACAGTTCGAGATCTCGAAGCAGTTCTGGGCCTACCAGGTCAAGAAGGAATACCTGGGCGCGCCGAACACCTTCATCAACAATGTGCCGCACATGGCCTTTGTCTGGGGTGACGACAACATCAACTACCTGCGCAAGCGCTACGCTGCGCTGCAAAAGGAAAACCTGTTCAAGGGCATGCTGTTCAGCGAAGACCACGAGACGATCCGCAAATGGGCGCCGCTGGTCATGAACGGCCGTGATGCGAACCAGAAAGTGGCCGCGACCCGCATGGACATCGGTACCGACGTCAACTACGGCACTCTGACCCGCAGCATGGTCAAGCACCTGACCGGCACCCACGGCATGACCCTGAACCTGCGCAGCCAGGTCGAAGACATCAAGCGCGGCAAGGATGGCTTGTGGAATGTGACCGTCAAGAACCTGGCGGACAACCAGCTCAAGACCGTGAGCGCGAAGTTCGTGTTCATCGGCGCCGGCGGCGGCGCGCTGCCGCTGCTGGAAAAGACCGGCATTCCTGAAGCCAAGGGCTACGGCGGCGTCCCGGTCGGCGGCCAATGGCTGGTGACTACCAACCAGGCGCTGATCGAAGCGCACCACGCCAAGGTGTATGGCAAGGCTTCGGTCGGTTCGCCGCCGATGTCGGTGCCTCACCTCGACACCCGCATCATCGACGGCAAGAAAGCCCTGCTGTTCGGACCGTTCGCGACCTTCTCGACCAAGTTCCTCAAGAACGGTTCGTGGGTCGACCTGCCGGCCTCGATCGGCACCGGCAACGTGCGTCCGATGGTGCAGGCTGGCATCGACAACATCCCGCTGACCAAGTACCTGGTCGAGCAGGTGATGAACTCGCAGGAAGACCGCGTGGCCACCCTGCGTGAGTACCTGCCGGAAGCCAAGCTGGAAGACTGGGAACTGGTCAACGCCGGCCAGCGCGTCCAGATCGTCAAGGACGACCCGAAGAAGGGCGGCCTGCTGCAGTTCGGTACCGAAGTCGTTGCCTCGGCTGACGGCTCCGTGACCGCCCTGCTGGGTGCATCGCCAGGCGCCTCGACCGCCGCGCCGATCATGCTCAAGGTGCTCAAGGCATCGGCCTTCCGCGACAAGCTGGAAACGCCTGCATGGCAAGCGAAGATGCACGAAATGATTCCTTCGTACGGCCGTCACCTGAACGACGACCCGGCCTTCGCCAACCAGATCCGCCAGCAGAGCAGCGCTGCGCTGGGCCTGAAGGCGATTACGCTGGATGTGCCGGCGGCAACGCAGGAGTAATGTTGTAGGCAGCGACTGAGTTCGCTGCAAAAAGCCGTCGTCCCCGCGAAGGCGGGGACCCAAGTTCTGCAAGCGTTTCGACAGCTCTTGCAAACCTGGGTCCCCGCCTCCGCGGGGACGACTTTTTTATGCCAACTAGTTTTTCTTATTTGCGCGCGCGCAGGGTCTCGAGTTCGGCACGCAGATTGCTGCGTTCGCTGCGCGAGTTGTCGAGCGTGGTGCGCAGTTCCTTGATCTCGGCCGCCAGGTTGTCGCGCTCGGTCGTGACGCCGACCAGCTCCATCTGGGCGCGCAGGCGCGCATCCGACTCGGCCGCGGTGGCCGCGACATTGCGCTCGAGCTGCTGGCGCAGGTCGGCCAGCTGGGCATCCTTGCCGTCGATCGCCAGTTGATCCTTGGCCTTGCCGACCAGCGCGTCGGCCGCGATCTGGCGCGCATTGCGCAGCTCGGCCGTCAGGCGCTCGATCTCTTCGTTGCGCTCGTCCGCGATCAGCTGGGCCTGTTCGCGCGCGATCCGCGCATCGCCCAGTTCGGCGTTCAGGCCATCGCGTTCGGCTTCGAGTTCGTTACCGGCCGCGAGCAGCGCATCCATATCGCTCTCGGCGCGCGCCAGCGCATCGCGCATGCCGGCGCCGGCATCCTGCGCATACTGCCGGGCCCAGCGGCCCAGTTCGGCCAGCAGCTCGGGCGGCATCTCGGCCTTCGGCGCCTCGACCGGTTTCGCATGGCTGGCGCGCCAGGTGGCCAGGTGCTGGTGGATGGTCTTGGTCGAGCCGGCGCCGATCAGGCCGCGCACCGCCTCGATCGTAACCTGCTGCTTGTCGTTCTGGAGCGTGTCGGCCGCCTCGATGACGTCGCCGAGCGTCACGTCCAGGTGTGCCATATCCGTTTTCATACCGCGTCAGGATGTTCGTTGTAGGGCTGTCCATCATACGCTAGACGATGGTTTAGTTGCTCAAAAGCATCGCTGGATGCGGTCGAGTGTCGCGGATTTGCCGCTATCTCAGACCGAGGCAGGTGTGGCTAATGCCATGTTGGCAAAATTCTCGTCCAGCCAGGCGCCCAGTGTCTCGCTTCCCGGATCGTCGAGATGCGGCAGCATCGCGGCGTACCAGGCGCGCCCCTCCTCCTGGCCCAGCACGGCGCGCACGATGGGCAGGCTGTTCTGCAGGAAGGTGTCGAACAGCGGCACCCGGCGCGCGAACAGCAAGGTTGCGTCGGTGCAGCCCAGGCCCGTATAGAGCGCGCGCATCTGCTCCAGATACGGCATCGCCCGCGCCGCCTGGCCGGACTGGGTCAGGGCCGAGATGAAGCTGGTCACGATCTGCGGGTCCGGCATCTCGCGAGAGGTGGCGTTGCGTTCGCGCGCCCAGGCGATCCACTCTTCGCCGCGCGCCGTGTCGCCGGTCATGGCGCAGCAGCATCCGGTTTGCAGGGCATTGAAAACGCTCGGCTCTTCGGCGCACAAGGCATTCCAGTAGTGCAGCGATTCGGCCCAGCGCCCCAGGCGCGCGCTGGCCATCGCGCACAGGCGGATCGCATCGATGCGCAAGCCGTCCTGCGTGGCGGCGGCATGGGGCATGGCGCCGGCCAGCGCTTCTTCCAGGCGGCCGGCGCCGAGGTGGTCGATGGCGTCGACCAGTTCCGGCGGGTCAGCCGGCGCCTGTCCGGTTTCCATCGCGGTCGGTGCGCTGCATTCATCGATGATTCGTTCGGCATCCATGCCCGGCAGGCGCAGGTAGGCGATGACCGGTCGTGTGGTCTTCTTTTCCTTTTTTTCGCCACGTTCGACCTGCACATTGTCGATCGAGACGAACGGATCGCCTTCGGTGCGGTACAGCGTCACCGCGCTGTAGCGTGCGGCGTCCGCCTCGACGCCGGCGCCGAGGATCGAAAACAGTTCATGGGGTGCGGTTTCGAGCCGGTGCACGACGACGTGGGGTTCGTCGATCCAGGCGAATCTGCGCGGCAGCTCGAACGGCGTCGCCCAGTTGCCACTCAGCTCGCAGAACGGTTCTTCGGCCGCGCCGCGCGCCAGCGAGCGGGGCAAGGTGGTCAACAGGATGAATTCGACGATCCAGCCGGCGACGAGCGCGCTGCCCTCGATCCGCATCCCCGCGACGTGGCGCACTTCGTTCTCGGCCAGCAGCATCCCGAAGCGCCACATGTCCACGGGAGCCGCGAGCAGCGAAGCGAAGCTGCCCGCGTCGGCGATGGCGAGCCAGGCGGCCCAGTGTGCATACCAGCCCGCGACGCCGATCGCCAGGCCCAATCGGCCCATCCACATGGGGTTGCGCGCCTTGGCCTGGCGCGCCACCTGGCGCGCGGCCACGCCCATGACGACCGCGAAGACGCACATGGCGAACCAGTTGAGCAGGACGAGCGGCGAGTGGATCGTCAGCCAGGCAAACAGCCAGGCCGGGATGACGACCAACAGCGCGCAGGCCGCGGTCGAGACGATCGCCTGCGCAGGCAGGCGACCCGACGGCACGTAGTAGGCTGAGCTCATGGTGCCTCCTCTAGCTTGGGCGCGGGCCGGACCAGGGCCAGCGCGCGCAAGTCCGGCATGTCGTTGCCCACGCAGAGCAGCGGCGCATCGTGTTCGAGCGCGGCGTGCGCGGCCAGCGCCAGCGCGGCAACAAAGGGCACGGCGCCGCATGTGCCGCAGGCTGGGCCGAGGCGGACGATATCGCTGGCGTTGTCGAGGTGCGGCGTGGTGGCGCCGCCGAACTCCATCAGTTCGAGCGCGTGGCGCGTGTCGGCGCCGCTATCGGCGACGACCATCGCGATCGCGGCTGGCGTGATCGCCGCGCCCTGCAGCAGGCGCCCGGCGAGCGTGTTCAGGGGCTGTGGAGACAGGCGTTTGAGGCTGGCGGATGTCGGGTCGCAGGCCTCGGCTTCCAGGCTGAGGTGCGCGATGCCGGCGCCGTCCGCGGCCGGCGCCAGCAGCAGGCCGGCCGCACCCTCGCCGGGGATGCGGCCGCGCGGGTGGAAGGAGGTGAACAGCGTGCCGTTGGCCGACCAGCAGTCGACCGTTTCCTGGCCGACGTGGGAACAGAAGGCGAGCAGGATCGTCGCTGTGGGCGCCGCGCTTTTTTCTGCCTGCTGCGCCATCCGGGCAATGAGCGGCGCCGGGGCCGCTGGTTCGGTCACATCGATGCGGGCAGCAGGCCAGCCGGACTGCGCCAGCAGCTGCCTGCACCACATCGATGCCGCCTGGCGTTGATCGACCTGCCAGTCATCCGGCAGCACCAAGGCCAGTTGCAGCCTGAAAGGCGCGCCTTCGTCCGCGACCAGCAGCCCTGCCGCGCGGTCTGCCAGCTGGCGCAGGACCGTCGTGCCAAGGACGAGTGCGCGCCAGCCTTCGTCGCCGAAACGCGGTGCCGGCGTGGCGTAGCTGTCCAGCCAGTCGGCGATCTCGTCGCGCACCGCTGCGTCGCCGGCCTGTTCGCAGCGTGCGCTCATGACCGGCAAACCGTCGTCGTCTACCAGATCGCGGTCAAGGTCGGCATCGACCTTGTTGGCGGCAAGGGCGGCGTCCAGTTCTTCGGCGGAGGCGCCGTGCGGTGTGCACAGCGCGCCGGCGAGGATGGACAAGGTTGGGCAAGGTCGTTCCTGGACGGCTTCCTGCTGCACTGCCGGCGCGGCGGCGGCCTGAGCGACAGGCTGGCGCGCGAGCAGCCTGCCGCCGATGCGGTTGAGCCAGCCCGGGGCCGGCGGCGTTGCAGTGGTCGTGGTGGTGGACATGGGATCAGACCTGGTCGATGGTGGTTTGCTGGCCGGCGATCAGGGTGGCGCCGCAGGCGGTCTTGTCGCCATGCCGCGCCGCTGCCTTGCCGTCGACGATCAGGGTCGCATCGCCTTCGATGATCGGCCCGGGGCCGTGCTTGGGGCAGCTCGTCTTGTCGCCCATGCGGGCGATGCCGACGCCGTCGATATCGCTGTGGGGCGAGGCTTCCAGCACGACGCCGCCGTGCGAGGTCTTGTCGCCTAGTCTGATCAGTGCTCCTGCCATGCTTGTTCTCCTTTTTTCAGAACGTCAGGACATCACCGCCAGCAGCTCGAGCCTGAGCTCCTTCATGCCGGCCGGGACGTAGATCGAGATCGACTGCGCCTTGAGCATGCGCTCGTACATCGGCCCTTTCGCTTCGAGGATGAAGTAGCAGGTATCGGGCCGCACGGGGATCGCCGCCGGCGGTTGCGGTGTGTACTGCAGGCGCACGCCGGGCAGGGCCGAGAGCACGAACTTCTCGACGTCGTCCGGGGCGCCGATCTTGAAACGCAGCGGCGCCACGTCGACCAGTTCCACCGCCGGGATGTCGGCCGAGACGGCGATATAGAAGGTGGTGTCGTCGTCGATCTTGCCCGAGTCGAGCATGCCGATGTGGTAGCAGGGCCGCACCTCGTTGAGGGCGATGCCGAAGTACTTGGCCGAGATGACCGTGTCGAGCAGCTCGCGGACGATCTGGTGCAGCTTGGCGAAGGCGGGACCGGGATCGTGGTGCTGGTAGGAAGGCAGGTCGGACAGGGTCCAGCTCTTGGAAAAGGTCATCAGGCCGCCGGCCACGTCCAGCAGCGCCTCGAACAGGCGCTCGGGGTGCAGCGCCGGCTGGTTGAAGTGGTGCGACAGCGCCGCATAGGCCGAGCTGGCCGTGTGCAGCAGCCAGAACGACGACATGTCGCCGGAGCGGAATTCGATCACGTTGCGGGTCGGCTCGCGGTGGTGGCCGTACAGCGCGCCGACCTTGGCCTGCAGCGCGTCGAGCAGGCGGCGCAGCTGCTGGAACAGGGCCGGGGCGGCGCCCAGCGACATCGACGGCGGCACCAGCGCAGGATCGAGCTCGAAGCCGCCGGTGGCGCATCTGCGCACGCGCAGCAGGGGAAAGTGGACGTAGGCGTCGCGCGGCTCGAACTCGGACACCAGGCGCAGCGCGCGCTTCAGGTAGGCCAGCTGCACCGGCGCCGCCTGCGTGTAGAGGTCGGGCGTCTCCTCGTTGGCCTGCATGAAGCGGGTCGTGTTGGCGGCCTGCCCCGGCTGCACGAAGTTGGCATTGAAGGGCTTCAGTCCCGGCAGCGCCGCGTAATACGTCACGGCCTGCACCGACTGCTGCAGGCCGCTCAGGTCGACGGTGCCGGGCAGCTCGTCGAGCCCCGGCGCCTCGTACAGCTCGCCGTCCTGGAAGCGCAGCGACAGTCCCTGCACGCGCAGCATGCCGCTGGCGAGGGCTTCGCGGTCGATCTCGAGCGACTCGACCCCCCATGCATACGGATGCGCCGCCTTGACGCCCTTGTACAGGCAATGCTCGTGATAGGCGTCCTGGCGCTGGAAATGCTGCGGGCGCAGCAGCAGGCCTTCTCCCCAGAGAACTTTGCTGGTCATGGCTGTTGTTCCTTCACCTTGTTCTTTGCGAAAGGAAACGATAACGATGAGATGCTGTTGCGCATGTGAACTTGATCAAAGTTTGGCGCTGAATGCCGTGGCAACATGCGATTGATTTTCATCACGCAACACCAGCGTGTACCAACGAGGGGGAATCGATGAAAGGATTCACGCCGGACCTGTTCGACCGCCTGCTCGGCCAGCCGCTGCGCAATGGCGTGGTGGTCGCGCGCCTGAACGTCGAGGAACTGAAGGATGCGGTGGCGCGCGACCTCGAAGCGCTGCTCAACACGCGCTCGACCATCCAGGACGGCGCGCTGGTCGGTTTTCCCGAATGTGGCCAGTCGATGGTCGGTTATGGGCTGTGCGACTTCGCCGACCGTTCGCTGTCCAGTCCCACCGACCGCGCCCACATCTGCACCTGCATCGAAGAGACCATCGCGCGCCATGAGCCGCGGCTGCAGAACGTGAAGGCGCTGCTCGAGGTGCAGGGCGATGGCGGCGCCCCCTCGGTCAACCGCCTGGGTTTCTCGATCACGGGGGTGCTGGTGGGGAGCATGTCGCAGGAGCCGGTCAACTTCGACGCCGTGCTGCAGCCGTCCACGCTCCAGTACAGCATCCGCAAGGCCGGCCGCGCGGGCGCGGCCAATGCCGCCGGCGCCGCATCGTCGGCATCGACAGCGGCGGGAGCCTGAGTTGGACCGGCTGCTGCCCTATTACGAAAGCGAACTGGCCTACCTGCGGCGCAACCTGCGCGAATTCGCCGAGCGCTATCCGCGCATCGCCGGGCGCCTGGCGATCAGCGGCGAAGTATGCGAAGACCCGCATACCGAACGCATGATCGAATCGTTCGCTTTCCTCAACGCGCGCATCGCCAAGCGCCTGGACGACGACTATCCCGAGTTCACCGAGGCGCTGTTCGACGTGCTGTATCCGCATTACCTGCGGCCTTTTCCATCGTGCTCGATCGCGCGCCTGGACGTCGCCGCCGCGGCAAAGCAGCAGACCACGGTGAGCACCATCCCGCGCGGCACCAAGATGACCACGCGTCCGGTGCGCGGCGTGGCTTGCATCTTCCGCACCGTGTACCCGGTCGCGATGGCGCCGCTGGTCCTGGGCCGCGCGACGTTCTCGCCGATCATTCACGCGCCGGATGCGGTGCGCCTGCCGCCCGGCGCCAGCGCCAGCATCAGCCTGTCCCTGAACGTGACCTGCGATGGGGGCGGCATCGAGGCGATCGAGCTGCCGGCGCTGCGCCTGTTCCTCGATGGCGAACCCTCGTTCTGCGCGGCCCTGCGCGACGCGCTGCTGGCGCGCACGGTCGCCGCCTATGCGCAGCCCGAGGGCGGCCACTGGATCGCCCTGCCGGCGCTGCCGGTGCGCGCCGCCGGCTTCGTCGAGGAGGACGCGCTGATCGACTTCCCGGCGCGTTCCCACACCGCCTACCGCCTGCTGACCGAATACTTCTGCTTTCCCGAGAAATTCAACTTCGTCGACCTCGACCTGGCGCTGCTGGCGCGCAGCCTGCCCGCGGGCACGCGCCGCATTACCGTGCACCTGGCCCTGAACGGGATCCGCAGCGACTCGAACCTGGCGCGCATGCTGTCCACCCTGTCGACCAACAACCTGGTGGCGGGCTGCACGCCGGTGATCAACCTGTTCGCCCAGCGCGGCGAACCGATCCGCCTGACCCATGCCACGGCCAGCTATCCGGTGCTGTCCGATGCGCGCCGCGCCTATGCCTACGAGGTCAATGCGATCGACGAGGTAAACCTGGTGCGCCAGACGCCGCAAGGCGAGACAGTGGTGCGGTTCCAGCCCTTCTATTCGCTCAAGCATGCGCAGACGCCCAAGCAGAACGGGCATTATTGGGCCATGCGTCGCGACGACACGATGGCCGAGCAGAGCCCGGGCTTTGAAACCCAGATCTCGATCGTCGACATCGACTTCGACCCGGCCGACGTCGAAACCACGACCCTGAACCTGGAGCTGACCTGCACCAACCGCGACCTGCCGCAGCTGCTCAGCTACGGCCAGCCGGGCGGCGACCTGTTCCTCGAAGGCGGATCCGGCGTGCGCGAGATTTCCTTCTTGCGCAAACCCAGCCCTACCTGGCGCTTCTCGCGCGGGCGCAGCGCGCACTGGCGCCTGATCTCGCTGCTCTCGCTCAACCACCTGTCGCTGGCCGACGGTGGCGTCGACGCCTTCCGCGAGATGCTGGCCCTGCACGACCTGCCGCGCTCGGCGGCGTCGACGCGCCAGGTCGGCGGCATCATGGAGATCGCCTATGTGCCCACCAGCGCCTGGCTGTCCGGGAACCCCTTCAACTGCCTGGTGCGCGGGGTCGAAGTGCGCATCGCGATCGACGAGGAAGCGTTCGTGGGGAGCGGCATCCATGCCTTCGCCCACATCGTCGAGCGCTTCCTGGCGCTGTACGTGCACGCCAACAGCTTCACCCAGCTGGTGATCGTGTCCCACCGATCCAGAGAGGAGTTGCTGCGATGCGGGCCGAGAAGCGGCGAACTGAGTCTCCTGTAATCGAACGCCTGCTGCGCGAGCCGTGGCGCTTCGAGTTCTTCCAGGCGGTGCGCGTGCTCGAGCTGTGGCTCAAGCGCCGCGGCCGCGCGCCGCATGGCCTGGTGGCCGACATGCTGCGCTTCCGGAACACCCTCTCCCTGGGTTTCCCGGCCAGCCAGCTCGAAGCCATCGAACCCGAGCTGCGCGACCTCGAGGTCGGCATGCCCTTCGAGCTGCCGGTCGACGCCGCCGCGCTGGGCGAGGCGGTGCGCGAAGGGACCTTGCGCCGTGTGCACCTGACCCCCGCCTTCATGGGCCTCTTGGGCGCGCATGGCGTGCTGCCGGCCCACTACACCGAGCGCATCGCCGAACACGGGGCGCGCCACAAGAACGAGGAAGAGGACGACGGCCCGCGCGCCTTCCTGGACGCGTTCTCGAACCGCTCGCTGGCGCTGTTCTACGAAGCCTGGCGCAAGTACCGCCTGCCGTTCAAGTACCAGCTGGACGGCCAGGATGCCTTCCTGCCCCTGCTCCTGTCCCTGGCCGGCCTGGGCGACGCCGCGCTGCGCCGGCGCCTGGCGGACGAAGCCGACGGCGCCGTGCTGGACGAATCGATCGGGTATTTCGCGGCCGCGATCCGGCACCGGCCGGTGTCGGCCGTGCAGCTGGCGCGGGTGCTGTCGGAATACTTCGGCGAGCAGGTCGAGGCCGAGCAGTTCATCGGTTCCTGGTACGACGTGCCGCCGGCGCAGCAGACCACGCTGGGCCAGGACAGCGCCGTCCTCGGCGCGCGCGCGATCGCCGGCGCGCGCGTCTGGCAGCGCAGCCTGCGCCTGCGCCTGGTCGTGGGGCCGCTGGGGCATGCCGGCTTCCAGGGCTTCCTGCCGGGCGGCCTGGCGGCGCGGGCCCTCGGCAGCGTGCTGGCGCTGTTCACCGGCGTCGCCTTCGAATACGAAGTCGAGGTGGTCTTGCGCGCCGCCGACGTCCACAACACCACGCTCGACGACCTGCATCCCGGCCGCCTCGGCTGGGACGCCTTCCTGGTGCTGGACGCCCCGCCGGGCGACCGCCACGACGTGCGCTATGCGCTGAACGCAGCCTGATTCGCCTACGCGTCTGTCGAACGCACCCACCGGCGCCCGATGGCGTATCCTGATGATGTCAGGCTTTGCGCCTCAATGAACGGGAATGGTGATGAGCGAACGTATCATCTCGGCGATCAAGCTGGGCGGCCAGCAACTGGCCGCCGTGGTCACGCTGCCGGGGCCGGAGCGCTACGAGTACTTCATCAAGCGCGTCGCCGACGCGCGCGAGGTGTGGGGGCTGTACCAGGACGGCTGGGCCCTGGCCAAGACCGACGACGGCACCCTGGTGTTTCCGATGTGGCCGGCGAGCGACTACGCCAGCCTGTGCGCCGAATACGAATGGGACGGCTATGACGCCCAGGCGTTCTCGCTCGAAGAGCTGATCGACGAACTGCTGCCGCAGCTGGAAGAAGACCGGGTCTTGCCGGGCGTGTTCTATACCCCGGGCGACAAGGGCATCACGCCCAGCGTGGTCCAGCTGATTGGCGACCTGGAAGATGAACTGAGGAGGACGTAGGGTTTACATCCGCCCCAGCAACTCCTCCACCACCTCCAGCTGCACCGGCTTGGTCAGATGGTGGTCGAAGCCGGCCTCGCTCGAGCGCTGGCGGTCGCTCTCGGCGCCCCAGCCGGTCAGGGCCACCAGCACGATCCCATCCAGTTCCTCCATGGCGCGCATGGCGCGCGCCGTGTCGTAGCCGCTCATGCCCGGCATGCCGATGTCGAGGAAGGCGACGCGCGGGCGAAACTCGCGCGCCGCTTCCAGCGCCGCGTGGCCGTCGTGCGCCACCCGGGTGACGTGGCCCGACGCGTCCAGGATCATCGACAGCGTCAGCGCGGCATCGACGTTGTCGTCCACCACCAGCACTTTCAGACCGGCGCCGCCGTCGCGGCCCGGCACGTCCCCGTCCTGCGGGTGGGGAGCCTGGTTGTCGGCCACCTCCGCCAGCGGCAGGCGCACCGTGAACACGCTGCCGGCATTCGCGCCGCCGCTCTGGGCCACCACGCTGCCGCCATGCATCTCGACCAGGCGCCGCACCAGCGACAGGCCGATACCGAGCCCGCCCTGCGAGCGGTCGACGGTGCGGCCGATCTGGCTGAACATGTCGAACACGCCGGCCAGCGCGTCGCCCGCGATCCCGACACCGGTGTCGCTCACGGCGATCACCGCGTCCACTTTCTCGCGCCGCACCGACAGCCGGATGCGGCCGCGCGCCGGCGTGTACTTGGCGGCGTTGTTGAGCAGGTTGGCCACCACCTGGGCGATGCGGGTGGCGTCGGCGTCCACCAGCAGCGGCAGGTCGGGCACGTCCACCTCGAGCGCGTGCTGGCCGGCCTCGATCAGCGGCAGGCTGGTCTCGACCGCACTGGCCAGGATCGCGCGCAGGTCGGCGCGCTGGCGCTTGAGTTCGAGCTTGCCGCCGCTGATGCGGGCCACGTCGAGCAGGTCGTCGATCAGGTGCACCATGTGGCCGACCTGGCGTTCCATCATCTCCCTGACCTTGCCGACCGCCGCCGGATTGTCGCCGCCCAGGCGCATCACCGACAGGCCGTTGCGGATCGGCGCCAGCGGGTTGCGCAGTTCGTGCGCCAACGTGGCCAGGAACTCGGTCTTGCGGCGGTCGGCCTCGGCCAGGTCGTCGGCCAGCCGGCGCAACTCTCCCTCGGCGCGCTTGCGCGCCGAGACGTCGGAAAACAGCAGCGCCACCTTGCGGCTGTCGGCGCCGCCGATGCGGTTGGCGTACACGTCGAACCAGCGGCCCATGGCCGGCGCCTCGTTCTCGAAGCTCGCGGGAATGCCGGTCAGCGCCACCCGGCCATAGGTCTCGAACCAGAAGTCGTCCAGCTCGGGCAGCATCTCGCGCGCGGTGCGGCCGACGGCATCCACCAGGCCGGTGTGGCGCTCGAACATCGGGTTCATCTCCAGGAAGCGGTAGTCGACCGCCTTGCCGCCGGCGTCGAAGATCATCTCGAAGATGCAGAAGCCCTGGTCGACCGATTCGAACAGGGTACGGTAGCGTTCCTCGCTGGCGCGCAGCCGCTCCTGCACCTGCTTGCTCTCGGTGGTGTCGAGCACGATGGCGACCAGGCCCTCGAACTCGCCGTCGGGGCCGCGCAGGGCATTGACGCTGCTGGTGGCCGAGACCAGCGAGCCGTCCCTGTGCAGGTAGTACTTGTCGAGCGCCACGCCGGGGGCGCCGGCCTTCAGGCGCTCGAGCGCGTCCTGGGTCTGGGCGCGCGA
Source organism: Massilia arenae (assembly GCF_008014745.1). Lineage (GTDB taxonomy): Bacteria > Pseudomonadota > Gammaproteobacteria > Burkholderiales > Burkholderiaceae_D > Telluria > Telluria arenae. The sequence continues at coordinate 120,785 of NZ_VPFD01000011.1, forward strand.
CTGCGGCGCAGTAACCTCGGCCACGCTCATGCCGAGTAGCTCGGCCTCGCTGCGGCCCACCATCGCGCAATACTTCTGGTTCGCCAGCACGATGCGGCCCGCGGTGTCCAACTGAACCACCCCGGTGGCGGCCTGGCTGACGATCTTCTCGAAGCGCTCGCGGCTGGCGTGCAGCGCGCGCTCGGCTTCCTTGCGTTCGGCATCGAGCCGCATCTGCTCGGTGATGTCGCGCGAGATGACCAGTAAGCGCGTCTCCTGGCCGTCGCTTGCGGCGGTGCGGGTGACCATCACGTCCCACCATTTGGGCCTGCCCTTGACCGTCGCGCAGGCGGCGCTGAAATGCCCGGTGCCGCCGGCGCGCGCCGCGTCCAGCGCCGCGTCGATGACCGCGCGGGATGACTGCGGCCAATAGGCCGTCCACGGCTTGCCGCGCACCGTCTCGATGTCATCGATCTCCATCGAGAGCAGGCCATTGCGATTGATGGCCAACACCACGCCGTCCATGTCGAGCAGTTTCACGCAATCGGGAATCGCTTCGAACAGCGTCCATCCCAGGGTAATCGTGTCCTGCTGCGTCGTGGTGGCGCGGTTTTCCTGCATCTGTATGTTTCCCGATAAAAACGTCATCTATACCACAGCGGCCGCGCTATCGGCGTCGGCGTCCAGTGAATGACACGGAAATCTTGACGATGCCGCCGAGAAAAGCACAAGCGTGCCGCTCCCCTGTCATCAAACTGTGATCAAACCGTCACAAAGTGGTCATGTTGCCTTACTACTATTCAGTGGCTTTCCTTTCCCACACTAAAAAACAGGATCCACTTCCGTGAACAAGCCGACCGATTTCGCCCGCATCCCTGCCGAACATGATGATGTCGATTCGAACAACTCGTCGAACGAACACTTCAGCGACGTTCTCCAGAAACGCCTGAGCCGCCGCAGCATGCTGCGCGGCGGCGCTGCAACGGCCGCGACCGCGCTGCTCGGCAGCTTCGGCCTGACCGCCTGCGGCGGTTCGGACGACGATCCTGTCACCCCGCCGCCACCTGCCGGCAACACCCCGCCGCCGGCGCCGGTCGAAAAGCTGCTCGGCTTCACTGCCGTCGGCAAGAGCCTGGCCGATAAAGTGGTCGTCCCGGCCGGCTATACCGCCACCGTCCTGTACGCGCTGGGCGACCCGCTCACCAGCAGCACCCCGGCCTACAAGAACGACGGCACCGACACCGATTTCGAGAACCGCGCGGGCGACCACCACGACGGCATGGAATTCTTCTCGCTGTCCGACAGCGGCGGCGTCTCGACCAGCGGCGCCACCCGCGGCCTGCTGGCGATGAACCACGAAGCCACCACCAACGAAGGCCTGCCGTCGTACTTCGTGCACGCCAACGGCGGCACGAATGCACTGCCACGCCCGGCCGCCGAAGTAGACAAGGAAATGGCCCTGCACGGCCTGTCGGTCCTCGAAGTGCGCAGCAACAGCGGCAAGTGGGAATACCTGTCGGGTTCGACCTTCAACCGCCGCGTGCACCAGCAGACCGAAGTCCAGCTGTCGGGCCCTGTGCGCGGCAATGCCCTGGTCAAGACCAAGTACTCGCCGGACGGCACCAAGTTCCGCGGCACGATCAACAACTGCGGCACCGGCCGCACCCCATGGAACACCTATCTGTCGGGCGAAGAAAACTGGGCCGGCTACTTCACCCGCTCGGCGACCGACAACGCCGCGCGCGGCGACAAGAGCGTCGCTTCGCTCAACCGCTACGGCATGTCGCAGGGCGCGGCCTCGCGCCACGGCTGGGAAACCGGCGGCGCGGACGACAAGTACCAGCGCTGGGACCTGAGCAAGAAGGGCACCTCGCTTGATGGCAGCGACGATTATCGCAACGAGCTCAATGGCGAAGGCTATATCGTCGAGATGGACGCCTACGACAAGACCCGCGCAATCAAGAAGCGCACCGCGCTGGGCCGCTTCGCCCACGAAAGCGCCTCGTTCGGCCGCCTGATCGCCGGCCAGCCGCTGGCAGTCTACATGGGCGACGATTCGCGCGGCGAATACATCTATAAATTCGTGTCGACCGCACCGTGGAACCCGGCTGACTCGGTCGCCGCCGACCGCATCGCCACCGGCGACAAATACCTCGACAGCGGCAAGCTGTACGTCGCCAGGTTCAATGCCGACGGCAAGGGCCAGTGGATCGAGCTGACCATCGCCAACGCCGCCATCGCCGCTTACGCGAACTACAAGTTCGCCGACCAGGCCGACGTGCTGGTCAACGCCCGCCTGGCCGCCGACGCCGTCGGCGCGACCAAGATGGACCGTCCGGAATGGTGCGCGGTGAACCCGGCCAACGGCGAGATTTACTACACGCTGACCAACAACAGCAACCGCCGCGTCGAGCCGAGCAGCTCGAGCCAGGTCGCCCCGGATGCCGCCAACCCGCGTTCGTACACCGACATGAAGGGCACCACAGCCCAGCTGGGCAACTCGAACGGCCACATCATCCGCGTGCGTGAAGACGCCGCCGGTTCGACCGCCACCAGCTTCGCCTGGGACGTCTACCTGTTCGGCGCCGAAGCCGCCGCCGATGCGTCGCGCATCAACCTGTCGGGCCTGACCAACGACCAGGACTTCTCGAGCCCGGACGGCCTGGCCTTCAGCACTTCGACCGGCATCTGCTGGTTCCAGACCGACGATGGCGCCTACACCGACGTCACGAACTGCATGATGGTGGCCGGCCTGCCGGGCAAGGTGGGCGACGGCAAGAAGGTCACCCTGAGCTATCCGAAGACCGACGGCTCGACCCTGAACGTCGACACCTTCGTCGGCAAGGCCGCCAGCGCCGATACGCTCAAGCGCTTCCTGGTCGGCCCGGTCGGCTGCGAACTGACCGGCATCACCGAGACCCCGGACGGCAAGGCGCTGTTCGTCAACATCCAGCACCCGGGCGAGACCACCGCCGCCGCGAACATCGGCGATGCCAGCAAGTACACCAGCCAGTGGCCGGCGAATGCGGGCTACGGCGCCGGCAAGCGTCCGCGCTCGGCGACCCTGGTCATCACCAAGAACGACGGTGGCCGTATCGGTTCGTAATGTAAGGTCGTAAGGTAGAACGGGCCGGTTGCGCAAGCAGCCGGCCCGTTCCTTTTATGGCGCGCAAGACGGAATCGGCCGCGCCATGTCAGCATCGAGCGGACCGACCAACGAGGAGCCGCCATGCCTGCCCTGCCGCTATCGACCTACCTGCGCCTCGCGCGCGCCAGCGCCGCTTACGACGTCGTGCAGATCCTGCCCTTCGCCACGCCCTGGACCTTCGCCCTGCTGCTTGACCGGCTGTCGGCGCTGAACGTGTGGCTGGGCGGCGCGCCGCTGCCGCCGTTCGCGCCGCTGCACCTGTTGTTGTCATCTCTCCTCGGCACCTTGGTGCTGCTGTGGTGCGCCGTGCGCCTGAAGGAACCCAGCCTGCGCCTGGGCCGCTTCGACGGTCTCGGACGGCTGCTGTTCGCGTTCTGGATAGGCTGGGCGATGCTGGAGGCAGACCTGCCGGTGCTGTGGCTGTTCCTGGTTCCCGAGCTGCTGTGGGGCGTGGCGCAGTGGTGGCCGGTCGCTCAGGCGAGCGGCAGCAGCACGCCGCGCGCCGCCTTCACCAGCGACATTCCCATGCGCTCCAGCCGCGGCGGCTGAATGCGCCAGGCGTGCCAGTACAGCGGCACGTCGTGGTACAGGGCCGGGGCGAGGTCGACCAGTTCTCCATTCTCGAGAAACGCGCCGCACTGCTCCTCCGGCAGCATGCCGTAGCCCATGCCGTGGCGTACCGCGTGGACGAAGGGATCGCTGGCCGGCACGTAGTGGAACGGATAGGCGCCGTCCGGCAGGCCGAAGTGGGTGAGCAAGAAAGAAGACTGCATCGCATCCTTGCGGTCGAACACCACCAGCGGCGCGCGCTGGGCCGTCGCGCGCGTCATCCCATCCGGGAACCAGCGCCGCGCGAAGTCGGGCGAGGCCACCATCCGGTAGCGCATCACGCCGAGCGGGCTGGCGCTGCAGCCGCGCATTGGCTCCGTCTCTCCCGAAATGCAGGCCACCGCATGGCCGCCCTCCAGCAGCGCGAAGGTATGGCCCTGGTTGTCGAGGACGAATTCGGCCAGCAAGCCTTCCGCATCCAGGATCGGCGCCAGCACCGGCAGCAGCCAGGTCGCCAGCGTGTCGTTATTGACGGCCAGCGTGACCCGCGCCGGGCCGGGATCATCCTTCATCCCGGCCAAAAATTCCGATTCGAGCAGCGTCGAGCGGCGCAGGTATTGCAGCAGCCGCGTGCCGGGCGCGGTTGGGCGGCAGGGACGGCTGCGCACCAGCAGCGGCGTGCCCAGCTCTTGCTCGAGGGCCGCGATGCGTTGCGAGATCGCCGACGGCGTCACCTTGAGCTGGGCGGCGGCGCCTTCGAGGCTGCCGCAATCGATGGCGGCCAGGAAGGCGGCGCTGCGGCGGGGATCGATCGTCATGGATTAGAGTTTCTTAAGTAGCCTGAATAATCATAAATATAATTGAAGTAAGCCTGCCGGGCTGGGATAGTGGCGTCTTTACAGAAGGAGGCGGCCATGTTCTCGCATCAGGTTTATCTACAAGGGCTGGTCCTGGGCGCCGGCCTCATCATGGGCATCGGGGCCCAGAACGCCCATGTGCTGCGCACGGCAGTGCGCGGCCGGCACGTGCTGCCGACGGTGCTCACCTGCATCGTGGTCGACGTGATCCTGATCGCCGCCGGCACCGCCGGCCTGGGCGCCCTGATCGAGGCGTCGCCGCCCCTGATGGCGTTGGCGCGTTACGGCGGCGCCGCCTTCCTGATCTGGTATGGCCTGCGCTGCTGGCGCAGCAGCCTGCGCGGCGGCGCCTCGCTGGCGGCCGACCCGTCGGCACAGGCCCAGACCCTCGGCGCGGCACTGGCCACCGTGCTGGCGCTGTCGCTGCTCAACCCGCACGTCTATCTCGACACCGTGGTGCTGCTGGGCGCCGTCGGCAGCAGCCTGGCGGCCGAGCAGCGTAGTTCTTTCGCGTTGGGCGCCATCACGGCCTCGATCCTGTGGTTCACGGCGATCGGCATCGGCGCGCAGAGGTTCGCCCCGGTACTGGCGCGACCGGCGGTGTGGCGCGTGTTCGAGGCCCTCACCGGCGCCATGATGCTGATGCTGGCGGCGTTGCTGCTGATAGACAGCTAAGCAAATAAATGGGTGAGTGAGATGTTGTCCGGTGTAAAGTTGCCATTTGCCCATCTCACCGCCCGGAGGCTGCTTGAACCGCTTGACCCTGAAAGTCCTGACCCTTTGCCTGGCCGCCGCCGGCCTGTCTTCTGCCCATGCGGCCGACGTGATCATCAGCGCCGACCGCCTGCTCGACGTCAAGAGCGGCCGCATGATCCAGAACCCCGAGATCCTCGTGCGCGACGGGAAGGTCGTCAGCCTCAAGCCGGATGCCGCCACGCCGGCCGCCGCCGACGCGACCCGCATCGCCCTGCCCGGCATGACCCTGCTGCCCGGTCTGATCGACATGCACGTGCACCTCGATTCCGACCCGACCTACGGCGGCTACAAGGGGCTTGAATACAACGACCGCTTCTGGTCGGCGCTGGCCGTGGCCCATGCGGGCAAGACGCTGGATGCGGGCTTCACCACGGTGCGCAACCTGGGCGCCTCGGACTGGAACGACGTCGGCCTGGGCCAGGCCATCGCCGCCGGCAAGGTGCGCGGTCCGCGCATCGTGCCGGCCGCCTGGTCGTTCGGCGCGACCGGTGGCCATTGCGACAGCACCTACTTCCCGCCGTCGATGGAAGAGAAGAACAAGTACAACGCCGACAGCCCGGACGAAGTGCGCAAGTCGGTGCGCGAACTGCGCAAGTATGGCGCCCAGGTGATCAAGGTCTGCGCCACCGGCGGCGTCTTCTCGCGCAATACCGAACCGGGCCAGCAGCAGATGACGCTGGCCGAACTGCGCGCCGCGGCGGAAGAAGCGCACCAGTGGGGCCTGCAGGTGGCGGCCCACGCCCACGGCGCGGCCGGCATCAAGGATGCGATCCGCGCCGGCATCAACACGATCGAGCACGCGAGCCTGATCGACGACGAAGGCATCGCCCTGGCCAAGAAACACGGCGCCTGGCTGGCCATGGACATCTATAACGGCAGCTACACGGCGGCCGAGGGCAAGAAGAACGGCGTGCTGGAAGATAATCTGCGCAAGGACCGCGAAGTGACGGAGCTGCAGCGCCAGAATTTCAAGAAGGCGCATGCGGCCGGGGTCAAGATGGTGTTCAGCACCGACGCCGGCGTGCACCCGCACGGCGGCAACGCCAAGCAGTTCGCCGTGATGGTCCAGTACGGGATGACGCCGCTGCAGGCGATCCAGACCGCCACCGTCAACGCGGCCGAGGCGCTGGCGCGCAAGGACGTCGGCGTGGTCGAGCCGGGCCGCTATGCCGACATCGTGGCGGTGAAGGGCGATCCGACGGTCGACGTCACCCTGCTCGAAGCGCCGGCGGTGGTGATCCAGGGCGGCGCCATCGTCAAGGGCGGAGCGATCTAAAGCGCATCCAGGCGCTCCAGGGATTTCAACAGCGGAGCGCAGCGCTCCTTCACGAGCGCATGCAGCAGCTTCACCGCGGGCGAGAACTGCTTGCGGTGCGGGCACACCAGGTTCAAGGGGGTGGCTTCGCCGGGGACTTGCGGCAAGACCACCTCCAGCCTTCCCTCCGCCACGTCGGCGCAGACGTCGAGCCACGATTTATAGGCGATGCCTTCGCCCGCGACGGCCCAGCGCCGCACCACGTCGGCGTCGTCGCTGACCAGCGACCCCTTGACCTGCACCACCTGGTCTCCTTCAGGCAGTGGGAAGCACCAGCGGTCATAGATGCGCCCGCGCAGGCGGTAGGCCAGGCAGGCGTGCGAGGCCAGCTCGGCCAGCGTTTGCGGGCGGCCGTACCGTTCCAGGTAAGCGGGAGAAGCGATCAGCACGCGCCGGTTCTCTGGCGCCACCGGCAGCGCGATGAAGCTGGCGTCGTCGATCTGGCCGTAGCGCAGCGCGATGTCGACCGGATCGCGGAACACGTCCGCCACCTGGTCCGACACCAGCAGCTGGATGTCCAGTCCCGGGTGCGCGCGCCTGAACTCCGCGATCCACGGCAGCAGCACGTTGCGGCCGAAGTCGGACGGCGCCGCCACCTGCAAGGTGCCGGTCAGGGACGCATTCTCGCCGCGCATGCCCTCATGGCCATCGCGCAGCGCCTGCAGCGCATCCTGGGCAAAGGGCAGGTAGCGCTTGCCCTCGTCGGTCAGGCGCAGGCTGCGGGTCGAGCGCGCGAACAGGCGCACGTCGAGTTCGCGTTCCAGCCGTCCGATCGCTGCGCTGACCTGGCCGGGCAGCAGGTTCACTTCGCGCGCGGCCTGCGAAAAGCTGCCCAGGGCGGCGGCGCGCACGAACAGCGACAAGTCGTCGAGCCGGATCATTTTCTCTCCCACAGTGAAAGTGAAACCCTGCCGTGGCGGTGTTTCGCGGCCCGGCTCTTCTCTAGAATCGTTGTCACTGTATTGCCCCCACTTTATTCCTGGAGAAGAAAATGAAAGCGATAGTCTATACCCAACACGGCCTGCCCATTGACGACCCGCAGGCCCTGATCGACACCGAGCTGCCAATGCCGCTGGCCGGCCCGCACGACCTGCTGGTCGAAGTGCGCGCCGTCTCGGTCAATCCGGTCGATACCAAGATCCGCCAGGGCTCCGCGGTGAAAGAGCCGCGCGTGCTGGGCTGGGACGCCAGCGGCATCGTGCGCGCCGTCGGCGCCAAGGTGACGCTGTTCGCGCCGGGCGATGAGGTGTTCTATGCCGGCTCGATCGTCCGCCCCGGCTCCAACAGCCAGTTCCAGACGGTCGACGAGCGCATCGTCGGCAAGAAGCCCGCGAATCTGGGCTTTGCCGAAGCCGCCGCCCTGCCCCTGACCTCGATTACGGCGTGGGAGTTGCTGTTCGATCGTTTGCGCGTGCCGGAAGGCGGCGGTGAAGGCAAGTCGCTCCTGATCATCGGCGCCAGCGGCGGCGTCGGTTCGATCCTGACCCAGCTCGCGCGCCGGCTCACCAGGCTGATCGTGATTGGCAGCGCCTCGCGCGACGCCACCCGCGAATGGGTGACCAAACTCGGCGCGCATCACACGGTCGACCACACCCGCCCGATGCAGCCGCAACTCGAAGCACTGGGCTTCGCCAACGTCGACATCGTGATCAGCCTGACCCACACCGACCGCCATTACCAGGACATCATCGACGCGCTGGCGCCGCAGGGCCAGCTGGCGCTGATCGACGATCCGGCCACGCTCGACGCGGTGCCTCTCAAGCGCAAGTCGATCTCGCTGCACTGGGAACTGATGTTCACCCGCTCGATGTTCGAGACGGCCGACATGGTGCGCCAGCACGAGCTGCTGAACCGGGTGGCCGCGATGATCGAGGACGGTACCTTGATCACCACGCTGGGCGAGCACTTCGGCACCATCAATGCCGCCAACCTGCGCCGCGCCCACGCCCTCATCGAGAGCAACCGCGCGATCGGAAAAATCGTGCTCGAAAACTTTTAAGTCTCGGATCGCTTAAGATCGTCGGATTGACCATCAGAAGGAGCACCATGAATATCCTGTCGGCCGCACAAAAACGCCATACCGCCAAAGCCTACGATGCAGAGCGCCGCATCCCCGAAGAAGTGATGCAGCAAGTGTACGACCTGCTGCGCAGCAGCCCGTCGTCGGTGAACTCGCAGCCATGGCACTTCGTCGTCGCCAACACGCCGGAAGGCCGTGCGCGCATCGCCAAGGCGGCGCAGGGCGACTATTCCTATAACGCGGCCAAGATCAACGATGCCTCGCACGTGATCGTGCTGTGCTCGCGCATCGACATGGACGAGGCGCACCTGGAAGCCCTGCTGGACCAGGAACAAGGCGATGGCCGCTTCCGCGACGCCGCCGCGCGTGCCGGCCAGGATGGCGCCCGCCGCGGCTACGTCAACCAGCACCGCTTCGGCGGCAAGGACGTGGCGCAGTGGCTCGAGAAGCAGGTCTACCTGGCGCTGGGCACCGCGCTGCTGGGCGCGGCCACGCTCGAGATCAACGCGACCCCGATGGAAGGCTTCGACCAGAAGATCCTGGACGAGGAGTTCGGCCTGAACGCGAAAGGCCTGACCAGCCTGGTGCTGGTGAGCTTCGGCTATTCGTCGGAGAGCGACTTCAATGCCGGCCTGCCGAAATCGCGCCTGACCCAGGAAGCGACCTTCACCTTCATCTGATCGTGTGACTTTCGCCACCTGCGGGTGGTGTTCGTGAAAACGGCGTGCAGCAATGCACGCCGTTTTCGTTTTTCCCTCGGGTTCGGCCACACGCATGATGGCCTAAATCGAGGTATATACGGCCAACGGGCCGTGCTTCGTCTCCGTAGACTGTTTCCATCGACAACGAAACACCAACAAGGAGAACGACATGACCACGACCGCACAAACCACCGCCGCCCTGATCACCGGCGCCTCGACCGGCATCGGCGCCCGCTACGCCCAACGCCTGGCCGAACGCGGCTACGACCTGGTGCTGGTGGCGCGCAACCAGCAGCGCCTCGAGCAGGTCGCCGCCCGGCTGCGCGCCGAGACCGGCCGCAAGGTCGACATCCTGGCCGCCGACCTCACGCAAGGCGCCGACCTGCGCCGCGTGGAAGAGCGCCTGGCAAACGATGCGTCGATCACCCTGCTGCTGAACAATGCCGGCCTGGGCGCCACCGCCAGCATGCTCGATTCGAGCGTCGACGATCTCGACCGCATGATCGCACTGAACGTGACGGCGCTGACCCGCCTGACGCGCGCCGTCGTGCCGCGCCTGGTGGCGCGCGGCCAGGGCACCATCATCAATATCTCGTCGATCGCCGCCGTCGCTCCCGAGGTGCTCAACGGCACCTACGGCGGCAGCAAGGCCTTCGTGCTGGCGCTCACCCAGTCGCTGCAGCACGAAGTCGGCGCCAAGGGCATCCGGGTCCAGGCCGTGCTGCCGGGCGCCACCGCCACTGAATTCTGGGACCACGCCGGGGTGCCGGTCGCGCACCTGCCGCAAGAGATCGTGATGCCCGTGAATGACATGGTCGACGCCGCCCTCGCCGGGCTCGATCAGGGAGAAGTGATCACCATCCCGGCCCTGCCGGACAGCGCCGACTGGGATTCGTTCGAGAACGCCCGCCGCGCGCTGGGGCCGAACCTGTCGCACACCAAGCCCGCCGCGCGCTACGCCGCAGTCCTGTCCAACGCCGCCTGATTACCGCTATCTCAAGGAGAACACCATGCAACTCACCGACAACACCATCCTCATCACCGGCGGCACCTCGGGCATCGGCCGCGGCCTGGCGGAAGCCTTCCACAAGCTGGGTAATACCGTGATCATCGCGGGCCGCCGCAAGGCGCTGCTGGACGAAGTGGTAAAGGCCAATCCGGGCATGCACGCGGTCGAGCTGGACATCGCCGACCCTGCCAGCATCAAACAGGTCGCGGCCCAGCTCACGCAGGACTTCCCGAACCTCAACGTGCTGGTCAACAACGCCGGCATCATGCCCTTCGACGATGCGGCCGGGACGGTCGACGAAGACGTGATGCTGTCCACCGTCACCACCAACCTGCTCGGTCCGATCCGCATGAGTTCCGCGCTGCTGGGCCACCTCAAACGACAGCCGCGCGCCACCATCATCAACAACACCTCGGTGCTGGCCTATGTGCCGCTGGCCGCGACCGCCGTGTACTCGGCCACCAAGGCGGCGCTGCATTCGTACACGCTGTCGCAGCGCTTCATGCTGCGCGATACCTCGGTGACCCTGCAGGAGATTGCCCCGCCATGGGTGAACACCGATCTTGTCCACAAGGGCGACGATCCGCGCGCCATGCCGCTGGATGACTTCATCGCGCAGACCATGGCGGGTCTTGCGACCGGCAAGGAAGAAGTGGTGGTGGAGTCGGCCCGGCCGATGCGCGCCAACGCGGGGGCCGGCGAACACAAACTGGTGAATGAGTTCAACGCCTACCTGGCCTCGAACCCGATTCCGACGCACTAGGCAGCACGCAGTTCGAATTCTCCAGGACCATCTCTTTGTAGATGTCGAGCGGCGGCAGCCCCAGGGCTGCGCGCCGCGCTTCCACTTTCTCGCGGTCGTCCATCGTGTTGAAGTCGAAATTGCAGGGCTGCTCGGACGGCGCCATCAACTGCGTCCCATACAGCTGCGGCCGTTTTTCGGCCACCGCGACCCGGTCCGCCAGGTAGGCGAAGCTGCGGCGTACAGGCTCGCCGCGCTGCGCGGCCATCTTTTCGAGCAGGGATAGCGTGTACTTCTGGAACGCCACATCGTGGTCGGCATGCTGGACCAGCAGCCAGGCATTGTCCTGGGCCTTCTCGCCATGCCGGTCCTTGTCCGGAAAACCGCATTGTTCGAACAACGCTTTCAGCCACGCCGTATTGGCACGGTCGACGATGCCCATTTGCTGCATCAGTTTTTTCTGGTCTGGATCATTCATCCGGCTGAAGTCGAGTCGTGCGCGCAAGGCCTGGTCGGCGCTGACCCGTGTGGCGAGTTCTTGCTGATAGTCGTCGCAGGCGGCATGCGCCGACGAGTGGAACAGGAAAGCGGCAATCGCGATCCCCAAGGTGGGCGGGAAACGGTGCATCGGTGGTCTGGACGAAGTGGAGGAATGGCCGAGTGTATGCCTGCGCAGGCGCCCCGGTCCATTCCTCTTGCATGAATCGCAGTTCAGGGGTCGAGCGGATCCCATGGATCGACGCGCAGCGAGCGCACCGACGGCGTGAATTCCACCTCGTACGGCGAGTGGCGCTGCCCGACGGTGCCCGGATCGTAGCCGAGTTCCGCCGGATTGCGTGCCGCGAACTCGGGGCTCGAGATGTAACGGCTCTGGCTTGAATTGGCGACGATCAGCGTCGGCTTGTCCAGCGGCGCGCCCATCGCGTGCAGGCGCCGGGTGGCGTTGCGCAGATTGGTCGTGGTGTGGCGCGCATAGGGCTCGATCACGATGCGCTCGGCGGGAATCCCGAAGCGCTCGACCAGCGTCTTGCGCATCTCCACCGCCTCGACATAAGTCGATCCTTTCGGGTGCACGGCGGCGCCGCTGGTGATGATGAAGGCCACGTCGCCCTGCGCGAAGCGGCGCGCCGCCAGTTGCAGGTGCAGCTTGCTGCGCGCGCTGATCGAGAGCGCCGGGTTCTCCGGGCCGACGCCGGGGATGATGATCGCCGAGTAGCGGTAGCGTTGCCAGTCGGTCTTGCCCGCCAGCGCGAACGGCGCCGCGTTGTGGGCCTGGTCGAGCGGCTCGAACAGCACCGCGTCGCGCCGCTCGTTGGCGTCGATCAGGGCGATGGCCAGCGCGATGCTGGGGTCAAGCCGCACCGCCGGGTCGTGTTTGCCGGCGTCGGCCAGCCAGATCGCATCGGCCACCGAGGCCTTGAAGCCTTCGCCGTCGACCTTCTCGACGGGGCCGTCGATCATCGGATAGCGCGATTGCGTGCCGAAGCCATAGGTCTGCAGCACGGCGTTCAGGCCGCGCAGCTCGCGCACCACCTGGGCCCTGGCGCCATCGTCGGCCAAGCCGGGCGGCTTGCCGGATGCCGGCACGGCAGCCGCCACCGCATCCATATCGGCATCGGTCCACGTGGCCGCCAGCAGCAGGCACTTGGGCGCCAGCTCGCAGGCGTCGAGACGCTTCCTGCGTTGCTCCAGTACGGCGGCCAGCGCGGCCGGCGCGCGCTCGGGCTGGATCGAGGTCACCAGCGGGAACATGCGCCCCGCCATCAGCGACCAGTGGCGGTCGACCGCGGGTGCGGCATGCAGGGGGAGTGCGGCAGCCAGCGCTGCCGTGAGCATCAAATGTTTGATCATCGTGTTACCAAGCCTTGCTGATGGAGAAGCGCGCGCTGCGCCCGAACACCGGGCGGCCATAGATCGCCACGCTGCTGCCCTGGCCCGCCAGCGCGTCGGTGCGGGTATTGCCCTCGGTGAGGCCTTTTTCGTTCGTCAGGTTGTCGCCGGTGAGCTGGAATTGCCAGTCGCCGCGCGTGACCGTCACACCTGCGCCGATCGTGTGGAACGAAGACAGCTCGGTCGCGTTGAAGAAGTCGACGTAGCGCTTGCCCATATAGGCCACGCTGCCGTAGACATCGACCGCATTGCCGCCAAGCTTGAAGCTGTAGCTGGGGCGGATGTTGCCGAACACCTTGGGCTGGCGGATCAGCTGGTTGCCGATGATCTTCGACGGGTCGGCGCCGGTGGCGCTGGCGAAGTCGCGGTACTCCGGTTCCTGCACCGTCAGCGAGGCATTCACCACGAAGCGGTCGGTCAAGTACCAGGCGCCGTCGGCCTCCGCGCCCTGCACCACGGCCTTGCCGTAGAACGGCACGGTCTGGTCGTTGCGGCCGGTGACCGGGTTGAAGGCCACGAACGAGGCGTTGAGCGGATCGAAGTTGGTGCGGAAGGCGGTCACGTACAGGTAGGAGCGTCCGAAGTTGGCCTTGACGCCCACCTCGTACTGGTCGGCCTTGGTGGTCAGCACCAGCGGGTCGACCGATGAGGCCACGTTCATCGTCGGCGGCACTTCCAGGTGCGACACGCGCGCATAGCCGCCCAGGTTCGCGCTGAAGTCGTAGTTGGCGCCCAGGGTCCAGTTGGTGGTGCGCGGCTTGTAGACGTGCGACTGGCGCGCACCGGTGAAGCGGCGCGTGGTGTCGTCGGCCAGGGTCGTGCCGTCGCCCAGGTTGGCCTGCGCGGTGAGCAAGGCGTAGCCGTCGTAGCGGTAACGCTCGGTGCGCACGCCGGCATCCAGGCGCAGCTGGTCGTTCACGGTCCAGGTGTCGTTCAGGTACAGCGCCCCCATGCGCGCTTCGACGTCGCCCTGGTTCAGGGTCGTGGTGTAGCGCAGCACGCCGTTGTCGGTGACCGAGCCGAGCACCGCGCCGGAATCCGAATACGCCACCAGGTCGAGGGTACGCGGGCGGCCCTTCACTTCGATCAGCATATCGTTGTAGACCGACTTGCTGGTGGTGCCGTAGGCGCTGGCATAGAAGCCGGCCTTCACGTCATGGCTGCCGATGCCGGTGTCGAAGGTGCGCGTCAGGTTGACGTCGGCCTGGTGCGAATAGAAGGTGGCGCCCATTGCCCGGTACTGGCCCTGCATCACCAGGCCCGAATCCTGCGCCGGGTCATAGGCTTGCGCGCCGTTGCTGCCGGCGACCGCATAGCCCAGGCGCGCGACCGGCCCAAAGGCGGCTTTGGCGGAGTTCATGAAGCCGTTGGCGAAGGTGGTCGCGTCGGTCGGATTGGAGGTGGAGTAGAAGGCGTCGAAATTGAGCTTGCCGCGGGTGGCGCCGGCCTTGGCCGACAGCTGCCAGGCGCCGAGGTCGCCCTCGTATTGCAGGCCCAGGTTGCCGAATTCCAGGTGACGGCCATCGGCCAGGTCGCGCGTTTCGGTGTGCAGGGCGCCCGCGCCGTCCAGGTATTGCTGCGGCACGCTGCGCAGGGCGGGCGAATTCATCGTGCCGTCGAAATAATCGATGTAGCGGTCGAGCGAGACCGCCGGGTTGCGCGGATCCGAGACCGGAATCGGCAGGTAGAAGGTGTTGTGGTCGTTCAGGTAGTTGGCGCTCAGCTTCCAGGTGCCGGTGTCCGTTACGTGCTTGATGTTGGCGCGGATCTGGCCGCCGCGGTCGTTCGGGAAGCCGTTGTCGCGATGGCCGTCGTCCTCGCGAATGAAGCCGCCGAGAGCGTAATAGGTCTTGTCGTCGATCTTGCCCGACTGGTAGGCGTCCAGGCGCTTCAGGCCCGTGGTGCCGACCGTGACCCGGGCCTTGCCCATGGTCTTCTCGGAGCCGGTGACGGTGGTGTTGTTGACGATGGCGGCGGCCTGGCTGGCATAGATCGGCGCCGGGCCACCGCGCACGATTTCCACGTTCCTGGTCATCAGGTCGTAGCGGTTCATGCTGTCGCCGCGGAAGAAGAAGCCGTTAATTTCGGTCATCAGGGGCAGCCCGTCCTGCTGGAACAGGGCGTAGCCATCGTCGGTCGGGATGCCGCGCACGCGGGTCACGTTCTGCACTTCGCCGCCGGTGGCCTCGACCTGGATGCCGGGCATCTTGCCCAGCAGGTCGGCCATGTTCAGCGGCGCCAGCTTCTGGATGTCGCCCTGCGACAGGGAGTTCACCGCATACGACACGTCGAAGCGGCGCTGCGGGCGCGCCGAACCGGTGACTACCACCACCTGGGCGCCCGTGGCGGCATCGGCATCCTGGCTCGCGGCCGGCGCCGGAGTTGCCGCCGCAGGGGCTTCCTGGGCTGCGGCGCAGGGGCCGAGCACCGCGAGGGCGCCGAGTGCGCAATGCAGCGCGAGGGTCATTCTTGTCTTGATCATGGAATCGTCCTGGATGGAATAAAAGTCAACATGAGCAGAATACGGAGCGTTTTTGACCGGATTATTTATTACTCGTAAAATAAATAAAATCCATAAAGACGAAGACCGGACGATGAAAGCTGCGCGCCTGCATTTGCCCTCGGAAGAGAAACGCCTGCTCTGGCACCTGCGCATGAAAGGCCCGATGCCGCGCACGGAACTGGCGCTGGCCCTGCAGGTCAGCAACTCCGCACTGACCAAGCTGTCGCACAACCTGATCAGCCTGGGCCTGGTGGAAGAACGGGAAGCGACCGAGGCACCGACGCGGGGCCGGCCGACCATCCCGCTCGGCATCTCGTCCCAGGGTGGTTTCGCCGCGGGCGCGACGGTGCACAAGGGCGTGCTGGAGATCGCCCTGGTGGACTTCTCGGGCGAGATCATCGCGCTCGTCAGCGAACAGATCGGCACGCCGGGCCCGGCCGAATTTTCCGCGATCGTACAACGACACCTGGACGTACTCGGCGTGCGTCATCGCTTGCTGGGCCAGCGCTTCTTCGGCATCGGCGTGGGTTTGCCCGGCTCGCCGCGTTCACGCACGGGCGACTCGTGGCATACGGTGAAGGAGCTGCCCGGTTGGAACGACGTGCCGCTGGGGCCGATGCTGGGCGAGGCACTCGGCACGGCGGTCTTGCTGGAGAACGACGCCAACGCCGCGGCCATGGCCGAGTACTACCTGAGCAGCGCCGGGCGCAAGGCGTCCACCGTGGTCGTGATCCTGCTCGGCTACGGCATCGGCGCCGGCGTGATCGAGGATGGGCGGCTGGTCAAGGGCGGATTCGGCGCCGCCGGTGAAATCGGGATGCTCTATCCCGGCCACCTGCCGCGTCCGAGCACGCTGGACTTGCTGGCGGTGCTGCGCGAAGCCGGCTGCGGCATCGAGTCGGTGGCCCGTTTCGACGAGCTCACGGCAGGTTTCGAGACGGTCGTCGAGGACTGGCTCGACCGTGCGGCCAGCCAGCTGGAATTGCTGGTCAACAGTGCGATCGCCTGGTTCGATCCGGAAGACGTCGTGTTCTCGAGTCCCTTGCCGGCCTCGGTGGTGGCGTGCCTGGCCGAGCGCCTGAATGCGATGCCGCTGTGCTGGTCGGCCGAGCGGCCGGGGCAGATCCGCATCTCGGCGCTGGGCGGCAGCGCCATCGCGCTGGGCGCCGCACTGCTGCCGATCCATGCGGCGACGACGCTGGTAGCGGGTTAGCCGCGCTGACATCAGGCTGTCATCCGCGCCGGCTATCCTCGCAGGATGCCAGACCTCCGCGCATGCGCCGCCCAGCTGAACCGTGACCGCCACGTCGTCGGCTACGCATCGGGTAACTTCGGCAAGGCGATTTTCCTCGGCAGCATCGATGTCACGCTGCTGTTCCTGCTGACCGACATCATCGGCATGCCCGCGGCAGAGGTCAGCCTGCTCATGCTGATCGTCTTCCTGGGCGACCTGGCGTTCGATATCGGCGCCGGCATGCTGGCATGTCACGCCGACCGGCATGGCATCGGCTATCCGCGCCTGATCGCCCTGTGCGTCCTGCCCTGCGCCTGTGCCTTCGGCGCGCTGTACGCCTTGCCGTTTTTGCAGGTGCAAGGCTTCCTTCTCATCGCTACGCTATTGCTGCTGCTGCGCGGCAGCTACGCCCTGATCGACGTGCCGCACAACGCCCTGCTGGCGCGGGTGACCGTGGACAGCCACGCGCGCGGCCGCGCTTCCGGCTACCGCACCCTGTTCAGCGCCGCCGCCAGCGTGGTCGTGGCCACCGTGATCGCGCCGTCGATGAATGCCGCGGCGGGACCGGCGGCCCCGGTGCGCATGGCGTGGCTGGGCCTGTGGGCGGGCATACTGTTTTGCGCGACGCTGCTGCTGGCGGCATGGTCGTCGCGCGCCGCCGGCCAGCCGCGCGGTGCGCTTGCGCGGCAGGCCCTGGCCAGCGGCTGGTGGCCGAGGCACGACCGCCTGTTCGGCGCGATCGCAGTGGTGGCGGTGGTGACCGGCTTTGCGATCCCGATGTTCGGCAAGACCCTGCTCTACCTGTGCACCTATGTGCTGCACGATGCCGGCTTCGCCAGTCGGGTGCTCCTGACGCTGGCCCTGAGCGGCATCGCCGGCGCCACCTTGTGGATTTCGCTGGTGCCGCGCCACGACAAGACCACGCTGCTGGCGCTGAGCCACGGCGTGGCCGCCACCGGCATCGCCCTGTTCGCCTGTGCCGGCGAACACCAGGCGCTGCTGCTGGCATGCGCGGCGCTGGCCGGCGTCGGTGTGGCCGGCGTGGCCATGCTGCCGTGGGGGATCCTGGCGGATATCGTCGACTTTTCGGAGTTCCGTTACCGCCAGCGCAGCGAGACCGCGGCGTTCGCCGCCATTCTCGTTCTGCTCAAGGCCGGCGGCATGGCCGCGCTGGCGACGATCGGCTGGACGCTCGGGCAACTGGGCTACGTGCCGGGCGCGGTCCAGGCGCCGGCTGTCGTGCTGGGACTCAAGGCGCTGGCGTTTGGTGTGCCGGTGCTGGGCTCATGCATCGCGATCCTGGTGCTGCTGCGGCTGGATATCGGCCACGCGATGCACGCGCGGGTACGCCGCGTCAACGGCCTGCGCCGCCTGGCGCGCCAAGGCCAGGCGATGTAGTTGGCGCGGCACGGCGCAGCAGCTTTTCCATGAACACCGACTTGAGGTCGACCCCGCAGCGGTGCGGATACAACTCTTCGCGCAGCGACAGGAAGCCGGCGCGTTCGTAGAACGGCACGGCATTGAGCGAGGCCGACAGGAACATGCGGGGCAGGCCCCGCTGGCACGCCATCGATTCCAGCTGCTGCAGCAGTTGCAGGGCGATGCCGCGGCCCTGGTGGCTCGGCTCGACGAAGGCGGCATTGAGTTCGCCGGTATCCAGGTTCAGCACGGCGTAGCCCACGATGCGCCCGTCTTCCTCTGCCACGACGGCGCCGCCGGCCTGGACCAGCAGCGGCAGCGAGGTGGGCGCCGGGGCGGCGCACCAGATGTCGATCACCGCGGCCGGGTAATGGGCGGCGCAACCGGCGCGCACCGCCCGGGTGCGCAGTTCCCACAATGTCGACAGGTCGGCCTGGGTAGCCGGGCGGCGCGATGGCATGGCGTCTCCTTGAATAAGGGCAATACATCTGATACTACACCGACCGCCCGTGTGCCACCTCCTGCGGAGCTACCGTGCGCCTGCGGGTTCCGTTGGCGCCGTGATCCCCTGCGATGGCGAGCTGACGGCGAATTCACGGCTATCGTGCTACAGTCTGTTGCCGCTTTTTAAGCCAACCACGATGCTCAAACATTTCTCCACCTTCGCTGTCGCCTGCTCCATCGCCTGCGTGAGCGCCGGCGCGGCCCAGGCCGCGCTGCCGGTCTACGGTTTTGTCGTCAAGAATACCTACCCCCACGATCCCCAGGCCTTTACCCAAGGCCTGTTCTACCGCGACGGTCACCTGTACGAAAGCACCGGCCAGTATGGCCGCTCGACGATCCGCAAGGTGGAGCTCAAGACCGGCAAGGTGGTGCAGAAGGCCGACTTGCCGAAGGAGGTGTTTGGCGAAGGTTCGACCGCGGTGGGCAACAACCTGGTCGGCCTGACCTGGACCTCGCAGGTCGGCTATGTGTTCGACCTCAAGACCTTCAAGCTCAAGCAGAGCTTCAAGTACGAGGGAGAAGGTTGGGGCCTGGCCAGCGATGCGAAGCAGCTGTACATGAGCGACGGCAGTTCCTTCATCCGCATCCTCGATCCGAAGACGATGCAGGAGCTGCGCCGGGTGCAGGTGACGGCCGAGGGCCGCCCGGTCGACCGCCTGAACGAACTGGAAATGGTCGACGGCGAGCTGTATTCGAACATCTGGGGCAGCGAACTGATCGCCCGCATCGATCCGGACAGCGGCAAGGTGCTCGGGGTGATCGACCTGACCGGGCTGCTGCCGCCAGACCAGCGCGGCACCAAGGAAGTCGACGCCGTCCTCAACGGCATTGCCTGGGACAGCAAGGGCAAGCGCCTGTTCGTCACCGGCAAGCTGTGGCCCAAGCTGTTCGAGATCGAGCTGATGCCGAAGCTTCGGCGTTGATCAGGAGCGGTCGGTGACGTCAATCACTACCTTGCCGAAGTGCGCGCCGGACGCCATGTGGCGATATGCCTCCCGCGCCTGGCCGAACGGGAATACGCGGTCGATCACCGGCTTGACGCCGCCCACGTCCGCGAAGCGCATCACGTCTTCCAGCATGGCGCGGCTGCCGACATAGATGCCGACCAGGCGCTTGGCGCTGGCCAGCAGCGAGGCCGGATTGACTTCGCCGCCGAAGCCGCTGACGCCGCCGATGACGGCGACCGTCCCGCCCATCGCGGCGCTCGACACCGATTTGTTCACCGTCCCCTTGCCGCCCACTTCCAGCACCACCTGGGCGCCGGCGCCATGGGTGAGGTGCAGCACTTCGTCGTGCCACTCGGGAATCGCCTGGTAATTGATCGTGTGGTGGGCGCCCAGCGCGCGCGCCCGCGCCAGCTTGTCGTCGCTGGATGAGGTGACGATGGTGCGCAGGCCCGCCGCGCGCGCCAGTTGCAGGCCGAGGATCGAGACGCCGCCGGTGCCCAGCAGCAGCACGGTATCGCCCGGCTTGACGTGGTTGCTGGAGACGAAGATCGCGTTCCAGGCGGTGACCGCGGCGCACGGCATGGTGGACGCCTCGATGAAGGACAGGCCGGCCGGGACGATGGCCAGCGCGTCCTCGTGCAGGATCACTTCCTCCGCCAGCATGCCGTCGATATCGCCGCCCAGGCCGTGACGCACCTTGTCAGGCGTCGGCCCGCCTTCCAGCCAGTGCGGGAAGAAGGAACCGGCTACGCGGTCGCCCACCTGCACCCGGCTCACGCCGGGACCGACCGCCAGCACTTCGCCGGCGCCGTCCGAGCACGGGATGATGGGATCCTCGACCGACACCAGGTAGTTGCCGCTGGCGACCATCAGGTCGCGGTAGTTGAGCGAGACGGCATGCACGCGAATGCGCACTTCGCCGAGGCCAAGGTCGCGTTCCGGGTAGTCGATGCACTGGAGGCCGTCGATGTTTGCGCCGTGAAGAATCTGGTAAGCCCGCATGCGTAAATCCCCTTCTGGTTGGTCGGTACGCGGCTTATTGTACGCGGCTGCCCGAGCGTGGGACGCCCGCTAGTCTTGTTTGTCAAGCGCGGGCATTGATGATAAATTCAGATTCTTGGTTGCAACTCGCAGAGGAAGAAGATGGAAGAACAAGCAGCTTGGAGATTGCTTAAAACTGTATTGGCGGTAGCCGTCCTGGTCGCGTTCGGCATGGGCATCTGGGGAGGGTGGGCCATGGCGCAAACATATTTTGCGACGAAGGATGCATCCCGCTATATCGGCTTGGCCACCATCAGCCAAAAAATCACGATGAACGCCGCAAACGCCGGCACGCCCAGCGTCATCCAGATCCTGAAATAACGCCAGTACAGCGCCGGCAATGCAGTATCGGTACGCGCCGCCTCCGCCGCCATGTCGCGCATGCGGATCTGCAGCCACACCACCGGCAGCCAGCAGGCGCCGGCGATCACGTACAGGATGATCGACCACATGAGCCATTTGCTGTGCAGCGGATAGCCGGCCAGATAAACCATGTAGAAACCGGTCAGCGGCTGCAGGATGGCGGTGGTGGCCGTGAACAGCCAGTCGGCGATGACGACGTATTTCGCCACCACCGCGATCGCCCGCACGTCGCGGCTGACGTTCGCGAACAGCATGTACCAGGCCGATCCGATCCCGGTGCCGAACAGCAGCGTCGACGAGACAATGTGCAGCCATTTCAGCACCACGTAATCCATTATTTTTCCTCGAGTTGGTACAGCAGCCAGATGGCGGCCAGCATCGGCAGGTTCTTGGTCAGCGGCCCGTAGGGGTGAAGCAGGAATTCAGGCAGCTTGACCGCGATCACGACCGTATAGAACCCGATCAGGCCCAGTTGCGCCAGCCACAGCCAGCGCCGCCGCGCCAGCAACAGGATGCCCAGTCCCAGCAGCAGGTCGAAGGTGGCGGCGCCATACAGCATCACTGGCTGCAGGTCGGGAGGGATGCCGGTGCGCGCCAGTAGCTCATAGCTGGCCTCGACCGGATAGAGGCCGAAGGACACGATCGCGGTCAGGATCCATACTAGCGCGATGCTGTAGCGGAGCATCGGCAGCAGCCAGCCGAGCTTGGCGCGCGCGCGTTCGCCGTCCGGGTCGCCAATGAATTCACTTGGCGCGCGCGGCAGATGCCCGAGCAGCACCGCCGTCTGCACGACGTCGGCCGTGTTATCGCGGTCCAGCATGCCCAGTGCGTCGCGGCTGATCAGCGAACCCGGCAGGATGGCGGCCGACAGCCGCGCCACCGGTCCCGGCAGGGGCAGCACGCGCTGGCGCCCCATGCCCATGCGCGAACGCAGCAGGCCCAGATAGTCTGTGAACGGCATCGCCTGCGGCCCCACCAGCGGCACCCGCATCGAGGTGCCGGCCCCCGGCATCATCGGCAGGCGGTGCTTGAGCAGGCCGACGACGGCCAGCACCAGGTCGTCGATGTGGATCGGCTGCACCAATTGCGCCTTGCTGCCGAAGCGCACCGTGAACGGCATGCTGGCCAGGGAGCGGAAGGTGCGCGCGCTGGCGCCGTCGCGGCCATACACGAGCGAAGGCTGCACGATGTAGGAGCGCAGCGGCAGGCTGGCCAGGTAATCGTCGGCATCGCGCTTGGACAGGTGGTAGGGCGACGACGCATCGCGGTCAGCGCCCAGCGCGGACAGCTGGATCACCATCTGCACGTCATGCGATTCGGCGCAGGCCGCGAACAGCGCGCGCGGCGTGTCGCGGTGCAGGCGGGCGAAATCCTGGCGTCCGCTTTCGCGGAAAATCCCCACCGTGTTGATCACGGCGTCGACGTGCGACAGGCGCGCCAGCCAGGTGGATTTATCGGTATCTTTGGAAAAATCGGCGTGGATATAGCTTAGGTGTCGAGTCCCGTTTGATCATAAACGCGTTTAACGAATAACTCAGGTCGCTTCTGTTGCCATTCCTTGAGCGCGAGGACGGGCGT
>NZ_VPFD01000012.1 GCF_008014745.1 Massilia arenae
AGCGTCGATATCGAGAGGACTTGGCACTCAAACAGGGATGCCTATTCTGATGGAAAAATCAAGAAGATTATTCCGGACAGCAGTGCGCCTGCGCGGGAACGACGTACTGGGGCAACTCCCCCGTCAGTGCAGCTTGACCAGCGGCGTACTACGCCGGATCAGGAAGCGCGCCACCGCCAGCAGCGCGGTGCGGGTAATGCCCATCACCGCCCGGTGGTGCATCAGGTGCAGGCTGGCGTACATCGTGCGCGCCACCGCGCCCTGCACGAACCAGCTGGCCCCGCGCAGCGAACCCATCAGGCTGCCGACGCTGGTGCTCTGCCCCACCGAGACCAGCGAACCGTAGTCGCGGTACTCATACGGCGTGTCCTGCGGCGCCTGGCCCTTGTCCATGCGCAGGAAGGCCGTCACCAGGTAATCGGCCTGCTGGTGCGCGGCCTGGGCGCGCGGCGGCACCGGTGCGCCATTGCCGTCGATGCAGACGGCGCAGTCGCCCAGCGCCCAGATATTCGGCACGCCTTTGACACGCAGATTGGCGTCGACGTCGAGCCCGCCGCCGCGCGCGGTCGGCAAGCCCAGGGTGGCCAGCAGTTCGGGCGCGCGGATGCCGGCGGCCCATACGCACAGGTCGGCCGGATACACATTGCCCTTGCCGTCGATGACCTTGTCGGCCTCGATCGCGGTGACGCGGCAGTCGGCCACCACATTGATGCCGCGCTTGCCGAGCAGGTCGTGCGCCGCGTTCGACACCCGTTCCGGCAGCGGCGCCAGGATGCGCGGCGCGCCTTCGAGGATGGTGATGCGCACGTCGCGCTTGACGTCCATGCGTGCGAAGCCATAGCGCGCATAGGCGCCCGAGGCTTCGCGCAGCTCGGCGGCCAGCTCGACGCCGGTGGCGCCGCCGCCGATGATGACCACGTCCAGGCCGGTTTCCTTGCCTTCTTCGCGCTGCTGTTCGACCGCCAGCATCAGGCGCAGCATGCGCAGGCGGAAGCGCTCGGCGTCCTCGGTCGCGTTGAGCGAGATCGAGTGCTCTTCGGCGCCCGGGACGCCGAAATAATTCGAGGTGCTGCCGATCGCCATCACCAGCGAGCCATAGCCCAGGCGCCGCACGGGCAGCACTTCTTCATTGTCGCTGGCGGCGCGCACGGCGCCGATCTCGATCGCCTGGCCGGCGGCATCGAGCCCCGTCATCGGGCCCAGCACGAAATTGAATCCATTGTCGTGGGCCAGCATGGCGTACGACAGTCCTTCCTGGTGGATGTCCAGGGTGCCGGCCGCGACTTCGTGCAGCGACGGCTTCCAGATATGATAAAGGCGGCTGTCGACCAGCGTCACCTTGGATGGGCCCAGTTTGCGGCCCAGTTTGCAGGCCAGCTCGAGTCCGCCGGCGCCGCCACCCACGATCACGATATCGCTACGCAAGTTGCCTCCTTCACAATGCCCTGCCCGGCAACGGCGCCGGGTCCTCGGACAATGTCGATTTTACTATGGCGGCGTGAATAACGTTGCGCGTGTCAATATTGTTGACTACATATTACGGAACAAGCCCATGAACGACTGACTGACAGTCAGCGTCTCGGGCCGGTTCCTGAGCCGGATCGTGCCGCGCCCGCTTTCGTCGCGCGCCACGCCCGCCACCGCGCGCAGGTTGACGATGGTCGAGCGGTGCACCTGCTTGAACATGGTCGGGTCGAGCACCTCGAGCAGGTCGCGGATGGGTTTGCGCAGCAGCGACTCCCCCTCGGCCGTCATCACCACCGTGTACTTGGAATCGGCCTGAAAATACGACACGTCGTCGACCAGAATCAGGCGCGTCTCGTTGCCGCGACTCGCCGTCAGCCACACCAGCGGCTGCGCGCGCGGCGCCGGCGGCGCCACCACCTGCAGCCGCGCCAGCAGCTCGGCCAGTTGGGCGGCGTCGACGCCGCCGCGCGCCAGCCGCTCGCGCACCCGCGCCACGGTAGCGTTCAGGCGCTCGCGCGCCACCGGCTTGAGCAGGTAATCAACCGCGCCGCGATCGAAGGCGTCGAGCGCATACTGGTCGTAGGCGGTGACGAACACGATTTCGGTACGCAGGCCCGCCGCCAGCATGTTGGACGCGACTTCCAGGCCCGACAGCCCCGGCATGCGGATGTCGAGGAAGGCGACCGCGGGCCGGTGGGTCTCGATGGCTTCCAGCGCGCTGCCGCCGTCCTCGCAGACGGCGACGATCTCCAGCCCGGGCCAGGCCTCGAGCAGCAACTTGACCAGTTCGTCGCGCAGCAGCGCTTCGTCTTCGGCAACCACGCAGGTGACGGAATCAGGCGGCATGGCGGCCTCCCGCTCCTTGCAGCGCCAGCGGCACCGTGATGGTCGCCGCCACCCCGCTCGGGAAGTTGGCGACGATGGCGAAGCTGGCGCCATTGCCGTAGGCCAGGCGCAGGCGCTCGCGCACATTGCGCAGGCCGAT
Source organism: Massilia arenae (assembly GCF_008014745.1). Taxonomy (GTDB): domain Bacteria; phylum Pseudomonadota; class Gammaproteobacteria; order Burkholderiales; family Burkholderiaceae_D; genus Telluria; species Telluria arenae. The sequence continues at coordinate 2,453 of NZ_VPFD01000012.1, forward strand.
GCCGGTGCCGGCGCCTTCGCTCGAGAAGCCGCGGCCATCGTCGGCGACAGTCACGGCCACCGCCTGCGCATGTTCACCGCCCACCGCCCGCGCCAGGATCCAGACGGTGCCGCCGCCCGGTTTCGGCTCCAGCCCGTGCTTGATCGCGTTCTCGACCAGGGTCTGCAGCATCATCGGCGGGAACACCAGCCGGCGCAGCTCGTCCGGCACGTCGACCTGCAGCGCCAGGCGCGGCCCCATGCGGATGGCCAGGATGTCGAGGTAGGCGCGCGCCCTTTCCAGCTCTTCGCCCAGCGTCGACGGCGCATCCTCGGTGCGAGGCAACGAGTGGCGCAGATACTGGATCAGGTTGCCCAGCATGGCGTCGGCGCGCGCCGGGTCGCTGCGGGTGAGCACCTGGGCGCTGGCCAGCGTGTTGTACAAAAAGTGCGGTTCGACCTGGGCGTGCAGCAGGTTCAGGCGCGCCACCGTGAGTTCCTTCTCGGTCACGCTCTCGCGCACCTGATTCGCTTCGGCGCGGCGCCGCTCGGCGATGCGGCGTGCGATGGCGCGCACCACGGCCTCGGCGTTCTCGAGGTTGGTGCCGTGGTCGACCAGGAACCAGTCGGTCCAGGCCGGCGCCTCCGGCTCGCAGATCAGGGTGACGCTGCCGGCCACGTCGCCATTGGGCGTCACCGTCGCCAGGATCTGGTTGCGCCGGTTACCAAAGGCTTCCAGGCCCCACAGCTGGGATGCCTCCTTGCCATAGGGGTCGATGCGCGCGACCTTGGCCCGCACCTGCAGGCTGTCGCGTGCGCTGTCGACGACGGTGGCGCCGGGCAGTTCGCGGATGGCGGCGTCGATCATGTCGAAGGCCTCGCCCGCTTCGAGCGGAATCTCGATCTGGCGCCGCTGGCGGTTCGACAGGGTGCTGGCGTCCAGGCGGCCAGTCACCAGGCGCACCCGGCGCATATGCGAGAACACTTCCAGCAGCACCCAGCCGCACAGGGCGAAGCCGAACAGCGGACCGATGGGTCCGAGGTCGATGTCGACCCGATCGAGCCAGGTCTCATTCAGGGTGATGACCAGGGCGAGATAAACCGCCAGCCAGGCCAGCAACAGGCGGAATACGTGGAACAGGCTTGCAAACATGATGTGCTTTCGGATGGTGAGAATGGGGCCAGCATAGACAAACCATTCCTTGCAAGACAGCATTATGCGACGGAGTCGGGCCTGGGCCGACGAAATCGGGGCCGGGCGGCATGGAGCCGCTACGCGCTTGGACGAAAAGACTGTCGCTTTCTACCTTTCATTACAATTTTCCGACATGCCCTACCCCACCCCTGCCCGCTACAATCTCGCCTTTCCGATCAAAGGGTTTTACAGATGGTACTGAAACGCATCGTTGTCGCGCTGGCCGCCACGCTGGCCGCCGCTTCCGCCCACGCCGAGATCGGCGCCGCCGTCACCGCCACGCTGGGCACTACCGGCGCCGGCGTGCACCTGGTCGTGCCCATGGAGAGCAATCTCAACGGTCGTTTCGGCATCAATTACCTCAAGCACGATTTCGACAAGCGCACCGGCGGCATCAACTACGACGCCAAGGGCAAGCTGCAGACCTTCGACGTGCTGTTCGACTGGTATGTGATCGCCAACAGCCCGTTCCGGCTGACCGGCGGCATCCTCTACAACGGCAACGAGATCAAGGGCCGCGGCCGTCCGAATGCCAACGGCCAGTACCTGATCAATGGCCGCGGCTATACCGCGGCCGACGTCGGCAACCTGGACGCGAACGTCGATTTCCAGAAGGCCGCGCCGTATATCGGCATCGGTTGGGGCAACGCCCTCACCCCGAACCAGCGCTGGAACTTCAGCGCCGACCTCGGCACCTTCTACCAGGGCAAGGCGCACGTGAACCTGGTCAGCCGCGGCTGCACCAGCTCGCGCGTGACCTGCACCGTGCTGGCGACCGACGTCGCGCACGAAGAAGCGCGCCTGAGCGAAGAACTGTCGGACTACAAGTTCTTCCCGGTGCTGCGCGCCAGCGTCTCTTACAGCTTTTGAGCGGCAGCCGATGGGGTAGTTTGCGCGCTTATGCAGGGCGGTTTGCATCAGCATGTTCGATGCTGAACAATGCAGGTTGATCATTAAGCCGCCGAGTTCCCATGACCGCGTTCAAATATGGATTTTTCCTGGCTGTTTCACTGAGCTGCCACGCTGTTCAGGCCGCCCCAATGCAGGAGGCAGCGCCGCAAGCGCCAGCTGCCCAGCTTTCCGCGCAGGATGAGCGGCTGATCAGGATCCAGGCGCGCAAGGATATCGTGGACGAGTTCATCTCGGTTTGCGGCAAGATGTATCCGGCGACGCGGGACGAGATGCAGAAGCCGCATGATGCCTGGGTTCAGGCCCAGAAGCAGGATCTGGACAAGGCGGCGATTGTCATGCTGACCCACACCAGCCGCGAGGACGCGAAACTAGCGACCCGGCTGCTGGGCGAAGAGCATCAGAAGCTGCAGGGGTGGGCACGGAACGACCTGGGCATGCTGCGCGACGCCCCGCCGAAGGCAAGCGACTGCCTCAATCTGGCGAACAAATTGGACATGCTGCCTTCCTATCCACAGCCATGATTGAACAAGAATGATTGACGAGAACAGCTGAGTCGGACGTGGTCGTGATCGTCTACCGCTCGTCGATCATTAGGGCTGACTTTGCCTTTTCATGCACAGCGATTTGCGAAGTCATTCGCATTGCCAGACAATCCGGATTGTCCATGAAGCCAGCGAAGTTCCAATGACCGCTTTTAACTCTGCACTACTTCTGGCAGTCCTGCTCACATCCCATGCCGTCCAGGCAGCCCCGGTGAAGGATCTGAAACCGCAGGAACTGGCCGCCTACCTGGCTGCGCATGAGACCGTGGTGGTCCAGTTCACTTCCGCCGATCGGAAATGCAGATACTGTCCTGGCGCTGCGGACGCGTACGCGCGTGCGGTCGCGCCTGCCAAGGATCCGAGTGTGAAGTTCGCCCGCGTCCAGTGGCCGGTCTGGCACCAATTCCCCGATTTCGGAAAGGTCGAGAAACCTTTCGGGCTGCCCGAGCAGCTGATCTATTCAAAGGGTGAAGTCATCGGCAGTGTCAACGGCAAACCCGGCGATGCGAGGGTCTTTTTGGCGAAGGTCCAGCAGGCCCGCGACAATCCGATGAACTCCAAGGACCGCCAGCGGGCATACATGCTCGCGGCGCAGGAGCCGGCGAAGCCGATGTCGGCACACGAGGAGCGGCTCGTGCGCATCATGGCGCGCAAGGATTTGCTGACCGAATTCCTGTCGATCTGTGAGCAGCGCTTCCCCAAAGTGCGCAGCAAGGTAAGGAAGGCCCACCGCGACTGGGTGCAATCGCAGGAAAAGGACCTGGACCGCGCCGCCATCGTCATGCTGGCACGCAGCAACCACGAGGATGCGAAGCTGACGCTCTCGCTCGCGGACGAAGAGAACGGCAAACTTCAGACCTGGGTGACGGGGGATCTGGCGATCTTGCCCAGGAAGTCACCGGAAGCCGGGGACTGCCTGAAATTGGCAAATAGTCCCGGCTCGCTGCCTCCGATTACCCAGACCGAAATGATGCAATAACTCGGTCGGCGCATCCTTGTCGCGCGAGCGATCTCAGAATTAAGCACGGCCGAACAGATGAGCAAAAAAATCAGGACATCGATTTGCTTTCGGATTCATCTGCAAGTCCGCCGAGGAACGGAGTGTAGTGCACCGTCAGCCGGGCAGGCGGAATCTGCAGCCAGTCGTTCAGCAACATGGTAAGCGTACGCGCTAACTCGGCGTCAGCAACGTGCCACTCGATAGGCTGAGATGCCCTTGCATGGTCGAGCGCCGCGAGCTGCTGCCGCGCCTGGGCGACGAAGAACAGGCCACCAATCAGCGGCGCGTCGTCGCGCATGTGCGGAAGCAGATTGAACGGATAGCCTCCCAAGATCCTCTTGAACAGCCGCGCATAGAGCAGGACTCCGCGCTCGGCATCGTAGCCGTCGAACACGGTGAATGCAACTGCATATCCGCGGTCCGCCGGTGCGCTCGTCACCTGCTCAAGGTAGGCCTGCTCTTCCGCATCGAGCGGCAATCCGGCCAGCACATGCCGTTCGTTGAGATGGAATTGGTCGAAGACAGCCTGCATGGCCGCCCCTTGCGCGACCTGAACCTGATTGTGGGACTCGGGCACCGCGTCGCCCAGGCACAGGAGGATGCGGTCGTCGTCCAGCCGCGTGGCGGCGTATGGAAGCGTCTCCGGCAGACAGGGCACGATGAGCGGGTGACGCAGATAGTTGAACCAGCCTGCCCGCACCATGCGCGGGATCTCGTGATTACTGACAGCAGCCCTGTAAAAATCAGCCGGCCAGACTTCCAGATTGTCCGGGTCCCAGGACTGGATCGCTACCTCGACGATTGCACGCATGGCTTGCCCATTCAGGAAAGCCTGCTCCCCTGGTGGGAAGTTCATGGACACCCGCGAGGAAGCATTGTCCTCACCAAGGTAGAAACTCAGCTCGACCGGTTCGGGGCGCGAATATTCCATACCACCGCGGGATTTGGCGCCGGCAGAAAACAGAGAGAACGTGAAGCCAAACCGCGCGGTCGACGCATCGGTCAGGTTACCGTCCGCATCGAGTGCACTGACTTCGTGGCGATATTTTTTCTTGGGCTTATCAGCGGCGCGCAGCGTTTCGGACAAATTACCGAGGTCGTGCCGCAGCGGCTCGAACCGCTTCTTTCCAAGTACGTCCCAGTACGTGAGCTCAGGATGCACTTCTTTCAGTGCCAGCAGAAAGCTGCGCACCGCCTCCACGGCCTGCCCAAAATTGAAACGCCGGTTATAGACACGGAGAAACATTTTAACCGTTTGCACGAACACTCCAACCGAATTATCGAGCTTGAATGAGATGGCCAAGGAAGGATGGCGCTAGCGCCGATCACCTGTTCTTTTTCACCCGCGCGATTTCAGAATGCAAAGCGCGAATATTCTTCTCGTGTGCCAGGGTTGTCTCTTGAAGACGCTTGAACTGCTCTGCGTCGAGCTTGGCGCGCATAGCGGGATCTTGCAGAACGCGGATCTTCGACTCGAGCGCCACATTTTCGGCGTGCATCTCTTGTTCAAGAATACTTAGCCGGTCGCGGTCGCGCTGTTGCTGCTCGCCAGCTGCGATCTGGTAGCCTGCAGCCGTGGCTCGAGCCGGCTCAGCGCTCTTCGGGATCGCCAGGGCTCTGCTTACCGGCCCTGACGCGTTGCCATCCTCGCTGCCAACGCCTGCCGTCGGCGCCGGCCTCGCCGCGCGCCGTCCCTGGATCACTTCCACGCCCTGGGCGTTGACATAGCGCGGCGCATCGATCGCCTGTGCCTGCACGAAGGCTGGCGAGATGCACAGCAGCATTGCGCACGACATCGCCACCCGGGTAAAACTGCCTGGAGCTCGCTTGATCATTTGATTCAGCCTGCCGGTAGGTACTTGACATTGGTCCAGGCCCGGCGCAGCACCTCAGTCAGGTTGGGCAGCTTGCCCCTGGTGGTGTAAACGTTGAACACGACCGGGAACTTGCCGGGCGCCTGCCCGACGAACACCGAGACGTCCATCGCCACGCCGTCGGCCTTGCCTGTGAACCAGCCCTCGTAACCCTGGATGTCACCATACCGGGCTAGTCTGACCGGAATGGCGAGGCTGCGCTCGCGGCTCACGCCGAAGTTTTCGCTGGCGCGCCGGATCGCGGCGCCCGCCATCTGGTGCATTCCCTCCGCAGGCACCTTTTCTTCCGGCCAGCTTGCGTAGGTGATGACGGTTGGCGGGTGATAATTCGGCGGGCTTTCGGCCACGAAGGTGGGGCGGCCGGTCTCGTTCGACAAGCGTGTTTCCCACGGCGGCTGGTTCTCCACCCAGACCTCGAGTCCGAGCTCCTGCACATGAAAGATCTGCATGTGCCGCAGCTCGGGTGGCCTGCCATTCGTACCACGAGTCTGGGCACGGGCACCGGAAAATGGCAGCAGCCAGCCCAGCAGAAGTGCATGACTGCCCGCGAGCGCGAGACGGCGGCGCGGCCTCATTGCCCTCCCCCCGATCGCACGATCGCCCCGCCCATTCCCAGCAAGGTCAGGACGACGACGGCGAGTATGCTGTACCAGCGCCGGCTGCGAGTGAAAGCGAGCCGCCAGTCGAAACGGCTCGCCAGGAAGCATGCGACCCAGACCAGGACATAACTGACCAAGGCCCGGCCAAGCAGATTTCCAAGTACAAAGCTCAACGACATCCCGACTCCTCGTTATTGACCGTCGAACAGCGCCCAGCTGCCGCTGCGCCGCACCATCACCTGGGTCGACAGCCGGTGCGCATCGTTGTGCTCGTCAAAGAACTGCTGCGCCTGCTCGCGCAGGGTCACTACCGCATTCGGGTCGGCGCTGTCGCACATCAGGATGCGGTCGCGGCGCGGCGCGCTGACCAGGATGTCGCCACGCACCTGCGACGCCATGGCGTCCCACAAGCCATCCACGAGCAGCAAGGTCGCTTCCAGGTCTTCCCCGGTCACGGCGACCTTGCAACCGTCCTTGGCAAAAAACTTCGGCTGCGGCAAGGCACGCTCGAGATTGGCCCGTGCGATTCCGGGAAGCGCGGTCGCAGAGACAGCGACGCTCTCGACCAGCTTCGGGGTGGCCATCATGAAACTGTCGGGCAAATCGAAAGCATAAGTGACGATCAGCTCGCCGCACAGCGGTGCGTGACTCGGTTGCTGCTCGGGCGGCACGCCCGCGGCCTGCAGCGCCCGCAAGAAATTGATGTGCTTGAGGCGGGGCTGCAGCTGGTCGGCGCGCAAGGCCGGCAGTGCGGCTTGGGCGGGTGCTTTCTTCTTGAACAGTCCAAACATGGCGAGTCCTTATGCTGGTTAATCGTTGTAGACGGCTGCGGGCGTGCGGGTGCGGATTTTCAGGGTGTTGCTCAGTTCGATGAGTTCGGCGTGGTAGTCGGCCTTGACGACGACGGCATGCCAGGCGTCGTCGTCGTTGTCGAGGTCGACCAGGCGGTAGCCGCGCGCTTCCAGCCAGGACGAGAAGGCAAGCAACCCCGCACTGCAGCGGGCCGGTCCAGAAGGTGGTCCCGCTGGACCATCGAATCCGCCGAGCGCCCGATCTTCGGCCACATTGGATGCTTGAATCAAGACCGTTTCGTCGTCCTTGATATCACCGTGAACGGCTTGACCAGCTTCGCTCAGTGCTTCCATCAGTTCATGGATATCATCGAGTTTGCGTGGTTTTCCTATCACTTCCAGAACCGACTCGGTTGCATCCACGTTGCCGTCGCAGACCAGTTCGATCCAGCGTGCTATGCCTTTGCGTTTGGTTTTCGCGAGGTCAGCTTTTTTCGGTGGCGGCGGAGCAATGATCTGTACTCCGGGCCCGGCAGCTATGGGTCGCCACGCATCGCGAGTGTGGCGCACATGCATTCGGTAGTAATCGACCAGATCGCGAGGATAGTAAGGATGGTCATTGAACATGCTGTCGTCGATATCATACGCGCACACCGCCAGCGCAACCTCAAATGCAAAGTCGCAGAACAAGCGATCCTTGCCTGGCGCAGTATCAAGATCAGGCTTCCATCCCCAAGGGCGCATCATGCGACACCAGTTTTTCATATAGGCTGCCAATGCCTCGTTACGATGGTCCGCATCGGCAGCAAGTGCACGCAAAAACGGATCCATCCAGGCCGCCGCGTACTTGTCCGTCTTATATTTTTTTGCGAGAGCGTGATCCGGAATAAACGCTTTCACCAGCAGATCAATAACATAGCTCCTCTTCTCGAAATCGACAGGCAGGAATTTTTGAAACACTGACAGATATTCCGATGACTCGACGAATAGCAGGGCGATGCCCACAAAAGCTGCATCTGCCCGATTTATCGCCTCAATCGTCGAATAATTTCTCTGTTCAGCTCTACCATTAATCCGTATGAATTCGCTATTCTCGGCCATTAAATTGGCACGATCAAGGATCAAACCCTTGATCGATTCTACCGTATCACCGGCACCATATTTACGCACAACAAGCCTTAACGTGGTAGCCACGGCCTGCAACTTAAACCAGGCCTCCTCCTCCAACGATTCTGGCACAAGGGAAGAAATAAATTCTTCTTGCTGAATTATTTCACCAATTTCTTTTCGATAGCGCCCCAAATTACCAAGCGGGTCACGCATTTCCTTCTGATTAGTCATGGATTCCATTTCTTGCCTATCTCTACGTCTCGATTGCCATTATTCGTAATTTCATGATAAGACGTTCCCTTCTCGTCAGTTAACGCGTAAACTTTTTTTACCCTGTTTGCGGCAACGAGGTTTTTTATTTTCTGAGCCTCTGCTGGATCGTCAATCAGGCCATCGATACGGTCCTGCAACCATTCGTTACTCATTTGCCGCGCACCACTTTTCACCGTGCATAACCTGTCAACGCAACCTTCGGGATCCGCTTTTTTCGTTCCGCCGGTCGCTTTTGATTCGATAATCACATAATTTCCATTCTTGTCTTTGTAGATACCATCAATCCCTGTCTGGCCGTCCCAAGCCTTGAAGGCGTCGTCAGGACTCATACCACGCGGATCGAACGATTTCCCAACAGGCTCATAACCTTTTGCCAAAAGGTCAATGAAAACCTCACGCTCGCCCCGGTAACCCTTTTCTTTAGGCGACAGCTTGTCCCAAGCCTTCGTATGAAGTTCGATACTGCACGGCCCAGCATTGTGAACCCATATCTGTTGAGCACCCACGAAATAGCTGTGCGTGTGGGCAACGCTGAAATTGTAGACCTTACGGGGATGCTGAACTATGTCGTTGGCGACGACGACCGTGTCGCCTTGCGCGCTCGCGATGACATCGCCAGGTACCAGCTTGCCAGCTTCGACCCATCCTTTCCCCTGCTGCCACAGAGGATGCTCTTCAGTGATCTCAAACGTCTCTAACTGTGTCGCGAGCCGCCGATAGCTGGGCGCCACCCGGCCGAATACATCGGTAACAACTTGCGGCCGGTCGGCGAAACTATTCTCGTTGCGTGATCCAACGTGCTGCCCCACAACGATCGACTCAATGGACTTGAATCCCTCAGCAGTAAGCACCAGCGTACCCGCCACAAAGCTGGCGCAACCGTACTCCTTGCGCAACGCCTTAGCAGCATCGCCGAGCTTGCCCGAGAACTTGGTCAAGTTAGTTGCCAGCTTGAGTCCAAACGCCGGACTGACATAACTACCGATTACCTTCCCCAAGTCGTAGGCACCGCACTGAGTTGCGCGTGTGAAGGTATCGACCGCCTCCTGACCGAGCATCTGGCCAAGCGCTTGCATCGTTCCCTTCGGATCGTTAAAGAAGGACTTGCCCAGTTCAACCAGACCTGAAATGACCTCGCCCGGATTGGTCACCATATTCCACAGGTCCGCGATCTGGCCCTTGAGCCCCGCAACTACCCCTTTAACGAACTCGTACCCGTAAGTGACCGAACCCTTAACGCTATCCCACAGTGAGCCCCAGAATCCCTTGTCACGCTCATTGGCACCTTTGTGGTCATCGTCGGCACTCGGCTTCTCGCACACGTCCTCGGGAAACTGGCAGTTGTTCTTCTTAGCGTACTCTTCACGTGCCTGCTTTGTCGGGCAAGTCCCGGGCATATCGCAAATCAGCTTGATGCCGCCGCCAGAGCCTGGCGGAACAGGCGTCATTCCGCCTCCGCCACCATTTCCGGGCAACGGTATCTGCCCCAATGCCGCGCCAACAGGCGCCACGCACAGCATGACCGCCACAATGAACAGCAGCACGCACCTGCCGAGCGCCAATCTCATCTTGCCTAACATGTAGGGCCTCCTGGCGGATCTTCCGGGTCGGTCGGGTCGGTAGGATCGATCGGTTCAAAAGGTCCGCCCGGCTCATTCGGATCACCCGGCGCGCCCGTATCGGGAGGCGTCCCCGATCCGCCCCCCAGGTTCTCTTCATGAAAAGCCGACTGCATGCGCAGGATCGCCTCGCTCCGAATCTGCACCCGCGGTCCGCGCACACCCGGCGCCGAACAGGGCGCATCCATCCCCGGCGTCGGGCCGATGCCGAACGGGTTTTGCATGCCACTCCCTTCAGTGGCCGCCGACACCGCATTCACCGCCGAATGCAGCATGCGGTCGATCACCGGCACGACCAGGCGGAAGCAGTAGGTCACGCGCACGTGCAGCAGGTTCGCGTCCTGCACCGACAGCTGCGAGCTGCTGCCCGCGGCCGTGGTGCGGTAATGCAGCGTGTCGTTGGGCAGCTCGCGCCCATCCTCGCCATCCAGCCGCGCGCGGCCGAAGTCGGCAAGCGCGGCGCCGGTGGGGTTGAGCACCTCGATGTCGGTGATATTGCTGGCGGTCGCCGTCTCCAGATTGGCCTTGGCCAGCGCTTCGGCGTAGCCGGCGGAGCTGGCCTGGTGTGCGAACAGCGGGGTCAGGCCGCGCGCGAGCGCATTGCGCATGGCGCCGTGGTCGCCGTTGTGCAGCGCGCCGGCGCGCGCGGCCAGCATGGTGGCGTAGTTGAGCGTCGCGCGCGCCTGGTACATCAGGCCGAGCTGTATTGTCCCGAACAGCATCACCACCAGCACCGGCAGCACCACCAGCAGCTCGACACCGGCCTGTCCAAGCTGGCGCGCGTTCACGGGGCCTCCAGCGGCAGGCGCACGCCCGGTGCGATGGCGCAGCGCGCGGCTTCGCCCGCGGCCAGCTCCAGCACCGCGGCGGCGCGCCAGTGGCCGCGCATGCGGCGCGGCTGCACACCGCCGGCGACCTTCAGCACCAGGCCGTCGCGGCGCAGGAAGACGACGTCGATGGCATAGCCCATGCCGATCGTATGCACCATATTGCATGGGCTGATGTACAGGGCTTCGTGGGCCCGCAACGGCGGACGCGCCAGCAGGCCGCGCATCCGCGCCAGCACGGTCGTGGCTATCATCACGTCGAGCCGGCGCGGCGTGGAGGCGGTTTCGAACTGGATCGGGATGGTCTTGAGCATGGCAATTCAGAACTTGATGCCCGACGCCATGAACTTCATCGCGATCGGGAACATCAGCACCAGGAAGGTCACGGGGAAGATGAAGACGACCAGCGGGAAGATCAGCTTGACGGGCGCCTCCATCGCCAGCTTCTCGGCCAGCTGGAAGCGCTCGACGCGCCGCTGTTCGGACTGCGCGCGGAAGGTCGCGCCCAGGCTGGCGCCCATGCGCTCGGCCTGGATCACGGCGCTGATGAAGCTCGACACCTGCGGGATGCGCACGCGCGCGTCCATGCGGCGCAGCGCGTCCGCGCGGGTCAGGCCGGCGCGCAGGTCGCGCAGCACGAAGGCGAACTCGTTCTTGAGCGGGCCGGCCGGTCCCTTGTCGACCGCCTGGGCGATCGCCCCGGCCATGTTCAGGCCTGCTTCCACCGACATCGTCAGAAAGTCGAGGTAGGCCGGCAGCGCCTTGACGATCAACTTCTGGCGCCGCTTGAGCGTCTCCTTGAGCCAGATGCGCGGATAGATGAAGCCCAGGCCCGCGAGGGCGATGACCCAGAACGGGTTGAACAGGCCCGCCATCGACAGCACCAGCGCAGTGAACCCGGAAAACAGCGTCAGGCTGACCAGGCACAGGGCGATGAACTGCGTCGGGTTCATCAGGTAGAGCATGCCGGACAGCCGCAGCGTCTCGCCCGGGCCGGCCAGCAGGGACTTCGGTATGTTCCGGCACAGGTGGTAATCGACCAGGCGGACCACGGGCCACAGCAGGCGCAATGGCCGCGGCAAGGGGTCGAGGTAGGCGCGGTCTTCCTCGGGCACGTCTTCCTTCAGGCGTACCGCGCCGTGGATCAGGGCGGCGGCCAGCAGCACGAAGGCGGCGCCGACCAGCAGAGCAATGACGAATGGGTTCATGGTCGCGGCTTCCCGTTCAGACGTCGATGGTCGTGATGCGGCGGATGAAGTGGTAGCCGACCAGGATCGTCACCACCATCACGCCCAGCGTCACCCAGCCGTACCAGGCGTTGAACAGCGGCGCCATGGCTTCCGGCTCCATCACGTTCAACACCGCCACCAGCATCACCGGCAGGCCCGCCATGACCAGGCCCTGCATCTTGCCCTGCGCGGTCAGGCTCCTGATCTTGCCTTCCATTTGCAGCTTGGCGCGGATGGTTCTGGCGATCGATTCGAGCGTCGCCGCCAGGTTGGCCCCGACCTCGCGCGACAGCGCCATGCCGGCCGTGACCAGCGCCAGGTCTTCCAGCGGCACCCGCTTTTCCATCGATTCCAGGGCCACGGCAAAGTCGACGCCCAGGCGCATCTCGCGCAGCAGCAACGCGAACTCCTGCGAAATCGGCGGCTTGCCTTCGCTGGCCACGCTGTCGAGGGCGAGCGGCAGGCTGGCGCCCGCGCGCAGGGCGCCGGTGATCATCATCAGGGCGTCGGGCAGTTGCTGCTCGAACTGCCGCAGCCGGCGCCGGGCGATGTGGGCCACCACCAGGCGCGGAGCGACGAAGGCCAGCGCGACGGACATCAGCACGAATACCAGGTTGCCGCTCACGACCCAGGCCGCCAAAGGCAGGACGATCAGCACCGACAGGTTGATCACCATGATGCGGCGCTCGTCGGTAAAGATGAACATGCTCTCCAGGTCGGCCCTGGCGCTGATCGCCACCTCGGCCTGGCGCGTGCGGAACCAGCGGCTGCCGAAGTGCAGCGCCAGCCAGGCCAGCGCCAGCATGGCGAAGAAGATCGCGGCGATGATGAAGGTGCGCTCGTTCATGCCGGATGCACCCGCTTCATCGGCACGCTGTCGCGCCGGAAGATGGAAACGTCCACCGGCATCCCGCGCCGCATCAGGTCCTGGTAGAAGTCCGGTATGTGCCCGGTGGGTACCAGGCGTCCGCACACCTTGCCGTTGGCGTCGAATCCGTCCTGCTCGAACTGGAAAATGTCCTGCAGCTGGATCAGGTTGCCCTCGATGCCGGTCACCTCGCTGATATACGTCACCTTGCGGCTGCCGCAGGAAAAGCGGGTCTGCTGGACGATCAGGTCCACCGCCGACGCCACCTGCTCGCGGATCGCCTGCATCGGGATCTCCAGGCCGCTCATCAGGGTCATCACCTCGAGCCGCGACAGGCAGTCGCGCGGGCTGTTGGCGTGGGCCGTGGTGAGCGAGCCATCGTGGCCCGTGTTCATCGCCTGCAGCATGTCGAGCGCTTCGCCGCCGCGGCACTCGCCCACGATGATGCGGTCGGGGCGCATGCGCAGGCAGTTCTTTACCAGGTCGCGGATGGTGACCGCGCCGCGGCCCTCGATATTGGCGGGCCGCGCTTCGAGCGACACCAGGTTGGGCTGGTTCAGCTGCAGCTCGGCGGCGTCTTCCACCGTCACGATGCGCTCGTCGTCCGGGATGAAGTTGGACAGCACGTTGAGCAAGGTGGTCTTGCCCGAGCCGGTGCCGCCCGACACCACGATGTTGGCGCGCAGCTTCACCGCCACTTGCAGAAAGGCGATCATCTCGGCGCTGATGGCGCCGAAGCGGATCAGGTCCTCGCCCACCAGCTTGTTGCGCGCGAACTTGCGGATGGTGATGCTCGGCCCGCGAATCGCCAGCGGCGGGATGATGGCATTCACGCGCGAACCGTCCTTCAGGCGCGCGTCGACCATCGGCGAACTCTCGTCGATGCGGCGTCCGAGCGGCGAGACGATGCGTTCGATTGCCGAAATCACCGCCGCGTCGTTGGAGAACGAGATGTTCGATCGCTCCAGGCGCCCTGCCCGTTCGACGAACACGTCGTTGTGGCGGTTGACCATCACCTCGCTCACCTCGTCGTCCGCCAGCAGCGACTCCAGCGGGCCCAGGCCCACCACCTCATTGAGCACGACGTCGCACAGCGCCGCACGCTGCTCGCGCATCGACTCGAAGGCGCTGTCGGTGTCGATCAGTTCCTCGATCAGCTTCTGCACGGTGGAGCGCAGCTCGGCGTCGGCCATGCGCGCCACGTTGACACGGCGCAGGTCCATGGCGGCGATCAGCATGCGGTGCAACTGGCCGCGCATGGCGATGCCTTCGGGACGCTCCAGCGGGTTCGCGCTCGGCTCAGGCTGCGGCTGGCGCGCCGCCGCCGCTGCATGCGGCAGCGCCGTCACCGGAAGCGGCGCCGGCGCCGGATGAGGTCGCGCCTCTTCGGACACGTGCGCCATGATCCGGTAGTCGGCCAGCTCGATGGTATCGTTGCTGGCCAGCGGTCCGTATTCATTGACCTCCTTGCCGTTGACCTTGAGCGGCGCCATGCCGCCGCCGTCCCTGACGAACAGCCCTTCCTCGCCCAACGCGAACTCGAGCTGGCGACGTCCCACGCGCCAGCCCTGCAGCACGATGAGGCTGCCGGCTTCCTTGCCGAGGAAGCAGCTGGCTCCCTTGCTGGTCGCTTCCGCCACCAACTGGGCGCGCCGAAATACCTGGATGCGTATCATGCAAACTCCGATTTTAGTTCCGATAGAAGTCGAGGGACGAATCGGGGATGGGAGTCTGGGACTCCTTGCGCTGCAGTTCCAGCACCTGGTCCTCGAAGCCCTTCTTGTTCGCTTTACCGCGTTCGCGCAACTGCTGCGCCAGTCCGTCGCCAGGCGCGATGATCTCGGGTTCGAGCAGCACCACCAGCTCGGATTTGCTGTTGCGGAAGTCGTCCGAGCGGAACAACCGGCCCAGGATCGGGATGCGGCTGATGCCCGGCACGCGATCGACCGCGTTCGCCATTTCGCTGTTGACGAGGCCCGACAGGGCCACCATCTCGCCCTCCTTGACGCTGATTTCGGTGTTGGTATTGCGGGTCAGGAAGCCGGGGACGCCGGCCACGGTCACCGCCGGATCGATCTGCGACAGCTCGGTCGAGACCTTGGCGGTGATGATGCCGTCGGCGTCGATCTGCGGCTCGATCTGCAGGATGATCCCGTAGGGCTTGAATTCCACGGTGGTGGAGCCGAACGCCCCGGCGAGCGGAATCGGCACTTCGCCACCCACCTGGAGGCGCGCCTTACCGCCGCTTTTCGCGGTCAGCTCGGGCGAGGCCAGCACCTGCACGTCGCCGCTGGACACGCCCAGGTTCAGGCGCGACGTCAGCGAGGTCGCCAGCCCCAGGAAGTGGCCGCCCTTGCTGCCATTGCGGGTCACGAAGGGCGGTATCGGCGACAGCAGGTCGTCCTCGGGCGTGTAGGCGCGCGGCGGGTCGTACACTCCCTTGTCGGTGGCGATGCCGATATAGCCAGCGGTGGGGCCGTTGGCGCTCTTGGCCCAGTTGATGCCGATCGATTCGAGCAGCGAGCGCCTGACCTCCACGAAGTGCAGCCGGAACAGCACCGAGCGGGTGAAGGCGCTGCCCTGGTCTTCCTTCACGTTGAGCACCACGCCCGGCACGCCGCGCAGGCCGGCCCCCAGCCTGGCCAGCGCGTCGCGGTGGGCCACGCCGGTCAGCACGATCTCGTTGCCCAGCGTCTCTACCTTCACGCCGTTCAGGTCGCGCGTGAGCAGGTCGATCTTGGCGCGCGTCTCGGCCAGGTCCTTCGGCACCACGTGCACCCGGTAGGAATGCACTTCGTCCCTGGTCCATACCAGCAGGCTGGTGGTGCCGACCTGTTCGGCGATCAGGAGCAGGTTGGCGTCGACCGTGGTGGTCGACAGGATGTCGCCGCTGCCCAGCGCCAGGCGCACGATCTTGCCGCGGATCGGCAGCATCGCGATCTCGCCGGCCACGATCGTGATCGGTTTGCTCTGGTGGTAGGTGATGCCGGGAGCGGCGTCGCGCGTCCGTGCGGGCGCGGGCGCGCCTTCGGCATGCGCAGTGTGGGGCAGCGCGAAGGCGATGACAAGCAGGGCAAGTACGAAAGACGGCTTGAGCATGATGATTGTTTTTCTGGTTCAGGTTAGAAGCCGCCGCCGCGCAGCGAAGGAACGGGTTCGGTGACGCTCGCCGGCACCGGCACGGGTGGCAGTTGCACGGCCGGGGCCTCCGGAGCCGACGCCGGCATTGCACCGCGTCCCTGCTCGCCGGCCGCCTGCATGGCCCGGATCTGCGACGGCAGCAGGTCCATGCGCGCCACCAGGTTGCCGCGTCCGCCGACGATGAACTCGATCCCGGCATCGCGCCCGCGCGCCGCGATCGGCATCAGGTCGCGCGCACGCAGCGTGCGCAGCGCCAGCGCGTCGCGGTCGTTGCGGCCACGCAGCACCACCCGGAAGGTGCCCATGCGCTGGCCTACCATCAGCTTGGCCGCCTCCTGCGGCTTGACCAGCAGCGTGATCGAATCGAAGCTGCGTTCTTGGTCGGTCTCGGCGCCGCCCTCGACCTCGCCCGGCCGCGCCATCCGGTTGGGGTCGAGCGCCGGATTGCTCACGTCCTGGAATTCGCGGCCGGTCGCCAGCACCACGATGTCCTGCATGAAGAGCGATGCCTGCTCCAGGGCCTTGTCGTCCTGTCCCTGCTGGCGCTCGTGCTGTCCGCCGGACGAGCGCGAGATCAGGAAGATGTCGACCCGGTGGTTGGGCCGCAGGGTCTGGGCAATCGAATTGAGGTTGTCGATATCGATCGTCATCGCCCGGGTTCCGTGTGGCAGTACGGCGGCGACGTCGTCGACCTCGGGCTGCTGCAGGTCAGACATGCGCACCGGGCGACCGCGCAGCACCGGCCGCGCCAGGCGCAGGCCCTGGGCCGACGGGAAGTCCTTGGCCAGCAAGGTGTCCGGATAGACCAGGTCGTCGTCCACCGGGCGCGACACGAAGCGCGCGCCACCCAGCACCGTGCCGGCTTCGACGTCGGCATTGGGCACCACCACCTGGACCTTGGGCGTGGTCTTGACGCGGCTGCTCGCGGCCAGCTCGGCGCGCATGGTCTCTTCACGCTGTTGCAGGTAGTGGTAGGCGAGCGCGGCCACCCCGGCCGCGATCAGGGCGGCGAAGAGCAGGAGCGCGAGCGGGCTGGTGAGCCGCGCGGCGAGTTTCGAGTTGATGGCCATGTCGTTACATTCAAAAAAGAAGGAGTCGGTCAGACACTCATGGAGATCGCGTATGAGAACGCCAGGTAGGCGCGCCGGATCGCGTCCAGCAAGGCGTCGAGCGGCGACGGATCGAGCGCGGCCAGCACCAGCGCCACCACGGTCAGCGCCAGTACGATCGTGTACTCGGTCATCGCCTGGCCAGCTTCGTTGCGGCGGGGCGCGGTCATAGCGCCTCCGAGATGGTCATGACGATCTGCGTGCCGCCCTCGCGCCACATCATCAGCTCGACCTGGCCGCGCCCGCGGCGGGCATTCACCAGCAGCGAGGCGACGCCGTTGGCCGGGTTGACGATCTGGTGCGAGCGCAGGCCGTTCCAGCCCTGGTCGCCCAGCTGGCGCATGAAGAACTCGCCCAGCTGGTCGAGCGTCCGCTGGGAGCTCATGGTCACCACCAGGCCCTTGCGGCCGTCGTCGTCGCTGGCCACGCTCGACGCCACCCTGGCGTCGGGCGGCAGCGGCACGCCCATCGCCGCCGGGCTGGCGGCGGCGCCGCTGTGCGGGGTGCTGCGCGCGAGGTAGCCGAACACGCCGTTGCGGTTCACCAGCTGCAGGGTCACCAGGCAGCCCTTGCCCATGGCGGAAACAGTGTCCCAGCCCATCGCATTGCCGCGCCGGACGTCGAATCCACCCTGCTTCCACTGTTGTTCGACCCGATCGAGCACGCTGCTTGCCGTGCCCGGCCCCTGCACCTGGTTGATCGCCATCGACAGGCCGTTGACCACGGCCTTGCTGGCCACCGGTACCGCCGTGAGGCCTGGCGGCACCTGGCCGGGGCAGGCTTGCGCAAAGGCCAGGGGCATCAGGAGGCACAGCCCGGCGAGGCTGGAAAGATGGAGCGTCTTCATGGCGGTCAGGGCGAGGTGCAGCGATCTGCGATGCGGGTCAAGGTGGCGCGGTCGGTGATCTTGATCGGCACTTTCCCGTGAAGGCGCGCGATGGCCTGCCGGCCCGCCGCGGCTTCCTCGGGTGTGCGGGCCTTGGCCAGGGCTTGTTGCAGGGCAGCTTCGGCTGCGACGCGATCGCGCGCCATGTGCGCCTCGCGGCGCGGTAGATCGGCCAGGGCCTTGGCGGCGCGCGCGCGGTCGGCGGGCGACTCGGCGCTCTTGGCCGCCATCTGCAGCATGGTGAGGGTGCCGTCGAGATTCGGCGTGGTGCCGCTCGACATGTCCATCTCTGTCACGTATTCCCAGGTCCTGGCGTCCAGGCGCCGGATCGTGAGCGTCAGCTTGCCGGTTGGGCAGCTTTCCACCAGCACCACGCCCTGCGCGCTGCGCCGCGTTTCCTGGTTGGTGCAAGTGCCCTTGCCGAACGCCGGCGGCAGCGTGGGCGGTCCCGCCTTCACGCACTGGGTGACCGGCGCGCCGCCCTTGTAGACCTTACGGCCGCTGTCCGCGCCCGCGACCACCGAGCGCGTGGCCTGGTCGCCGCTGGCGCCGTCTTCCTCGGTCGTGATAATCGCCTGATGCGGCCCGACCTGGTGCTCCGCCTTGCCCACGGTGTCGACCCGGTACAGGCCGGGCGTTGGCAGCTCTTGCGCGAGCGCGGCGCCGGCATGGGCCGCCAGCGCGAACAGGACCGGTACGATGGTTCGGCGCAGCATCAGCGCACCACCATTTCAACGCGCCGGTTCTTGGCGCGTCCATCTTCGCTGGTGTTCGGGGCGGTTGGCGCGAAATTGGCCACGCCCTGCGCCTGCAGGCGCGCCGCCGCGATGCCATGGCGCGTGACCAGCGCGTCGACCACCGCCTGCGCGCGGCGCCGTGACAGCTCGACATTGCCCGCCACCGCACCCTGGTTGTCGGTATGGCCGACGATGAACACGGACAGCGCCGGGTTGGCCTTGAGCGCCGCGGCCATCTCGCCCAGCGTGTCGCCGGACTCCGGCTTGATCACGGCCTGGTTGGTATCGAACAGGACGCCGTACAGCGCGATGCGGCCCTCGCGCTCGAGCGACGCGCCGATCGTCGCCGCGTTGACGCTGACCTTGCCCCCCTCGATGTTGGCCGACTCGATCACCTGCACCAGTTGCTGCACCCGGCCCGCGTTGTCGCGGTCGTTGTCGCCCGCGCGCAGCGCGATCTGGACATTGACCGAGTCGGCTCCGCTGCGCTTGCGTGCATGCAGGTAGTGAAACCCGGGCTTGTATTCGAACATGCGCCGGACGTACCCATCCGATCGTCCTCTGCCGGTCCAGCTCATGTTTTCGACCCAGCGCACGATCTTGTCCTGCACGCGACCGCGCTTGCACTGTGCTTCCTCGCAGCGGTAGAGGATCTCGAAACCTGCCTGCCTTAGCGCCTCTTCGTAGTTGCGGAACACCTCGAGTGGCGCGCGTCCTGCCGGGGCCCAATAGATGCGGTTCGTTAGCTTGCCTTCGAGCTGCTCGATCTCGACACCCTTGCTGCCGGCAACCAGGGCCTTGGCCGGACCATAGTTCTCGCCGCCATGCAGGTAGAGCATGGAGCCGGCATAGCGCGAGATGAGCGGATGGTCGACCGCGCCGGGCAAGTCGGTGTCATACCTGCCCGCATGCGCGATGACGCTGGCGCCGGCCAGCAGCAGCGCGGCGACCGGGACGAACACAGCGCGGTGGAAAAACGATTGCATCGATTCGAACCTTTCTCTCGTAGTAAACAATGTGCGCATGCGCGCTATCTCAAACGGTCGGCCGGAACGACGTCGACCGCGATCTTGCCGACCTCGATGCCCGGGGCAGCGGCCGCATCCCAGGCCCGGATGCCCTCCCTGGCGGCCGTCACGACGGCGCCCATGCCCTGGGCCGTCGGCACGGTGCGCGCGACCATCGCGCGGGTGGCGCCGCTGCCGTTGGCGCCCCAGGTATTCGAGAGGATCGCGCCGGTGGCGCTGAAGTCGAGGCCTTGCCAGCCGCCGGGCGTGCCTCCCCACAGGCGCGCATAGACGGCGCTGTCGCGCGCGATGTCCGCCAGCGACACGGTCGACAGCGCCAGCGTGTCGGTCGGCAGCGGCGGCACGAAACCGGCCACGCCCCTGACCTCGATCGCGGACAGCGCCGCCATCGAGGCGCCGGCGACGTCGCGCCGGGGCGTCGTGCGCGCGCCTTGCGCATCGAAGCTGTCGTAGCTGGCCAGGTAGGCGACGCCGGCCGCATCGCGCCACATCGGGTCGATGCCGTTGGCCAGCGCCGTATTGGCGCCGTCGGTACCGCGGATGATGCTGGCGGCGCCGGCGCGGTCGCTGAACAGGCGCGCCGCGATCTCGCCCTTGATGGCGGCGGCGCTCTTCTGGTTGGGCCCATTGATGCCGTTGAAATCCGTGCCCGACTCGTCGTACCAGACGGTGCGTTCCCAGGCGCCGTAGCGCGCCGCCATCGTGGCGACGTGCTGGACGTCGACGAATTTTCCGAGCGCGGCGACCGCCAGGAACAGCGGCACCAGGAGCAGCACCGCGGCCACCAGGAATTCGGCGATTGCCTGGCCGCCCTGCCGGCCGCGCGGTTGTGAGCGCCGGCTCATTGGGCTGCCCACGATGCGGCGCGATCGTCGATGCTGCGGTCGACCAGCCGGCTCTGCCAATACGGGTTGAACTGGTTCGCGACTTCGGTCTTGCCGTCGCCGCGGCGCCAGCCGGTACGCGTGAAACTGCCGGCGGCCTCGTTGCCAGGGCGGTAGAAATAGGCATGGGCCGACGACAGCGCGCGCATCGTCTCGCCCCGCATGCCATCCTCCAGCCGCAATTGGTCCGAATCGTGCAGGATTCGCGACGAGGTACGCATCGTGTCGGCGATGCGCTGGACTTCGATCGTGACCGGGGCGGCGCCGCCATTCAGCTCGGGCGCCTGGTTGGCCGGGATGGCGCTGCCCGGATTGGCCACGTCGCGATAATAGTCTTGCAGGCCGCCGGCGCCGTCGAGCGTGCCCCCCGGCCCCTCGGACTGGTAGCGTATGAAGCCCTGGCCAAGGGCGGAGGCGCCGCCGAAGGCATAGCTTGCCGTGGGGTTGCCGCGGTAGCCGCGCAGGCTGTCGTAGTCGCCTCCCCTGCCGGCCACCGCGCCGCCGGCGCCGCCGAGGCCGAAATTGCCGTCGATATGCGGTTCGGTGCTGGTGCTGTAGCAGACACCGGTCCAGCAGGGATACCAGATGGTGCAGCTCGCGACACCCCCACCGGTGGTGGCGTCGAGCGCCAGCCAGCGCTTCTTGTCTTCGCTGAGCTGGCTGGCGCCGGCATGGACGAAGTCGAAGCGGGTGTACGACCTGACATGGTTTGGCAAAATCCGGCACAGCTTGCTCGTGCTGGACCAGCGTGGCAGCGGCGAGGATGGACGCACCCGGCTGAAGCGGTCGGTCGACTGTTCGCTGACCACCACGTCGGCGAAGCGGTCCGCCTCGGGCGATGGATCGTTGGCCCGATGGCGGACGGTTGCATTGCCCCACTTCACGATCTGGACATCGGTGCGGCCGAGCCGGAAAGCACCATTGGTTAGTTCAGCCGCGGGGTCGTTGCGTGCGACAACTTCGTCGGCCACGAGCGCCATATCGAGAATGGTGGCGGCGTGGTGCGCGTGCTGCGCCGTCTCATGGGCCCTGATCAGGCGGCCGAGACCCGACACCGCGACCGGTGCCACGGCCGAGAACGCCGCATCCACTTGCCTGATCGGCACCGACTTGCCGAGATTCCAGGTGGGCTTGGAGGTCGGGTAGATGGACGACTGCAGGTCCAGCGCCAGTTCGTCCATCCGGTCACGGGTGTCGGCCGCGTCTTCGAGATAGGATTTCAGGCTGACCATCTGGACCACCGCCACCTGGTTGGCCACGATCGAGCGGTTGGTGTAGGCGGCAAAATTATGGTCCCGCGCCTGCAACAGCGCCGCGCTGTAGGCGCCGGCATCCGCCGCGTTCTGCAGACGGGTCTTGGCGTTGGCCAGCATGCCGCTATTGAACAGAAGCAGCGCGATCAGGGCGGCAACGGCGCCGAACACCAGCACGAACGCCATTGCTTGCCCGCCCTGCCGCATCGCCGCGTGTCCACCTGCGGTTTTTCTGCGTGCCAACATCATCATCCCGTCAGACCGTCGACCGTCGTGGTCAGTCGGGGGCCTGACCACCGGTTCCGCCACCGCCGCCCTGGTCATTCTCGGCGTTGTAGGTGGCCATCCCCTTGGTGTTATCAGCGCGGGTCCCTGCCGTGCGGGCGGTTGCTGCTGCAGCCGAAATCTGGGTGCCGGAATCGACACCCGCCATCTCGTTGGCCAGGCCGGCGGTCTGGTTACGCATCGTCTGGCCGAATACGGAATACACACCGATTGCGGCGACCGCGATCAGGGCCACGATAATCACGTATTCCATCATTCCCTGACCGCGCTGGCGATACAGGCTCAACTTGAATTTACTCATTATTTTCTCCATTAAATAATCGGTCATCATATTAATCCGGATCAAACACTTCGAATGCGGGCCAATAATATAATCAGTTTTCGCGCACAACAAGAAGTTTTTGATTTTTATCTACCAAATATAATGGAGTCAACATTCATTTATTTTTGTTAATACAATTTCCAAAATACAATCGCCCGAGTATCGAAGCAATAATGCACCACTAGATAACACATTCCTAATAGCAATTATTTTAATAACAAAGATATTCATCTCAACTATTTCCAGATAGTGGTAATCGATATAATATTTGTATTTACAAAATGCAATCAGATGGATCGCGGACCGGCCGCTCATAGAGAGCGAGGGCAGATTGCGGCGGAATGGGCGCAGGGATCGCCAGAGTGCCCAGGCACAGGATCGGGGCAGCGATAACCCTTCAGGTAGCGTGTGCGTCGCGGTTTGCGCGTTTAGGAACTCTTTCGAGATTTTCGGGATTTTCGTGCGGCGCTATTCGGACCGGGTATGCAATCGACATAAACTCCGGACTCATTGTTTAGCGGTCTCCCGATGCCACATAATCGATCTACACATCGATAGCCAGCATCCGATAATATTCGTGAGAATTAATAAATTTGACTTCTTGAATATTCACCAAAACTCACCCGTAAGGATTTTCGCGTTTTTCGCTATTTTGCCTAGAATATAAAGAAGCGTTTATGCACAGGGCATTTCGAAAGTGCGCCTTAACCAAACTTATTCCAATCGATTATTCCAACCGCATGAGTTGAATATACAAGATGCT
This sequence comes from Massilia arenae, assembly GCF_008014745.1. GTDB lineage: Bacteria > Pseudomonadota > Gammaproteobacteria > Burkholderiales > Burkholderiaceae_D > Telluria > Telluria arenae. The sequence goes on from NZ_VPFD01000012.1 coordinate 25,678, forward strand.
TGCGAAAGATTGATTGTTATTGACTGGAGTAAATATGCACGCCAAGCCTGGCAAACAGCGTGTAATCGCAAGCGCCAAGCGCGCGATGAATCTGGCAGGCGATAGAGCGCGCCACGCCGTGCCCGGTCGGCGTAAGATGGATTCATACCAACCGGAGGAGATCATCATGCAACGACGCATCCTTCCCGCCGCCGCGCTCATCCTGGCCTGCCTGTCCCTCGGCGCGTGCCGCGAACACAACGAGCCGGTCAAGCCGATCGCCGACCTCTCCGCCAGCGTGCTCACTACGAGCGCGCCGGCAGCGTAATCCCGCACGCCGATCGGCCACGCAAGACCCCGGTGCGGCCGTCGACCAGCCGCCGTTATCGCCATGCCGGCCGCGGCAGGGTAAACTACGCGCTGTTCATTTCCGTCCCAAGGTCCTCCCACCCATGTCGTTCGCATCCCTCGGCCTGATCGACCAGATCGTCCGCACCCTCGACGCCCTCGCCTACCACACCCCCACCGCCGTCCAGGAGCAGGCGATTCCCGCCGTGCTGGCCGGCCGCGACGTGATGGCCGCGGCCCAGACCGGCACCGGCAAGACCGCCGGCTTCACCCTGCCGATCCTCCAGCGCCTGGCCAAGAGCGGCGAGGTGGGTAGCAATGCGGTGCGCGCGCTGATCCTGGTGCCCACCCGCGAGCTGGCCGAGCAGGTGCACGAAAGCGTGCGCACTTACGCCGAAGGTCTGCCGCTGCGCACCATGGTTGCCTACGGCGGAGTGAGCATCAATCCGCAGATGATGGCGCTGCGCAAAGGCGTCGACGTGATGGTCGCCACGCCCGGCCGCCTGCTCGACCTGCAGCGCCAGAACGCGGTGCGCTTCAATGAAGTCAAGACCCTGGTGCTCGACGAAGCCGACCGCATGCTCGACCTGGGCTTCGCGCGCGAGCTCGACGGCATCATGAAACTGCTGCCCAAGAAGCGCCAGACCCTGCTGTTCTCGGCCACCTTTTCGGACCAGATCCGCGCGCTATCGAACCAGATGCTGCGCGAGCCGGTACGCATCGAGGCCACGCCGCGCAACACCACCGTCGCCGCAGTGAAGCAGTGGATCATCACCGTCGACAAGAAGCGCAAACCCGAGCTGTTCGTGCATCTGCTGAAACGCCATGACTGGACCCAGGTGCTGGCCTTCGCCCGCACCCGCAAGGGCGTGGATGAACTGGTGTCCCTGCTCGAAGCCAAGCGCATCACGGCCGACTCGATCCACGGCGACAAGCCGCAACCGGCGCGCCTGCGTGCGCTGGAGCGCTTCAAGGCCGGCGAGGTGCGGGTGCTGGTCGCGACCGACGTCGCCGCGCGCGGGATCGACATCGACGACCTGCCGGCCGTGATCAACGTCGACCTGCCGATCGTGGCCGAAGACTATGTGCACCGCACCGGCCGCACGGGCCGCGCCGGCGCCACCGGCGAGGCGGTGTCGCTGGTGTGTGCCGACGAAGTCGAGCAGCTGGCGGCGATCGAGGTACTGACCCGGCAAACGCTCGAGCGCGTCGAAGAGCCGGGATTCGCACCCGACCACCGGGTGCCGCTGACGGATGCGAAGGGGCAGATCGTCAAGAAACCGAAAAAGCCCAAGAAGCCGAAGGGCGATGCGGCGGTGGTCAGCGAGGACGTGCGGTTCCGGCGCTAGCGCGCGAACTCAGTCCGCTTGCCAAGATTCCAGTGTCTTGCGCATGGCATAGCGCGCGCCGCCCGGCGGAAAGCCCTCGAGGCGGCTGAATACCGTGTAGCCGAGCTTCTCGTAGAAACCGAGCGCCTGGAAGCTGAGCGTTTCGAGGAAGGCCTGCGTGCAGCCGCGGCGCACGGCTTCGCGCTCGGCTTCGAGCATCAGGGCGCGTCCCATGCCGCGCCCACGCATATCGTCGGCAAGCCACAGTGCATGCACCTGCAGCCAGCCCACCCAGGTGTCGCCGGACAGGCCGCCGACCACTTTCCCGTCATGGTCGCGCAAGGTTACCAGGAGCTCTTGCGGCGCGGCCCCGCCGGCATGCGCCGCGTTAAAGTCGATCAGGCCCTGGATGACGACGTTCGCGTCGCGGTAGTCCGGTCGCGGTTCGACCGCAATCGAGAGGTCAATGGGATGGTCTGGCATGGCTGACGTGCAAATGAAGGCGATTCTATGATAAGCGCCGGGGCGCGCAATGCATGCTGCGCCATGCCGACGGCGTGACGCCGACGCCGCCCTTGAAGCGGCGGGTGAAGTGACTCTGGTCGGCGAATCCGCATTCGAGCGCCACCGCCGTGAGCGGCATGCCGCGACGGATCAGCGCTTGCGCCTGCCTGATGCGCATGGCGTTCAGGTAGACGTGCGGCGGCATGTGATACGCCGCGCTGAACGCGCGTGTCAGGTGCGCGCGCGACAAGCCTGCCACGGCGGCCAGGTCCGCGACCGTCAAATCGTGCGCGTAATACGTCCGGATGTAATCCCTGACCCGTGACAGCGCGGCATTGTCCGCACCGCGGGCGTGAGTCGCATCCGCCTGCGGCCGCTCTCCGTGCCGACCCAGCATTGTGCCGATGAATACGCGCATCAGGGATTCGGTGCGCAGCGATTCTGCGCCCAAGCCGGTGTTCGCTTCGGCCAGGCCGCCCGACAAGGCCCTGAACCGCTCGGCCATGTGGCGGTCGGTGACATGCGGATTGGCGAAGTAGCGCTTGCGTCCCGGTTCGACGTCCGCGTCCGTGCAACTGGCGACGAAGTCCTCTGGAACGTACCATAGCGTGTAGCGAAAGCCTTCTTCCGTCCCGCGCCGGCCATCGTGGTCTTCGTCCGGGTTGAACAGCACGAAGTCCCCGGCCTGGCTGTCGTACTGGCGGCCCTTGCAACGGAAGCGCTGGATGCCGTACGTCGTGGCGCCGATCACGAAGCCCTCGTGGCTATGCCGCTCGAAAGCATGGTCGGCAAAGTCGGCCTGCATCAGCGTCACGCCATGGGGCAGCACCCCGAATGTGGCCTGGTTGACTGGACGGCGAACGTGTTTACTCATGCAACAATTGTACAAGACCGCAGCACGCGGACCGGCAAGAATGGCGCTTTCATTCAAGGGGCGCCCTATGCACACTCCGATCGACCTGGCCGCCAGGCTGGCCACCTTCAACGAGGCCTGGCAGCCGCGCACCGTCGCGCTGTTCAATGGCCATGACGTGATGGTGGCGAAGCTGCGCGGCGACTACCACTGGCACGTCCACGACGACACCGACGACTTCTTCCTGGTCCTGCACGGCCGGCTGGACATCGACCTCGACGATGGGGAAACCGTCAGCCTGACCGCCGGCCAGGTGTATATCGTCCCTGCCGGCGTTCGTCACCGGCCGCGGGCCATTGAAGAGGCGCATATCCTGCTGATCGAACCGACCGGGACCCCGAACAGCGGCGACCCGCTGACCGCCGCCCCACGCCGCGTCATTTGACGGATGCCGGCGGCTCCCCGTTCCTGGCGACGTAGCGCCGGTACTGCCACTCGAAGGCATACCAGGTCAGGACGCCGAACACGGTGCCCGCGATCAGCCAGGACGGGATGTTGTAGACGAGGGAAGGCAGGAACTGTTCGGGCTTGCTGAACCATCCGGAGATCACGAAGAACAGGTACATCGGGATGCCGTAGGCGAGCAGTCCCCGCTTGACGATCCACGATGCCATGCCGGCTTCGCGGTACCTGGACCACCTGATCGCGTGTACTTCCTTCATCACGCTGCTAGCGCCGATCCAGGCCACGCTCGATCGATGCGCCGGCCGCGTATAGCAGGATGAAGGCCGGTGTCATGAACAGGCCATAGGCATCGGGCCATGAGATGATTTCCAGCGCCCGGTCCAGGCCCAGCCAGTGCGCCAGCGCCAGCTGGGCCGCGATCGGCAGCTCCAGGTAGGTGAACTGTGACTGGTAGTCGACATTGCCCAGCGAGACGATGCCGAGACAGGCCGCGATGAACAGGGCGTAGGGAGCGCAAAAAAAGAGACCGAGTCGGGACATCGTGATCGATACGAGGTTCGAATTGCAAAGGTTGCAGCGGATCGTCACGACGTGACAGGGCGACAAGTACGGCAAGAATGGGCGCTACGATACCATCGTGGCTGCGCGCAAAGTTCACCTTTTGTCACAAAACGTCGCAAAACCCTAACGTAATGCAAGGCGCATTTTTCGGATGCCTTCCTCGCCGTCGATCGTCACCTCGAAACCCAGCTTTTTCACCATGGCGACGATGCGCGAATTCTGCGGCAACGCCTCGCCCACGATCTCGCCGGTGCCGCGCGCCCGGCAATACTCGATCAGCTTGGTCATCATGATGCGCCCCAGCCCCATGCCCTTCAGGTCGGAGCGCACGGTGACGGCGAATTCGGCGCTGGTGTTGTCGGGGTCGGCCACCACCCGGCCCACCGCCAGCGTCTCGTTGACGCCTTCGGCATTCTTGCGGGTGGCGATGAAGGCCATCTCGCGGTCGTAGTCGATCTGGGTGAAGCGCGCCAGCTGCGAGGGCTGCAGCTCGCGGATGCGCACGAACATGCGGTAGCGAATGTCGTCCGGGGTCAGCGCATCGAAGAACGCCAGGTGGGCCGGGCCATCCTCTGGACGGATCGGGCGCAGCAGCAGCGGCGCGCCATGCCAGTCGATCGTCTCTTCGAGCTCGCGCGGATAGGGACGGATCGCCAGTCGGTCGAGCGTGCTGCCCGAGCGGTCGGCCAGCGCCAGGCGCATCCGCGCGTCGAGCACGGTCGCGCCCTTGCTGTCGGCCAGCAGCGGGTTGATGTCCAGTTCGACGATCTCGGGGATGTCGGAGACCAGGCGCGAGACCTGGATCAGCACCGCCAGGATCGCGTCCAGGTTGGCCGGCGGACGGTTGCGGTAGCCGGCCAGCAGGCGCGCCACCCGCGTGCGGTCGACCAGGTCGCGCGCCAGCACCAGATTCAGCGGCGGCAGGGCCACCGAATAGTCGTCGGTGACCTCCACCGCTATCCCACCCTGGCCGAACACCAGCACCGGCCCGAACACCGGGTCGGTGGCGGCGCCGACGATCAGTTCATGGCCGTTGGCACGCCGGCACATGGCCTGCACCGAAAAACCGTCGAAGCGCGCCTGGGGAAACAACTCGTCCAGGCGCTTCTTCATGCGCTGGGCGCTGGCGCGCACCGCGTCGGCGGAGTCGAGGTCGAGCGTCACGCCGCCGAAATCCGACTTGTGCATCACGTCGGGGGTCAGGATCTTGACCGCGACCGGATAACCGATGGCGCGCGCCGCCGCCACCGCGGCCTCGACGTCGGGCGCGGCGCGGGTTTCGACCAGGGCCAGACCGTAGGCGCGCAGGATGGCCTTGGTCTCGGGATCGGACAACAGCAGGCGTTTATTGGCGATCGCCTCGCGCACCAGCGCCCGCGCGCTGCTGCGGTCGGGCGCCATGTGGCCGACCATCGAGGGCGGCACTTCCATCAGGAGGTTCTGGTTGCGGCGGTAGTTCACCAGCTGCAGGAAGCCGGCCACGCCATCCTCGGGTGTGCGGAAGGTGGGCATGCGCGCATTGGCGGCGATGGTGCGCGCCTCGAGCACCGAGGCGCCGCCCAGCCAGCACGACAGGATCGGGCGCGAGGCGGCGCGCGCCAGCGGCGCGATGGCGTTCGCCACTTCGCGGCTGTCGACGGTGGCGGTCGGGGAATGCACCACCAGCACGGCGTCGACCTGCGGGTCCTTGAGCAGGATCTCGAGCGCGGCGGCGTAGCGTTCGGGCGGCGCGCCGCCCAGCAGATTGACCGGCAGGTTGGCCGACTGTACGCCCGCCTCGCCGGGCAGCAGCGCGTCGAGTTGGGCGATCGACTCGGGCGACAAGGTGGCGGCCGTGCCTTTGCCGTAGCGCAGTGCGTCGCGCGCCAGCACGCCGGGACCCGCGCCGTTGCTGACGATGGCCAGCCGCTCGCCATGCAGCGGGCGCGCATAGGCCAGGGTCTCGACCGCCGCGAACAGCTGCTCGGTTGTATACACCCGCAGCATGCCGGCGCGCCGCACTGCGGCGTCGAACACGTCGTCCTCGCTGGCCAGGGCCCCGCTCTCGCTGGCCACGGCGCGCACGCCGTCCTCGCTGGAGCGCGACTTGAGCACCAGCACCGGCTTGCTGCGCGCCGCGGCGCGCGCCGCCGACATGAACTTGCGCGCATAGCGCAGCTGGTCGACGTGGAGCAGGATGGCGCCCGCGTGGCCGTCGCTGGCCAGGTAATCCAGCACGTCGCCCAGGTCGACGTCGCTCGAGTCGCCCAGCGAGATGAAGTGCGAAAAACCGATGCCGCGCGTGCGGGCCCAGTCCAGCACGCCCGTCATCAGGGAACCGGATTGCGAGACGAAGGCGATCCGCCCCGGCAGCGCGCCGCTGTGGGCCACACTGGCATTCAGGCCGAGGCCGGGCGCCAGCAGGCCGGCGCTGTTCGGTCCGAGCAGGCGCAGCAGATAGGGATGGGCCGCATCGAGCGCGGCCTGGCGCAGGCTGCGGCCGCGTCCATCGCGCGCCTTCGCCATGCCGCTGCTGAGCACCACGGCCGCGCGCGTGCCGCGCTCGCCCAGCTGGCGCACCAGCTGCGGCACGGTCGCCGGCGGCGTGCAGATCACGGCCAGCTCGGGCGCCTCGGGCAGGTCGGCCACGCTGTCGTAGCAGGGCAGCTCGCCGACCTGCTCGTACTTGGGGTTGACCGCGTACAGCTTGCCCTTGAAGCCGCCGCCCAGCAGGTTGTCGAGCAGGGTCGTGCCCATGCTGCCGGGGCGCTCGGAGGCGCCGATCAGGGCCACCGATTTCGGCGCGAACAGGTATTGCAGGTTACGGACGCTCATTGATGGGGGACCTTTTCAACGGCAAGTAGTGACGTATCGTATCAAACGCCGCGGGCCAACGGCGCGTCGAAGCCGGGGCTTGCCGGCAACGGCGCCGGGCGTGCTAGAATCGCCGCGTGAAATATTCCGTCCGTCTCCTGTTCGTATGGCTGATGCTGCTGGCGATCCCTTTCCAGGGAATCGCTTCGGCCGCCATGCTCGCATGCGCGCACGATGCAGGCAATAGCGCGGCGCAAGGGACGCAGCAGGCCGCGCCTGCTGCTACGGCGCAGCACAACGCCGCGAGCAGCCCTTGCCACGAGATGCAGGACAAGACGCCGGACCTTGCCCAGGATGCGCACGATCACGACGGCAGCTGCAGTGCCTGCGCCGCATGCTGCATGGGCGCCGCCATGGCGCCCGCGGCAGGCGTCGCGCCGCCTCCACCAACCCTGACCACTGCTCTCCTCGTGGCCGCCACCGGCCGCCTCGCCGCGGTCGACCTCGCGCTGCCCGAACGACCGCCCCGCTTCCCGCTCGCCTGATATCGCCCGCCGCGCCCCGTGCGCGGCCCGCCGTATTTCATTCGAACGAGGACACCATGTTTATCCATACCGCCGCGCCATGGCGCGCGGCCGCCCTGCTGGGCGCATTGCTCGCGGCCATGCCCGCCGTCGCCCAGCACACAGCCGACGATCCCACAGCCGGCGTTCCCGAGACGCGCTACCAGAGCGCCCACGTCCAGCGGCCGGCTGCCGCCGCTGCGGCCACGCCGGACCGCAACTGGCAGGAAAGCAACCGCACCGTGGCCAGCCAGCCGGCACACTCTCATCACGGCGCACACGCCGATCATTCCACGCATGCCGGCCACGCCAAGCCCGCGCAACAGGCAAAACCGAAAGCCGAAGACCATGAACACCATGGCCACCACGGACATGGAGAACACCACTGATGGCGGCCTTGATGATGTCGCGCAGCGCGCTGGCCGCGGCTGCCGCGCTGCTGCTGGCCGGCTGCGCCAGCACTAATCCCGATACCGCATTCCGCATCAGCGCGGACGAGGCGCGCACCCGCACCGGCGTCGAAGCGCGCCTGCTGCAGAGCGACGATGACCGGCGCTCGCTGGCATCCGAGATCGACGCCCTGCTCAAGGAACCCCTAGCCCTGGACGCTGCCGTGCGCATCGCCGTCCTGAACCACCCGGGCCTGCAGGCGAGCTACTGGGACGCCGGCATCGCCCAGGCCGACCTGGCCCAGGCCGCGCGCCTGCGCAATCCCTCGTTCGGCTTCACGCGCATGGATGGCGGCGGCAGCCGCGAGATCGAGCGCGGCGTGTCGCTCGACCTGGCGGGCCTCTTGACCATGCCGCTGCGCCAGCGCATGGCCGAGCGGCGCTACCAGGAAACGACCTTGCAGGTCGCCGCCGCCATCGAACGCCATGCGATCGCCACCCGGCGCGCCTGGATCGAGGCCGTGGCCGCTGGCCAGGCGCTCGACTATGCGCGCCAGGTCGCCGCGGCCGCCGACGCCTCCAGCGAACTGATGGAGCGCATGACCCTGGCCGGTAATGCCAGCGCGCTCGACCTGGCGCGCGAATCGGCCTTCCATGCCGAAGCCGGCGCCGCCGTGCTGCGCGCCGGCCGTGCGCGCGACGCCGCCCGCGAACACCTGACGCGCCAGCTCGGCCTGTGGGGCTTTCATGCCGGCTACGCGCTGCCCGATCGCCTGCCCGAGCTGCCGGCGCAGCCGGTCGAACTGGCCGGCATCGAGCGCCTGGCCCTCGAGCAGCGACTCGACGTGCGCGCCGCGCGCACCGCCGCCGCCGGCACCGCCGCCGACCTGGGGCTGACGCGCACCACGCGCATCGTCAATGTGCTCGACCTAGGCTATGCCAGCAAGAGCGAGACCGGCGAGCCGCGCAGCGAAGGCTATGAGATCTCGCTCGAACTGCCGCTGTTCGACTGGGGCGGCGCCCGCGTAGCGCGCGCGGAAGGCATGTATATGCAGGCCGTCGGACGGGTCGCCGAGACGGCCGTCAACGCCCGCAGCGAAGCGCGCGCCGGCTACCTGGGCTACCGCGCCAGCCACGACGTCGCGCGCCACTACCGTGACCAGGTGATCCCGCTACGCCAGAAGATCGCGGCCGAGACCCTGCTGCGCTACAACGGCATGCTGGCCAGCCCCTTCGAGCTGCTGGCCGATGCACGCGAACAGGCGGCGGCGGTGCACGCCACCATCGACGCCCTCAAGGATTTCTGGCTGGCCGAGGCCGACCTCGAAGCCGCCCTGGGAGGCCGCTTGCCGCCCGCACACGAACACAAGGAAGCACAATGACCAACCGCAGATCGTTCCTGACCGGCGCCGGCGTGACCATGCTGGGCGCCTCGCTGGTGAGCAAGGCCGGCGCCGCCGGGCTTCCCGAAGCCCCCGTCCACACCTCCGCCGCCACCGCGGCCCCGCTGGCGCCGACTAGCGGCCGCCCGTACAACCCGGTCGTGACCCTCAACGGCTGGACCCTGCCCTGGCGCATGAAGGACGGCGTCAAGGAATTCCACCTGGTGGCCGAACCCGTGGTGCGCGAGCTGGCGCCCGGCATGCAGGCCAATCTGTGGGGCTATAACGGCCAGAGCCCGGGCCCCACGATCGAGGTGGTCGAAGGCGACCGGGTGCGCATTTTTGTTACCAACAAGCTGCCCGAGCACACCAGCGTCCACTGGCACGGCCAGCTGCTGCCATGCGGGATGGACGGCGTTACCGGCCTCACGCAACCCGGCATCCAGCCCGGTAAAACCTTCGTCTACGAATTCGTGGCGCGCCATGCCGGCACCTTCATGTACCACCCGCACGCCGACGAGATGCAGCAGATGGCGATGGGGATGATGGGCTTCTGGGTGACGCATCCGAAGAATCCGCGCCAGCATGCCGTCGACCGCGATTACGTCATGTTGCTGTCGTCCTACGATATCGAGCCGGGCAGCTACACCCCGCGCACCAACACCATGCTCGACTTCAATCTGTGGACCATCAATAGCCGGGTGTTCCCGGGCCTGGATTCGATGGTGGCCGGGCTGAACGAGAAGGTGCGCATCCGGGTCGGCAACCTGACCATGACCAACCACCCGATCCACCTGCACGGCCACCGCTTCGAGGTGGCCGGCACCGACGGCGGCTGGGTGCCCAAGTCGGCGCGCTGGCCCGAGGTCACCACCGACGTCGCCGTGGGCCAGATGCGGGCCATCGAGTTCGTCGCCGACGCGCCGGGCGACTGGGCCTTCCACTGCCATAAATCGCACCACACGATGAATGCCATGGGCCATGACGTGCCGACCCTGATCGGCGTCGACCATCGCGGCGTGGCCGAGAAGATCAACAAGCTGGTGCCGGGCTATATGGTCATGGGCGACAAGGGCGGCTCGATGGGCGACATGAAGATGGCGCTGCCGCACAACACGCTGCCGATGATGAGCGGCGACGGCCCCTTCGGCAACCTGGAAATGGGCGGCATGTTCACGGTGCTGAAGGTGCGCGAAGGCCAGAAGCGCGGCGACTACCGCGATCCCGGCTGGTACCGTCACCCGGCTGGCAGCGTCGCGCACGAATGGACCGGCGAGGTGCCGGCCGCCACCAGCGCACCGGCCGCCAGCCCGGCGGCGCCGGCCGGCCCGGCCCTCAACGCGCGCAAGCCTGGCGCCAAGGACCACGGCGGCCACCAGCACTAAGCCTGTTCCACCCCGCGCAGCAGCTCGATCAGCTGCTGCGGCGCCACCGGCTTGGTCAAGTGATGATCGAAGCCGGCCGCCAGCGAGGCGGCGTGGTCTTCCTGCCGGCCGCGCCCCGTGACCGCCACCAGGTAGGGGCGCGGGCACTTGGCGGCCAGGATGGCCGCCACTTCGAGTCCGCTCATCTCGGGCATGCCGAGATCGAGCACCACGATGTCGGCGCAGCGCGCATGGTATAGCCGCAGCGCCTGGGCGCCGTCGTGGGCCACCGTCACGCTCGCGCCTTCCGAACGCAGCAGCCAGGCCAGCGACTCGGCGGCATCGACGTTATCGTCGGCGACCAGGATATGCCTGCCGGTGACCGCGCCGCCGGCCGACTCGCCCTCGGCCTGGGCCTCCGGCTCGGCCGCCTCGCACAGCGGCAGGCGCACGATGAAGGTGGCGCCCTTCCCCTCCCCGTCGCTGTCGGCGCGGACGCTGCCGCCATGCAGTTCGACGAAGCCCTTGGCGAGCGACAGCCCGATCCCCAGGCCACCCTGGGCCAGGTGGCGCGCGCTGCCGACCTGCACGAAAGGATCGAACACGCGCTCGATCATGCCGCCGTCCAGGCCCACGCCATTGTCGGCCACCCAGGCCACCGCCTCGCCATTCTCCGAGCGCAGTCCGATCTCGAGCGCGCCGCCGGGCGGCGTGTACTTGGCCGCATTGTTGATCAGGTTCGCGAACACCTGGGTCAGGCGCAGCGCGTCGGCGTCGGCCCACAGGGGCTCGTCGACCAGCCGCAACGCCACCTGGTGGCGCCCGCTCTCGATCAGCGACATGCTGGCCTGCAGGGCGTCGCGGATCAGGCGCCCGAGTTCGACCCGCGTGCGTCGCAGCTCGATCTTGCCGCGGCCGATGCGAGACACGTCCAGCAGGTCGTCCAGCAGGCGCGCCATCTGGCCCACCTGGCGCCCCACCATGGCGGCGATCCACTCGATGCGCTCGGGCGACAGCGACTTGGCGCGCAGCAGCGAGGCCGCATTGGCGATCGGCGCCAGCGGGTTGCGCAGCTCGTGCGCCAGGGTGGCGATGTACACGTCCTTGCGCTGGTCGGCCTCGCGCAGGCCGTCCATCGCCTGTTCGCGCTCGGTCACGTCCAGCACCAGCGAGAACACGGTCAGAATCTGGCCGGCCTCGTCGACCAGCACCGAGTTGTACCACTCGCAGCACAGCACGCGGCCGTCGCGGGTGAGGTTGCGGTTGCGCGACTTGGCGTGGCGGGTGGGCGAATCGAGCAGGCGCCGGATCATCTGGCCCACCTGATCGGCATCGCTCTCGTGGATCATCGGCAGCGCATCGATGCGGGAGCCGACCACTTCATGCTGGCGCCAGCCGAACAATTCCTCGGCGCGACCGTTCCACAGGGTGACGACCAGGTCGCGGTTCCATTCAATGACGGCCAGCGGCGTGTTCTCGACCAGGTAGCGCGTCTGGTCCAGCGCGCGCGCCAGGGCCGCGCTGGCCTCGGTGCGCTCGGTGATGTCGGCCACCACGATCACCGCCGCCGCCAGTTCGGCGGCGCCGTCGCGCAGCGGCGCGCCGCTCACCGTATAGGTGCGCCGCACGCCGTCATGGTCGCTTTCCAGCACGGCGTCGTGAAATGTCTCGCCGCCGACCGCGCGCGCCACCGGATCACGGATCAAATCGAGCATCGCCGCGATGCCGGTTCTAGTCCCGGTTTGCGCGCCTAGGGCATTCGGCGCGAAGCTGGCCGCCATCCGGCCGGCCTGGTCGTTGGCCATCACGCAGCGGCCGGCCGCGTCGACGATCAGAACCCCGTCCGGCAACTGCTGCAGCACCGTCCCCAGCAGGCTTTGCCACTGGGCGTGGGCGCGGGTCTCCATCATTTCCTGGAAGGTCGCGTGCAGGCGCGCATGCAGGGCGATATTGTCGATCGCCAGCGCCCCCAGCACGAACAGCGCCGCCGCCAGGCCGTACAGGCGGCCGGCATAGAAACCGAGGTCGAACATGCCGCCATTGAGCACGCAGGACAGTGCGACCTCGAACACCCAGGCCGCCATCGCCACCGCCAGCCAGACATCGAGCACGGTGCGTGGACGCTTGCGCACGATGGCCCACAGCACCCCGACCGCCAGAATGAGTACGGCGCCCGCGATCCAGTGATAGAGCGGGAGCGTGCGGTCGCCGTCCATCAACGGCGGCAGCCAGCGTGCGCCCGAGGTCGACACCAGCACCAGCAGCGCCACGACCAGCACGATCAGCAAGGCGCCGACGCGCATGAAGTGCGGCGGCAGCAGCGGCGCATGGGTGCTGCGGGTATAGCCGAGCACGAACAGGGGGAATAGCGCATGCCAGGCGACGTGCAGCCAGGGCGTGGTCTGGTGATTGCCGCCCAGCACGCCCTGGTCGGCGAACAGGCCGGGAAAGGTCAGCAGGTGGGCGCTGGCGATCAGCGCCGTGAGCAGGTAGCCCAGCACCAGGATGCCGAGTGCGCGCGAGCGTCCCGTGTGGACGTGCCCGAGCAGCAGGATGCCGGTCAGCAGGTTGGCGCCGATCAGCACCGATCCGTACATCGGGATGAATTCCGGCGCCCGCGCCAGCGCCAACCCGGCGGCCGGCGCAAGCAGCGCGAAGACCAGCGCCAGGCCGGCCAGCACCCACACCACGTGGCGCAGCTGGGCGCCGCTCGGATGATGCTTCACCAGGTCCGTCGGTTCTGCCAGAACGCCGTGTCGCATGTATCTCCCCGTGGAGGATCCGGCGGGGGCAGCATGGTTGTTGGGCTGTCCGGGCGGCGCCTGGTTTTATTGTCGTTTCAATAAAATATAGCGCAATTCCCCCTGCATAGATAGGGAATTAAATGACTTATCGTCCATATTTGATACCGCGCGGCCTAAAAACCTTAGGCAGAGGCGCGTCCTGTGACCGGATAGCCGGCGCCGTCGATGGCCGCCACGATGCGGTCGAGGTCGGCCTGGCTGTCGATGCGCACGCTGGCCTTGTCGAGGTCGATCGCGACCTTGGCGTCGGCGTCGACCGCCTGCACCGATTTGGTGACGCGGCCCACGCAGTGGTTGCAGCTCATGCCTTCCACGGTCAGTTCATACATGGTGTTTTCTCCTGTCGTTTGGGGCGGGACCGCCCCGGTGGTTGAAATAGGTTCGGATACGGGTGCGCGCGCGGGCGCCGTCGCAGCCGGCGTCCAGCGCCGCAGCAGCAGCGCGTTGGCGACCACGCTCACCGAGCTGAGCGCCATCGCGGCGCCGGCCAGCACCGGATCGAGCAGCCCGAACGCCGCCAGCGGCAGGCCGATCACGTTATAGACGAAGGCCCAGCCCAGGTTCTGGCGGATCTTGCGGTAGGTGCGGCGCGATACCGCGATGGCGTCGGCCACCAGCCGCGGGTCGCCGCGCATCAGGGTCACGCCGGCGCTGTGCATGGCGACGTCGGTGCCGGTCGCCATTGCCATGCCGACGTCGGCCGCGGCCAGGGCCGGCGCGTCGTTGATGCCGTCGCCGACCATCGCCACCTTGCGCCCCTCCTGGCGCAAGCCGGTGACGATCTGCGCTTTGTCGGCCGGCAGCACCTCGGCATGCACGCGCTCGATGCCGAGTGCCTGCGCCACCGTGCGCGCGGCGCCCAGGCTGTCGCCGCTGAGCAGGACCGGCTCGATGCCGGCCTCCTTCAGGCGCGCGATCGCGCTTGGTGCGCCCGGCTTGATGCGGTCGCCAAATGCGAGCAGACCCAGCACCTGCAGCCGGCCATCCCTGCGCTCGGCCAGCCAGGAGACGGTGCGCCCGGCCGCTTCATGTTGCGCGCCACCCGCCGCCGGCACGCCGAGTTCCTCCATAAGGCGCCGGTTGCCGAGCACGATGGTGACGCCGTCGACCTCGGCCTCGACGCCGCGGCCCGGCAAGGCGCGCGCAGCACTGGCCACTGGCGGCGCCAGCCCCTGGCGCGCCGCTTCCTCGATCACCGCGCCCGCCAGCGGATGGGAACTGCCGCCCTGCACGCTGGCGGCCAGCGCCAGCAGCCGCGCCGGGTCGACGCCTTCATGGGCCACCAGCTGCGGCTTGCCCTCGGTCAGGGTGCCGGTCTTGTCGAACACGACGACGTCCAGCGCATGCGCGGTCTCCAGCGCCTCGGCGTCCTTGATCAGGATGCCGTGGCGGGCCGCCGCGCCGGTGCCAACCATCACCGCGGTGGGCGTGGCCAGCCCCAGCGCGCAGGGGCAGGCGATCACCAGCACCGCCACCGCATTGAGCAGGGCCGCCTGCCAGTCGCCGCCGGCCAGGCCCCAGCCCAGCAGGGTCGCCAGCGCGATCGCGAGCACCACCGGCACGAACACCGCGCTGACCCGGTCCACCAGGCGCTGGATCGGCGCCTTGACCGCCTGCGCATCCTCGACCATGCGGATGATCTGCGACAGCATGGTCGCCGCGCCGACCGCCGTCGCCTCGACCAGCAGCAGGCCGTCGGCATTGACCGCGCCGCCGGCGACCCGGTCGCCCGGCTCTTTCGCCACCGGCAGGCTCTCGCCGGTCAGCAGCGACTCGTCCAGATGGCTGCGACCGTCGACTACGACGCCGTCGGCCGGCACCCGCGCGCCGGGCCTGACCACCATCAGCTCGCCCACGCGCAACTCGGCCAGCGCCACCCGCACGTCCTTGCCGTTGCGCCGCACCAGCGCCTCGTCGGGCCGCAGGCGGCCCAGTGCATCCAGCGCCGCCAGGGTCTGGCGCTTGGCGCGACCTTCCAGCCATTTGCCGAGCAGGACCAGCGCGATCACGACCGCCGAGGTTTCGAAATACAGATGCGGTTCGGCATGGGCGCCGTGCGCGCCCGCGCTCACGAGCAGATAGACCGACAGGCCATAGGCGGCGCTGGTGCCGAGCGCCACCAGCAAGTCCATATTGCCGCTGCCGGCGCGCAGCGCCTTCCAGCCGGCGCGGTAGAAGCGTGCGCCGAGCCAGAACTGGACCGGCGTGGCCAGGGCCAGCTGCAGCCAGCCAGGCAGCATCACGTCATGACCGAACGGTGCCGCCAGCATCGGCAGCACCAGCGGCAGGCTCAGCAGCATGGCGGCGGCCACCGGCCACCAGGCCGGCAGCGTACCGCCCGCTTCCCTGCGCCGCGCGGGGGCCGCGCCGGTGGCGTCGGGCAGCTCGATATCCGCCTCGTAGCCGGCCGCGCGCACGGCGGCCGCCAGGGCATCCGGCGCGGCCTGGCCCTGCACGCTGGCCTTCTCGGTGGCCAGGTTGACGCTGGCGCCGCTCACGCCCGGCACCGCGCGCAGCGCCTTCTCGACCCGCGCCACGCAGGAGGCGCAGGTCATGCCGTCGATGTTCAGGACAGTGTTGTTCATTTGCTTGTTCCTTGGATCCATACCGAGAGGATAGTCCTTCCCACGGTGGGAAGGTCAAGCGTTTCGTATTTAGTTCGCGCAACCGACTTGCGCAGGTCGCAGGCACGTGTCCACCGAAGGGAATACAACTAGAGCCGGGCCTCGCTTCGAGGATTCGGCACCGAGCCGCGGGAGGACACATGAAGTCGCCAACCACGCTATTGCTATGGATACTGATGACCGTCCTGTTGTCCGCCTGCGGCAGCGACGACGACAGGTCCCAGGCCGAACGCGCCGGCATCGGCGCCATCGACCAGTCCGCTGGCGCCACACCCTTCGTGGCGCAGCTGAGCTACGCGCTGGACAATTTCGCCCACCTCGACAGCGTGCACTACACGATCGCAGGCCGCCCGGGCTCGCATTCGCGACCGGTCGCGGTCACCTACGACCACGCCTGGCTCGGACGGCGCGCGGCCTGGGACGCGTCCGGCAAGCGCATCGCCCTCCCCGTCTTCGGCCTGTACGCCAACCACCGCAACGAACTCACGCTCACGACGCGCTTTCGCGACGGATCGACCCACGTGGCGCGGGTGGCGCTGGCCACCGGCCCCTACACCGGCCCGGCCACGGTCTATGCCACGCCCGAGGTGCGCACCGCGCGCGGGGCGGCCTCGCCCGGCGTCGAGTACATGCTGATCAAGAACGGCGTCACGACGCCGGTCATCCTCGACAGCGACGGCCAGATGCGCTGGGCCGGCAACACGCCCGGCAGTTCCTTCTCCTCGGTGCTCGGCGACGATGCCTTCTATGTCGGCGACCAGCTCGCGCCACTGCTGCACCAGGTCGACGTCGACGGCACCGTGCGCAGCAGCCGCCTCGACGATCCGCGCTTTACCAACTTCCACCACGAACTGGCGCGCGGCAAGACCGGCTTTCTGGCCGAACTCGATGCCGTGGTCGGCGGCGTGCGGCTGGTGGAGTCGATCCTGGCCGAGATCGACATCTCGGGGCGGGTGCTCAAGGAATGGGACCTGGGCCAGATCTTCCGCGCGGCGATGCGCGCCGGCGGCGACGATCCCGACAACTTCGTGCGCGACGGCATCGACTGGTTCCACATGAACTCGGCCATCTACGATGCCAATGACAATTCGCTGCTGATCTCGAGCCGCGAGAACTTCGTCGTCAAGCTCGACTACGAGTCGGGCGCCATCCGCTGGCTGCTGGGCGACACCAGCAAGCACTGGTACGTCAACTACCAGTCGCTGCGGGCGCTGGCCCTGCGCGTCACCGAGGGCAAGGCGCCGATCGGCCAGCATTCGCTGTCGGTCGCACCCAACCGCGAACTGATCATGTTCAATAACGGGATGGCCAGCCTCAACCCGCCCCCGGGAGCGCCAGCGGGCGAAAACCGCAGCTACAGCACGCCTTCGCGCTACGCGATCGACGAGACGGCGCGCACCGCGCGTGAAGTCTGGACCTGGGATGCGAACCGCGAACTGCTGTCGAACGTCTGCTCATCCGCCTATGAAGGCGCCACCGGTCAATATCTGGTGGCCTACGCCGCGCTGGAAGAGTACACGCTGGCGCGGCTGATCGCCGTCGACAGCGCCGGCCAGGTGGCCTTCGATTATGCCTACCCGACTACGGCCTGCAATACCGTCTTCATCGCCCAGCCCTTGCGCCTCGAAGACCTGCGCCTGCATTGAGCAGTCGCACGCAGCCGGACTCAGCTGCCGAGCTTGAACAAGACGCCAACCGCCAGCTCCAGCCACAGCCACACGGCGGCCAGCGCCACCGCAGCGACGGCGGCGATCCGCTGCCACGGCTGCCGGTGCGCCACCCGGCGCGCTGTGCGCAGGCAGGCCAGCCCGGCGCCGGACAACAGCAGTGCGGCGATGGCGAAATCGAAGCCGGTCCACGCCACCTGGTGCGTAAACTGCATGGCGACCAGCGGCGCCAGCAGGATCACCGCGGTCGCCAGGCCGACCCGCAACAGATCGATGCGCAGCGTGCCCTTGTGCGCGACGGCGTCGCGTGAATCCGCGGTATGCATGGTGTTCTCCTGGATGTTGGGTGGCCGACAGGCGGAAAAGGCCAAATGCCGTGTTCACCATCCTAATCCTGTTACGACGAGGAAGGAAGCGGCAGAACACAACCACGCCCGGATTTCTTGGCCTCGTACATCCAGTGGTCGGCTTCCTTGATCAACTCTTCCGGCGTGGGCGCCTGCCCGGGCGCCTGGACGGCGATGCCGATACTGGCCCCGACCCGGACCGTCGCGCCGCACAGTTCGACGGGCATGGAGACCGCCTCGACCAGCTTGCGGCCGACGCGGTGCGCATCGCCCAGGCCGTCGGCCAGGTCCGCGAGCAGCACCGTGAACTCGTCGCCCGCCAGCCGGAACACGCTGTCGGTGCGCCGCACCGCCTGGCGCAGGCGCGCCGCGATGGCCTGCAACAAGGCGTCGCCGCCGTCGTGGCCGAGCTGGTCGTTGACCGCCTTGAAGCCGTCCAGGTCGATGAACAGCAGGCCGAGCCGGCCCTGGGCGCGGTCGGCGCGTGCCTGCGCCAGCGGCAGCGCCTCCATCAGCGCGCGCCGGTTCTGCAGGCCGGTCAGCAGGTCGTGCCGGGTCTCGTATTCGCGCTGGGCATCGCGCTGCTTGCGCAGGGTGACGTCGTGCAGGAAAGCGCTGAAGACAGGTTCGCCGCGCACCTCGTGACGGCGGATGCGCACCTCGACCGTCAGCCGGCTGCCGTCGCGCCGCAGCGCCGGCAGTTCGACCCGGCGGTCGAGGATGCGCGAGGTGCCGGTGCGCAGGTAGAGCTGCATGCCGCCGCGGTGGGCGCCGGCCAGCTCGGCCGGGATGATCAGCGCGTCGAGTGGCCGGCCCAGCGCCTCCTTCGCGCTCCAGCCGAAAGTCTGCTCGGCCTGGCGGTTCCAGGCGGTGACCCGGCCGTTGCGATCCAGGCTGATGTAGGCGTCGTTGGCATTGTCGATCACGCTGCGCAGTTCTTCCTCGCGCTCGCCCAGCTCGCGCGTGCGCGCCTCGACCCGCCGCTCGAGATCGGCGTGCAGGCGTGCCAGTTCTTCTTCCGCCAGCTTTTGCGCGTGGATGTCCTTGATCACCGACACGTCGTATTCGGGCCGCCCTGCGGCGTCGCGCTTGCGCTTGACGTCGACCTCGACCCAGATCGGCGAGCCGTCCCGGCGCAGGTAGCGTTTCTGGCGCCGCAGGAAGTCGGTCTCGCCCCGCGCCAGCCGGTCCATCAGGGCCGCGTCCTTGGCGCGGTCGTCCGGGTGGGTGACGTCGGCGAAACCGCGCCCCTGCAGCTCGTCGGCCGTATAGCCGAGCAGCTCGCACAGCGCCCGGTTGACGCTGATCCAGCGCCCGTCCGGCGTCGTCAGCGCGATGCCGACGCTGGCGATCTCGAACACGGCGCGAAAGCGCTCTTCGCTGGCGTCCAGCACCGCGTCGCTGTGCTGCAGCCGCGAGCGCGCCGCCGCCAGCCGTTCGCGGTACTGCACTTCGCGCATGATGATGGCGGCCAGGTCGACCAGCACCGCCTTCTGCTCGGCGTCGAGCTGGCGCGGGACGACGTCGATCGCGCACAGGGCGCCCAGCGCCAGGCCGTCGCTCGAGCGCACCGGGACGCCGGCGTAGAAGCGGATGTCGGGGGCGCCGGTGACGAGTGGATTATGGGCAAAGCGCGGGTCGCGGCGCGCATCCGGCACCACCAGCGGCTCGTCCTGCAGGATCGTGTGGGCGCAGAACGCATCCGCGCGCGGCGTCTCGGCAGCCTCGACGCCCACCCGCGACTTGAACCACTGGCGCTCGGTGTCGATCAGCGAAAACGCCGCCATCGGCACCTCCAGCAGACGGCTGGCCAGGCGCACCACCCGGTCGAATACCGGCTCGGCCGGCGTGTCCAGCAGGTCGAGCTCGCGCAGCAGCGCGAGGCGCTCGGTTTCGTCGGGAGGCAGGGCGGCTGCAGTCATGGCGTCAAGAAAATCATCTCCGGGTCGTTCGCCGATTGGCCGTATGCTACTGTAGCAGAGCAAGCTCCCGAGTCCCCGCACATGGGACCCGGTACTATCCACAGTGCAAGAATGCAAAACTTTGTTACATACCGGCTCTCGAGACTTTATATACTTGCGCGTGCGATCATTCACTTGCCCACCATGCGAATCCTGCCTTCCCTGTCGTACGCCCTGCTCTGCCTCGCCGTGTACCAGCCAGCCGCCGCAGCGACGGCCGAAGACATCACCTTGTCCAGCACGTCCAGGCCCACATCCTCTGCAGGTACGGCCGGCGCCGCGCGTGAGGTCGCGGCCCTGCGCGCGGCCGAGCAACGGCGCGCCAAGGCAGTGTCCAGCCGCGATGTGGCCACCCTGCGCGACCTGATCAGCCGCGACTATTACCACGTCGAGACCCGCGGCCGCGCCCGCACCAAGACTGAATTCCTGCAACTGCTGACACGCGACGAATACGAGTTCCGCTCCTACGAAATCGACGATTCGGAGATCCGGATGCTCGACAATGGCCAGGCGGCGCTGGTCACGGGCCGGTTCCGGGCCGCGGCCCAGGGCGCCGACGGGCCGCGCGAACTGCGCGGACGTTATGTACGCATGTGGGTGCTGGGGCCGGAAGGATGGCGCAACACCATGCAGCAGACCACCGAAATCCGCCCGCTTGCGATCCAGCGCGACCTTCGGACACAGCACTAAACGGCAGCCCTTCCCGATCGCTCCGACCTGCGGGCGCGGCGCCGATGTCTGTCGGCCACGGACGTGCTCAATTTCCATGCGACTGCTTGTCAAGGCGGCGTGATGCATCTATCATGAGAATGATTATCATTTGCTGTCGCATTTACAGTTTTTCATTCTGCCACGCCCAACCAGCGCGACCATGACCTCACTCACTCTCACGCCCCGCCACATCGCCTCGCGCACCGCGGTGGCCATCCTCGGCGGCTACGTCTTCACCTGGGGCGTCGTCGCCCTGGGCATCGCCCTGCTGTACAGCCTCGGCATGGAATTCCACGATGCCGAGCACCTGTCCTACATCATCGGTTTCCTGGTCTTCCTGACCGCCTTCCTGGTGGCCTTCGCTACCCAGGGATTGCGCAAGGTGGCGCTGGTACTGGTGGGCGGCGGCGCGCTGATGAGCGCGGTGGCCTGGTGGCTGCAGAGCCTGATCATCGCATCGGGGGTCTGATATGTTCCCTAATTTCCGCCACACGATGGCCTGGCTGCACACCTGGTTCGGCATGGCGCTGGGCCTGGTGCTGATGGTCGTGTTCTTCTTCGGCTCGCTGTCCGTGTTCGACCGCGAGATCGACCGCTGGGCCATCCCCGACACCCGCTACGAACCGCAGCCGATGCCGTCGTTCGACAAGATGCTGGCGCCGATCTTCAAGGAAATGCAGCCCGACGACGCCGCCCGCGCCATGACGGCGCCGCTGGCCAACGGCCCGCTACCGGCCCACTTCGACACACCGCGCAGCTGGGGCGCCTACACCACCCACCGCGACCCGGTGCTGCTGCTGTTCGCCGGCTATGAAGTGCCGAACGCGAAAGACCATGAGACGGCGATCTGGGCCAACCGCACGGTCGATCCGCGCACGGGCGAAGCCCTGCCGGTGGACCGCCTCAAGATCGGCAGCGAATTCTTCTATCCCCTGCACTACAGCCTGACCTTCGACTGGAAGAATGTCGGCTACTGGATCGTGGGCTTCTCGGCCCTCATGATGCTGATGGCCCTGGTCACCGGCGTCATCATGCACCGCAAGATCTTCCGCGAACTGTTCACCTTCCGTCCGAAGAAGAGCACCCAGCGCAGCATGCTCGACCTGCATAACCTGACCGGCGTCGTGGCCCTGCCCTTCCACTTCTTCTTCGCTTTCACCGGCTTGGTGATCTTTGCCTACATTTATTTCCCGGTGACGCATACCCAGCTGACCCCGCTGCACGACCGCCATGAACTGATGGAATCGAAGGAAACCGGCCTGCCGCACGACCGCGCCGGCGTGGCGGCCCCGATTGCCTCGGTCGACGCCATGGTGGCCGAAGCCCAGCGCCGTTGGGCAGCGAAAGGCATGGCCGGCGACGTCGGCTACCTGAACATCACCCATGTCGGCGACGCCAACGGCTATGTCAGCGTCTACCGCGCCGGCACCGACCGCGTCCAGCTGACCGGCGAAGGCATCCACTTCAAGGCCTCCACCGGCGAGCTGCTGCGCGAAGATCCGCCGCCGACCGTGGTGGCCCGCATCAATGAATTCCTGACCGGCCTGCACCTGCAGCACTTCAAGCACTGGCTGCTGCGCTGGCTGTACGTGCTGGGCGGCCTGTCGGGCGCGGCCTGCATCGCCACCGGCCTGTTCTTCTTCGTCGAGAAGCGCAAGCGCCAGCACGCCAAGCAGGGCGTGAGCGGCGCGCGCGTGGTCGACGCGATGTCGGTCACGGTCGTCACCGGCATGCTGGTGGCCACCCTGTGCATGCTGATCGCCAACCGCCTGCTGCCGGACGTCATGCCGGCCGGCTGGCCGCTGCGCGGCGCCATGGAGAAATACCTGTTCTGGGGTAGTTGGGTCGTGGCCGGCGCGCACGCCTTCTGGCGCACCGCCGCCGTCGCCGAGGGCCGCCTGGCCCCGGCCTGGCGCGAGCAGTGCCTGGCGGTCGCGGTGCTGGCGGTGACGGCGCCGGTACTCAACTGGATCACCACCGGCGACCACCTGCTGCGCACCATCGCTTCCGGCTACTGGCCGGTGGCCGGCGCCGACCTGTTCATGCTCACCGGCGCCGCGCTGGCGGTGCTGGCCGCGCGCAAGCTGCGCCAGCGCGAAGCGCGCCCGCTGGCGGTCAAGAACGTGAGCCTGGAGGCCGGTCATGCCTGACGCGCTGCTCCTGCTGTTGGCCCTGCTGGCCTCCCTGGCCGGCATGGGCTGGTTCGCCCTGTCGATGGACGTGCACTGGGCCCAGGCTAGGGGCGCGGCACCGCTCTCCCCGGCCCTGGTCAAGACCCTGCGCCTGGGCGGGGCCGCGGCCCTGCTGCTGTCGCTGGTCCTCTGCCTGACGGTGGATTCGCCATCGATCGCGGTGCTGGTATGGTTCATGGCGCTGGCCGGCGCCACACTGACGATCGCCTTCACGCTCACCTGGCGCGCCAGCATCCTCGGGATGCTGGTATTCTGGACAGGATCAGGCGCCCGGTAAGTCGTCCCTGGGGTGCGCGTCCGTGCGCCCCGCCCTTCTTGCCGGTTTCGCCCGCATGGCACGTCGCCGGAACGGCGCGATCGAGAGGGTCGCGCATTCCACTTGACCTCAAGTACGCTTGAGCTTGTGTAATACGACCTGACCATGCAAACCGCGGGACCGACCGGTCCCGGTGCAACGTTTCATGCCGGAACAGTGTTCCCAACCATCTGAACGGAGAATGATCATGCCTTACGCACTGCCGCCACTGCCATACGCCTACGATGCCCTCGAGCCGCATTTCGATGCGCGCACGATGGAAATCCATCACACCAAGCACCACCAGACCTATATCACCAACGTCAACAACGCCCTGGCCGAGGCCAGCTTGGCCGAGGTGCCGGTCGAAGAACTGATCGGCAATATCGGCGCGCTGCCGCAGAACATCCAGAACGTGGTGCGCAACAACGGCGGCGGCCACGCCAACCACGCGCTGTTCTGGACCGTGCTGAGCCCGGATGGCGGCCAGCCTTCCGACAAGGTGGCCAAGGCCATCGAGGACGATCTGGGCGGCTTCGACCGCTTCAAGGACGCCTTCACCAAGGCCGCGCAAACCCGCTTCGGTAGCGGCTGGGCCTGGCTGACCCTGGGCAAGGACGGCAAGCTGCTGGTCGAAAGCAGCGCCAACCAGGACAGCCCGCTGATGGGCGAGTTCGCCGGCATGTCGGGCGGCACGCCGATCCTGGGCCTGGACGTCTGGGAGCACGCCTATTACCTGCAATACCAGAACAAGCGCCCCGACTATATCGCGGCCTTCTTCAACATCATCAACTGGGCCGAAGTCGAACGCCGCTACGAGGCGGCGCTGGGCAGCCAGGTCGGCTAAGCAGGCCAGCTACTAAAAAAACGGGCGCGCCAATTGGCGCGCCCGTTTTGCTTTCAAACCGCCAGTCGTCGACTCACAGTTTCACGTTCAGCGACACATACGCCGCGCGGCCATTACCCGACGAATACATTGGCTGCGCCTGGCTCGCCGGCCAGAAGAAATTGTCGTACCACGCGTATTCATAGCGGCGGTCGGCGATGTTCTTGACCTGCACGTCGACGCTCACACGCGGCGTGATCGCATAGCGCACATTGGCGTCGAACAGCACGAAGCCGCCGTACTTGCCCAGCTCGTTCGGGCTATCGATGAAGTAATTGCCCTGGGCCCGGCCCTGCACGCCCAGATGCCAGCGCGCGGACGGGTGATAGTCGAGGCCCACGTTGCTGATGTGGCGCGGCGTCGAAAACACTTCCTTGCCCGCCAGCGACACGCCGTCGGCGGCAAAGGCGCTCACCACCTCGGCTTTTTGCAGCGAGTGCGAAGCCCACAGCTCGAGCTTGTCCGTGACCTTGCCCGACAGTTGCAGGTCGATGCCTTCGCGCCGCGTCTCGCCCAGGCCGACCGTGGTGCCAGTGGCCGGCATATTCGCCACTTCGCCGGTCGCGTCCTGGCGCCAGATCGCCAGGCGCAGGTCGCTGCGCGAACCAGGCTTGAGCTTGATCCCGAGTTCCTTGCCGGTATTGATCGAGGCATCGAATGGCCCTTGACCCGGCACCAGGTAGGCGGGCCCGACCGATCCGGTGAGAATCTGGAAGGTGCGCCCCCAGTTGCCGTACACGCTCACGTCCTTGGCCGGGCTGTACACCATGCTGAACTTGGGCTGCTTGATCCAGCCGTAGTCCTGCAAGCCGGCGGTCTGACCGGCCGCCGCCACGCCCGGCAGGGAGCTGCTGCCCGTGAAGCGGTCGACGCGGTAGCCCGGGACGATCCTCAGGGTGTCGCTGGCCTTGATGACCGCCTGCACATAGGCGCCGACATTGTTGAGCTTGTAGCGGTCGTCGTTCTGGATCGCAGCCGGGATACTGAAGTCGCTCGGCAGCGCGTACAGGTAGCGCTGGCGCTTGTAGCCATTGTCCTGGCGCTCGGTGTTGACGCCACCATCGACCGTCACGCGCTCGCTGGCGCGCCAGGTCAGCGTGCTCATGAAGCCGAGCTGCTGCTCGTCCCACAGGCGGCGCTGGCGCGGGGCATGGCCGGCCGGGTTGCTGGTGAAGGTGACGCGGCGGTCGTCCTTGTACTCGTTGTAGTACAGCTTGTTACTGAGGAAGGCATTTGGCGAGATCTGCCAGTCCAGGTGCGCGCTCGCATGGTGCATGTCGCGCTCGGTAAAATCATTGGCATTCTTGGCCGGCGACTGGCGCCGGTCCTGGGCCAGTTCGGCGGCCGTCAGGAAGCCAGGCTCGTCGGCGTCGTGGCGGTATGTGCGCAGGATCACGCCGCCGGTCAGCGACTTGTCCTTCGAGGTCAGGAACCACTTGCCGCCGACCGAGTACTTGTCGGAATCGCCGTGATTGCGGCGGTAGCTGTCGGTGTCCTGTTTGGCCAAGAAATAGTTCTGCGAAAAACCATCAGCCTCCTTGCCATAGGCCAGCTGGGCCTCGCGGGTATTGAAGCTGCCGACCGTGAAGCGGCCGTCGAGGTAGTTACCGCCCTGGCGCGTGCCGAAATTGATGTTGCCGCCAATATTGTGCAGGCCATAGCGCGGGTCATTGGTGCCGCGCACCACCTCGATATAGTCGACTTCCAGCGGGAAGATCATGTCAATGAAGCGCTGGTTGCCGCTGTTGACATTGCTCGGAATCCCATCGATCAGCACCTTGATGCCATTGATATAGCCTTCGCCATTGAAGGCGCGGAAAGTCACCTTGCCCGACTCGGCGCCCATGCGGGTTTCGGTGAGCTGGATGCCGGGCAATTGACCGACCAGCTCCCAGCTATTGGTGACGTTCTTGTCTTCGATCTTGTCGGCGCCGAGCACGTCGACCGAGGTCAGGACGGTGCTCGAGCGCAACGCGCCGGCGTCGCGCTGGGCACTCACGCGCACTTCGCCCATCACGATGGCGGGGTCGGCGGCGTAGACGGCCGGCGCGAGGCCGGACAGGCCCAGCGCCAAGGGGAGCAGCTTTATTTTCATTATCGGGGAACTCGGAGTATCACGGGAATCCGATAATGATATCCCATTCTCAATAATATCGGCAAGCCAATCCCGGGCCGCCGGATCCGGCACGGTCAGCCCACGGCGCAGGCGCGCGCCATCGGCATCGCCGCCAGCACCGTCCCGGCGCATTCGCCGAAACCGATGCGGCGGTAGCCCGGCCGCTCGCAGAAACCGCGCAGGATCACGGTGTCGCCATCGGCGAGCCAGCGGCGCGTCTCGCCATTCGACAACGCCAGCGAGCGCCGCCCGGCGGCGCCCAGCTCGAGCAGCGAACCGCCCTGCTCCGGCCGCGGTCCGGACAGGGTGCCGGTGCCGAGCAGGTCGCCGCTGCGCAGGTTGCAGCCGCCTATCGCATGATGGGCGATCATCTGCGCCACGGTCCAGTAGGCGTCGCGGTAGTTCGACCGCATGAGGCGTTCGGGCGGCAGGCCGGCGCGCGCCATGGCCGCGCTCTGGAGCCATACTTCGAGCGTGATGTCGATCGCGCCACGCTCGCGGTTGCGCGCCGAGTCGAGATACGGCAGCGGCGCGGGGTCGCCCTCGGGCCGCGACGATGGCGCGCGAAACGGCGCCAGCGCCTCGGGCGTGACGATCCAGGGCGAGATGGTGGTGGCGAAGCTCTTCGACAGGAAAGGCCCGAGCGGATGGTATTCCCAGGCCTGGATGTCGCGCGCGCTCCAGTCGTTGAGCAGGGTGAAGCCGAACAGGTGTTCCTCGGCGTCGCCGATCGCGACCCTGGCGCCAGGCGCGTTCGGCTTGCCGATGAAGGCGCCCAGTTCGAGCTCGAAATCGACGCAGGACGAGGGCCCGAGCGTCGGCTCAATGGCGGCCGCGCCCGGCGCCAGCGCCTGGCCGTGCGGACGGTGGAACCGCTGGCCGGAGACGCCGATCGACGAGGCGCGGCCGTGATAGGCCAGCGGCACCCACTTGTAATTGGCGCCCAGCGGATTGTCGGGAAAGACCATGCGCCCGACCGTGGTCGCATGGTGGATGCCGGTATAGAAATCGGTGTAGTCGCCGATCGCGCACGGCAGACCCAGCTCGACCTCGGCCTGGGCCACCACGGCGGCGCGCGCCAGCCACGCTTCGCGCCTGGCGCTGCCTTCGGCCAGACCGCGCGAGACGGCCAGACGCAGGGCTTCGCGCGCCACCCTTCCCTGCCCCATCAGGCGATTCATGTCGGCATCCGCCACCAGCCCCGCGCGTTGCAGGTCGAGCACCTGGTCGCCGATGGCGACGCCGATGCACCAGGCCGGTTCGCCCTTGCGCCGGAAGCGCCCGAACGGCAGGTTCTGGATCGGGAAGTCGGTGTCCGCGGCGTTCGCCGACGCCACCCAGCTGTAGAGGTCGGGATCCAGCGTGCGGTCGAGCTGTGGCTTGTCCATATCGGGTCCTTCGGCCAGCATCAGTGATTGAGGAAGTCGAGCAGGGCTTCGTTGAAGCCGGCCGGATCCTGCCACGGCGCGAAGTGGCTGACCTTGCGCAGCACGAGCAGGCGCACGTCGGGAATGGCGGCGGCCGCGTACTTGAAGTGGCTCATGGTGATGAATTCGTCGTGGTCGGCCGCCGCGATCGCGATCGCCGAGCCGCGTAGCGCCGCCAGCTGGGCGTCGGTGTAGTCTGGCTCCTTCGCCTGCATCGCCGCCACCGCGTCGCCCAGGCGCATGAAGCCCTGCGGATCGGGAGCGATGGCCTCGTAGTCGGCGCGCAGGCGCGGACCGATCAGCGGCAGCACCGGCGATGGCAGCGGCGCCTCGATGTGGCGTCGATTGACGTTGGGCCCGAAGGCGAACAGCCGGCTCACGCGCTGCGGCTGGCGCATCGACAGCTCCAGGCCGACGATGGCGCCGTCGCTCCAGCCGGCCACCGCGGCGCGGCGCAGCTTGAGCCGGTCCATCACCGCCGCGACGTCCTGCGCCATCAAGGCATACGACAGCGGCTGCTCGCCCAGGGTGCTGCGGCCGTGGCCGCGGCTGTCGACCAGGATCACGCGGTGCTTGCGCGCCACCAGCGCGCGCACCTGGTGCCCCCAGCCCAGGCTGCTGGCGCGGCCGCCATGCAGCAGGATCACCGGCGAGCCATGGCCCACGATGCCATACCAGATGCGCGCGCCGGCGTGCTCCACGTGGCCCTCTTCGGCCAGCGCCGGCAGCGGCGGCACCGCGGGCAGGGTTTCGTAGCGCGGCGGACGGGCGCTCGCAGTCGCGATGGCGTCGGTCTGTGCGCTCGCGCTGGCGCTGGCGGCGGCCAGCAGCAGCGCCGCCAGCAGGGTCGTGAGGGCGCTCAGGCAGCAATACAGCAGGACCGGGTGCTCGGCGTCATTGGCGTGAGCGACGTGTCGGGATGGCTTGTTCATCGTGCTTTCCATGGAAGTGGGAGGGGTGCAGCGTTCCCGGATAGTTACGCTGCGCCGTCCCGACCGGATGCACGATAGTCCTGCTACTCCAGCGCCGCCCCGGACTGCCTGACCAGCGCCGTGTGCTTGTCCATCTCGGACGCCAGGAAGGCGGCCGCCTGCGCCGGGCTGTTGCCGATGAACGTCATTCCCTGCCGCGCCAGGGCATCCCGGACCTCGGTCGATGCCAGTGCCTCCTGGGCCAGCGCATGGTAGCGCGCTACCAGCTGTGGCGGCAGGCCGGCCGGCGCCACCAGCGCCAGCCAGGCATCGAAGCTGTAGCCCGGCAAGCCCTGCTCGGCCAGCGTCGGCACGCGCGGTAGAAGGGCCGAGCGCTCCCGGGTCGACACGCCCAGCGCGCGCAGCTTGCCGCTGCGGATCAGGGGCGTCGCCACCGTCACCGACAGGAAGCCGAACTGCACCTGTTGGCGCAGCAGGTCGGCCGTCATCTGCGCCGTGCCGTTATAAGGCACGTGCTGGACGTCGAATCCGCCCGCCTCGGCGCGCAGCAGCTCTACGGCCAGGTGCAGCAGGCTGCCGGTACCGCCGGACCCGTAGTTGAGCACGCCCGGCCGCGCCCTGGCCAGCGCGATCAGGTCCTGCGCGCCTGCCACCGGCAAGGAGGGCACCGCCACCAGCACCAGCGGAAAGCTGCCGATCACGGTGATCGGCGCCACGCCGGTGAGCGGATCGAACGGCAGCGCCTTGCCCATCGCGCGGTTGATGACGTGGTTCGAGGCGACCATGCCCAGCACCGATCCATCCCTGGCCCCGCGCACGATCTGCGCGGTCGCCGGCACACCGGAGGCGGCGGGCTGGTTCTCGACCACCACCGGTCGCCCCAGCGCCTGTGAAAAATGGCGGCCGAAGAGGCGCGCCGCGAGGTCGGCGGTGGTCCCGGGGGCGAGCGGCACGATCATGTGCAGCGGCTGCGCGTCGGCCGGGGCCGCGTGCGCCGGGGCTGGCGGTGCCAGGGCCAAGGCTAAAGCCAGAAACGTCTTCGTCGCGCTCCACTGCATCCGGATTCCTTTCCTTCGATGCCGGCGAAGATAGCAGATTGGGACCGGCGGCGCCCTCCTGCCAATGGCCGGGCACCGCTTCTCCATCCTCCGCGGCGGCCGTGCACAGCGTGGGTATCAGCCCGCGTCCAGCCCTTTGAGAAAGCCGATGAGTTCCTCGTTCAGGCGCTGCGCCGCCTCGTGCTGGACCCAGTGGCCGACGTCTTCCAGCCGCACCTGCTTTACCAGCCGGGGCTGGAAGCGCTGCAGTTCTTCCAGCGACGGCGTCGTCGGGTGGAAAAACCGGCACAGGCCGTCGGCCGCGCCCCAGACATACAGCGAGGGCTGGCGGATGACGGCATTCCGGAAGGCCGGCATCAGATCGAAACTGAGGGGCAAGGCCCGGTAGTAATTCAAGCCGCCGCAAAAGCCGCTCTTCTCGAAGGCGCGTACCGTGTGCCGCACATAGGCCGGATCGACCCATGGCGGCGCGGCCACCGGCGCCGGGCGCAGCATGTCGCGCGCCGGATCGATCGGATCCCAGCGCTGTCCGGGCGGCGGGCTGGCCGATAGCCAGTACAGGATTGCGGGGATCGATTGCGATGGGGGCGCGAACAAGGTTTCCCGACCGGGCTTGATCCAGTCCAGCGCATAGTAGCGTTCGCCCAGGCCCCTGTTGCGCAAGTCGCTCCAGGTATCGACGTCGCCGCGCGGCGCGTACGGGATGCTGATGCTGGCCAGGGCGTGGAAACGGTCGGGCCGCAGCAGGGCCGCGCGCTGGGCATGGTCGGCGCCCCAGTCGTGGCCGACGATGACCGCGTGCTCGATCTTCAGGGCGTCCAGCACACCGACCAGGTCCCCGACGATGTGCAGCGAGGTGTACTGGCTGGCATCCGGCGGCGCAAAGCTCTCGCCGAAACCGCGCATGTCGAGCGCCAGCGCGCGGTAGCCCGCCCCGGCCACAGCGCGCATCTGGCTGCGCCAGGTCTCGGCGGTGTCAGGAAAGCCGTGGCAGAACAGCACCGCCGGCCCCTCTCCCTGCTCGAGTACGTGAAACGATTCGCCGTTGATGCTCAGCCTGTGCCGGCGCAGGGGCGGCGCATCGGACCGCGGCGCCGATGAATGAGGTGTGCGTGACATCGACGACATGGTTGGCCTCTCTTCGTAGAGTCGGGCGGGGCACGCAGTTTCTGTCACAATACCCGCAGGGACAACGCGCGCCAGGCCGACGTGTTAGCTACCAATGGTAAGTTACCATTGGTAGTAACCGTTGGCAGCGACTATACGCGCGCTGCTCATGCCGTCAAGCGAAGGACAATAGTTGACGAACAAGTTACCGAGGGCCAACCGCAGGGCCCAGCTGCTCGATCATGCGCACGCCATCGTGCGCGAATGCGGCACCGACGCGCTGACCCTGGGCGAGCTGGCCCGCCATGCCGGCGTGAGCAAGCCGATCGCCTACAGCCATTTCGAGACCCGTTCGGGCCTGCTCATCGCCCTGTATCGTGAGATCAACGAGCGCCGCCTGGCCGCGGTCGCGGCGGTGCTCGCAGCAACGTCGTCCACCCTGCCCGACGTCGCCCGCGTCGTGTCGGATGCCTACATGGCCTGCCACGCGGCGCTCGGGCCGGAATGGCATGCGATCGCCGCCGCGATGCGCGGCGACGCCCAGATGCTGGCTTGCCAGCAGCAGATGCTCGACGGCTATGCCGACTTCTTCCACGCCGCCCTGGCGCCGGTGTCGAGCCTGCCCGCCGACGTTGTACGGCGCCGCTGCATCGCCATCATCGGCGCGGCCGAGGCGCTGTCCGACGCCATGGTGCGTGAACGCATGACCGAACGGATCGCCGCGGACGAGCTGTGCTCGCTCATCCTTGCCTGGCTTACCTGTTAAGCCTCCCGGCGGATCGGACTTCGACGGCTCAGGCGCCGCGCAGCCAGCCCCGACGCCAGAACGGACGCCCCCGGTAAGCAATCCGCGCCGACAATGCGAGAACGACCCGCGTGCCGCGCCCGCCGTGGCCCGCGCCGCTATGGATCTCCAGCCTGGCGCCGATGCGCTCGGCGCGTTCGCGCATGCCGCGCAGGCCCCAGTGATCGGGCCGGCCGTGCCCCGCCAGCCAGGAGGGATCGATGCCGCAGCCGTCGTCCGCCACCGTCAGCGCGAAGGCGCCACGGCGGTAGGCCACGTCCACCGTCACCTGCGCCGCCCGGGCATGGGCGAAGGCGTTGCGCAGCGCCTCATGGCCGATCCGGTAGACCTCGTCCAGGATGGCCGGCTGCAGGCGCCGCACCGTCCCGTCGACCGCGAACGCGAAGCCGCAGTCCCACTGCGCGGCCAGCTCCTCGCCCGCCGCCGCCAGCGCCTCGTGCAGCTCGCGCGTATCGAGCGGACCGCCGCGCAGCGCGCGCACGCGGTCGCGGCCCTCCACCAGCACCTGGTCGGCGCGCACCAGCGCCTGTTCCAGCTGCGCCCGGGCGGGAGCCCCGGATGGCAGCATGTCGGCCGCCGCCTGGAAACGCAGCACCAGCCCATGCACGCCCTGCAGCAAGGTGTCGTGCAGCTCGCGCGCGATGCGCTCGCGTTCGCGGTGGCGCTCCTGCAGACGGTCGCGCACGCGCTCGGCGGCGCGGCGCGCGGTGGTCCGGTAGACCATCCGCAAGGCCGCCAGCAGCAGCAGGCCCGCTCCCGCCAGGAACAGCGGATGGCGGTAGAAGGCGCGCGCGACACGCAACTGCAGCACCGCCTCGCGCGGGCTCGGCACGCCATCCTTGTTCAGGGCGACGACGCGAAACGCGTAGGCGCCCGGCGCCAGCCCGGTATAAATGGCCTGGCGCGCGCGGCCGGCGTCCACCCAGTCGGTATCGAAGCCGTCCAGCCGGTAGCGAAAGCTCAGCCGCTCCGGCGCGGCCAGGCTCGGCGCCGTGTAGTCGATAGCGATACGTTGCACTCCCGCCCCAAGGCTGAGCGGCGCATCGGGCGCGAGCCTGGCGCCGTCGACGCTGACCGCCTCGATCTCGACCGCCGGTCCCGGTTCGGCCGGCGGCAGGCGCGCCGGATCCAGCGACACCACGCCGCCGCCGGTCGAGAACCACAGCCGCCCGTCGCCGGCGCGCACGGCGGTCGGCAAGGGCAGCACCTGGTGCGGATCGTTCGCCAGGCCGCCCAGGGCGTCGAAGGAGCGGTAGCGGATGCGGTGGCCGGGCGTGGCCATCGCGTGCGCCAGCTCGGCGGCAGGGAGCTGGAAGATGCCCGCCCTGGCATGCAGCCACAGGTCGGCCTGCCGGCCGTCTCCCGTGGGGACGGGGACGATGGCGTAGATATTGTCGAACATCCCGTCGCCAGGCAGCGCCAGGCGGCGCAGGCGCCCCGCCTCGACATAGGCCAGCCCGTGCTGCCCTCCGACCCAGCTGCGTCCCGCATGGTGGGCCAGCGCGGTGACGTGGCCGAGGCCATCGGCTTGCGTCCAGCGCAACGTTCGCC
Organism: Massilia arenae; assembly: GCF_008014745.1. Lineage (GTDB taxonomy): Bacteria > Pseudomonadota > Gammaproteobacteria > Burkholderiales > Burkholderiaceae_D > Telluria > Telluria arenae. The sequence goes on from NZ_VPFD01000012.1 coordinate 58,690, forward strand.
CGTCGCGGCGCGCTTCCAGCAAGCCATCGCGGTAGCCGAACCAGAGCCAGCCGTCGGGCGCGGCCAGCGCGCTGACCGGCATGCGCTGGCTTGCGCCAGGCGGCGTGCCGGCTACCTTCGCCCAGCCCCCGGCTTCGAGCCGGAACAGGCCAACCTTGTTGATCGAGACCCATAGCACGCCCTGCCCATCGCGCGCCATTGCGCGCACCGGCGCCTGGCCGGCGGCGCCGGGAGGCAGGTCGGCCACGAATTCCAGCTGCCGCTGCGCACGATGGGGCGCGCGCCAGATGCCTGCCGGGCCGGCCATCCAGATGCCGCCTTCGGCGTCGCGGATGGCGCTGTTGACCGGCGCCGGCATGGCCAGCGCCTGCATGCGGCCCTCCTGCAGCCGCAGCGCCGAGCCGCTGCCCGGTCCGCCCCACATACTGCCGTCGGGGCCGGCGGCCAGCGCCACGTTCAGCGCATCGGGCGGAAACGCCGACGGCGCCAGGATACGCGGCCGAAAGCGGTCCAGGCCTGCATTGGTGCCGACCCACAAGTTGCCGGCGGCGTCCAGGTGGAGCCGCCACACGAAGTCCGAGCTCAGGCCCTGCCTGGCCGTGAAACGGCTGGCGCCGGCCAGCGCCGCGAGGCCGTCGGGACGCGCCACGTGGAGCAGGCCGCGGCCGGTCGTGCCGAGCCACAGGCCGCCGGCGCCGTCGATTACCAGGCCCGTTGCCGGCGCATCGAGCCGCGCCGTGCCGGACGACAGCGCGTGCCCCTCCAGCACCACCCGGTGCACCCGGCTGCCCCGGCGCTCGGCCAGCCAGAGCGCGCCATCGGGCGCCTGCGCGATCTGGCTCACGCCATCGACCCGCAGGCCGGTGTCGGTGAATCGCCGGTCGCCGTCGCGCAGGTAATACAGCGTGTGTTCGCCGGCGGCCCACAGCACGCCGCCGCGGTCGACGAACACGGCGCGGGCGCCGGCCTCGTCGAAACCCTGGTCGCGGCCGATGCGCCGCCATGCGCCGTTCGCCCGCCGCGCCAGGCCGTCTTCGGCAGCGGCCCAGATGGCCTGGCTACGGTCTTGCGCCAGGCCGTACACCACGCCGGCCGGCGCGTCGGGTCCGCGCTCGCGCGCGAGGACTGCCCCGGGACGGGACAGGGCCACGCCGCCGCTGCGCAGGCCGACCCACAGGGCGTCGCCCTGCGCCAGCAAGGACGACACGATGGCCGGCGCCCCGCGCGCGCCGGGCGGGTGGCGCCGAAAGCGCAGGCCGTCGAAGCGTACCAGTGAATCGTTGGTGCCCAGCCAGAGATAGCCATCGGCGGCGTGAGCGATCGCGCCGACCTGGCTCGGCCCGCCGTCGGAAGACAGCCAGCGCCGGTGTTCGAGGCGGTCGGGGGCATGTTCGTGCGCGGTCGCGGCCGCAACGGGCGGCGACGATACAAGCGTCAGCAGGATCGACAGCAGCATCGCCAGTGCCTGGCGAACCGGCCCCTGGCGAATGTGGCGATGTTGCAGGATTTTCATTTCCCGATGATAGCATCGGCGCTGGGGCGATCTGGCGCTGGAAGCCTCCCGAGCCGCGCCTGCGTTACACTGTCGTCCCCGTCCTTCGCGGCAATGACGGGCGTGCGTAACCACCAGACCAGAAACCCATATGCTCACTACCCTCCTCGATTGGTTCCTCCACCTCGACCGCCACCTGGCCGTCCTCGCGGCCGAATACCAGATCCTCGTCTACGTCCTGCTGTTCGCCGTGATCTTCGTCGAAACCGGCGTGGTCGTGATGCCCTTCCTGCCCGGCGACTCGCTGCTGTTCGTGACCGGCGCGCTGGCGGCGAAAGGCATGCTGTCGCTGCCCGTTCTGATTCCGCTGCTGATCGTCGCGGCGGTGGTCGGCGACATCGTCAACTTCGCGATCGGCACACTGTTCCGCGACCGGGTCAAGCACGGCTACCGGCTGCGCTTCATCAAGCCCGAACACATCGCCCACACCGAGCGCTTCTTCGAGCGCCATGGCCCCAAAACCATCGTGCTGGCACGCTACGTGCCGATCGTGCGCACCCTGGCGCCGTTCGTCGCCGCGCTGGGCAGCATGCGCTACCGGACCTTCCTATCGTATAACGTGGCCGGCGGCACCTTGTGGGTCGTGTCGCTGACGGTGGCCGGCTTCGCTTTCGGCAATATCACCTGGGTCAACGACAACCTGACGGCGGTCATCATGGGCATCATCGTGCTGTCCCTGGTGCCGGGCATCGTGGCCTGGCTTCAGGAGCGCCATCGCGCGAGGGCCGGCGCCGACCGCCAGGCCTGATGCTTCACTACGGCGCTCTCGCCGCTTCGTAGCCGGCTTCACGGAACCACCGCGCCCCATCGCTGCTCGAACGAAGGCGACTGCATGCCAGCCCGGCATGCAGCGGCCACCCGCCGCACCGAGAAGACAGCACAAGTGAGTTCCGCCCCGATGTCCAGCAAGCGGGCCAGGCTGCGAAGCTGGCTGGTGCCGACAATCGCGGCCGTGCTGCTGTGCGCGGCATTCTGGGTCTTGCATAACCAACCGCAGGCGATCCGCTATCGCGATCTCCAGGCCGCGCTGGCCCGGCTCGGCCCCGAGCACCTGCTGCTGGCCCTGCTGTGCTGCGCGGCCAACTACCTCGTCCTGAGCTGTTACGACCAGCTCGCTTTCGTCTATATCGGCAAGCGCATCGCACGCACGCGCCTCGCCCTGACGGCCTTCATCGGCTACGCGATCAGCAACAGCGTCGGCTTCGCGCTGCTGTTCGGCACAGCAGTGCGCCACCGCTTCTATTCGCGCTGGGGCGTGGGCGGCGCCGACCTGTCGCGGATCGTGGCGCTGAACGGCATCACCTATTGGCTCGGCCTGCTGGCGCTGGGCGGCTGGGCCCTCATCGATCACCCGCATGCCTGGCTGCAGGGCCAACTGGCCCAGCGCGGCGCGCAGTGGCTTGGCCTGGCCTGCGTGGCGCTGGTGGGCGCCTATCTGCTGCTGCCGCTGGTGCGCAAGTCGCCGTTGCGGGTGCGCGGCTTCGACATGCGGATCCCGCCGCTGCCGCTCACTCTGGCTTAGTTGCTGGTGTCGGTGACCGACTGGATGCTGGCGGCCAGCGTCCTGTACGCCCTGCTGCCAGCGGATGGGCCGCCCTACCCCGTCGTGCTGGGCGCCTTCCTCGCGGCCAGATGGTGGCGCTGCTTAGCCACGTGCCGGGCGGGCTCGGCGTGTTCGACAGCATCGTGGCGCTGCTGCTGGCGCCCTGGCTGCGCGCCGACCAGATCGTGGCGGCGCTGCTGCTGTATCGCATCGTCTATTATCTGATTCCGCTGAGCCTGGCCTTGCTGCTGCTGGTCGGCGACGAGACGCGACACCGTGGCGCACGCCTGCGGCAACTCGGGCAGTCTCTGGGACAGCACTCGGTGCGGCTGGCGCCCAGGATCCTGTCGCTGTTCACCTTCATGGCCGGCGTGCTGCTGCTGGTCTCGGGGGCCACGCCGGCCGCGCACCGGCGATTGCATTGGCTGTCAAGCCTGTTCCCGCCCGGCCTGTTCGAAGCCTCGCACTTTGTCGGCAGCATCGTGGGCGTGGCCCTGCTGCTGCTGGCTCAGGCGATCGCGCGCCGCATCCGGCTGGCCTGGTATCTCGCCGCCGGCGCGCTGGCTGCCGGCATCGCAGCTTCTTTGCTGAAGGCCGGCGACTGGGAAGAAGCGGCCTTGCTGGCCTTGCTGCTGCTGGTATTCGTGCCGAGCCGCCGCCTGTTCGAGCGGCGCGCGGCCCTGTTCGATACCCGCTTCTCGCCCGGCTGGATCGTCGCCATTATCGCCGCCTTCGGCGCCTCGCTGTGGATCGGCGTCTTCGCCTACCGCCACGTCGACTACTCGAACGCGCTGTGGTGACAGGTGGCGCTGCACGACGACGCGCCGCGCTTCCTGCGCGCGAGCCTGGGCGCCGCCGTGGTCCTGTTCGTCTTCGGCATCTCGCGCCTGCTCAGGCCCCTGCCATACTTCACCGAACCGCCGTCCGGCGCGGCGCTGGCCGACGCCGAGCGCATCGTCCGCACGCAGGGCGAGACGCTGCCCTTCCTGGCCTGGCTGCGCGACAAGGAGTTGCTGTTCAATCCTGAGCGCACGGCCTTCATCATGTATGGCGTGCGTGGCCGGACCTGGGTTGCGCTGGGCGATCCGGTCGGCCCGCCGGCCGCTGCCGCGCCGCTGATACGGGACTTCGTCGAGCGCGCGGATGACCATGGCGCCACCCCGGTGTTCTACCAAGTGCATCCGGAGCAACTGCACTGCTACGCCGACCTGGGACTGGCCTTCGCCAAGTTCGGCGAGGAAGCACGTATCCGCCTCGATGGATTGTCGCTGGCGGGAGGCCGCTTCAAGGAGTTGCGGGCGGCGATGCAGCGCCTCAAGCGGGAGCACGTGGATTTCCGGATCGTGGCGCCGGAATCGGTGCCGGCGATCTTGCCGCAGCTGCGCTCCGTGTCGGACGACTGGCTGGCCGGCAAGGCCGGCGGCGAGAAGGGATTCTCGCTGGGCTTCTTTGCCGATGATTATTTGACGCGGCAACCGGTGGCGGTGCTCGAGCGCGAAGGCCGCATCGTGGCCTTCGCCAACCTGCTGTGCGGGCCCACCGGCCAGGAGCTGTCGATCGACCTGATGCGTTTCATGCACGCGGCGCCACGCGGACTGATGGACGGTTTGATCACCCACGTGTTCCTGTGGGGGCAGGAACATGGCTACCGCTGGTTCAATCTCGGCATGGCGCCGCTGTCCGGCGTGCCGGATTCCGCGGGATCGCCCTTGTGGAACCGGCTGGCCGGTTTCGTGTACCGGCATGGGGAGTCCATCTACAAGTTCCAGGGCCTGCGCGCCTACAAGGAAAAATTTCATCCGGTCTGAGAGCCGCGCTATATCGCGTATACCGGCGGCAAGCTGCTTCCGGTCCTGCTTGCAGATATCGCCGCGCTCTCGGCGCGCGGCTATGCGAGGATCTTCCTGTGAACGATGACCGCACGCACCGGCGCAGGTGCGGCAGCATTCGCGCATGCTACGCCACCCTGCTGCTGGCACTGGCGTGGCCGATTGCCCCGGCGCAGCCGGCCACGCCGGCCATCACAGCGCCTGCACATGGGCCGGCACAGCCCGCCCCGGTCATGCTGCGCTACGGCCCGTTCAGTGAGGTCGCGGTATATCCGCCGGCCGGCAAGGCCACCAGCATCGCGCTATTCATTTCCGGCGACGGCGGCTGGAACCTCGGCGTGGTCGACATGGCACGCCACCTGACCGACATGCACGCGATCGTGGCGGGCGTCGATATCCGCCGCTATCTGCGCGGAGCCGACGCCTCGCAAGGACAGTGCCGCAACTTCGCCGCCGATTTCGAGGGCCTGGCGCACGCGGTTCAGCGCCATCTCGCGCTCGACGACTACCTTGCGCCGGTCCTGGTCGGCTATTCATCGGGCGCGACGCTCGCATATGCCGCCGCCGCGCAGGCGCCCATCACAAACATCATGCTCGCCGCGGCGCGGCGCAATGCAACGCCCTGGATCGCCTTCCAGGGCGATATCGACCAGGTCTGCGATGCCGGCAAGACCCGGCAGTTCGCCGCCGGCACCGGCAATGCCGGCCTCGTCTGGCTGCCGAAGGTTGGCCACGGCTTCTCGGTCGAGCGCAACTGGCTGCCGCAGTTCCGGGCCGCCTATGCCAGGCTGACCGCACCGGGCAAGCCGCCGTCCGCCAAGGATCCAGCGCTCGGCGACTTGCCGCTGACGGCAGTGCCTGCCAGCGCCGACACCGCCCCCGCGACGCAGGACCTGTTCGCGGTCCTGCTCAGCGGCGATGGCGGCTGGGCCGGACTCGACCAGGACGTGGCGGCGGCGCTGGCGGCGCGCGGCGTCCCGGTGGTCGGCTTCGACTCGCTCCGCTATTTCTGGCGCGCTCGCACGCCGCAAGCGGCTGCCCGCGACCTGGCGCGCGTCGTGCGCGGCTATGGCGCCGCCCGCGCGTGCTCCTGATCGGCTACTCGCTCGGCGCTGACGTGCTGCCGTTCCTGTACGCGCGCCTGCCGGCCGATGTGCGCACCGCGGTGCGCAGCGTCACCTTGATCGGCCCGGGCAAGACGGCCAGCTTCGAATTCCACGTCGCGGACTGGCTTGGCGCCGGCGCCAGCGCGCACCATGCCGCTCATGCCGGAGGTGGCGCGCATGGGCGGTGCCACCATCCTCTGCCTCCACGGGGTCGAGGAATCCGATTCACTCTGTCCGTGCCTGACGGGCCGGCGCCTCACGGCGGCCGCGCACCCCGGGGGCCACCACTTCGACGGCGACTACCAGTTGCTGGTGCACCAGATCATCGAGCATCCGCCGCCGGCGCCGGGAAGGGCACCGTAACTACCAGCGAGATCCGGCTTCCTTCATGCGCCGCCTTTTCGGCCGGGAAGCAGCGTGTTCCGGCCTGCCCGCGCCACCGCCGATTGTAGTGCGTTGACGGACATCGATCGGCATACCGTGGAAACAATCACGCCGCTGATCCGTCGCCGAATGCTTCCTGTACAGCCGGTCGCGCCCTGCCAGTTGCTGGTACGCGGTGGCCAAGATGACATCTTATTTCAATTCGGCAATAATAGTAAAACCGGTTTCTGGTCAGCCCCATGCCGGGCCTGCCGACGTCCGGACCGATCCGAACCTGACGAGAATAGACATGCACGACAGCGCACTACAGAACCAGCTACAGCTTCTCTGCGACGAGCCCGACTTCCAGATCCTGCGCGCCAGACTCAACCGCTTCGATCCGTTCAAGGCGCTCAAGGTCGAGCGCTATGAACTGCGTCACACCACGACCCTCGCCTGGCTGCTCGATCCACAACAAACGCACGGGCTGGGCGACAGTTTCCTGCGCGCGTTCCTGCACGATATCCGCGACGCGGCAGGACAGGCGATGCTTGGCGCCGGCCAGCCGCTGATCGGGCACGTCGCCGTCCAACCCGAACTCCGCCTGAGCGGTGGTCAATTGCACGCGCCCGTGACCGACGACACCGGCGGCGCGGTGGCCGCCGCGAGGATGACGGGAGAGCTCGACGTCCTGATCGAGAGCGAAACCTGGGCCGTTGCGATCGAGGCGAAGATTGACAGCAGGGAGGGCCAATGGCAGCTGCGCGACTACGGCCAATACCTGAAGGCCCGCTTCGGCGGCCGCAAGCGTCTGGCCCTGCTCTACCTCACGGTCCAGCCCGAAACTGACGTGATCGAGGAAAACCCCGACTGGACCGGTATCCAGTGGGGCGGACACGCCGTCACGGCGCTGCGGTCATCCCTGAAATCACACTACGGCTCCGACCCGCAGCAGGCCCTCGCGTCCTGCCCGGCGGACGCGCGCGCGCTCTGCGAATTCCTGCATGGCTATCTGGATCTGCTGGATCGCCTCGGCGACACGCTACATGGCGTCGCCGATACCGTCCAGAAGCTGGCCGACCGGTATTACGGCGCCCTTGGCGCCCTGAAGAAGGCGCTGCGCCAGTGCGAAGACGAGGGCCTGCCCGTCCTTCCATGGTCGACACAGCCGAGCTGGTCCGGGCGCTACTGGGCCGATCGCCAGTTGTTCGACATCCTGGTCGGCCGCATGCGTTCGCCCGAGGCGGGCTTCGCCGCGGCCGTAGTCGAGCGGGTATTCGCGCCGGCGGCCATGCCGCTGAACCGGTTCGGCTCTGGCATCAACAGCGCGACGGTGCGCTTCGTCCCGCAGCAATGGATGGACTGGCAAGTCGGCCAGGATGACCGCCGGGCGCCGTTGCACACGCTGATGCACTACCACGTCGCCTTCCGCAACGTTCAGAGGGATATCGAGATCAAGCTGTTGCTCCCCCGCAGTCTTGATCATGACCTGCAGGTGCGCCTCGTCGAACAGCTGCTCACGCTGGAGAAGGCGCGCGGATCGGCATCGCTGCAGCCGAAGGCGCCCTACCTCGGCGACTTCCTGGAACCGACCGGCAAGTCGCTCAAGCTGTACACCGATTCGCTCGCATGGCGCCTGGACGGCACCGATCTTGCGCTGGTCGACGGCGCCGACGATAGGATCGCCGCGTTCTGGCACGCGGTAGCCGAGCACACTGCCCTGCTGGAAAAAATCCTGTCGACCGACGCGCGCTAGGTCCGACCCGGGTCAGGCCGCACCTTCGGCGCCGCCGCTGTCTTCGGGCGCCGTCTTGCGCAGGGTAGGCTCCGCCCGGGATTCAGCTGGCGCCGTCGCCGTCGCAGGACCCAGGACATGGAATAGCGCCAGCCCTTCCGCCGACGGCGCGCCGCGGTCCAGGGCGATCCCGCGCCCCGCATCGTCGCGAACCTCGACCGACGCCTGCCTGAACACGGCAAGGTCTACCTTCAGAAACTGGATGATCATTTCAGGCAACGGGGGCATGATGCCGCCATCCGGAGTCGCATCGGCATCAGCCTCGGCGTCGCCGTGTTCGGACACGATTGTGGACCCGGCGCTCTCCGAGTACACTTCCTCATCGATGTCGGCCGCCTGGAAATCCGGCGTGCCCAGCAAGACATCGAATTTCTGGGCGCGCGAGAAAACGACGTCGTACTGGTATTTTTCGTAGTTATTGGCGAGAAATGGAATGCCGATGCGCAGGGGCCTGCTCGAATCGGCCAGCGAATTGACCCGGTCCAGCCGTCCGATCCGCTGCTCCAGCCGGGCGGGGTTCCAGGGTAAGTCATGGTGGATGATATCGGCGCAATGGCGATGCAGGTCGATGCCTTCCGAACCGATGGCGGAGCACACCAGGATATCCGGCAACAGGGGCGAGTTAAATGACGCGCACAGTTTGAGGCGCAAGTCGTTGCCGACCGCGCCGGACAGGGTGCTGACGTACCTGACGTCACGGCGCAGGATGCCGCTCCACATGCTTCTGCGCTTCGATTCTCGCTGGTCGGCCTTGCTGATCGATCCTTCCTCGGCCACCAGTCCCGAGATGAAGCGCTGCGCGCGCGCCAGCATCGTTTCGCCGTGCCCAACGTCCATCGTCGCCATGCCCGCGCTTATGCGCTCGAAATGGGACTTGTTTCCAGCCAGCGCTTCGTAACGCGCGATCAGGTCCTCGCGCAGGGCGACCCGCCTCAACCCTTCCATCAGCTGCGGCACGATGTCGGCAAATGCCTGCAGCGGCAGCGGTTGCGGATTGCGGGCGAGCAGACGCTCCGCCTCGGAGTCGAGCAGGTCCCATAAGGCGCGATGGAAATCCTGGCGCGGCGCGGCGCACCACAGGTTCTGGCGATCCCGGTATTGCGCATCGACCACCCGCAGCGCTTCGGACACGCCGTCATCCTCATCCTGGTCAACGCTGTCATCGGAACGCTCTTCGTCCAACTGCCCACTGCCATTGACATAGGCCCGCAGCAGCCCACTCCCCTCCTGGTCATCGCTGGCCGTCAATGCCTGGTGCAACCCGGCGAACATTTTGAGCGCATGGGACCAGCGGCTGGCGATCCGTGCATCCTGCGCCAACGCCGTCCCCAGCAGATAAGCATCCAGCAGCCGGATGATGCGGCGCGCGTTCGGCCTGATCCCCGCCCGCGCCAGGCTGGCTTGCACGAATCGTCCGGCCGCGTCGCGCTGGCGCGGCAGCTCCACGCCAAAGGCGTCCGCCTCGCCGGCAGCGTCGCCCAGCGATATCCACCACAGATTGTCGACAAGGTCGGCACGCTTCAACAGGCTGGTGCGCTGCATCGTATTGGCGCCCGCGAGGGAGCGGTGGTAGGCATCGATTTTCTGCGCCAGCGCCTCCTCGATCTCATCCAGCGTCTTGACACGTTCGCAGAAAATGAGTGTCTTGCGACCGTGGACAAAATTGTCCAACGCCCGCGTCACGGTCGCCTGGACCTTGGGGTGGGTCGTGTCTCGCAATACCTGGGCAAACATGGCCTGGTAGCGCTGCTGGGACGAGCCAATCTTGCGTGCACTGGCGCCTTCCAGGTAGGCGCTCTTGCTCGACGACATGCCCCCTAGCAGGCGGGCATTGGCCTGCTTCGTCCCGCCGCCCTCCCGCTCCACGAGCTGGCCCAGCCGCATGCCGATGAAGTTGACCATGGCGGCATCCTCGCCGCCATAGCCGGCGCTCGGATACAGGGCGGGACGCCGACGGCCATCCGGGTGGCCCGTATGGAAATGCTCGCCGATCCGGAAGTCACGCTTGTCGGGCGGTTTCGTATGGCGAATGACGATCTCACGCAAGCTTTCCTGCAACGCTCCGATCGTGTCGCGATACGCCAGCAAAGCTGCCGAAAAATTCTCTACCGCATCTTCCGCATCGCCGACGTCTACGATCTTGCTTGCAATCGAGCGAATGCCGGCATCGTCACGAGCAGCGAGCAGCGCGTCGAGTTCGCGACTGTCGCGCACCGTGGACAGCGCCTTCCAGGCAAGCGCGAACTTGTCGCTGGCCTGGAGACAGCGGCGCATCGCGCCCGTTTCCTTGGCGAAGACCTGGGCCAGCACCCGGGCCGACTTGCCGTCCTTGCGTACCACGACATCGAACACACGCTGCATCTCGGCTTCCTCGACCTGGAATGGAGTTGCAGACATAATGAGCTTGCTGGCGATATGCGGCGCATAGCAGGCCTCGAACACGCTGGCGTTGTGCTTTCCCGCCTTCCAGTTATGCACCTCGTCGATGACGGCCAGTCCGATATTCGCCTCGGCCAGCTTTTCCTGGAACACCAGGTCGCGTACCTGGTTGAAGAATTCGCGCGGCACCCCGCCGCCTTCCTGCAGCTGCGCGCGCAAGACACGCCAGCGCGCCGCCACGTCGGCGCGCTTCAGGACACGCTGGGTGGCGCCGCGCAGTCCGTACATGTCTTCGCGGCTCGTGGCCAGGATGCTCTCCAGGTAATCCTGCCAGCGGGCATACCGCAGGCGCGGTCTAAGGATATTTGCATCTTCGAGGGCGCGCACTACCTTCATCCTGTTGGCCGCATGCACGCCGGACAGCAGGAAGCCCAGCACGAATTGCGAGAACAGCTTGTTGTCGCCTTCATGGATACGGGGGGCGTTGAGCGCGCTCATCGACATAACATAGACATTCGGTTCAAACCGGTCCTGCTGGCCGGTGAATCGCTTGAACAGCTCGATAAGCGGTTTTTCGTCGAAGGTCTCGTTCTTCAGCTCTTGAAACGCTTTCTGGAACAATCCCCCAAGGGCTGCGGATTCGCTGTCGAGAAATTCCCGAATCGCGGCTTGCGAGTACCGGGCGGCAAACCCCAGATTTTCTCTCCCGAGAACGTCGAATTCGCTCAACACCGGCCACATGCGCGGCTGCTTGCCAAGCAGGCCATGCGCCTTGGCCCAGCCGAACAGCGTGTGCAGGAAGGGATGCAGGATGTGCTTGTCCACGCGCCGGCACGCCGCGTCTTCGTAATCGTGGAGGCTGCGAAACAGCTCCCAATAACTGTTGATGTTCAGCGGACGCATACCCTTGCGTTCAGCATCACCGACATGATTCACGTACTTGCCGTTGAAGCTGTCGATTTCCTCGACCCACTTATGCTTGAGCACGTGACTCGGCGGCGTGATCAGCAACACCCTGCGGTCGTTGCGCTCACTCTGCATCAGGTAGTCGGCCATCACCGCGAGCGCGACATAGGTCTTTCCCATGCCGACTTCATCGGCGAGCAAGACCGCATCGTAGCCCTTGCCGAAGCGCGTGGAAATGGCACGTGCGGTCGTGCGCTGGCGGTCCCAGTCGCCCTGTACGGTGGCGCGCTCGGCGGTGGCCTTGACGATACGGTCGAACGAGATGCGACGGCTCATGACAATTCGCTCCTGCAGAATTCAAGATAGGTTTTCAATACTGGGGGATCTGCGCGACGTGGCTTGATCCCTTTCACGAGCCGGCGCGCGAGAACGCTCATGGCAGGCAGCTGTGCGCCCAGCCTGTGGCAGAACAGTGCGAGTTCGCCCATCTTGAAGCCGTGCACCTGGTCGCGCAGCGCGCTGGTCGATGTGTCGCGCTCCGTGTCGAGCAGGCGGGCGTAGAGCAGCAAGGGCTTTTCGACGGTGCGCGTCCACGGCTCTTTCCAGTGTGCAAGTCGAGCGATGTCGGCCACTCGCTGCTCGAATACGCGCTCCACCTCGCCGAAAAGACTGAGGTGCCGCTGCATCGCGATGACCAGATTGGCTTCACGGTCGACCGTCTTGCCACCGGGCTCGCCGGTGTCGGGGGGCTCGCCCGGAATCTTTTCGCCGCGACCGCCGCCGCCCGCATACTGGGGCCGCAGGTAATACAGCAGCCAATCCTCGGCGTTGGCGAACAGGCGCAGATCCGAATAGGCGAGCAGGTCGGCGGCGTGGTGGAAAGGTAGATAGAACACGGGTTCGGGCTGTCCGCGCGGCACGAAGCGCAGATTGCGCTTCCCCAGCAGGGGTAGCGCGGACGCGTTCCAGCAAATCGGCTGCGACGCCGTGCGCTCCAGCGTGAGCGGCACTTCGCCCCAGTGGATGTCATAGTCGCGCAGCCTTTCGGGCTGGTCGCAGCCGAAGTGAAATGCCACGCTTGCCAATCCATCCTGCGCGCGCAGTTCAATGTCGCGGATGAAGTCGAGCTGGCCTGCGGCGTCTTCGTACAGTGCATCTTCTTCGCGCTCGGCGGCCTCGATCTGCTCGGGCAACTGCGCATACGAACAGGCCGCCGACGAAGACAGCGCCTTGACGACCTGGGCGACGATGGTGTCCGCACTGCCCGTCTGCACCCATGCCAGTCCCAGCTCGTGATTGTCGCCATTCCAGGCCTTGCAGGTGAAATTGGCGCTACCGATATACACCAAGTGGCGTTGCCCCTCGCCGCAAAGAATGAGGATCTTTGCGTGCAGCCTGCGCACGATGTTCAGGCTGGCCACCGGGGTGCCGTCGTTGGCGGCGGCGATGCGCGCGAGTTCTTCACTACGGATCGCCGGCGGGATCAGGTGCAGGCGACGCGTTTGCGCATGCAAGCCGTAGTGGCGCTTGCTCAGCGCCGGCAGATTGGCCGCATCGGTATGGACGGCGATCTCGCGGATCGGTCCCACTTCGCGGTCGAGCGCGTCGACCAGAAAGCTGCTGCCCCGGTCGAAGAACGGCGACACCACGACCAGCTTGCGCGCCGGACGGGCGGACACCGAGCGCCACAGGCTGGCCAGTTGTCCGAGCCCCGTTTCGCCATAGCCGGACGACAGCAGCGTATAAGCCTCTTTCGGCCCGCCTTTGCCGGCGGCTTTCCACTTTTCCAAACGTGCGTCGAGGGTGGCGACGATGGCGTCCAGCGCCGGAGAAGCCGCGGCCTGGGGGTGCTGCGCGTAGCCGTTGCGCAGCAAATCGGTGAATGCGCGCAGCAGCCCTGCGTTGGCGCGCTCACGCCCGCTCCACACGAAGTCCATGAAGACTTCGCGGTTCGAAAACAGGCCGGTCTGGGTCAGGTTGAACGAGCCGAGTACGAGGCGCACGGTGTCGCGCGTGACGATCAGGTAGGCCTTCGAATGGTGGCAGCTATACGCCTTCGCGCGCACCGGAATCAGGTCCAGGAAATGCGGCAGCTTGTTGGATTCACGGGTCTTGCGCGCGTCGTACAGCACCAGCGGCTGGCAGGCGGCGATGAAGCGCAGGTGGTTCGTGCGCAAGTCGAATTCGTCGTCGAGCTGGCGGCCAGCGATCAGGTTGATCAATTGCTGGTCGTCGAACTCGTAGGTCAGCACGACCATGCGCTCGATCGGATCCGTCCTGGCATTGGTGGCGATGTCGGCAAAGATGCTCTGCAGCGAATCGAATTCGCCATGCGATGGTGAGTGGCTCATGCTTGCGCGTGAAGATGGTATCGGTTGGCGCGCTGGAAATGCCAGTCGCGGCGGTGCTGGAAAGCGACCAGGGCCAGGCGCGCCCCGCGACCTCCAGCCTTGGCCAGCGCGCTGCGCCGCTCGCCGTAACTGAGGACCTCGAACTTGCCCTGCACGCGCAGTTCTCCATCTTCCATGAACGGCGTGCTGCCCTTGGCTTTCTGGTGCGCCACGTGGTGGGCCAGGATCCGCTGCGCCGCATCCTGGTAATCGCGGACCTCCGTCAAGCCGGCGAACAAGCCCTTGGTGTCGCCGGCGTCAGGCATCTGGCCATAGGCACGTGCCGTCACGCGCAGCGCCCCGGCCAGGTCTTCTTCGAGTTCGTCGAAAGGCAGCGGCCCGTTGTCCTTTTCGGCGCAGGACAGGTACTCGCGTTCGAATATATGCTGCACCAGCCCGATCAGTTGCTGAAACAGCTCGACCTGGGTGAGCTCCGTCTTCAAGGGAGCGTACCGGCTGCGCCATGCGTCGAAGCCGGCGGCGTAGCTCGCCGCATCGTGCTGCCAATCCTCGTCTTCGTCCACGCTGATGGGCCGGTCCCACAGGCAGCGAACCGCCGGCGTGCGGTCACAATACTCGCTGATCAAGGTGCGCCAAACCTGCGCTTCGGCCCGTCCCGCGGGCGCCCCGGTCTCGAACAAGGCGGCATGGTCATTCATGCGGCCCAGGTCCCAGGACTCTCCTTCCCACCACGAATCCAGGGCGGCCCGCAAGGATTTACCCTTGCGCTTGCCGAATGCGGAGGCGAGCTCGCTTCCGCGCGCGGTGAGCTGCTTGCCGGCCTTGTCGAGAATGCCCCAGGTGCTCGACGGGCTCGAATAATGGCCGAGCGTGCCGTAACCCAGACTCGCATAGATGCGATCGTTGTTCCTGATATCACCAAGGGCAAGACTGTCCCGCTCGCGCATCAGCGCGGTGTATTTCGTGATATTCAGGACCGTGGACGATGCCGATTCCACAGTGTGCAGCAGGCCCCACAGGATCTCCGCCCGGCGAAACTGCAGCGCGAAATCCTTCTGTCCCGGGGCAATGCCGCGCTCGGCGAGGAAGGTATAGATCAATGCCAGCACACCGTGGTAAGCCGGCTGATTGGACAGGACGGTGAACTGCTTGAACAGCTTGTCCTGCAGCGCGGTATAGGGAGACAGGAAGCCTAGCGGATCCATCAGCAAGCCCTGGCGCCCGAGTATGACGTATTCGGAAAATTTCATGAGAGAGCGGTAACTGAAATCGAAGCCGGGCGGCAGCGCGGCCTGAAAGTGGTGGAACAGCACGGGCACCACACGTAGGGACGCTGGCATTGTCGAGCCTTAGGCAATAGGATTGCCTACCGAGCGTGGCAAAATCCATCACCGCGACGTCAACGTCGGCGGATCGCTTGGCGGACATGTCGGGCGTTTCCTGCATTGCCGTTATCTTGACCTCATGGCTGAGTGCACACGCTGGTGGCGCGTAACGGCGCACGCCACAATCACGCCCGTGCGATTGGAAGACACTGGCATGCTAGAGCGAATTTTTCTAGTGCGCAACTTTACTTGCGCAGACGGATCAGAAAACAACGAGGCTTTTCCTGGAATCCGCATTCCTCATCGGTTTGCAGCCGATCAATCACCCTCGGCACTCCGAGCCAAAAAAATTCCCGCCGCCCGCGTATGGTCGACATCGGTTTTCCTTGGGGGGGGATATGACACAAGACCGTGCAATAAGCTCGGGGACTAGACTGATTTGGCGGAGACGGTGGGATTCGCCTACATCCCGCAGGCGCTCTACTCGTCTGATACGCCAACAATGAGAAAAGCCACCTTGCGGTGGCTTTTCTCATCAAACTTGGCGGAGACGGTGGGATTCGTATTGCGTTTTAAAACCCGCATGGATACTGGCTTTCCGCCGATACAAAATACCGCCAACCCTTTCTCATACCCCTAAGCGATCTGGTCGAAGCAGGACAATGTTGGACAATCCTGGGCTCATCACTGGCCGACTTCCTATATTTGATTTTACCGCCAACTTACCCCATGCAGCTACTGGGCGTTATTGGAGAGCAGCGGCGTCGATGCCTTTCGAGTGTCTAGAAGACTCGTGGCGATTCACTTCTCCATTTTGCGGTCATGCCATTACCCTGTTTGAAATAGCCAACATGGCGGCACGAGAACGGCAGATCACTGTACCACTGTCCCGTCATGCCTGCCCGCTTTGGGATGCAGGCATGACGGCATTCAGAGCACTTCCGCTTCGGGAGGCGCTTCAGGCAGATTGAGCCGCGTTTGCACTTGGCGCATTTCGTTGGCGGACTGCGGGGTTGCAGACGCAGGCTCGCGACGAGAAAGCAGGTTGTACACGAGGTCTGCAATCTGTTTCGCCAGCAGCGGCGGCACTGCATTGCCTACCTGATGGAACTGTTCGGTTCGGTTGCCCTGGAAGAAGTAATTGTTGGGGAAGGTCTGCAGTCGGGCAGCTTCACGCACCGTCAAGCTTCGGCACTGGGATGGTTCGTAATGGATGAAGTAGTGTCCGTCCTTGGAAATGTGGCTAGTCACCGTGTTCGACGGATCTTTTCCCACTTGGACTCGGAACCGGTCCTTGAATTTTCCGGATTCCCAGTTTTCATGGTTGGGCCGCAGTCCTTCCAGATTGAAATCGGCGTGACCCTTAGGCGACCGGTCGTATGCCTTCGCATATGCAGACGCGAACGCGTAACGCCGCAAGTCACTCCGCATGTGGGCGCGGGCACTGTGATTCAACCAGACTTCAAGCCGTGGATCGTGATACCAACCTGCAAGCAGATTTGGCGAGTCAGCATTGTAATCTTGAATCTTCAGCTGGTTATCTCCCGGCCCCAGACCATCCAGAACTTCGTTTGCCGTCTGCAGCAATACATCATGAAGTTCGCAACGCGCACTGTCATGCGCGACCTCGCGGGCCATGCTCAAGAAATGGCCGCGAACGATTTCCGCCCATGAGCTGTCCGAGTCAGGTTCTTTGCTGAGTACGCTGCGTATGGCGGGAAGTCCGCTTAAAACTTGGCGGGCGTTCACTTTACCAGCCGTCGCAAGCTGCCCGGGTGCACCACGGAGTTCGACAACATCTTCCCTCACGCCTACAAGAATCACCCTGTGCCGTGCTTGCGGAATCCCGTGATTTTCAGCCTTGATGACGAAATCGTGCACGTCAATCTGATGCGCATCGTCACTTGGGCGAAAACGGGTCGGGCTGCTCATCGAATAGATTCGGTATCTGTGCATCCGATTCGATCCACCGGCATCCTTGTCGGGATCGGACAAGTCCTGCAGGATCGTCTCGAAAATCTTGTTGCCTCCAACGGAGGCCGTAAGTATTCCCTTAACGTTTTCCATCACGAAGACCGAGGGACGGTACTTCCGGATGATCCTGAGGTATTCCTTGTAGAGGAAATGACGATGATCGTCTTCCGCCTTGTACTCGACGTTTCCGCGATTGCGCGAGCGCCCCACGATCGAATACGCCTGACACGGAGGGCCGCCGATCAGTACCCACTGGACATCAGGTCCGATGCCGTGCGCGCTGATCCTCCGATCTAGCTCCTCGTTGCCTTCCGGCGTTCCAAGTTCGATCTGACGAGCTTCTTCGCATGCTTCGGCCCACACATTCATGTTGGACTCGTCATAGGGATGAGGCGCATGCCGGTTACAGAACCGATAGTAAGAATCGAGTGCGTTGCCGCCACGTCGCTTGAGAAGACGATAGAACGCCCGCAGTCGAAGCGTCCGGTGCGCGGCCTCATTCATTTCGGCCGATACAATGATCCTGAATGGATCTCCCTCAACGGAAGAAAAGCCTTCACCGAGCCCACCAGGGCCTGCGAAAAGATCAACTACCTGGATATGTCCGGAACTGGCGGACTGTGATTTGCTCGACAACTTTGCTTTACATCAAAAATGGCTGTTGCCGTAGGATAGCAAGAAATATGGACGTAGTCGATGCAGCAACCCGTTCGCGGATGATGTCAGGCATCCGGTCGGCGAATACAAAGCCGGAAATGATCGTCAGAAGGTACCTGCATGCCCGGGGCTTTCGCTATCGACTGCACGTCCGAGCTCTACCCGGCTCGCCCGACTTGGTGCTGCCGAAGTACAAGGTTGCGGTCTTCGTTCATGGATGCTTCTGGCACCGGCATGAGGGTTGCCGCTACGCGACAACTCCGGCCAGCAATGCCGACCGCTGGAAGCTGAAGTTCGACTCGAACACGGCGCGTGATGCGCGAAACGCGAGCATGTTGACTGCAGCGGGTTGGCGGATCATCGTGGTCTGGGAGTGCGAGCTGAAGCGTGATCCCGAAGAAAGACTTGGCAGTCTCGTATGCGAGATAGTAAGTCGAAATGGCGGCAACTCACTACAATCTAGCGAATATCAGATTCAGACGTACTGTTAAGGTCAATTGCTATATGGCCCGCAATCTGAATCGCCACCTTGCCTGTCTTGAAGCAGACCAATTTAGAGCACCCAAATCTCTTGCTTACCTTAAAATCGATAATGCTATATACGATGCCACCCCGGCCGAATGCCATAAACGGATTGCATCAAAAAGTCGCGCGGAAATATTTCGCGACACCTTAGAAACCCAACCACCAAGCCATTGGCGCGATTACATTATTGATCCTTCGACGAGATAACCTTCAAATCAACTTCCTCTTTGCGTCGCGTCAACGGTGGCCCAATTACCAACTCGTCCACTTTACGATGTGGCGCCTTGGGCTCTTCGGATACAAGATAAACCATTAAACCGGGAAACTGATTTTCCAAGGCCTCAATCGCTTTCTTAATGGCTCTTTCCGCGTCTGCACGGATAACCGGCAAAGCCTCCTTCGCTTTAGGGTAATTAGCTGTTGCGCTCATTGTCCCTCCAGCGATCCCAGCGACGGCTGCAAGTATCGGAAGCACGCTCTTTATTGAGCCTCGCTCCAAGTCACACTCTGGAATGCGAAGATTTGGCGCATCCGACTCGACTTTCAAGAGGAATGCCTCAACCATTAGCGAAGCATATAACCGCCATAACGAATCGACAACAATTTGATACTTTCCGACATTGGTTCGGTCTAGATTCAAGTGCAACGATTGGGCGAGAAGAAATTGCTGCCAGTATTTTTCATCGTTCCGAATTTCTACTTTGAGATCGATTATCTTTGGATTATCTTCCTGGATTCTATGCCTGATCGGACTGAGCAAGAAGAAAAATTCCCGGCATTGCTCACCTAGCAACTCAGGCATGAGTGAGTGATCCACCAAGCCGCGCACTTCGACTTCACCACTAAATATGTAATTTCTCCTAAACGGGTAACGTTCAAACAACAGAACCCTAAAGCCTTCGGATTTGGCATTGTACAGCCTACTGTTAGGGTAATAGTGCAGGCCGTGCTGCCCGCGTCCCTTATGAGTAAACGCAGAAAAATAAAATAGATTTCCCCGCCATTTCTTTACATAATATTCATTGTTATAGTTTGTTAGAAGGACGATAGTCCTTCTTTCCTCTGACACTCGCAGCGCCCGAAAAGGACTACCACCAAATTCGCGCAATAGTTGCTCATTACTTACCTCTTGCCCCATCGAAAATCTTAACGTATCCACCATAAGCAACCTTATAATTTTTACTGGACAGCATCGACTGAAGTTACGAAGAATATAATATATCCGCCTTATTTCATGAATTAAAGCAATATTTTCTCAAAGCGGGGATGCGGTATCCCAAGTGCAGGCGGGGACGCACTTAATCGATCAAATTTTTCATATTGACCGTTACAAACACTCTATCTTGGCCATATTTGTGCACGATCCGAGTCTGTGTCGAATATCGTTGAACCGTTATCGTCCTGCTTCAAATCGAATGAATTTAGACAATTGTCCAGATTTGCAGAGCGGTATTCTCATGCAACATGCCGGAATCCCGTCAGCCAAGTTGGATCTCTGCAAAACCTTCTCTAACAAGCCTCGACCGTATCGACCAGATCTGCTCGCATTCCTTCACGGAGGGAACAAACTTCGGAATCCTGCATGCTGTCCTGAGTACTCTTACCTCGCGCGCATCCAGCAGCCCCTGCGCAGTGCCCCAGTCGAGCATCGCCTGCCACTGCCCCGGCCGTATCCCCAGCACCGCAGTCCTTGCGAACACGCCATACCCGACCTGCTGCACGCCTGCCCCGCTCGCGTACTTCCTCGACACCGGATCGAAGAGGCCGTCGACGACCTCCTGGCTCAGCGGCGCGGCCGCGTCGCGGACTCGTTCCCAACAGGCCTCCTGCTTCGCCCACTCGGTCACGTTGGCCCTCGGACGATGAGGATCGGTTAGCACGCCGAACACGGCACGTGCACACTTCGCTATCTGGTCACAAAGGGGCTGTGATATGCGCTGGTGCTCCCATATCTCGCCAAGATCCAGCTGTCTCCCCTTGCCGTTCTTCAGGACCGAAAACTGAAGCACGGCCAGCGTGTACGTGACGATGTTCGCACGGTACGCACCTTCGAACCAGGGCTGAGCCTTGACGATCAGTTCGGTCTGCCTGAACATGATCGCCATCGCTACCAGATCCCTGAAGTACTGCTCGTCGAAGGCGCTGTCGTTCTCCGTCCAGCGCTTCGCGAGCCAGCCTGCAAAGATGACGAAGTTCTTCTGTGCTCCCTTGCTGACCTGGTGTGGCAGCCCCTTCCATGTATTCTCGAGCTTGGCGACATCGAGCTTCGTGAGCAGCTGCGATTTCGGATTCCTGAGCAGGAATTCCTTGCCCGCTTCCCTGCTAAGGTTCTTCTGGTCGTTGACGTACTGCCCGCGAGAGCGTTCGTAGTACCACCGGGTCGGCACGCCACCGGCGAAAGCCGGTGCCAAGACCTGCTTCGACAGCTGCTCCAGTCGCAGGTGATACTGATGGTTTGCGAAGAAGTCGGACTCGTTGACCTTGTTCTGGCTGTTGGCAAATCGCGCGATCAGCGGAATCAGCTCCGCGGTACGCGCAGACGGCAGCACCGACAGCTTCATCTGTACCCATACCTTCGACAGGTCGTGGCCCTGGCGGGATGCTGCAGCAAGCGATGCCGTCGTCTGGCCGCCGTTGACGATCTGCAGATTGACCACCCTGATGATTCTTGACGACTCTTCGTCGAACTCCACAGACTCTGCAGTCGCGGCAACGCCGTTGTTATAGGCGAAGAACATCGCGGGTCGTTCCGCAATGGTCTGCTGGATGCCCGAGTTGATCTTGCCCTTGGTGCTGAGGAAGGACCGCACGTTGCCCTCCAGCAGGCGGCTTCCATGGCGCTCGTAGATCGACGCCAGCATGGCGCCGGAGACGGTGCACAGGTAGCCCTCGTACTCGTCGGAGGAACCTGCATGCAGCGCCGCGATGCCGTTGCCGCTGCCGTTCCTGAAGTCGACCTCCAGGTCGTCCCTGCCGCTGTCCGAAACCCATGCACGGTGAAAGCGGGTGACATCCCAGACATGCCGCTCGACCGGTATGCCGGCCAGCACACGGCTGTCGATTGCATAGCCGGCGAAGTCCGCCAGACGATCGGTAACGAGATAGAGGCGCAACCTCGATATGCCTGTCTGCTGACGGACGATGTCGGCAGCAAGACCGATGCCGGGATCGCCCGACGGGTTGCCGTCCCGGGACAGCTCGCCCGCGAGCGCTGCCGCGGCGTAGCGTTCCGCCAGGTCGAACAGCCGCCTCGCCTTCTCGGCTGCGATGGGTGGCATGTCCGGAGCGCCGCAGAAATCCGCGATCAGGAGGGCAAGCGAACCATCGGCATCGTCGAAGGCATACCCGTCGACTTGCATCGCGCCGTATCCCGGCACCGACCGCACGAAGCCGCAGCGTTGGAAATCGGAAAACTCTTCTGCATCGACGAGGCGCCGGCCGGTGTCGTCGACAAAGGCCGTGGCTTCGATCTCGCCCTCGTCGGTCGCAGCCTCGCTAATCGAGGCAATCCAGTCATCCCTGAAGGAATTCAGCGCACGGAACTGGTGCTGGAGCTCGGCATCCTGTCGCTGATCGAACACGCGTTCGATGTCGAAGACTTCGACCGGTACCGACCGGCCGAGGACCGCGAGTTCGGGCACGTGCAGCGCTCCGGCGCAGAGGTCGGTCAGCACGTGGATGCGGACGTGCTGCATCTCGCTCCATGCCGCCGCGATCGTCGAAATCAGCGGGAAGGCATCGTGACTCCGGTCGACCCGTTCGCCGAGCGTGCCGCTGGCGGACAGCGCAAGGAAGCGTCCGCAATGCTCGGCGGCTTCGTGCGCCATCTCTTCAGGCATCGTTCGCGGCTCAGTCTCGCCTGCGTAGACGGTGACGAGAAGGTCCAGGCGATCGAGCTCGTCGGAAAGCGCAAATCCGCTCAGCCGCACGGGCTGCCCGTCCACCGTGGCCACGAAGCGGCAGGGCTGCGGCGCAAACGTGATGCCGCGCTCCGCCATGTAGCCCGCGAAGATTTCGACAAACGCAAGTTCGTCGAACTGCGTCGCCCCTGCGCTTGCAATATTTTGGAGGTCGAGCCGCTCGCGCACTTCCACGTGCACGACGGCGAGGAAATCCTTCAGCAGTAGGCTGGTTTCGGCGTTGTTCATCAGGCTGCCTTCCGCAGGGTCATCAACTCGGGAATCTTCATGTCGGGTACGGACCAGACGTGATCGAGCATGATGTCCCAGCACTCGTTTTTCTTGGCCCATTCGGAAATCATCCGGCCCCTGGCGCTCTCCTGCAGCAGCGCGTTGACCTCGTCGGACCACACCCGGATCTGGTTTTCAAGCTGCGGCGAAATGCCCTGCTTTTCCCAGATGGCGTCCAGGCTGATCCTGTCGCCGAGCAGGCGGGAAACCAGCGCCACCGTATAGGCGGTGACGTTGGCCTTGAAGGCCGGGAAGCGCGGCTTGATGAGCCGATCCGCAGACTTGAAGATGATGACCTGCGCGATCATGCGCTTGTACTGCGTCACGTCCGGAAGCGTGGCGGCTTCCGCACCATCCGGCGTCATAGTCTTCATGAAGGCCGGGAAGGCCTTCTGTCCGCCGAGGCTGACCAAGTCGGGCCTCTGCATCCACGCGCATAGATACTTGGCGAAATCGGTCTTGGTCAGCTTGCGGGCCGGCGGCATCGAATCCTGGAGGCGACGGCGGTCGGTCGGGGTCTTCGCTTCGCGGTCAAGCATGACCTTGTAGCTGCCGGCCGCACGTTCGTAGTACCAGCGGCTGGTGCCATCCGGACAGTAGGTCGTCATGGCCAGCTTTTCCATCTCTACCTGAAACGGCTTGTTCGCGAACAGATCGGACGCCTTCACGGCACTCTGCGAATTGGCGAAGCGGGAAATGTCGGCGATCAGGGCATCCTCGGTGACCTCGTCGGTCTGGCGAAGCACGATGATCTTGGCGGGAACGCGCACCTTGCTCAAGTCGACGGCAAGCTTCTTGCGCGTGAAGAAGATCGACGCCATGGTCTGGCCGCCGTTCACGACCTGCATGCCCTTCAGCCATGCGATGCCGGGGCTGCCGTCCGCCGCCCGCGCCAGGCTGGCTTCGTCCGCAACGATGACCACGCCGTTGTTGTAGGCCATGAAGCGCTCTGGCTGATCGCGCAGCGTGTCCCGGATACCCTTGTTGACCTTGTTCGTCTGGCTGAGGAACGACCTCACGTTCGCTTCGAGAATCCTCGACCCGTACTTCTCGTACAGGAAGCGCAGCGCTTCGCCCGGGATTGCCGTCAGCGCATAGGCATATTCCGCGCCTTCGTTCGGCACCCAGACGCATGGGAGCGGCCCGCCGCAGTCGTCGGCGAAGTTCACGACCAGTTCGTCGCGCGGCTTGCCACTCTGAAGGTGGTTGAACAGGCGCTGAATGTCCATCACCTCGAGCTTGATCGTCTTCCCCTGGATTTCGCGGGCCTTGAAAAAGCCGGTCTTCGCCTTCCGATCGGTCAGCACGTAGACCCGGATCTGTTCCAGACCCGGGTAGGCCGTTTCGATGGTCTGCACCAAGCGGTAGGCGTCGTGCGACTGGTCCATCTTCCGCAGCAGCGCACCCGATACGCACTCCTCGAGGAACTTCGCACACTGTCCGGCCGCGCGGGTCGTTTCCGCGTCTGGAATGGACATCACCTCGTTGCAGCCTTCGTAAAGGCTGACATACAGGTCGAGTTGATCAAGCTCTTCCGAGACGGCAAAGCCGCTGAGCCGCAAGGTGCTGTTTCCGACCCGGGCCATGTAGCGGCAGATCTCGGGTTCGAACGTCATGCCGGCGTCGGCCATGTGCCGCGTCACCACTTCGGTAAACACCAGTTCCGGGAACGGCGTCTCCTCTCCCGCTTCAGCGGTACGCGCTGCCAGCTCGTCCCGCACTTCCTGCTGGGTTTGCTGCAAAAATTCGATCAATTCCATTCAGACTGCTCCAGTAAGTTCCAGTACATTCCCCAGCGAGAATGCGCGCGCGCCGGTTGCGTCGAGATCAAGTTCGTAGCGCACGCGCCGTATCGCGGCGGGCACGTTGGCGGCGACAAGACGCGGGAACGTTTCGTCGACGCGGATGAAGCGGGACTCGGACACGACCAGGCGTTGCGTGTAGTGTTCGGCGTGCGCGTCGACATAGCCGGCATGCAGCAGCGCGTTCTCGAAGCGCGACGCCGCTGAGGGGTCGCTCTCCAGCACGAGGCGCAGAGCAAGCACTCTTTCGCCCAGCGTGACGCCTTCGTCCGCGACGGCGAACCGGCAGCCGAAAATGAATAGCGGCTGGCGCGTCGCGTCGTCCAGCTGCTCCAGCGACAGGATAGTGGCCGGGAAGCCGTCATGGGACAGCGTGCTCTTGACCTCGACGGCGCCACTGCCGATCTCGAAGTCCTGCAGGCCGTCGAGCGGCCCCTGCCAGCCCTCGACCGCAGCGTGGGCATCCATTCCGGCATCAAGCAGCATGTCGAGGCAGACCAGCTCCCCCGTCAGCCCAAGCTCGGCCGCCGGATTCAGGGCGCCCCTGCTCCGGCTCATGAACTGCTGCCATGCGCGCACGCGTCCAAGGAAGAGCTGCAGCTGCCGCTGAGGGGCAGCATTGCGGCTTGCGGCGATCGTGGCCACCACGTCCGTCGCCATCCGCGAGAAAAGCTCGATGCCGCCCTCTTCCTGACGCACCAGCGCCAGCCAGTCGCCGGGAAGGCCGGACGAGATGCGTTCGACCCGGAACCCGGTGGCTGCGGGCAGCGTCGAAGCGGGCGGCAGCGCGACCGAGTCGAAGCCGATCAGAAGTGCCTCGCGGTCTTCGGGAAATCTGCGGGCAGCCTGCAGCCGCACGCCTTCCAGCCCCGTGACCGCGATGCTCCTCCAGCCGCCATCCCTGTCCGAACCACCGGCGAGCGCGCGCCAAGCAGTGACGAGTTCCTCGTCAAGCAGCGTCAGCATATTCCTGCTCCCAGAGGACGTTGTTGACCTTGTACTCGACTTTCTTGCCCGATTTGCTGCCGGGGAAGCTGATGCCGAAGGCGACGAACGGGGTCGATTCGAGCGGCTTGTCACCGGCATCGAATTCTGGCGGCTCAAGCAGGTAGATCAGCAGCACGCCTCGCTCGGGATGTGCGGGGACACCAGGCGCACCATAGCCTCGCATCTTGCGCAGCGCGGGGCCGTTCGGCACTGCCGGTTCCGTCCTGTTCTTTAGCCGTCCGGGCTCCTCCTTCCAGACCTTCCTGGTCTCCGCCAGAGCTGCTTCCCACGCCGCGCGATCGATGTCGACTCCCTCGTCCTTCGGCGAGAGCAGACGGCCGATCGAGTAACGGTCGGAACTGGAAGACTTGACCGCACGCTCGGCGCGCTGGACCTTGACGCCATCGAGAATGAACGGGTTTTCCTCGACGCTGCCGCCAACCAGCGCGACTGTCCACTTCGTCAGCTCCTTGTCGCCGACCATGGAGACGATGAATTCACGCAGCAGCTGTCCATTGGCCTTTGGAGCGCCAGGATGCGTACTGTAGGCCCCGAGGAAGTCAGTGACGTGCTCGTGCGGGACGTCCGTCCAGACGATGCCGTTCCAGCGGTCCCTGCCATTGGGCCGCTCCTGTTCGGGGATCGGCTTTCCCCGTCCCATTGCAGAAACCAGGTCCAGGAATGCCCCGTAATTGCTGTCGATCCGCTTCTGCTGCCGATGCATTGACACGGTTTCGATTACGTGTCCGCTGAAGGACAGGAACAGGCTCTTCGCCGCCCTCATCTTCAATCGCGAAGTCACCATCAGCACGGGATGCGACCTCACCTTGAGGCCATAGTCGCGCGGCGTCCCCCCGCTCTCGACCATCATGTCGAATTCCTCCCGCAGCTCTTCCGACGCGTCCGCGATGTGTTCGAACCATTCGACCAGCTCTGACGTGGTGTACAATCGGCAGAGATCCAGGTAGCCCGGACGATAGCCGAACCATCGGCCCATCTGCATCAGCGTGTCGTACATCTGCGAGGCACGCAGGAAGTAGCTGGTGCACAGTCCTTCCAGCGTCAGACCCCGGGCCAACTTGTCGCCGCCGATGGCGATAACCTTCAGCCCGACTGCAGCGTCAGCATAGTCCAGCACGTCGCCTGCCGTTCCGTTGATCACCCGGACGCTGATCTCGCTGACGACTTGCGGAAGAACTTCGGCGATGGCTTCCCAGGAAGGAGCCGGATACGGTCCCGCCTCCGGCAGACACTCTGCCATCTTCGCCGTCGTCGACACGAAGTCCCGGTCCCACAGGTCCTTCAGCCTCGTCAGCACGGGCTCATGACCGATCTTGCGCGACAGGCGCTGGTCCATGCCGCGGACCAGGGCTTCAACGCGGGCGTGCACTTCGCGCTGGACGTCGTTGAAACGCGTGACGTGCACAAGCATCGAACTGTGCTCGCCCTTTTGGCCCCGCAGCTGACGTGCCGCGCAGGCGAGGATAAAGGCATCGACCGCTTCCTGCAGGGATGCCGGCAGACCCGTCTCGTCCGGATGGGGCGGCACATGTGTTTTCTTGTGACCAAGCGGCATCCACCCGCCCGTGCCGTCGTCGCTGCAGTGGTCCTTCACCTCGCACACCAATGGCAGCGCACCTTCGCGCTGCTCGCCGTTGTTGAGTCCGAAGACCCTGGCAGGCCCAATGTAGTTCGATGGCGCACCCAGGCTGTGGATGAACGCTGCCGGGAATAGATCCGGCCCCTCTTCCTTCGTGTCGTTGCGCTCGTGGATGAAAATGTTTGCGAACGGCGTGGCCGTGTAGCCCACGTACGCCTTCCGGTGGAACGAATGCAGAATCCTGCGGATCAGCCCGTTGATGGCCTTCGGCTCGTAATCCTCTTCGGGCTTTCCGTTCTCGTCGTGGAACTGTTCGCCCGTGTCGACGGAAGCATGGTCGGCCTCGTCGTCGATGATCAGGAGCGGCAGGTGCGTCACGATCTTGCGCCCGGTTTCCGGATCCGTCGCATCGGCAACGTGGGTCCGGATCCACTTCAGCAGGCGGTTGAGCACGGTCTTGTTTTTCTTCACCACGAACAGCCACGGCAGTTTTTCAGGCGACACGCCGAGGTTGCGAATATTGCTCGCAATGAAGTCGCCCTTTTCAGTGCGATTGGTCGCGTAGTTTGGCCGGATGGATGGGTCTTGGTCGATCTTGCCAACACCCACCAGACGCATTGATTCCGCGTTCGGGTTGGTCTCGAAGCCGAGAAAGCCTTCATCCAGGCGGATCTGGGTCTGCGTGCGCAAATTGTTGTGCAGTCCCGCGAGAACGATGATGATCCTATACTTGGCATCCGCTGCCTTGCAAATCAGCCCCGTGTAACTGCTGGTCTTGCCAGACTGAACGTGCCCCACCACGAGACCGCGGCGATCCCATGGGCCTTCTCGCAGCGGATCTTCCAGCATACCGAGTATTCGATCGGTTGACTTGTCGAGTGCGTCCACGGCCTTCCATGGAAGCTTTGCCTCCTGCATTTCGCGGTAGCGCTGCCAGTAGCGCCAGTCCTTCTTCCGCTCGGGCGTCAGCCACGGAACGTGCCCCTCGTCGCTTTTCAGCCACGTGTCCTGGCCGCACCACACGCTGAATCGGCGAATCAGTTCGTCCGCCACGGCATTGCGGTCGAGCCCCTCCCCCCAGCCGGAATTGATCATCAGCGCCAGGTCGATCTTCTGGCCGATCAGGGCCGGCGTGATCGCACTCTTGTCGGCTTCGCTGGCGAGCAGTTCCTGCACGATCTTGATGACGCTGGTCTTGTTGGCTTCTGCCTGTGATGTCATTGCTTCGCTTCCTGTTCGGTAAAGTCGTCCGGCAGCGACGCCACCAGCTCGGGATAGTTCTGAAACGGTTCGGCCAGCAGAAGCTTGCTGCGCGCCACGGCCGGGGACATTCCCTTGAACCGCACCATGTTCCGGTACATGACCTTCAGCACATCCATGACGGCTGCGGGAGGCTCGCCGGCGAATCCGGTTCGCGGCGTCTCGCGCTGCTCGGCGGTGTCGATCCAGATGCGCTGCACCGGCACGGTTTCCTCGATCACTCTCAGCATGGCCAGCACCTGCGGCGCAAGCCCCTTCGCGTCATCGAGCACGGCGCGCACCGCCGGGTGGGTCTGGTCAATCCGGTAGCGCATCCCGCCGGAAAACTGCTGCGAATGCCATACCTGGCTGACTTCCTCGCCATTTCGGGTACGGGGGGTCTGGCCGCGCATGGCGAACGCGCGACGTGCCCGCGCACGGGTGTCGTCGGCCAGCTTCGCCAGCCAAGCGCGGATTTCGACTGGCGGCCTCGCGGTCGACTTGCGGATGTCGATCTTCCAGGCCTCGTCGGCGGAATTCGGGATGTCCAGCCGGATGCGGGCAAGGCGGTGCGCCTCGTCCTTCGTCCAGCCCCGGCCCTGGCCAAGCCCGAGCCAGCTGCCAGCAACCAGCAGGCGCCGGTTGCGATAGACGTAGAAGCCCTGCTGCGCGGTCCAGCCATCCGGTCCCTGGGCCGATTCGTATTCCTTCGCGCTCAGCCGGTCCTTGTGCGGCAGCACATGGCACTCGACTTCGACGCCCCGCATGCCAGGCGGCGACGCCGGCGGCGAATGCCACGGCTTGGCCGGATGTCCGTTCAGAAAAGGATCCCACGGAGCAATCGCCTTGCCGCCGATGCGCAGTCGCAGCAGCGGGCGAGGACCTTCCAGATAGCGGTGGAACACCATGGCAAGATGCCGTTCGACTTGGTCGATCAGGTTCAGAAAATCCTGCTCCTTGAACCCGTCGGTCACAATGCGGTCCAGAACTTCCCAGAGGACCAGCGTGCCCTTCCCGTGCGTGCCGAAGTCCGACACCAGCGCTGCCGCGCTGTCGTCCGGTCCTTCCAGCAGACGCCAGCCGTCGTCCCGGCTTGCAGCAAGCACGTCGAGATCCCAGCGCAGGCATTGCAGGCCATCCGCTCCTACAGTCGCCACGGTCAGGCGCCGGCACTGCGAGAACGAGGCAGTCTTCAGGCCAAGGCCGAAGCGGCCCAAGTCGTTTTCGGCGCGCCGGTCGAGCGGATTCTTCTCGCCCAGCCGCATTGCCGAGTCGAGTTCGGCGGCGGTCATGCCGTGACCGTCGTCCTGGATGCGCACGCTGCTCTGCCGGCCGTTCCAGACGAAGGTCAGGTCGACGCTGGTGGCGTTGGCCGCGATGCTGTTGTCGATGATGTCGGCCAGTGCCGTCGCGGTGCTGTAGCCGAGTCCGCGGAGGGCTTCGATCATTGCCACTGCGCGCGGAGGAGCGTGGCGAAAACCTGATTTGTTCATCATTACCCCTGCTCTCCCTTGTTGCGTGATGGTTTGACGTCGGCGTAAACTGCCAGAATTTCCGTGCGCGACGAATGTCTCAGCTTGCCGAGTGTCTTTGCCTCGATCTGGCGAATGCGCTCGCGGGTGACATTGAATGCCTGGCCTACTTCTTCGAGTGTCATGCCGTCGGCTCCGCCAAGACCGAATCGCAGGTTCATCACCTTTCGGGCACGAGCCTCGAAGTCGGCGAGCATCCTTTCGATTGCGATCGACAGGCTCTGGTCGACTGCCTTCTGCTCGAGGTCAATTGCAGGATCGACGATCGACAACTGGTGCGGCGTGCTGGGAGCGTCTGCCGTGCCGCATTCTTCCAGGGGAAATACTCGAGCATCCGAACGCATGATCCGTCGAGCCGCTTCAGGCGTCAGTTCAAGTTGCTCCGCGACTACGTCCACGGAAGCGTCGCCGTCGCGTCCCCTGCTCAGCTCACGGCGGGTCCGGTTGAACAGATTGACCTTCTCGAGCATGTGCACCGGCACACGAATCATGCGGGCCGTGTCTGCGATGCCGCGCGTGATGCTCTGGCGTACCCAGTTCGTTGCATAGGTCGAGAACTTGAAACCGCGCCGGAAATCGAATTTTTCCGCAGCGCGCATGAGACCGAGATTGCCGTCCTGGATGAGATCCTCCAGCGGCAGTCCACGGCCCCGATATTGGTTGGCGACATGCACGGCCAAGCGCAGGTTGGCGCAGACCAGCTGGTCACGAGCTCTTTCGTAGGAAGCAGCCGCATCGGCAATGGTGTCCGCCACGTCCGATGCCATTCCTCGGGCAACCGCCAGCAGCCTAGTCAATTCCTTCGGTCGAGGCCTTGGCACTGCCGCTTCGCGACCGTACTCCTCCATGCCGCCCCGGACGCGTGTGGCATAGGTACGAAAATCGATCTGCCCTTCGCCGTCGTCGCCTTCCTCCACTTCGCCAGCTTCGTCGCCGGCGGCCGCGGAAAATTCGCCGTCGTCGTCGTCAACCGGGGCTTCCTGAGCGGGCGGTTCGCCAGAGGGAAAGGCCAGCGTCCATTGGTCTTCGGGGAGCGACACGAGGGCCCTGACGAGCGACCCGAGCGCCGAGTCCATGCGGCGTCCGAGCCGTTCCTCGTCCTCGCGCTTGATGAGTTCCGACTTCCGCGCTCCCGCGACGTGGAAGATGCTTGCGTCAGCAGGCTCCGGGAGGCGTTCCTGAAACGCGTCGACCGCGTCGAGCACGTCGTCGGAATCCGGCGCTAGCCCGGAGCCGAATGCGGGACTGCCTTGATCCACCAGAACTCCCAGATCGTCCAGAACGGATTGCAGCACGTCGCGGGCACGCTCGATCTGCTGCGGTCCGCAGTCTGCCTCAAGCGCCTGCCAGAAGTCCTCTCCGCTGACCAAGCCGGTACTCAGCCCGTTTGCGATCAAGTGCTCAATCGCGGGCATGTCGCCACGCACGACGGCCGGTCGCTGAAGTTCGACTTCGGGCAGATCGAACTCGACGTCCGACCAGTCCGTCTCCGTGCTTAGACGGCGGTGTGCCGCAAGCAGTTGCTGTGCTCGACTGGCTGCGGATGCGCACTCGGCGTCGTGCCTGGGAGGTATGACGGCCTCGTCAGGCACCCATCCGTCGGTGTCATCCGCGCTGTCGTCCCGTACCGGAGAGCTCGTGTCATCCGGAGAAAGGACAGGTACCACGTCTGCCTTTCCCGGTGCAGGTTCCGGGACATCGGTGATGGCGACGAAGGCGGCTTCGATTTCCGCGGCAGAAGTCAACTGACCTGCCGTCTCGTCGGTTGCCGGCGCAACTGCCGCTTCCTGTGCAATTGCGGCGTCGACATCCACGTCCGCAAGACAAGACACGGCGCCCATGCCGGCCGAGTGCCCGTTATCGGTGTCCTCCACGGTCTCGTCGTGCAAGGGGGCGTGCGCCTCGCCGCATGGAATGTCAGACACCACTCCTGTCGCCGTAGATGCTGCCTGCGGCGACTTTTCCGCGGTGGCGGCGGGCTCGTCCCCAGTAAAGCAGCCAGACTGGCCGCCCGAATCGTTGGCTGCCGGTGCAGTTGCTTCCGAAACCTCGACAACCTCACCGTTCGCGTTTACGAAGCGTGAGAGGAAGTCTGCAACCGCCGAATGCCCTTGACTTGCGGCGATCTGCCGGGCCGTCAGACCATTCGGAGCGTTGAGTTCGGGATCCGCACCGGCGTCAAGAAGTTTGACGCAGACCTCGAGCTGGTCATGCATTGCTGCCAGCATCAGGGGTGTCAGTCCTGCACCGTCCCGGCCGTTGACCGGCTCGCCGCGCTGGATGTGCAAGGGGATGGAGTCGGTGGCGCCGGACCGGATCGCGAGCCGGAAAAGAGCGCCGAGCTTCTTCTCAGTAGTCGCTCCAGCTAGCATGGCCGCCGTCCGTCTGAGCAGAACCGGAAGATGCAATTGAGGCAAGATAGTACTTTGGCCATGCGGGCTACAACACCAAACTTAACTGAAGGAAAAACCAATTATGAGGAAGCATTATCTACCATTTGCTGTTCATTAAGACAGGAAGACTGACGAACTGACTATTTTTTTGGGGAACTGTTGTGAAACTGAAATTCGCAGCTTGACGTCGACTGTCCGGAGATGCCGATTCCCGCAACTATCGTGTGGACATCGTAAGATGCACAGCGACAATTGCTGTCGCAACAAATCTTTAGGGTAAATATGATCGGCCTCATGCAGACCTCTCAATCCTGCCTGCTGAATCGCCACGGGTTCACTAGATACTCCTGAGCCTATAATTGTAGGTTCAAGGAGAAGTTATGAGCGGCAAGCGGTACACCGAAGAATTCAAGATCGAAGCAGTCAAGCAGGTGACGGAGCGCGGTCATCCGGCCACTGAGGTCGGAGAGCTTCTTCCAGCTACTGAAACGGGAGCGTGTTCGTCGTCGAATCTACGTTTCCCGAGACGAGGCCAAGCAGGACATATTTGACTATATCGAGATGTTCTACAATCCGAAGCGCCGGCACAGCTTCAGCAATGACTTGTCGCCGGTCGAGTACAAAAAGCAGTATCTAAAGCGGCTCTCGAGTGTCTAGCAGAGCTGTGGCGATTCATATGTCGAGCCGTACCATCGCAAGTGCCAGTGGAACTACAACGTGGGACTCTCTGGCTACCTCGGTCACGATCAGGCGGATGAAAGTGTGGGCCGCAAAGATACCGGACATGTACAATACGTTAATGGCGATCAGGCATCAGCTTAAGGACCTTGCCTCCGTTGCCCGGTCCCATCACGTAGAAAGTAACCATCGCGCAGGCGTCGATAGTCATCATGTCACATGCGCTGGGATCCTCCCAAGCAACACATTCCATGCAGATTTCCTGGCGCCATGGAAGCATTGACTGACGTCGAACTGGTGCTGGTGTTCGCCGAGCCCGGCGATCCCCAGTCGGATGAGGTCTACTCCGGACTAGAGAGCGCTGCATTACGCGCACTACTACCGTGGGCGCCAGCGGGGCCAGTTCCACCGCGCTCGCGCGGACGGCCCGCGCCTGCCACGATACCCCGGTGCGATGCGCACCAGGCCAGGGTTCTATGTACTCCAGCGCGGCCGATCGGACCGCAGCACGGGAGCGCGGTATTTACGCTACCAGCACCTCGTCGGTCTCGTCGGGCGTGGACGACGCCTCGGCGGCGGCGCCGTGCAAGGAAAACGAGACCACGAACTCGCTGGCCACGATGTCGAACTTGGTCGCATCGCTGAAGTCGATGTCCGCGAGCGTCGAGATCTCGTCGCTCGCGTTGACCAGGAACAGCTCATAGGTGCCACGGTTCACGCGCGCGAAAGCGTACTCGTTACTGCTCAGATGGATCCGGTTGTGCGTGTAACGCTTCACTTCCGCATAGCGCCAGCTTCTTCCCTGGTCGGGTGAATAGCGGATGTCATAGCCGTCACCGTCGCGCAGCTCGGCGACGTGCTCGACAAACCGCTTGCCGTACTTCTTCACTAGGCTCGCGAAGACGATTCGTTCCGCATGCGCGCCGGTGGCGCGGTTGCGCGCATCATGGTCGGGATTGAAGCGAGACGAACCCGGTGGCCGCGTGCCGCCGCCGCGGGAACTGGACGGGGCCATCGGGAGCGCGTTTGTGGCCGGCAATGGTTTCTCAGTTACCGCAGGCGTTGGGGATGTCCGCTCAGGACCGGCGGCGCGCTCGGCGCCCTGCGCGCGCAGATGCGCCAGGCCACCTTCAAAGAACAGCATGCTTCTGGCCGTCGCCGGCAACGATGCCAGCTCGTCGGCCGTGTACGCGCCGCGCTGCGCGCGGTAGTGCTGCTCATAATCCTGTGCCGGGACGAGCGCCAGTGCGTCCAGCCCGAAAGACTTGACGTGGTCGGCCAGCAGCGCCTCGTAGTCGGGCGCCAGATCCTC
Source organism: Massilia arenae (assembly GCF_008014745.1). Lineage (GTDB taxonomy): Bacteria > Pseudomonadota > Gammaproteobacteria > Burkholderiales > Burkholderiaceae_D > Telluria > Telluria arenae. The sequence continues at coordinate 92,728 of NZ_VPFD01000012.1, forward strand.
CCGGTGGCGCCCCGCCGCTACAGCGATCCAGCGGGTGTCCTCGAACGCGGCGAGCGTGTCGAGGAACCGGGCGCGCTCCGGCCAATCCTGGCCGTCCAGCCGCCGCCACGCACTGTAGGCGAAGGTCCCGAACGCGGCATGCAGCATATCGGTCAGACCGCGGCGGTGGTAGTCGGCGAAGTCCAGCTTATCCAGCGCGACCTGGTTGAATGCGGACGGCTGCACCTGCAGGGCGTCGAAGATCCGCTTCAGGAGCGCGGTGTCGGGTGCGGCCACGCGCCGCTCGACATCCAGGTCCGCCGCCTCGATACCGTACTCGCCGAGTTCGCACCACAGGGCCGCGCAGGCTTCGCGTGTAAAGCTGCCGACGGCGCCACCGCTGCGCGCTGCCCACAAGGCGGACCAGAATACGTCCGTCGGGCTGGCCATGCCGAGGAGCTGGCGGGCGTCGTGCAGCGTGTCATCGCCCAGCGCATTGCGCGCTAGGTGCTGGACCTCGGAAAGTGGATCCTTGAACACGCCGCGGAACTCGGCCCAGTGCTCGCCCACGGTGAAAACGGCGGCGACGATATCAGCGAAGGTGTCGCAAAAGTGGGGATCGCGTTCGAGGTCGGCGAGAGAGGCCGTCGGATCGACCTTGATCAGGTAAGTTGTGCCATCACGCACGTAATCGTTCAAGCCCAGGGACAGCGAGGCGCCGTCGACCCGGCAGTGTAGTTCCGCACACAAGATCAACTTCAACCTGTTCAGGCGGGCCGCCTCATTGGCCTGGCCGTTCTTGAGCAGCTGGATCCGGTAGGCCAGGATGAAGGGCAGTTTTTCGCGCAGTGTCGCCGTCAGCGCCTGCGTAAGCGCCGTCAGGGCGGCGTAGCTGTCGACCTCCAACGCCAAGTCGTTCAGGCTGTTGATGCCGAAGCATGCAGGGATCACGGCGGCGCCGCCGCGGCGCGGGTAGTCGAGCATCGCGTAGCTGCTGACGACCTTGCGCGGCAGCCGGATGTTGTCTGAATAGTAGACCTGATCCTGCGGGAAGTACGCGCCATGCTCGCCGCGGTAGGCGAACAGCGGTACGTCCGCTGGCAGCGCCAGCTTGTGCACGGCATAATGCTGTCGGACCAGTCGGTAAATACGCTGGGTCCGCCTACCCTTCGGATCGGCGTCCGGCAGCTTGCGCAACACGGCGGCCACGGCCTCGGGCGGCAGGTCCTCGAATTGCTCCTTCGCGCCGAGGCTTGCCAGTACCGCTTCGATGTCGCGCCGTGTGATGTCCGCCGCGGCAAGGCCGGGCGCTGCGAAATCGAACACGAAAGGATTGATCAGTTCGGCGGCAGGCAGGTCGCGGTTGAGGACAAAGTGGTCGAACAGGCCTGCGGCCTTCAGTTGGAAGTGCAGATACGACGGCTTGCGCGACAGCGCGTGCTGGTATGTGCCGCCGCGCTCGTTCACCTGCGCGTAATCGAACCTGTCGGGATTGTCGAGGCTCAGGCGCGCCCGCGCGACGCCGTCCCGGATCAGCCACTCGACCAGGTCCTCGCGCGGCATCATGGCCAGCATCTTCACCAGGTCGGCATCCGGGATGCTCATGCACTCTACTTTGTGCTCGCGATACGAAGGCGGACGCCCCATGAGGTCCAGAACATGGCGACCGTAGCGCTGCAAGCCGGCGGCGTCCCGCACCGGCATGTAACGGACGAAGCGATTCACGCCTAGCCATGCGAATACGCGTTCGAGCAGCACCGGGTCGGCAGCGGCGACCTTGCCGCCGAACTCCGACGGTGGCGCCAGGAAGCGGTCGGGGCGGTGGACTTTGGCGAAGAGGCGCTCGGTATGCGCGCCGGTGGGGTAGACGCCGGACAGGAACAGCTCGCGTGCATCGACCACGTCGAGATCGGTATTGAGCAGCGGAACGCTGGTGTCCGGCGGGAGGGACGCCGGGTCACCGTTGGTGAAGTTCTCCAGCATGGCCGCGACCATGACCCCGATGATCTCGGGCGCCTCCACGCGCGGTTGGCGTAATTCAACCGTCGCCGCCCGTATGATCGAGCGGATGATCTGCGCCGGTTCATAACTGTGCACCGTCGTGACCGACTTCAGGGCGCGCTGGACTTCGCGTGCCTTGTCACTGGACAGGACACCCAGGCGCGCCGCCAAGCCAGCAAACAGTGGCTGGCTCATGAAATCGATGTTGACGAAGGGCGGCAGCGAGACTTCAGTGTCGCCGCCCGTACGCGGGGTATAGGCGTCGGTGTCGGCGTCGATTAGCATTCCCTGTTCATTGACCAGCAGCGCATACTTGCCTGCCAGCGCGGGCTCGGCGCAGAGGATGCTGATCAAGTCCACGCGGTGCGCGAGCTCGTGCCCTAGCAGGCGTGCGCTCAACTCATTGACCGCATCCACGAAGGTGGGAGAAGTGGAAAAGGTCTGATACTTGGCCGTGTAGTCCGCATTCTCCACCCCGGGGTAGGCCAGTGCCGGGAACAGCGCGCCGCAGCCGGCCATGAGCACTAGCTCGGAAAAGGCGTCGCCCAGGTAGTACACGTCGCAGGCCTTGCGGTACTGGCCGTCGACGCAGGGGAACACAGCCAGATCGCTCAGGGCCTGGTCGAGCTGGCGATAGAAACCGAGGGCGCCGAGCACCTCGTTCGCGTTTCGATAGTGCAGCAGCCGCACCTGGATCCACGGGTCGGTCGCGCCATCCTTTAGCGCACGGGCCGTGCTGATGATCAGATTGACGAGTCGGGTCAGCAGGAACTCATTGCGTGGCGACTGGATCAGCTGGTTGCGCGAACTGTCGAGATCGAAGGTGCCATGTACGACCATCGGCAGGTCCAGGCTGACCTGGGTGGGGAAGAAGGTGTAGAGAACCCGAGCACCCTTGCTGAGCCCGTCCGTCGTGGCCAGCTTCAGGCTGTACCACTCTTCCTCGGCCTTGTCGGCGTTCTGGTAGTCGTCGGGCAGAGGCGCTTCGTCCTCGTGCAGCTGCCACCGGTCGGCGCCGAGAACGACGGTGGCGCCGTCCAGTTTTCTGTGCAAGGTCCTGCGCTCGCCGTCGTGCTCGATGATGACGGTATGGATGTGATTCAAGAATAGCAGGCATTCGGGCTGCAGGCTCGCGAGCTGGGCCTTGATCCCGTCGAGAAACGCGGGGCGGTAGTCAATGGCGATTTCCGTGGTCCACTCACTGGCGGCGCGGTCGGCGAATTCGGGCACGGCGAGGAACGCCAATGGCACCGCCTCGGCACCGAAGTTGCGCTCCTGGCGGATCTGCCGGCGCGTCTCCTCGTCGAACAGCTGCTCGAAGGTGCGACGCGCGATCGCTTCAGAAAACGTGACGCTCACGGGGCCGCTGTCGATGGTGACCCGATGCGCCCAATTGACCAGTGAGCGAAAACCCAGCCCCTTGTTGCCGATGTACTTGACCTTGGTCTTCGAGCTCATATTCGCGAGCATCAAGGACTGAATGCCCGCAAGTGAGAACGGAACGCCGTGATTGGCGATCGTCAAACGCGATTGATGCTCGTCCAGCCGGATCAGGACGGTCTCCGACTCCTCGTCGTCCGCATTCTGCAGCATTTCCAGGATCTGACGTCCGTTGTATTCGCCCATCAGCTGGCGCTCGCGATAGTAGTCGCTGATCATCCGTGCACGTGTTTCGCGATAGGTCTTGAGCTGATCGCGGATCAGCGCACTGAGGGCTTCTTTCATCGGGAAATGGGGTATTGCCGGAGGCAGTTGGAGAACCTGACAGCATGCCACAGTATTGCCGCTGGGAACAGGATCAAGAATGCCCCAGATCGCGGAGCGCGACGCGTGCCGTTGCTTCAAACGGGCCGCCGTGGTTTTCCGGCACGCTCAGTGCTAATCCAGCTTGCACGATTTTTTGGGAAGAAACCGACGTATCGCTCGGTTTCAATTGGCATCCATGGCTCAGGAAACAAAAAACCCGCAAGCCTCATCGTGCTTGCGGGTTCTCTGAAAGTTGAAGGTTTCCCTAAAACTATTGTCCTGGCGGAGACGGTGGGATTCGAACCCACGATACGGGTATAAGCCATATGCATCCTTAGCAGGGATGTGCCTTCGGCCACTCGGCCACGTCTCCAATCAGAACCAACCGGTTTCGGTCAGCGCTGAGTGCAAGCATCTTAAGGGCTGGACCTCATTGCGTCAAGAACGCACGCCCAAAAATTTTGAAATTTGTTAACCTTGCTCGAGGTTAAAAGCCTTGTGCAGCGCGCGCACGGCCAGTTCCATGTACTTCTCGTCGATCAGCACCGAGATCTTGATCTCCGAGGTCGAGATCATCTGGATATTGATGCCCTCTTCCGACAAGGTACGGAACATCTGCGACGCCACGCCGACGTGGCTGCGCATGCCCACGCCCACCGCCGACACCTTCGACACCTTGGCGTCGCCCAGTACCTTGGTCGCGCCCAGCGCTTCCTGCTGACCCTCCAGCACACCCATCGCGCGCACGTAGTCGTTGCGTGGCACGGTGAAGGTGAAATCGGTCTTGCCGTCCACCGACTGGTTCTGGATGATCATGTCGACTTCGATGTTCGCATCGGCGATCGGTCCCAGGATGTGGTACGCCACGCCCGGCTTGTCCGGCACGCCCAGGACGGTGATCTTTGCTTCGTCGCGATTGAACGCGATGCCGGAGATGACGGCTTGTTCCATATTGCTTTCTTCCTCAAACGAAATCAGGGTGCCGGACTGGGCTTCTTCTTCCAGCGGCATCAGGGGATCGGTCAGCGACGACAGTACGCGCGTCGGCACCTGGTAGTTACCGGCGAACTCGACTGAGCGAGTCTGCAGCACCTTCGAGCCCAGCGAGGCCAGTTCGAGCATTTCCTCGAACGTGATCTTCGACAGGCGGCGCGCCTCGTCCACCACGCGCGGGTCGGTTGTGTAGACGCCGTCGACGTCAGTGTAGATCAGGCATTCCTCGGCCTTCAGCGCGGCTGCAATCGCCACTGCGGAAGTATCCGAGCCGCCGCGGCCCAGGGTCGAGATATTGCCTTCTTCGTCCACGCCCTGGAAACCGGTGATGATGACGATCTTGCCGGCCGCGACATCGCGCAGCACGCGGCTGTCGTCGATCGACTGGATACGCGCCTTGGTGAACGACGAGTCGGTGCGGATGCCCGCCTGCCAGCCGGTATAGGACACCGCATCCTTGCCGATGGCCAGCAGCGCCATGGCCAGGAGGCCAACCGACACCTGCTCGCCGGTCGAGGCGATCATGTCCAGTTCGCGCGGGTCCGGTTGCGGCATGATTTCCTTGGCCAGACCAATCAGTCGGTTGGTCTCGCCCGACATCGCGGACGGCACAACGACGATTTGGTGACCTGCGTCATGCCACTTGGCCACCCGGGCCGCGACATTCTTGATACGGTCCGTCGAGCCCATCGACGTCCCGCCATATTTGTGGACAATTAAAGCCATATCAGGAAGGGTTCCAGCTTGTGTAAAGAGAAAAGAGGACCCTCAATGTAGCATGCTGCAACGCGGCATCACAAGGCTTCGAGAACGAAAAAGCTATATGGAAAGAAAATAACTTAATGCGTTTTTGGAATACACTTGCCTATACAATCCAGCGTCAGCTCGCTTCCCAACGCAGTCCGATCAGCTCCTGGCCGCTTGCCGACCAGTGCCGGCAGTCCATGCCGATGCCTGCCGCGAACAGCAGGTCGAGGTTGCGGCTGACGGTCGGCAAGCGCTCGCGCTCCCACGCCGGCACACCGAGCGCCTGGTAATGCGCCTTCAGGCCGCGCGATGGCCGGTTGGCCGCGAGCTTGAGCCTTTCCCCGCCCTTGCGAAAGTCGAGCGTCAGCGTCTGCGCGCGCAGCCACGCAGGATCGAAGCCCTGTTCGGTCCGCTCGAAGTGCAGCACCCCACCGTAGTCGGGGAAGGCGATCGAGGCCTCGCCCTGCCAGCGGAAGGTTTGTCCTTCCCTGTAGAGCACGCCGATATCGTCCGGATCGCGCATACCCGCCAGGTCCGGCAGGTGCGGAGTCAAGTAGAGCTTGCCGCGATGGCGGCGAATATGGCATTCCGGATGCGTAACCTTCAACTGCGCGTCCTCGCGTGCCGAGAACAACTGCGACACCATTTCGTTCAGCCAGGCGGTCGACGGCATCGCCAATCCGCGCACCGAGAACAGATGGCGCATGAAGTTATCGATGCGGTCTGCGCTCAGTCCGCCAAGATAGGCCAGGTCGATGGCGTCGCCGTCCTGGCAAGCCGCCAGGTCCTGGGCCGCAAGCTCGTCGAGCAGGCGCTGGGCCGAGGCCACGTGGGCCGCGCCGCGCGCCAGCCGGGCCTGAAAGCCCGGAAAATTCGTCGCCAGCGCCGGCATCACCTGATGGCGCAGTGCATTGCGGGTGTAGCGCGGATCCTGGTTCGATTCGTCCTCGACCCAGGCCAGCCCATGCTCGCGCGCATACGCTTCCAGCGCCGCACGCGGCTGCGACAGCAGCGGCCGCGCCAGCGCCAGGTCGGGCACGCCCAAGAGGCCGGGCGCGAGATTGTCCGCATCCATGCCCGACAGCCCCGCGGCGCCCGAGCCGCGCAGCAATTGCAGCAGCACGGTCTCGGCCTGGTCGTCCAGGTGATGGGCGGTGAGCAGTAATTTGACGTCGTGCGTGCGGCACATCTCGCCGAGAGCGGCGTAGCGCAGCTTGCGCGCCGCGGCCTCGACGCCGGAGCCGTCGTGCGGGATCGTCACGCGGCGATGGTCGAAGCCGATGCCGAGCTCGCCGGCGCTGCGCTCGCAATGCGCCACCCAGTCATCGGCATGCCGGCTCAGTCCGTGATGCACGTGGAAGGCATGCAGCCGCACGCCCTGCTGTGCGCACCAGTCGTGCGCCAGACGCAGCAAGACCATCGAATCGAGGCCGCCGCTACAGGCAACTGCTATGGATTGGGGAGAGTATTTGTCGCGCAGGCCGAGCATGGCCTGCGCAAACGATGCCGGGACCAGCCCGGCCGGGTTGGCCCCGCGTTTGGAACGGCTCAGAGGATCACTCCTCGCGCGGCAGCGTTTCCTTGAACTTGCCATAGCTCATCAGCTTCGCGTGACGGGCTTCCAGCAAGTCCTTCGGTCTAATGCCCTGGAACTGGCGCAGCGAATCGGCCAGTGCGCGCTTGAGCAATTGCGCCATCTGGGCCGGATCGCGGTGGGCGCCGCCCAGCGGTTCGCTGACAATCTTGTCGACCAGGCCCATCGCCTTCAGGCGATGCGCGGTCAGGCCCAGGGCCTCGGCGGCGTCGGACGCGCGTTCCGAAGTCTTCCACAGGATCGAGGCGCAGCCTTCCGGCGAGATCACCGAATAGGTCGAGTACTGCAGCATCAGCACGGCGTCGCCGACGGCGATCGCCAGCGCGCCGCCCGAACCGCCTTCGCCGATGATGGTGGCGATCAGCGGCACCTTCAGTTCGGCCATGACGTACAGGTTGTGGCCGATCGCTTCCGACTGACCGCGCTCTTCGGCGTCGATGCCGGGGAAAGCACCCGGGGTGTCGACGAAGGTGAAGATCGGCAGGCCGAACTTCTCGGCCAGCTTCATCAGGCGCATCGCCTTGCGGTAGCCTTCGGGCTTCGGCATGCCGAAGTTGCGCATCGCGCGCTCCTTGGTGTCGCGCCCCTTCTGGTGGCCGATCACCATGCATGGCTGGCCGTTGAAGCGGGCCAGGCCGCCGATGATCGACTGGTCGTCGGCAAAGGTGCGGTCGCCGTGCAGCTCATGGAAATCGGTGAAGATCGCGTTCACGTAGTCCATCGTGTAAGGACGCTGCGGGTGACGCGCGATCTGCGACACTTGCCACGGAGTCAGCTTGGCATAGATGTCCTTGGTGAGCTGCTGGCTCTTCTTGTCCAGGCGATCGATCTCTTCGGAGATGTCGACAGCGGAATCGTCTTGTACGAAACGCAGCTCTTCAATCTTGGAATCGAGCTCGGCAATCGGCTGCTCAAAATTGAGGAAAGTTGTTTTAGTCATTGTACCTCCGGGGTAATGTCTTGGCCGCGCTCCGTTATGCGCGGCCGATCAGGGCGCTATTCTACCGTAAGCCGACAGCGTATCGAACGCCTGAATTGCTCAGTTGGCGGGCAAAACGGGGTCCAGGCTGCGCCACAAATACCAAGTAGCAACCGTGCGCCAGGGTTCCCAGTTGGCGGAGACCTCGCGCGCATCGCTGCGCGAGACCGGCTCGCCCGAGAAATAGTTTTGGCTAATGCCCTGGATCAGGCCGGGGTCGTCCAGTGGCAGGACGTTCGGCCGCAGCAGATTAAATATCAAAAACATCTCGGCTGTCCAGCGCGTGATGCCGCGGATCTGGACCAGCTCGGCGATGACGGCTTCGTCATCCATTTCCGACCACAGGTCGGCATGCACTCGCTTGGCCTTGAAATGGTCGGCCAGGTCGAGGATGTATTCGGTCTTGCGCTTGGACAGGCCGCAGCCCGACAGCTCCACCGCGCCCAGCTTGATCACCTGGCTCGGCGCCAGTTTTGGGCAGACGGCGAGCAATTTGCCCCAAGCCAGGTCGGCCGCTTTCGGCGTCACTTGCTGGCCGACGATCGAACGGGCCAGCGTGATGAACGGGTCGGGCTGGCCGCGCAGGTGCAGGTCGCCGAACTGGGGGATCAGCTTGTTCATGATGCGGTCGCGCTGCATCAGCTCGCGCTTGGCCTCGGCCCAGTAGATCGGCACCGCCAGCGCATCGTGCGCCGGCGACGCCGACGACTCCACGCTGGCGCCTGCGGCGACGCCGCCGGCCTTGTCCTTGTTGGCTGCCATTATGCGCGGCGCCAGGTCGTTCCGTCGGCCTTGTCTTCCAGGACGATGCCGGCTGCCGTGAGTTCCTTGCGGATCGCGTCGGCCTGGGCGAAGTCGCGGGCGCCCTTGGCGGCCGCGCGGCGCGCGATCGCGTCCAGGATGGCCGCTTCGTCGAGTCCGGCTTCGCCCGGCGTGCCGGCCTGCAGGAAAGCTTGCGGCGCACGTTCGAGCAGACCGAGCACGGCGGCCAGCGCCTTCAGCTGGCGTGCAGTCTCCACCGACTTGCTGCGGTTGACTTCGCTCGCCAGATCGAACAGTTCGGCCACCGCCAGCGGGGTGTTGAAATCGTCGTCCATCGCGTCGCGGAAGCGCTTGGCGTGCGCTTCGTCCCAGTTGACGGCGAGTTCGCCATCGCCCAGGTCGATATCGTTCAGCGCCGTGTACAGGCGCGTCAGCGCGCCCTTGGCGTCGTCGATGTGCACGTCCGAGTAATTCAAAGGGCTGCGATAGTGGGCGCGCAGGATGAAGAAGCGCACCACTTCGGCGTCGTACTTGGCGAGGACTTCACGGATGGTGAAGAAGTTGCCCAGCGATTTGGACATCTTCTCGTTATCCACACGCACGAAGCCGTTGTGGATCCAGTAGTTGACCATCGGGCCGCCGAAGGCGCCTTCGGATTGCGCGATCTCGTTCTCGTGGTGCGGGAACTGCAGGTCGGCGCCGCCGCCGTGGATATCGAAGTGTTCGCCGAGCGTGGCGCACGACATGGCCGAGCACTCGATGTGCCAGCCCGGACGGCCGCGGCCCCACTGCGAATCCCATTTGGCTTCAAGCGGTTCGGATTCCTTGGCGGCCTTCCACAGCACGAAGTCGAGCGGATCGCGCTTAGCCGTTTTGACGTCGACGCGCTCGCCGGCGCGCAGGTCGTCCAGCGACTTGCCGGACAGCTTGCCGTAGCCTTCGAAGCCGCGCACGGCGTAGTTGACGTCGCCCTCTTCGGTTTTATACGCCAGCCCTTTTTGTTCGAGCTTCTCGATGATCGACAGCATGTGCGGCACGTATTCGGTCGCGCGCGGCACCACGGTCGGCGGCAGGATGCCCAGCGCGGCCGTGTCTTCGTCCATGTATTTTTCGAAGCGCGAGGTCAGCGCACCGATGGTCTCGCCATTCTCGACCGCGCGCTTGATGATCTTGTCGTCGATATCGGTGATGTTGCGCACGTAGTTGACGTCGTAGCCGGACACCATCAGCCAGCGGTACACGACGTCGAAAGCCATCATCATCCGCGCGTGGCCGACGTGGCAGTAATCGTAGATGGTCATGCCGCACACATACATGCCGACCTTGCCGGTGACCTTGGGAACGAATACCTGCTTGTCACGCGCTAGCGTGTTGTAAATCTTGAGTTGGCTCATTGAATTCCGTAACGGAAGAGGAGCGCCGGGCGGGGTAGAGGCCGCAACCTCCGGCGCAGCAACAGCAATGCTGGTGCGCCCTGGACGGGTGCGGCGTCGGGTTCGCCTGGCTCCTCGGTGTTGTTCTTATTTGATAGAATGGGACGTTGCTCTGCGAACGTCTTTTCGTAAAGTATAGCATTGATAAAATCCCGGCTGGCCGCCCACGGTCCAGCTTTATTTTTGGGGAAAACCCTTGACAGCGCCTTGCGCGAGGTCCATCAGAGGAAGCCAGATGTCGTCATCGATCACCCGCCGTTCCCTGCTCGTCCGCATGACGGGCGCTACCGCCGCGCTGGCCTGCGGCCTGCTGTTCCCTGGCGCCGCGCTGGCCCAGGAGGCCACCGAACAAGCGGCCGCGCCGGAAGCCGCCGCAGCCCCGGCCATGGTCGGTCCGCAGTATGCGATCAAGACCACGATGGGCGAGATCGTCGTCCAGCTCGACCAGGAAAAAGCCCCAAAAACCGTCGCCAACTTTGCCGCCTACGCCAAATCGGGCTTTTATAAAGGCACGATCTTCCACCGCGTGATCGACGGCTTCATGATCCAGGGCGGCGGCATGAACGAGAAGTTCGAGGGCCGCAAGACTCTCAAGCCGGTGAAGAACGAGTCGGATAACGGCCTGTCGAACCAGCCCTACACCATCTCGATGGCGCGCGAGGACAATCCCGACAGCGCGACCTCGCAGTGGTTCATCAACGTTGCCGACAATTCCGGCATCGACCATCCCTTCGTCAAGGGCTCGGGTTATACCGTGTTCGGCAAGGTCGTGAAGGGCCAGGAAGTGGTCGACAAGATCAAGGGTGTGGTCGTCGACGACGTGCGCGGGATGCAGAACGTGCCGGTCGTGCCGATCAAGATTACCAACGTCACCCTGCTCAAGGGCGACAAGCTAGTAAAATAACGGTTTTGCCGCACTTGCAATACAGAGCAAATAACAACCCATAGAACAGGACAAACCATGACGACTATCCTCATCACCACCAACCAGGGCAATATCACCGCCGAGCTGGACGCCGAAAAAGCACCGAAGACCGTTGCCAACTTCCTCGACTACGTCAACAAGGGCCACTTCGCCAACACCATCTTCCACCGCGTGATCAAGGACTTCATGATCCAGGGTGGCGGTTTCGAGCCAGGCATGAAGCAGAAGCCGGCCGACGCGACCGTCGAGAACGAAGCCAAGAACGGCCTCAAAAACGACAAGTACACGCTGGCCATGGCCCGCACCTCGGCGCCGCACTCGGCATCGGCCCAGTTCTTCATCAACACCAAGAACAACGCCTTCCTCGACTACCCGGGCCAGGACGGCTGGGGCTATGCCGTGTTCGGCACCGTGACCGAAGGCAAGGATGTGGTCGACGCGATCAACGGCGTCAAGACCAGCCGCAGCGGCATGCACTCGGACGTGCCGGTCGACGCCGTCATCATCGAAAAGATCGAAGTACTGTAATGGGCGGCGCGCACCAGCACGGGTCAACCCGATGACGCTGATTGCGCGCCCGTTCGCGCTGTTCATCTCCGACCTGCACCTGCAGGTCTCGCACCCGCGCACGCTGGAGGCCTTCCTGGCCTTCATGAAAGAGCGCGCGGTGCACGCCGAGCGCCTCTACCTGCTCGGCGACATCTTCGAATACTGGGCTGGCGACGACGACCTCGCCGACCCGTTCAATGCGCAGGTCGTCGCCGCAATCCGCGCAGTCGCTGACGCCGGCACTGCCGTCTACTGGATGGCCGGCAACCGCGATTTCCTGGTCGGCGACGGCTTCGCCCAGGCCGCCGGCCTGCAACTGCTGCAAGACCCGCATGTGATCGAGGCCGGCCCACGCACCGTGGCCCTGCTGCACGGCGACGCCCAGTGCACGCTCGACACCGCCTACATGGCGTTTCGCGCCCAGGTGCGCCAGCCCGCCTGGCAGGCCAATTTTCTCGGCATGCCGCTGGCCCAGCGCAAGGCGATCATCGCCGGCCTGCGCCAGGGTTCGCGCGACGCGCATACCGAGAAATCGTACGAGACCGTGGACGTCACCCCTGCTGCGATCGACGCCGTGTTCGCCGACACCGGGGCCGACGTCATGATCCATGGCCATACCCACCGCCCCGCCGTGCACGAACACGGCGACCGTTTGCGCTACGTGCTGCCCGATTGGGAACTCGACGCCGAGCCGGTGCGCGGCGGCTGGTTCGCGCTGCATGCCGACGGCAGCATCGTGCGCCACGACCACGCTGAACTGACCCTGCCCGCACAATAACGTCGGCACCCTGGCCGCCGATTTGCGTATGCATGTTTACATTTGCGCGCATGGTGTTATAGTTCACTACAACACCACATCAATACCTCACCAAGGAGGAAGGCATGAGCACCGCACCGCGAAGTACCGCAAGGGAGGCCGACAATGACCGCCGACTGGAACGATAGCACCCCGATCTACCGCCAGCTCAAGGAGCGGGTAGTCGGCATGATGCTCGACGGCGTATTGAAAGCCGGCGACGCCCTGCCCTCGGTGCGCTCGATCGCCGCCGAGTATCAACTCAACCCGATCACAGTGTCGAAGGCATACCAGGAGCTCGTCGACGAGAGCCTGGTGGAAAAACGAAGGGGAATTGGCATGTACGTCACCGAGGGAGCAAGCGAAAAACTGCTGGCAAGCGAACGCGAACGCTTCATCCGCGAAGAGTGGCCGGCCATGGTCGAGCGCATCCGACGCCTGGGCTTGGATATCGAACAGCTGCTGCGCGACAGCGGCAATCCGGTGGGAGGTGCGGCATGAACACCGTTCAAGACGCGGTCCAGAAACCAGGCCCACAATCGGCTTCGAGCGCGGTCCTGTCCGCACGCGGTCTGACCAAGCGCTACGGCAAGCAGGTGGCCGTCGACGGCATCGACTTCGAGATCCCGGCAGGCCGCATCGTCGGCCTGATCGGCCCCAATGGCTCGGGCAAGACCACCACCCTCAAGGCGGCCCTGGGCCTGATCCCGTTCGAGGGCGAGCTGTCGGTGCTGGGCCTCGATCCGCGCACCCAGCGCGACGCCTTGATGAAGGACGTGTGCTTTATCGCCGACGTCGCCATCCTGCCGCGCTGGTTGCGGGTGAAGGATGCGGTCGACTTCGTCGAGGGCGTGCATCCGCGCTTCGACCGCAGCAAGGCCGAGCGCTACATCGCCAACACCAAGCTCAAGCCGGGCATGAAGGTCAAGGAAATGTCGAAGGGCATGGTCGTGCAACTGCACCTGGCGCTGGTGATGGCGATCGACGCCCGCCTGCTGGTGCTGGACGAGCCGACGCTCGGGCTCGACATCCTCTACCGCAAGCAGTTCTACCAGCACCTGCTGGAAGACTACTTTGACGAACAAAAAACCATCGTCATCACCACCCACCAGGTGGAAGAGGTCGAGCACATCCTCACCGACCTGCTGTTCATCCGCGACGGCAAGATCGCGCTCGCGGCGTCGATGGAAGAGATCGGCCAGCGCTACGTCGAAGTGATGGTGCCGAACGAAAAGGCCGCCGCAGCGCGGGCCCTGCAGCCGCTCGACCAGCGCGTCATGTTCGGCAAGTCGGTGATGCTGTTCGACACCCAGCGCTCGGGCGGCCTGTCGCGCAGCCAGCTCGAAGCCCTCGGCGAAGTGCGCCACCCGAGCGTGGCCGACCTGTTCGTCGCCACCATGAAAGGAAGCTACGCATGAATACGCACATGAGCACGATGAAATGGCTGATCCGGCGCGAACTGTGGGAACACAAGGGCGCCTTCGTCTATGCGCCGCTGGCGGTGGCGGCGGCACTGGTGCTGCTGCTCGGCGGCGGCTTCCTGTACGCGCTGGCCACCACCGGCGCCTTCCACTTCCAGGCCAATGGCCAGCAGGTGATCACGATCGAAGGCGTCCCGCCGGAAATGTACGCCAAGGCGGCGGCGATCGCGGCCTCGAGCTACCTGGCGATCACGGCGCCGCTGTTCCTGGTGCTGCCGGTGGTGGTGTTCTTCTACTGCCTGGCGGCCCTGCACGACGAACGGCGCGACCGCAGCATCCTGTTCTGGAAATCGCTGCCGATGTCGGACCAGGAGACGGTGCTGTCGAAGGCGGCCGTCGCGCTGGTGGTGGCGCCGCTGCTGACGGTGGCGATCGGCATCGCCACGTCGCTCGTGCTGCTGGTGCTTGGCCTGCTGGCCAGCGCGGTCAAGGGCGTCAACCTGATCGCCCCGGTGCTGGCCAATGCCAACTTCTACCTGTCGCCGCTCTACCTGCTGAGCTTCCTGCCGCTGTACATCGTGTGGGCGCTGCCGACCGTCGGCTGGCTGCTGCTGGTGTCGAGCTGGGCCCGCTCCAAGGTGTTCCTGTGGGCGGTGGGCGTGCCGGTCATCGCGCTGGCCCTGCTGGCCTGGTTCGACTTCCTGGTCGGCCGCTTCTCGGGCCTGAGCCTGAACGTCAAGTGGTTTGGCGAAGAGGTGGTGGCGCGCCTCCTGGGCGGCCTGATGCCCGGCATCTGGTTCGGCGAAGTCAATGGCCGGGCGCTGGCCGAACAGAATGCCGGCCTCGATGGGCCGATGCTGATTGGCCTGTCCTACGGCACGCTGGCCTCGCCCGCGGTGTGGATCGCCGCCGCCGCCGGCTGCGCGATGATCTATGGCGCGATCCGCCTGCGCCGCTGGCGCGACGAAGGTTGATGCGATGCGCGCCCTGCTCCCCATCACGTGCGCGATGCTGCTGGGCGCCGGCGCCGCTGGCGCTGCCGCCGCCCAGACCAGCAAGCCCGACAGTCCGGAGGAAATCAAGGTCAATGCGATGCGCGACCCGGAAGTGCGCAAGTATGAGGCGATCGTGGCCGGCCTGGATGCCTTCGACGACTACCACCGGATGGCCCCGGCGGCACCAAGGCTGCGGTTCCGGATCGAGCCACGCGGCGGCGCCGACAAGCCCGTGCTGCCGGCTGCGCGCCTTGGCGGCGACGATGGCTTCAGCCTGGCGCTGGCGGTCGACGCGGACGGAATGTTCACCGTGCCGCGCAGTCAGCCCGCGCTCGATGCGAACAGCGAACTGGTGCTGAACCAGAAACGTCGTCGCTATCGGGTGACCCCGGTGGTGCGCTCGCCCGGTCTACCCGATCAGGTGCGGCGCCTTGGCGACCTGCGCCTGGAGTGCCGGGTGCAGGTCGCGATCATCAAGGAAGAGATTCCGCTCTGGGTGGTGCTGGCCGCGAACACGCTATTGCGCACGCGCGACTGGTGCGGCTTCACGTTCGAGGGCAAGTCGGGCTTCACCTTCCGGCACACGCATGCGCTGCGCGCCGCGGTGCTGGTCGATGGCAACCGCAGCGCCTTGCTCGAGACCGAAGGCAAGGGGTTTCGCGTTCCCCTTGGCGACACCAGCTGGAGCGACGATACCCTGGTCGAGCTCGAGCTCGAACCCGCGGAGGAAGTTACTGGAACTGCTGGCGAAACGCCTCGAACTGAGCCTTGAGATCAATCATTTCGCCACGCAGCGACGCGACCTCTTCTTCGAGCTGGGCGATGCGGCCGCCCTGGGTCTGGCCGCTGGATGCCGACGAAGTCTGCTCGCTGCCGGCGACGATGGTGATCTCGCCGCCCAGCAGCTGGCCGTAGCGCGATTCCTTGGTGCCCGGCGCGCGATCGAGCTTGACCACCAGCGGCGGGTATTTATCGATCAGGAACTGCAGCGCCGTCTCGACGTCCTGCACGCTCTTGAACTCGTGCAGGCGGCCGCTGCGGGTGCGGATCTCGCCGGCGGTCTGCAGGCCGCGCAGCATCAGGATGGTGAGCACGGCCAGCTTGTCCTGCTCCAGGGTCCACTTGATGCGCATCCGATGCTCGTACTTCACGACGCGGGCGCCGGCCTGCGAGATCGCGTTGACGAGTTTGCGTTCGGTGAGGCGCTGCAGGGTGTCGAGGACGATGTCGTCGGACAGCTGCATCACCGGATCGCGGCTCGACAATTGATTGCATCCGTTCACGATCGCGTTGAGCGACATCGGATAATTATCGGGAGTCAGCGCCTCTTTCTCGGCCAGTACGGCCAGCACGCGCAGCTCTACCGGGTCCAGCACGGCTGCGGCATCGATGCCGCCAGTCGCTTCGTTTGTCATGCGATTCCTTAATCTACCAGTCGGTTCAGTTGTTCCGAGTCGAGTTTATCACCCTCCTCCACCCGCGGGCAGCACAACCCGGCCGCGCGCAGGGTATCGGTGAGGCGTTCGATCTGCTCGTCCTGGCGCGCGGCGTGGTCGATCAGGCCGCGCAGGGCTTTCGAGAGCGGGTCGTCGCCGTTGGGCGTGACGCCATAGGCGGCGAACATGCGCGCACTGCGCGACTGGTCTTCTTTCTGGATGATGTGGGCCGGATTGCCGACCGCCGTGGCGCCGGCCGGTACCGGCTTGACCACCACCGCGTTGGAACCGATCTTGGCGTACTCGCCGACCGTGAAGGCGCCCAGCACCTGGGCGCCGGCGCCGACGATCACGCCGCGTTCGAGCGTCGGATGGCGCTTGGTGCCGGCCACCAGCGTGGTGCCGCCCAGCGTGACGCCCTGATAGATGGTGCAGTCGTCGCCGATCACGGCGGTCTCGCCGATCACCACGCCGAAGCCGTGATCGATGAAGACCCGGCGGCCGATCGCGGCGCCGGGATGGATCTCGATGCCGGTGACGATGCGGGCCAGGTGGGCGATGAAGCGGCCGAGCCATTTCAGGCCCATGCGCCAGCAGGCGTGGGCCCAGCGGTGGGCGACGATGGCGTGCAGGCCCGGATAGCAGGTCAGCACTTCCCAGCCGTTGCGGGCGGCGGGATCGCGCTCGATGATGTTGCGAATGTCTTCGCGTAGGCGTGAGAAAAACATGGTGATGCTCAGGATGGAACGGCTTTCATGGTAGCCGATCCGGGGGTGGAATGCTTGTGGGAGAGGTAAAACTGTGGGGCGTGGATGGCTTGCGGCAGAGCGAAGGACTTGGGTTCCCGCCTGCGCGGGAACGACGTTAATTGGCGCTCGGGAACATCAGCAACACGATTCCGGCCACCTGCTCAAACCCGTCGTTCCCGCGCAGGCGGGAACCCAAGTAGAACGCAGGCCGATCAGCCTTCGCGCGCGATGCGCTGGCGGCGGGCCTCGTACAGGCAGACGCCCGAGGCGACCGACACGTTCAGGCTCTCGACCGAACCGAACATCGGGATATTGACCAGCACGTCGCAGGTTTCGCGCGTCAGGCGGCGCATGCCCTCGCCTTCGGAACCCATGACCAGCGCGGCCGGGCCGGTGAAATCGGCCTGGTACAGGCCACGGTCGGCGTCGTCCGAGGTGCCGATGAGCAGGATGTCGCGTTCCTTCAACTCGCGCATGGTGCGCGCCAGGTTGGTGACGGTGATGTAGGGCACCGTCTCGGCCGCGCCGCTGGCGACCTTGGCGGCGGTGGCGTTCAGGCCGACCGCGCGGTCCTTCGGCACGATGACAGCGTGCGCGCCGACGCCGTCGGCCACGCGCAGGCAGGCGCCCAGGTTGTGCGGATCGGTGATGCCGTCCAGGATCAGCAGCAGCGGCGGACCCTCGATGGCGTCGAGCAGCTCGTCCAGGTTGCGCGCCAGCGCCAGCTGGCTGGCGAAGGCGATCACGCCCTGGTGGCGGCGGGTACCGGTGATCTTGTCGAGGCGCGCAGCATCGACCGGCATCACGCGTACGCCGGCCGCCTTGGCATTGGCGATCAGGTCCTTCATGCGGCCGTCATTGCGCTCGGCATCGACAAAGATCTCTTCCACCGACTGCGCCTCATGACGCAGGCGCGAGGTCACGGCGTGGAAGCCGAAAATCATTTTATTTTTCATTTGCTACTTCTCAATCGCTTTCAGGTGCTTTTTTCTTGCTGGTTTTGGATGCGGTCTTGGCCGCTTTCTTGGCGGCTGGCGCAGCCACTGGCGCGGCGACAGCCTTGGCGGCCGCCTTGCGTGGCGCGGCAGCCTTCTTGGCGACTGCCTTCGTTGCGACGGCTTTCGTGGCGACGGCTTTCGTAGCCACGACCTTCTTCGCGACCGGCTCGGTTGCTATGGCTTTGGTGGCGACAGCTTTCTTCGCGACGGCTTTCTTCGCTACGGCCTTCTTGGCAGGAGCGGCCACGACGACTTCCGCCACAGGCGCCGGCTTGGCAACTGCTTTTTTAGCGCGGGTCTTGACTGGTGCCGCTTCGACCGGCGCTGCTGCGGGTGCCGGCGCAGGAACAGCGGCGGCCTTGGCGGCGCGCGGCTTGCGGGCTGGTGGCGTTGCGGCTACCGGTGCTTCGACCTTGGCCTGGACGACCGGCGCTGGGGTAGGTGCCGGCGCTTTCACTACCGGAGCCTTGACTACCGGAGCCTTGACTACCGGAGCCTGAACCACCGGAGCCTGAGCTACCGGTGCTTCCACTACCGGCGCGGCTGCCGCTGCATTGGCACGCTCCAGGGCCTTGGCTTTTGCCCGGGCCTTGCGCGACTTCGGCGCCTTCGGCACTTCCATCGCATCCTGCGCCACCTGGCGCGCACGCTCGAGCGGCGTCGGCACGGCTGCTGCCGCCTGGACGATGGCCGGTGCCGATGGCTTCGGTCCGCGACCACGTCCGCCACGCGATTTCTTGCCGCCATTGCGACCTTCGTTGCGGCCCTCGTTACGGCCCTCGTTACGGCCTTCATTACCGCGACCTTCATTGCGGCCGCCCTTGTTGCGGCCAGCGCCCTCGCCCGCCTCAAGCGCCGCCGGCGCAGAGGCCAGCGTCAGGTCGATCTTGCGCGACTCGAGGTCGACGCGCGCCACGCGCACGGTGACGCGGTCGGTCAGCTGGTAGCGCTGGCCGGTACGCTCGCCGCGCAGCTCATGGCGCGCCTCGTCGTACTGGAAGTAATCGGCGCCCAGCTCGGTGATGTGCACCAGGCCCTCGACGAACAGCTCGTCGAGCTGCACGAAGATGCCGAAGGTGGTGACGCCGGCGACCGTGCCGGTGAACTCTTCGCCGATCTTGTCTTGCATGAAGAAGCACTTGAGCCAGTTTTCGACGTCGCGCGAAGCTTCATCGGCGCGGCGCTCGTTGGCCGAACAGTGCACGCCGAGGGCGTCCCAGATCGTCAGGTCTTTTTCGCTCTTCTGCGGCTTGCCGTCGGCCTTGTCCTTGGCCGCCTGCTTGCGCGCCGAATTCGACTGGGTCGAATTCAGCTTGCCCAGCTCGATACCCTTCGGCTCGTAGCGTTTGCCCAGCAGGATCGCCTTGATGGCGCGGTGGGTCAGCAGGTCGGGATAGCGGCGGATCGGGCTGGTGAAGTGCGCGTAAGCCTCGTACGCCAGGCCGAAGTGGCCGACGTTGTCCGGGCTGTAGACGGCCTGCTGCATCGAGCGCAGCAGCATGGTCTGCAGCAGCGTCGCGTCGGGGCGCTCGCGGATCTGCTGCATCACCGCGGCATAGTCGCGCGCGGTCGGCTTGCTGCCGCCGCCCAGGTTCAGGCCCACCTGCTTGAGGAAGGTGCGCAGCTGGTTCAGCTTCTCTTCGGTCGGCGTCGCGTGCACGCGGAACGTGCCCGGGTGCTTGTGGCGCAGCAGGAAGTCGGCGGCGCACACGTTGGCGGCCAGCATGCACTCTTCGATCAGGCGGTGCGCATCGTTGCGGGTGCGCGGGATGATCTTCTCGATCTTGCCCAGCGGATTGCAAACGATATAGGTTTCAGTAGTTTCGAAATCGATCGCGCCACGCTCCTGGCGCGCCTTGAGCAGCGAGCGGAAGGCGCCGTTCAGGTTCAGCAGGTGCGGCACAATGCCCGGACGCTGTTGCGCTTCCTCGCCGTCGGTATCGGCGAGGATGTCGGCCACCTGGTTATAGGTCAGGCGGGCCGCCGAGTGCATCACGGCCGGGTAGAACTGGTAGGCGGTGACTTCGCCGTCCTCGGTGACGACCATATCGCACACCAGGGTGCAGCGGTCCACATGCGGGTTCAGCGAGCACAGGCCGTTGGACAGCTTCTCGGGCAGCATCGGAATGACGCGGCGCGGGAAATACACCGAGGTGCTGCGCTCGATGGCGTCGGCATCGAGCGCGTCGTTCGGTTTCACGTAATGGCTGACGTCGGCGATTGCGACCAGCAGGCGATAGCCGCGGGTAGCGCCGATCTTGACCGGCTCGCAGTAGACCGCGTCGTCGAAGTCGCGCGCGTCTTCGCCGTCGATGGTCACCAGCGGCACGTCGCGCAGGTCGACGCGGTCGGCCAGGTCGGCATTGATCACTTCGTTCGGCAGGCGCGCGGCCTGCTTCAGTGCCGGCGGCGAGAACACATGCGGCACGCCGAACTTGCGCACGGCGATCTCGATTTCCATGCCCGGATCGTCCAGTTCGCCGAGCACTTCGACGATGCGGCCGGTTGGCTTCTGGAAGCGGCCCGGCTGCTCGAGCAGCTCGACGCTGACCACCTGCCCGGCGCGCGCCTTGCCCGGCGAACCGGATACCAGGACGTCCTGGGCGATGCGCTGGTCTTCGGGCGAAACGATCCAGACGCCGCCTTCATTGAGCAGGCGCCCGATGATGTGGGTGTTGGCGCGCTCGACGACTTCGACGATCGAGCCTTCGGGACGGCCGCGGCGATCGGTGCCGGTCACGCGCGCCATCACGCGGTCGCCGTGCAGCACTTTCTGCATCTCGCGGTCGGACAGGAACAGGTCGGGGCCTGGCTCGTCCGGGATCACGAATCCAAATCCGTCCCGATGCGCGGCGACCTTGCCGGCCACGAAGGCGGAATGGTCGGCCAGCATATATGTGCCGCTGCGGTCGGAGCGGATCTGACCGTCACGCTCCATGGCGTTCAGGCGGCGGCCCAGGACTTCCTGGGCGGCGGGCTTGACCTTGAGGGCACGTGCCAGGCCGGCCGCATCGAGCGGGTCGGTGGCGTCACGGAAGACTGCGAGGATTTCCTCGCGGCTTGGAATGGTATGAGTAGGTTGCTTCAAATCGGTTCTTTTTTCTCTTGGCCAGTAATAGCGCCGCTCATGAATAAATAGGCGGCAGCCAGCTTGATTGACACCTTGACAGGCGTAGTGTAACGGAGGTCCATCCGATTCGCCTAACGTGGCGTGCTACGGGATGTTCCTGGAATATGTTCATTGCCCTGATCAGAACTTCATCGTGGGTCTTTGACTATTGAAAATCATCCGCTATAATCTCGCTCTCTTCAGCAACGGCGGCAACGACGAAGCGAAGAAAGCAGCAGTAGTAAGCGGTGCGTTTTGCGTGATGATCTAGAAATGTTGATCTAGCGGAAAATGACAAAGCCTGCTATTGTAGCAGAGTTGGTTTGCAGTGCCCACGTGGCGGAATTGGTAGACGCGCATGGTTCAGGTCCATGTGCCGCGAGGTGTGGGGGTTCGAGTCCCTCCGTGGGCACCAAAATCTACCTTGTTTTTCCGGACTTCTGGTCCCGCAAAACGCCGTAGCCTTCTCATGAGGACTACGGCGTTTTGCGTTATACGTCCTCTTCTTCATTGCGTCGCCAGGTCGTCCAGGATTGGGCAATCCGAACGATCGTCGCCATGACAGGATGTCGCGAGGCTTTCCAGCGTCCTGCGCATCGCTTCCATTTCTGCGATCTTGCGATCCAGCTCGGCGATATGCGCCAGCGCCATCGCGCGCACGTCGGCGCTGGCCCGGTGTTTATCTTCCCACAGCGCCAGCAATTCCCTGATCTGGTCCAGCGAAAATCCGAGCGCGCGGCCGCGGTGGATGAATTGCAGCACCCGCACATCCTGTTCGCTGTACAGCCGATATCCGGCCTCGGTCCGGCGCGGCGCTTTCACCAGGCCGATCGATTCGTAATGGCGGATCATTTTCGCCGTCACGCCGGAAGCGCGCGCGGCGTCGCCGATGTTCAGGCTGAGCGTGGACTGCATGGAGTTCTCCTGTTGTTTGCCGCGCCAAGCATACACCTTCCCATAATGGGAAGCTCAAGCGGCGCTTGACTTGCAGTCGAGAACGTCCGAGCATAGCCCCATGCAGATTATCCGACCCGCGGCCCTCGGGCTGGCACTCGTCCTCATCCTGTCCTCGGCCCTGGCCGGGCCGGCGCCCTATTACCAATGGCGCAGCAAACTCACCGGCGAACTGGCCTGTTCGCAGACCCCGCTGGGTGAAGGCTGGGAAAAATCAAACGGTCCCTATCGGGACATGCGTTGCGAAAAACTCATTGTTGTTAAATAATGAAAGTGGAAGAGGCGGCGTTTTAACAAACATCGCCGCCAAACTTCATTACATAACAGAGCATCCACTGAGGAGACACCCATGTTTACCAGCCCGGAGCAGTTCGCAAACGCCACAAAAACCTTATTTGACCTGCAGATGCAGACCTTCAACGCCCTTGCCGGCAAGACCGTCAAAGGCGTCGAGCAGGTGGTCGCGCTCAACCTGAACGCGGCAAAAAGCTCGGTCGACAGCACGATGGCAGCCGGCCGCAGCATGGCCGAAGCCACCCAGGCCGGCAATCCGAAAGCCGCCTTCGACACCCTGGCCGCGCGCATGCAGCCGGCCGCCGGCGTCACCAATGCCACCGAGTACGCGACCCAGCTCAAGTCCATCATCGACGAGATGCACGATGAGTTCCGCGGCGCCGCCGATGCCCACGTGGCGGAAGCGAAGAACACACTGTCGGCGCTGATCTACGACGTCACCCAGAACGTCAAGCCGGGTTCGGAGAACGCGGTCGAGATCATCAAGGCCGCGATCGAGAATGCCTTCAAGGGCTACGAGCAGGTAACCAACGCCACCCGCCAGGCGGTGCAGAACGTCGAAGCCCAGTTCGAGCGCGCCAGCTCGATCGTGACGCCGGGCGCGGCCAAGGCGCAAAAGCCCGAGTAATCGCCCCCAGTGCACGTCCGCATCCGGCGTCACGGCGCCGGATGTTCGATCCCCAGCAAGTCTTCCAGCCGCGCCAGCGAGGCGTCATCCTTGATCACCGAACGCAGCCAGGCGTGCAGCGGCTGCTCGCCCCAGCGCGCCGCCTTCTCGGCCAGGTAGGCTACCGGGCTGTGCGGCTCGGTGCGGCGGAAGAATTCGGCCACCTGGCGCAGCTGGGCCAGCGCCTGGTCGCGGTGCGCCACCTGCCCGTCGACCCGCACAGGCAAAGCCAGCGCAGTGACCGCGCCGCCGGTCGCCGCCGCCTCGGGCGTGGTCGGCGCCGCGCCCGCCATCGCCACCGGCTTGATCAAGTCGACCACGTCGCCCAGCGCGGCCCGCCCGACGCTATAGCCCGGCCCATCGGCGCCGAGCTGGCCGTCGACTACCCGTTCCAGTTCCTGCAAGGCCGCCAGGCAGGCTTCGCAATCGGCCAGCAGCGCCTGCACGAAGGCGCCCTTGCTGCGCGTACGCACCGTCTCCAGCTCGGCCACCGCTTCCGGCCCCTTGGCGCGCGCGACTTCCCAGGCCTGCAGCGTCAAGACGCCGTTCTCGGCCAGCGGCATCGTCTTGACCAGCGGCGCAATACGCCCCGCGAGCCAGGACAGGTTGCCGATGCGGCGCTCGAAGCCATCCTCGTCGGCCTGCGGGTGCAGCCCTTCCCAGTAACGCTCGCACAGCGCCGCCACCAATCCGAGGCCTTCGGCCAGGCCGCGCATGCCGCCGGTCTTCGCATTCGCCTCGGCCAGCCACACGGCCAGTTGCAAATCCTTGCTGCGGGTTTGCAGCAAGCCGGTGCAGCGCTTGCCGACCAGCTTCCAGTCGGCTTCCTTGAGCGCCGTAACCCAGGCGCCCTGCTCCAGCGAAGGATCGTCGGCCAGGCGCGCACGCGCGATCTCGTCGACCTCGGGCGAAAACGCCAGGTCGGCGCCGCAGGGATTGTCCGGCGCGATCGGCGCCAGCAAAGCATCGATGTCCATCATGGCGCCCTCCTCAGGACTGTGTCGCTTCGATCAGGTACTTGAACTTGCCGGCGCGGGTCGCGCCGACCTTCACGCGGGCGATGCCGCCGCCCTCGGCCATGCGCGCCAGCACGCTGTCGGCGATCTCCGGCAGCAAGGTGCCGTTCAGGACGTTGTCGACGTTGCGGGCGCCGGAATCGACCTCGGTACAACGTTTCAATACGGCCTCCACCAGCGCCTCGTCGTACTCGAATGTCGCCTTGTGGTTGTCCAGCACGCGCGCGCCGATGCGGGCCAGCTTGAGTCGGATGATATTGGCCAGCACCTCGTCGCCGATCGGGTAGAACGGCACCACCGCCAGGCGGCCCAGGAAGGCCTGCTTGAAGTGTTTCATCAGCGCGGGCCGCAGCAGTTCGGACAGTTGCTCGGGCGTGGGCAGCTCGCTCGCCGGCCTGTTCAGGCACGCGGCCATCAGCTGGCTCGAGCCGGCGTTCGAGGTCAGGATGATGATCGTGTTGCGAAAGTCGATCTGGCGCCCTTCGGCGTCATCCATCACGCCCTTGTCGAACACCTGGAAGAACATCTCGAGCACGTCGGGGTGCGCCTTCTCGGCCTCGTCGAGCAGCACCACGCTGTAGGGATTGCGCCGCACCGCCTCGGTCAGCACCCCGCCTTCGCCATAGCCGACATAGCCTGGCGGCGAGCCTTTCAGGCCCGAGACGCTGTGCGCTTCCTGGTATTCGCTCATATTGATCGTGATGAGCTTGCGCTCGCCGCCGTACAGGATGTCGGCCAGCGCCAGCGCGGTCTCGGTCTTGCCCACGCCCGAGGTGCCGATGAACAGGAACACGCCCTTCGGCTTGTTCGGATCGTCCAGGTTGGCGCGCGCCGTGCGCACGCGCTGGGCCACCACGTGACTCGCATGGCCCTGGCCCAGGATGCGCTCGTCCAGCATCGATTTCAGATTGACCACGGTGCGGATCTCGTCCTTGACCATGCGGCCCAGCGGGATACCGGTCCAGGCGGCGACGATCTCGGCCACCGTGTGGCCGTCGACCTGCACCGGCACCAGCGGGGCTTCGCCCTGCAGGGCGCGCAAGGCCTCGTTCAATGCGCGTAAATCCTTCGCGCCGCTGGTTTCGCTGCGGCTGCCGGAGGCCTCCAGCTCGGCGCGCAGCTTGCCGATCTGGGCGGCCAGCGCCTGCTCTTCTTCCCACCTGCGCTGCAGCACCTCCTGCTCGGCGGCGGCGCTGCCGCGCTGCTGGCCCAGCGCCGCCAATACCTCGGCATGGCTCGCGCCCGCACTGGCGTCGCGGCTCAAGGCCTTGACGCGCGCATCGAGCCGTTCGATGCGGCGCACGCAGTCTTCCAGCAGCGCCGGCGTGGCGCTCTGACCCAGCGCCACCTTGGCGCAGGCGGTGTCCAGCACGCTGATCGCCTTGTCCGGCAGCTGGCGGCCGCTGATGTAGCGGTGCGACAGACGCACCGCCTCGGTGATGGCATCGTCGTAGACCCGCACGCCGAAGTGCCTTTCCATCAGCGGCGCCATGGCGCGCAGCATGGCCGACGCTGTGTCTTCGTCCGGCTCTTCGACCTTGATCACCTGGAAGCGGCGCGCCAGCGCGGCGTCCTTCTCGAAATACTTCTTGTATTCGCCCCAGGTCGTGGCCGCGATCGTGCGCAGCTCGCCGCGCGCCAGCGCCGGCTTCAGAAGGTTTGCCGCGTCGTTCTGGCCGGCCGTGCCGCCGGCGCCGATCATCGTATGGGCCTCGTCGATGAACAGGATGATGGCGTGCGGGCTCTTTTTCACTTCATCGATCACGTTCTTGAGGCGGTTCTCGAACTCGCCCTTCACGCTGGCCCCGGCCTGCAGCAGGCCCATGTCGAGCGTGTGGATCTCGACGCCCTTGAGCACGTCCGGCACATCGCCCTGGGCAATGCGCAACGCCAGGCCCTCGACCACGGCGGTCTTGCCGACGCCGGCCTCGCCGGTGAGGATCGGGTTGTTCTGGCGCCGCCGCATGAGGATGTCGATCGCCTGGCGGATTTCCATGTCGCGCCCGATCACCGGGTCGACCTTGCCGTCGCGCGCGCGCGCCGTCAGGCAGGTGGTGTACTGGTCGAGGGCCGGCGTGGCGCGGGCGGCGGCCTGGGTCAGGTCCGAGGCGGCGTCCGGGCCGGCGCCCACGGCTTCTTCGGCCTGGATATCAGGCGCTTCAGTCGAGCCACGCGTCAAACGCTCCAGGTCGTGCTTCAGGCGATCGAGCGGGAAGCGCGCGAACAGCGGCGAGGCGCGCTGCGCCAGCTGCGCCAGCGACGGCTCGGTCAAGAGCGCCAGCAGCAGGTGGCTGCTGCGGATCCGGTTCGGCTGGCCCGTGCCTAGAGAAGCGATCAGCCATCCATGCTCGAACAGCAGCGGCAAATGGCGCGAAAACACGGGCGTGCGCGCACTTCCGGTGGCGAAGCGCCCTACTTCGCGCCGCAGGTCGGCTTCCAGGCCGGTCAGGCTGATGTCACACTGGCGCGCGATCGCGGCCAGGTCGCTGCCCGGCTGCTCGATCAGGCCCAGGAACAGGTGCTCGACGTCGACCTCGTACTGGCCCAGCCCCATGCAGATGCTGGCGGCGCGGGTGGCGGCGGCGCGGGTGGTGTCGTTCAGCTTGGAGATGAGCGTCTTGAGGTTGATGTCCATCGTGGCTCCCTTGTTGTAGTGGCGTGGTGGCGCCGCTCAGGCCCTGGGCGGCCGGGCGGTGCGGTTGATTTCGTAGTGCAGCGATGACGGCTGCAGCACCGCGTTGAAGTTGACCGGTTCGAGCAGGCCGTCGACCGCCAGGCGGGCGTGGATCGCGAAGTGCAGGCGGTTGACGTCGCCCGCCTCGGGTTCGAGCACCGCGCGCGCATCGAGCAGGCGCGGCTCGTGGGTGGCGATCGCATCCTCGATGCTGGCGCAGACGGCGGCGCGGTCGACGCTGCTGGTCAGGCAGAAACCGGCGAAGTCGATCAGGCCGTAGTGCAGGATCGAGGTGCGCGCCGCCGGATAGCCTTCGAGGTGGGCGACGTCCAGCGCGATGCGGGTATTGAGCAGGGCTTCCAGGTCGCGCGCGACGCTGTCCTTGAGCTGCTCGACGCCCAGCGCGGCGCCGGCCGCGCCCTCCTCGACCATCAGGCGGTCGAGCAGGCCCGGCGTGAAGCCTTTCATGGTGCCTCCCGGGGAATGTCGGATGCGCGGCGGGCTGGTGGAAAACGCGCAGCCGCCGCGCGCAAAAGAGCGGCGAACGCCGCTCAGACGACCTTGTTGGCCGCCAGGTCCCAGCCGCCGGAGGTGTTGCCGCCGGCGCCGCCGGTGACCTTCTGCTGGGTGTACTTCCACTTGATCTTCGAGAATTTCAGGCCGACCGATTCCTGGATGATGCTGCCTTCGGCCACGCTGGGCTTGATGCCGCCGATCAGGACGTTCTCGAGTTCGATCTCGAAATACTTGATGCGCTCGCCCTGGCCGTCGGCGCGCATAAATTCCAGCTTGGCTTTCGGGATCGTCTTGCCGGCCGAGCAGGTCTGCAGCAGGATCGGCGACGCCAGGTCGGCCAGCTTGGTCAGTGCGATCTCCTGGTGTTCGCAGCGTTCGGCCGTGTGGCCGCCGCCAGTGGACGCGGTGGCCGAACGCGGCTGGCTCACGCCCCACGCCACCGAGGTGCACTCGATCCAGTCCTTGTGCTTGTCGTCCATCGATTCGCCCTTGATCCCGTCGATCTGCAGGTACACGTCAATTGCCATGTTCTACTCCAAGTAAGTTAATGAAGATTGCTAGCTTTTGGTCGACTGCGGCAGCTCCGCGACCAAACTGAGCGAAACAGAGAGTTCATCGAGCTGGAAGTGCGGGCGCAGGAAGGACACGGCGCGGTACACGCCGGGGCGGCCCGGCACCTCGGACACCTGCACGCTGGCTTCGCGCAGCGGGAACTGCGCCTTCTGGTCCTGGCTCGCGTTATCGTCGAGCAGCACATATTGGGTCAGCCAGCGGTTCAGGTAATCCTCGACGTTGGAAGCGGCGGCGAAGCTGCCGATCTTGTCGCGCATCATGGACTTCATGTAGTGGGCGATGCGCGAAACGGCGAAGATGTACTGCAGCTGCGACGACAGCACGGCATTGGCATTGGCAGCCTCGTTGTTGTACTTGCGCGCCTTCTGGGCCGACTGGGCGCCAAAGAAGGCCGCGTACGAGGTGTTCTTGCAATGCACCAGCGAGATGAAGCCGAGGTCGGACAGCTCTTTCTCGCGGCGGTCGGTGATCGCGACCTCGGTCGGGCATTTCAGCGCCACTTCGCCCTCGTCGGTCTTGAAGGTGTGGGTCGGCAGGTTCTCGACCAGGCCGCCGCCTTCGACGCCGCGGATCGCGGCGCACCAGCCGTAGTCCTCGAAGGCGCGCGTCAGGCGGGCGCCGAAGGCATAGGCCGCGTTGCACCACAGGTATTTGGAGTGATCGCTGCCGTCCACGTCCTCGACGTAGTTGAAGCCCTCGGTCGTCATGCCATCAAGCGGGTGGTATGGCAGGCGTCCCAGGAAGCGCGGCAGGCACAGGCCGACGTAGCGCGAATCCTCGGACTCCCTGAATGCCTTCCACTTGGCGTATTCGACGGTGTCGAACACCTTGGCCAGGTCGCGCGGTTTACCCAGGTCGCCGAAGCCTTCGACGCCGAACAGCTCGGGGCTGCTCGAGGTGATGAAGGGCGCGTGGCTGGCCGCGGCCACGTGCGACATCTGCTCGAGGAAGTAGATGTCCTCGGGCTGGCGCGAGATCTCGAAGTCGCCGATCAGGGTGCCGTAGGGCGCGCCGCCGAAGGTGCCGAATTCTTCTTCGTAGATCTTCTTGAACATCGTGCTCTGGTCGAACTCCATGGCCGACTGGAAGTCCTTGACCAGCTCGCGCTTGCTGGCATTGAGCATGCGGATCTGCAGGTTGGCGCTGGTGGTGCTGTTCCTGACCAGGTAGTTCAGGCCGGTCCAGCTGCGCTCCAGCTTCTGGAACTCGGGCGCGTGCATGATCGCAGAAAGTTGATCGGAGATCATGCGGTCCAGCTCCGCCAGGCGCGCGTCGATGGTGGCCGACAGATTGGACGAGATCACCATCGTCCCCTGCATCACCTGGCTCACCAGCTCCGAGATCAGGTCGCGCGCGCGTTCGTGCTCGCTGCTCGATGCCGCCACGCGGCTTTCTTCGACGATCTGGTCGAGCAGCGAAGCGTCCAGTTCCGGAGCCGCCGCTGTCGCTTGGGTGGATTCGAATACCGCCGCCATCTCACTCCCCTTTGCCTGACTTGCGCAGGCTGTCGAGTTTTTCGGTATTGCCCAGCACCTCGGTCAGGATGTCTTCGAGCTTGTCGTTGCCGGCCAGCTTGTTGCGCAGGTCGGCCAGCTTGGTGCGCGCTTCGAGCAGCCCGGCCAGCGGCGCGACCTGGCGCACCACCGACTCGGGCCGGAAGTCGTCCATCTCGCGAAACTGCAGCTGCACCCCGAACTGGCCGCCTTCCGGCGACAGGTGGTTCTCGACCTTGAAGGTGGCGACCGGGGCGACGGCGCCCAGCACCTCGTCGAAATTGCCGGCGTCGACATTGACGAACTTGCGGTCCTTGAGGCGCTTCTTCTCGGCCTTGGGGTCGACGCCGAAGTCGCCGACCACGCCGACCACGAAGGGCAGCTCCTTGTTCTCGATCGCGTCGCCGATCTCGACGTCATAGGTCATCTGCACGCGCGGCGCGCGCACCTTTTGCAAGCGTTTTTGTACGCTTTCGCTCTTGGCCATATCGACTCCAGTGGGGGAAGATGGGATTACTTCAACACGTCGAACGGACTGGCGCTGCCGGCCGCCGGACGCGACGGCGCCGCCACCGCAGGCTGGCTCGGCGTCTTGCGGGTCGACGCCGGGCGTGTGGCGGGACGGGTCGTGACCAGCACCTCCTCGCCCAGGCTGGTGCGCAGCAGCTTGGCCAGGTCTTGCGCTTCGCTGCGCACCGAACCCTGCAGATTGTTCTTGCGCGTCAGGTCGGCCAAGGCCTTGCTGGCCACGCGCAGGCCGCTGACGGCCAGGATGCTGTAGGCCAGCGTGTCGTCGGGATCGCGCGCCAACGCTTCCTGCGCGCTGCTGATGGCGTCGCCGTACTGGGTGGCGTCGAAGCGGATCTGGGCCATGCGCACCCAGGGTTTCTTGTCGACCGGGTGCGCCACGCTGGCCGCCTTGAGCAGGCTGACGGCCTTGTCGCTCTGCCCGGCCGCGAGGGCGGCATCGGCTTCGGCATAGATGTTTTCGGACACGGCGGCGCGCTTGGCGGTCGTGCCCGTGCCGTCGGTGGCGCACCCGGCCAGGGCGGCGACCCCAACCAGCAGGGGTAACAGGCGTTTGCGGAACATGTTCGTCTCTCCAGTGGGTGAACAAGCCCCCATTATTCGCATCGCGCTTTTCAAGAAGTTGTGCACTGTCAATGAAAAAGCGAGTTCAGCAATCACTGTTGGATGTCGCTTGCGTTTGCGCCGTGTCAGCGCGCCCTGGCGCGGATGGGTTTCAATCCAACCTTGGTGCCTTAGGACAATTGCGAGGAGATCGTTGATGAGGACGTCCAACCGGGTTGAGCTGCTGGTCTTGGCAACCGCGCTGGCAGCGGCGCTCGCCGGCTGCGGTGGCGCCGCGCTGGCGCCGCTGGCCAGCGTGGCCCTGGAGGCGGCCGGCTTGCGCAAGCCGTCCGAACTGCCCGAGTCGCAAAAGCCGCCGCGCAACGTGCCGCTCAAGCTGCACGCCGCCACCCGCCTGAACGTGGACGCGCGCGGCCAGCCGCTGGCGCTGGCGGTGCGCCTGTACAAGCTGCGCCAGAAGGACGCCTTCGAGGGCGCGCCCTACGCCACCTTCCTCGATCCGCGCCTGGAGCGCGAAAGCCTGGGCGCCGACCTGGTCGAGGTGCGCGAGATCATGCTGGTGCCGGGCCAGCGCTACGAGGTGACGGAAAAAGTCGCGCGCGAAGCCGGCCATGTCGGCATCGTGGCCCTGTTCCACACCCCGGCCTCCGGCCGCTGGCGCACCGCAGTCAGCAGCCTGGATGCCGAGCGCGACGGCCTCAACGTCGGGCTACACGCCTGCGCAATGAGCGTCGGCTCCGGCACCGCGGCGCTGGGCTCTGTGCGCTGTCAATAATCGTTTATGACTTTCCTGCAAGCTAGTCTTTTCTGAACGGCGAGGAGGCAATCGTGATGCCATCCAAGGTCTTATGGGGCGAGGGATTATTCCTGCGGCCCCAGCATTTCCAGCAGCAGGACCGCTACCACGAGGCGCGCCTGAACCAGACCGCCTGCGCCTTGCACCCGTATTGCTGGGGCGTGCGCAAGCTGGCGGTCGACCTCGACGCCCTGCGCAGCGACATCCTGCGCATCGACGAGCTGTCGCTGCTATTCCCCGACGGTGAAGTGGTGCGCGCGCCGGGTGACGACGTGCTGCCGCCGCAGGTGCGCCTGGGCGACCTGCCGCCGGCGAAGCAGACGGTCACCTACCACGCCGCCCTCCCGGCGCTGCGTACGCACGGCGACAACTGCGCCAATGGACTTGACGGTCATGAAACCATCGACGTGCGCTTCGGACGCATCGACCGCGAGACCCAGGATTTATATACCCAGGCCGCCGACGCCCCCGTTACTTACCTGCGCAAGGCGCTGCGCCTGGTGGCCGACAGCGAGCCGCTGGAAGCCTACGAAAGCTTTGCGCTGCTGCGCCTGCGGCGCGTGGCCACCGGCGGCTTCGAGATCGATCCCGGCTTCGTTCCGCCCAGCCTGTCGATCGACGCCGTGACAATGCCCGGCGCCGGCCTCTACGTCGGCCTGGCGCGGCTGATGGAAAAGCTGCTGGCCAAGGTCAATGCGCTGTATGGCGACCTGCGCGAGCCGAGCCGCAACGTGGTCGAGATCCGCGGCGGCGACGTGTCCTCGTTCTGGCTGCTGCACACGGCCAGCGCCGGCTACGCGGCGCTGGCCCACTACCTGCACCACCGCGAGCTGCATCCCGAGCGCCTGTACGGCGCCATGCTTGAACTGGCCGGAGGACTGATGACCTATTCGCGCAGCTACCGGCTTGAAGACCTGCCCTCCTACGTCCACGCCGATCCGGGCCCGCAGTTCGCGCGCCTGGACGGCATCATCCGCGACCTGCTCGATACCGTGATCTCATCCCGCTACTTCACCATCGCCCTGCACAAGGACCGCGCGTCCTACTACCTCGGCGCGCTCGACTCGGGCCGCATCAATGCCCAGACCACCCTGTACCTGGCGGTGGCGGCCGACATGCCGGCGCTGCGCCTGGTCGAGGCGGTGCCGCTGCAGTTCAAGGTCGGTTCGCCCGAAGACGTCGACAAGTTCGTGCTGTCGGCGCTGCCCGGCGTGAAGCTGGTGCATGCGCCCCAGGTGCCCAGCGCGATCCCGGTGCGGCCCGACACCTATTACTTCGTGCTCGATGGCCGCGGCGCGCTGTACGAGGCGATGCTCAAGGCCCAGGCGATCTCGGTCTACGTGCCGAGCGGCGTGCGCGAACTGCGCCTCGAACTGATCGCGGTGTCGGCATGAGCGCCTTCGTCGAGCGCCGCGCCGCGCCCAGAGGTGACGCCGCCAACCGCCGCCAGCGACTGGTGGACATCATGTACGAAGGCTTCCATGCCCTGTTCCTGCTCAAGAACGGCTGCGGGCCGCAGGACAAGGGCGCCTTCGCCGACAATATGACGGCCTTCCTGGCCGACGTCGACCGCAGCGCCAAGGCGCTCGGCATCGCGGCCGAGGACGTGACGGCGGCCAAGTACGCCTATTGCTCGGCGGTGGACGAGATCATCCTGCGCTCGAGCTACGAGGTGCGCGAGGCCTGGGAAACCCGGCCGCTGCAGCTGCGCGTGTTCGGCGACCAGCTCGCCGGCGAGCATTTCTTCCACCGCCTGGAAGACTTGCGCGCCAAGGGCGCGCAGCAGGTCGAGGCGCTGGAGGTCTTCCATATGTGCCTGCTGCTGGGCTTCCAGGGCCGCTATGCGCTGGACGGCAAGGACAAGCTGGACTACCTGGTGGCGCGCCTGGGCGACGAGATCGCCCGCATGCGCGGCCGCACCCGCGGCTTCGCGCCGCATGCCGAACGGCCTGACCAGGTGGTCAACCGGCTGCGCAGCGACCTCTCGCTGTGGGTGCTGGCGTCGGTGTTCACGCTGGCCGGGCTGGGCGCCTACGTGGGCTTTCGCACGGTGCTGGGCAACGAGTCCGAGTTCGCGCTGGCGCACTACAATGACCTGGTGAAGCTGCCGCCGAAAGCGGCGCACGTGACCATCACCCTGCCTTGACCCCTTTGATCGTTGGCCCCAGCACGTCGTACCCGCGAAGGCGGGTACCCAAGTTTGCGTGCGCAGCCACAATCCTTCTTGCGGCTACGGTACGCGCTTGGATTCCCGCCTGCGCGGGAATGACGAGCAGAGGGTGCGGGACTACGTGTCGATGTGCAGCGGGCCAGATCTACTGGATCACCTTGAACTCGATGCGCCGGTTGCGCGCCTTGCCTTCCGGCGTGCGGTTGTCGGCCACCGGCCGGTCCGGGCCTTCGCCCGACACCGCGATCGATTCTTCCGCAATCCCCTGGCTCACCACATAGGCCTTGACCGCTTCGGCGCGCGCCTGGCTCAGCGACAGGTTGCCGGCGCGCGAGCCGGCGTTGTCGGTGTGGCCGATCACCTCGACCTTCACGCCATTGAGCTTTTTCAGGGCCGCCGTCATCCCGTCCAGCACCTCGGTGCCGGCCGGGGTCAGGGTCGCCTTGCCCGACTCGAATTCGATGATGCGGTCGGCCAGCGCCGCATCCAGCACGCCCTGCTGCGACACGGTCACCCGCAGGCCGTTGTTGACCGTATAGGTCGGATTGAGGCGCGCCGCGATCTCGCCGGCGATCTGCTGGCGCTGGGCTTCGCTGGCCACGTCGCCGCGCAGGCTGACGCTGTTGCCCTCGACTTTCAGCTGACCGCCTTTCACCAGGCGCAGGTTTGGGCCGATCAGGCTGCCCACGTAGTTGTTCCAGTTGGCCGGCGTCGACACCGTGCCCACCGACAGCTGGTCGACCACGCGCTGCGCGCCATACACGCCGCGCAGGCGCTCGAGCAGCGCGGCCTTGGCGGCTTCGTCGGCGACCATGCCGCTGACCACGACTGGGGCTTCGGCTGCGCCGGGGGCCGTCTGCGCGGCCAGCGGCAAGGCGGCGGCCATCCCGAGGACCAGCAATGAGATGCGCTCTTTCATGTCAGGCTCCAATGAAGGTCTTCATGAACAGGTCGCGCGCCAGCGACAGCGGCAGGTCGGGCTGGGCCAGGTGGCTCGACAGCTGGCGCACGTCGGCGTCGAACTGCAGCTGCTCGTCGATCCAGTCCGTGTCAAGCAGTCGCACCTGCAGCTCGGCGCCGACCAGGGGGTCGATCACGGCGCGCAGGGTTTCGGCCAGCGCCGCGCAAAAGCCCACCACCAGCACCGGCCGTTCTTCCTGGCGCGTGATGAACAGCGCCAGGTCGAACTGCGCGCGGCGCAGGAAAGGCGTGATCAGTTCGAGCCAGAAGGCGGCCACCGGATAGCGCGCCGCCGGGTTGTGCGGCAGCGGCAGCACCAGGCTTTTGTGCAGCTCGGCCGGCTGGCTGTGCATGACCGGTTGCAGCAGCAAGCCGAGCGCCAGCACCAGCCGAGCCACCCCGCAGCGGTCCAGCAATGCATCGAGCGAGGCGATCGTGCCGTGCTCCATCCAGCGCGCCAGGGCCGCTTCGTCCCCGAGCCCGATCGCGCTGTCGGCGATCGCCTGCAGGTAGGCGGCGGGGTCGCCCTCGCCCAGCACCTTGGGGCAGATCTCTTCCAAAAACACCCACAGCGGCGCGAACGCCAGCGGACAGCGGGCGACGAAGGCGGCGGGGTCGCTCACCGCCAGCGTGCGGGTGGCAAGAAAAGGGAAGCGCCGCCCCGACTGGTCGTGGCTGGCCAGCAGGTGGCCGGCCACCGCGTGGTGACGCGCCGGGCCGACCAGGGCGAAGCTCACCGGCGCCATCGCATCGTAGTGAAAGCGCCAGCGCGCGTCCGACGGCAGCAGTGTCATCACCTGCGCCAGCCAGGCGTCGAGCATGCCGATCGCGGCCGGGTCATGGGCCAGCTTGACGAAATCGGCGCGCGCCGGGACCTTGCCGAAGTAGCCGATGCGGTCCGCACGCATCATTGGGCTCCCGCGCTGGCCAGCGCCGGCGCTGCGTTCTGGACATCATGGCGGCCGACGATGGCCGGCGGCAGGCGCAGGCCGCGGAAGCCCTGGGCCTGGCCCTGGCCGCCGCCGGTGGACTGCGGGCTGCTGACGATCTTCAGGTCGACCGCCACCGACACGTTCTGCGCGCTCCAGCGCAGCTCGAACACGCCGCCTTCCTTGCGCGTGCGCTGGGCCGCCTCGAACAGGCGCTGCAGGCCGAACTGGCCCGGCTGGTTGAACAGCTCCACCGTGCGGCCATCGAAGGTGACGGCCGAGACCCGCGCGCCCGAGACGCCCTGCGGCCCCGGATGGACCATATTGCTCCAGCTCGGGGGCGTGTTCCGGTAGCGCAGCTGCTGGCCATCGATCTCGAGCGTGTATTCGAGCGTGCCGGGCGCGCTCAGGGGCAGCACCTGGAACACGGTCTGCTCCGCCCCGCTGGCCGCCACGCCGTTGTTCGACAGCGGCGCCACCCAGCCCGGGAAGGCGGCCACCGCCTGCGGCGCCAGCGCGATGCCGATGTCGGCCCAGGTGCGCGCCGCCAGCACGTCGCCGCGCCGCACCACCAGCGGTCCCATCGCCGTGCCCACGAACTTGGCCACCGCGCCTTCGGGCCCGAACACCTGGCCGATCTCGCCGGGGGTCGCCTCGACGCTGGAATCCTGGGCGAACGGGTACTTGGTGGCCAGGGTACGGGTAAACGGCTCGACCACCTGCGCCTGCCAGGTCTTGTTGATCTCGGCCTCGGACGGCAGCACGATCATGGCGAAGGTCTGGGTCAGCGGGCGCACCAGCAGCGGGCGCAGCGCCTGCTTCTGGCTGTCGCTCATCCCGGTCAGCATCTGTTCGTCGACATAGCGCAGCGCGTCGGCCAGTTCCGAACCGCTGCCCTCCAGCGTCTGCTGCATGAACTGCTTGGCGCCGGGACCGGGATCGCCCTGGTTCTTCAAGGCGTTCAGCCGCGTGCGCAGGCGCGACAGCGCATCGAGGTAGCCGGTCATCAGCGACGCCTCCTTTTCCTTGGCGCCGACCAGGCGCGCCACGCCCGCGAATTCGCGGCCGATGGGTCCCGCGCCCTGCTGTTGCTGGGCCAGCAACTGGGCCGGGTCGACCGTGTCGGCCAGGGTGCGCGCCTCAAGCGGCGCGCGCCGCAAGACCACCTGCTTGAACCACTCGATCACGCCGCGCTCGGTCTTGCCGACGGGCGCGCGCAGGCCGCCCGGATTGTCCCAGGCCGTCTCTTCGTAGATCGTGCGCAGCAGCTTGGCAATCGGCGAGGATTGCGGGTCGCCCAGGCGGTTCATGGCTTGCACGCTGGCGTCGAAGCCGCGCAGGTCGGTGATCGCCACGCCCTGCACGAACTTCGACCATTCGCGCGCATAGTCGGCCTTGTACAGGTCGATCAGCGCCTTCTGGATCTGTTCCGGGCTGCCTTCCAGCGTCAGGTCATCGCGCGCGGCGGTCTTGAGCACCCAGTCGACGGTGTTCAGTTCCTTGTTGGAGGCGTCCCGGATCGCCCCCAGCACGAACTTGTCCCAGGCCGCGCGGGTGAAGGCGCCGCTGATGGCGTGGCTGCCGGCCACCAGCGCCGCATCCTGCTCGCCGACGATGCGCGCCACCGTCACCGCCGGGAAGCGGGTGGCGGCGCGGGTCTTGATGTCGGCATACACGCGCTCGCGCGCCGGCGTGCCGCGCACCACGCGGCGCAGGTGTTCGCGGGTGGTGTCGAGCAGGCCCAGTTTGTTGGAAATCTGCGGCCAGGCCGGGTCGTCGATATGGGCCAGGTGGAAGGTCAGCAGGCGCTCGGCGCTGCGAATCATCTGCTCGCGCGGCATGCTGCCGCGGTTCGTCTCCAGCCAGCCGCGCCAGTAGCGCGTGAGCTGGTCATTCAGGTGGCCCGGCTCGGCGTACGATTTATTGCCCAGCATGAGATAGGTCTTGAGCGCGTTATAGGCGTCGCCGACATTCGTGGGCGACGCGTCCTGGTATGGCTGGCCAGGCTTGGCCGCCGGCGTGGCCACCTGGTTCGCCGGATCGAGTCCGGAAGCCTTGTTGTTCACCTCCGTCAGCATGGTCTCGAGCGCGCCGGCGACCGGTTCGACCATCACCGCGCGCACCCCGGCGAAGTATTCGTCGCGCAGCTTGCGCGCCAGGACCTCGCCCTGGTACAGGCCGAAGCCCAGCGCCCACGGCTTGTCGTCGGCATAACGTTCGAGCTGTTCGATGCGGTCCTGCAGGATGTCGAGCGCCTCCAGGCGCGACTGCAGGTCGATGCGGCCGGCCTGCAGCTTCAGCACCTTGTCGAGATCCGACTGCACATTGGCGACCAGCTGGCGATTGCCCATATACGACCACGACCAGCCGCCCATCGCGCAGCCCAGCAGGATGGTGGCGGCGAAGAAGGCGCCCAGCTTCCAGCGCGCCGCGGCCGGATTCGTGTAGCGCTTGACCAGTTCGCGGTCGGCGAAGATCACCTTGCGGAACAGCTCCAGCAGAAAATACCCCGACTGCGAACCTGCAGGCTCCCCCAAGGCCTCGCCGCTCTTCCTGTCCTGCAGCGCCAGGTCGAAACGGCTGGCCACGCGCCGGCTCGACAGGTCTTGCACGCTGCCTTCCTGCAGCGCGCTGGTGAAATAAAAGCCGCGGAATACCGGCTTGAACTGATAGGTATTCTCTTCGAACAGCGTGGCCAGGAAGGCGCGCAGCGGCGTGCGCAGCGCCGCGAATTCCAGCGGGAAGGTGAATACGCCGGAGCGCAGCGTCGTGCTGCGGTTGGCGCCCATGCCGGCCAGGCTCATTTCCTTCAGGCCGTCGACCAGTTCGTCGAAATGCTCGTCGAAGAAGGCCAGCACGTCCTGCGGCGCGGCGCGCCGGTTGTAGCGCAGGGTCGCGCCCCAGATGCGCTCGCGCTCGGCCTGTTCGCTGTCGTGGAAGAAGTCGAGGAAGCCGGCGACCAGGTCGGCCTTGGTGAATACCACGTACACCGGCGCGTGCACGCCCAGGCGCTCGGTCAGCTCCTGCACCCGGGTGCGCAGGTTCTTGGCCAGTTCGTGCGAGGCGGTGGCCGGGCCGGCCATCAGCTCGGCCACGCTGACCGCGATCAGGATGCCGTTGATCGGCGCGCGCTGGCGGTGGCGCTTGAGCAGGTCGAGGAAGCCAAACCACTCGGCGCGGTCGTCGTCCTGCACCGAGTAGCGCCCCGCGGTGTCGAGCAGGATGCCGTCGGTGGTAAAGAACCAGTCGCAGTTGCGGGTGCCGCCCACGCCCTGCAGCGCCTTGTTGCCGGGGATCGGGAAGCTCAGCCCCGAATGCACGATGGCGCTGCTCTTGCCGGCCGCCGGGTTCCCGATGATCATATACCACGGCAGCTCGTACAAGGCCGCGGCGCCGCGGGTCAGGCCCAGCTTCGAGGTCTTGATGGTGCCGACCGCCTCCAGCAGGTTCTTGCGCAGCACCGCGACTTCGTCCTTGCCGCCTTCGTCGGTGGCGGCTGCGCCGGCGATGGCGCCGGCCAGCTTGCGCGCACGGCGGGCGCACCAGGCGCGGCGCAGCATCCACCAGATGCCCCAGCCGGCCAGCAGCGCCAGGGCGCCGATGGCCGCCCACACGATGCCCAGGCCGAGCAGGCCGGCGCCGATTACCAGGATGGCCGCCAGCGCGGCGACACCGATCGCGACCAGCACGCGGCTGTCGGCTAGGTACTTCCAGAGTCGTGCCATGGCGGGGTCTCTTGTAGAAAAGTCTCACAGGAAATGGTCGCACGGGCATACGGCACGCTGCTTGACTCTGCGCAATGCGGCCAAAATCCGAAAAATTGCGCAACAAGCCGCCTGGCTCAGCGCCCCATCACACCCCGCATGCGCAACTCGATGTGGCCGAAATCCATCATCTTCCAGCGCCCGCCCCAGGTCAGGCCCAGCGATTCGGCCACCTGGCCATACAGCTGGTAGCCGCGCATGGCCCACGGATCCTTTTCCGAGATCACCAGCTTGCCGTCGCGCAGGAAAGCGCAATCGGCCGCCAGGCCATACTGGTGCCAGCTCTGGAAGGCGCGCGCATTGGTGACGTGGCCGCCGGTGGCGGCCAGCTCGTCCTGGCGCGCCGGGCTGCGGTAGCCTTCGAGCAGCGCCATCTCGTAGCCATGCTGTTCCTTCATGATCTTGAACGCCAGCAGCAGGCGCTGGCTGAAGTCGGGATGCAGCAAGCCCCAGTTGCGGCTGGCGCCGACCAGCATCGGCCGCACCAGCTCGACCTCGGCCGTGGTGAACACGCCGGGCGGCAGCGCCACTGGCGGCACCAGCTGCTCGCCGGCCAGCAAGGCCGCTACCTGCTCGTCGGGCAAGGCGGTGCTGCCCTCGTACACCGGCAGCATGGCCGGATTGCTCAGGGCCAGCGCCAGCAGCGATGGAATCAGGACCGCCGGCGCGCCGATGGCCAGCAGCACCTGATGACGGCGCACGCCCTGCACCACCCGCTCGCGCAGCGACAAAGTTACGCTGTCGCGCATGGCGCCGGCGGCGCGCGTGCCGGCATGGCCCCAGGCCCCGGCGCGGCCGGCCAGGCCGCGTACGGCATGCACGCCGCGCGACATCCATGCCCGTCCACTTGGAAAAAGAACAAGCCACGCCAGGCCTGAAGCGAGACAAACGTACAGAAGGGCGATAAAGATCAGCATCGGACTCCCCAAGATTGTTTCTAATCAGAACAGGAGAAGCCAATCTTAGGAGTAATGTCGTGCGTCCATCAGACGAAAATCAAGACAACCGCATGCATGCCCAAATGCGTCCCAACCTGATGTCGTCGCCGCGCCGCGGCGGCCGTGAAGACAGCATCCTCGCCAAGCTCGAACGCGAGCCGGCGCGCCGCGCTGGTACCGGGCAAGGCGCGCGCCTGGCCTGGTATGGCGCGGCGGTGGCGGTCGCAGTCGGGTTGACGGCGACGCTGGCCTGGCTGGCGGCCGGGGCCGGTCCGGCGCCGCTGGAGGTGGCGCGGACCGAGGCGGCGCCCGCCCCGATGGCGGAGATGGCCCCTGCGCCGGTCGAGACGGCCGTGATCGTCGACGCTGCGCCTGCGCCTGCGCCTGCGCCTGTGCTGGCGGCGGCGCCTGCGCCCGTTCCCCCGCTGCGCCTGCTCGAGCCGGCCGTCGTGCCGCCGGCCCCGGCCAAAGTCGTGCCTTCCCCCGTCAAGGCAGCCCCGGCGCGGCGCCCGGAAGCGCGCGCCGCCGCGCCCGCCCGCCCCCGCGCCCAGGCGCCACGCCAGGCCGCGCGTCCGGCCCGGACGGTCAATCCCGCGCGCGCCGGCGAGTCCCAGGACGACAGCGATGTCGCCCTGATCTCGGCCGTGATCTACCATGCCAACGGTCATGCCGCGCCGGCGGAAGGCGAATCCGCTCCGGCTCCGGCACGCTAGGCGTGGTAAATAGGCCGCACGCTCCCCGGGTGCGGCCAACCCGCCGGGCGGCCAGGGCCAGAAAACGCTATACTGTATATAAGTACAGGTGAGCGTTCAGTCATGATCAGGGTGTTGGAAAACGAGTTTTATTATCTGGATAACTTCCAGCGGGTCCTCGACTGGATCGGCGAACGCTATGGCGACTTGCTGGACGACGGCGAACAGGCCTTCCTGGCCCTGTTCCCCACCTTGCCGCACAATGCGCGCGCCCTGTTTGTGCGCATGGTCATGCGCAAGGGCAATCTGTTCCGTGCCAGCAAACTGAGCTATGCCGAGATCGGCTGCCCGGTCGAAGCCGCCGCACACCTGCTCGGCACCGGCTGGATCGAGGCCGACCCCGAACTCACGCTCGACGAGTTGTTCGACCTGCTGTCCAAGCCCGAGCTCGTCGACGCCTTCGGCGCCCAGCTGCCGCGCAAGACGGCGCGCAAGGATGAACAGCTGGACGCCCTGCGTCCCGTGTTCCCCGCGGCGCGGCGCTTCTCCGGCTGGCATCCGGCCTGTCCCGACGTCGCTTGGCGCATCCTGGTCAAGCCGCTGTGCGACCGCCTGCGCCTGGTCTTTTTCGGCAACCTGCACCAGGGCTGGACCGATTTCGTGCTGTCCGACCTGGGCCTGTTCCGCTACGAGAGCGTGGACATCTCGCCCGCCTCGCGCGGTTTCCGCCAGCGCGCCGACGTCGACCACTACCTGCAGCTGCATGCCTGCCGCGAGCGCTTCGCTGCCGGCGAAGACGTGGGCGAGGTGGTGCGCGACCTGCCCGTGCACGCGTTCGACAACGACTGGCTCGAGAGCCGGCGCGAAAAACTGACGTTCCAGATCGGCCAGCACTACGAAAAGCTGAAGGACTGGGACGGCGCCTACGCTGCCTACGCGCGCTGCCGCTTTCCCGGCGCGCGGGCGCGCGCGATCCGCGTGCTCGAAAAACACGAGCGCTTCGACGAGGCGCATGCCCTGTTGACCGTGGCCCAGGCCACGCCCGAGAACGACGCCGAGCGCCAGCATCTGGCCCGCATCGCGCCGCGCCTGGCGCGCCGCCTCGGCCACGCGCGCCTGGCGCCGCGCGGCAAGACGGCAGTCGAGCGCATCGAATTGACCCTGGCGCCGCCGAATGGCGAACGCTGGGTCGAAGGCGCCGTGCGCGGCCACCTGCACGGGATCGATGCGCCCGTGTTCTACGTCGAGAACGCGCTGGCCAACACCCTGTTCGGCCTGCTGTGCTGGCGCGCCGTGTTCGCCGCCATCCCGGGCGCCTTCTTCCATCCTTTCCACCGCGGGCCGGCCGACCTGCACAGCGCCGACTTCCACCAGCGCCGTCGCGCGGAATTCGCCGCCTGCCTGGCCGGGCTGGACGACGGCAGCTACCGCGATACGATCCGGCTCACGTACCAGGACAAGGCCGGCCTGCAATCGCCCTTCGTGCACTGGGACGGCGTCACACCCGAACTCATCGAGCTGGCCCTGGCCTGCATCCCGCCCGCCCACCTGCGCAAATGGTGCGAACGCATCCTGGCCGACGTCAAGGAAAACCGCACGGGCTTCCCCGACCTGATCCAGTTCTGGCCGAATGAAGGCCGCTACCTGATGATCGAAGTGAAAGGCCCGGGCGACCGCCTGCAGGACAACCAGCTGCGCTGGATCGACTACTGCGCGGCGCATGATATGCCGGTGTCGGTGTGCTACCTGCAGTGGCTCGAGATGGCGGCCTGAGATTCAGTGAGCTATTCCATCGCCGTACGCGCCCTGTGCGAGTTCACCGCCAAGCAGGGTGACCTCGACCTGCGCTTCACCCCCTCCCCCAGCGCCCAGGAAGGCATTGCCGGCCACGCCGTCGTAGCCGGCCGCCGCGGCGACGGCTACCGCAGCGAAGTCGCGCTGTCCGGCCAGTGGAACGACTTGCACGTGCGCGGCCGCGCCGACGGCTATGACGCCAATGAAAACCTGATCGAAGAGGTCAAGACCCACCGCGGCCGTGCCGACGCCATCCCCGACAACCACCGCCACCTGCACTGGGCCCAGCTGCGCGTCTATGGCCACCTGATGTGCCAGGAACAGGGCATGGAATCGGTCAACCTGGCCCTGGTCTACTACGACATCGTCAGTGGCGTCGAGACCGTGCTGCGCGAAACGCGCGACAGCGCCTGGCTGCGCGCGCATTTCGACGATCTGTGCCAACGCTTCTCGGGTTGGGCCGCCAGCGAAGCGGCGCACCGCGCGGCGCGCGATGCCGCATTGACCGGGCTGGCCTTTCCGCATGCCGACTTCCGTCCCGGACAGCGCCAGCTAGCCGAAAGCATCTACCGCGCCAATACCGGCGGCCGCTGCCTGCTGGCGCAAGCTCCGACCGGCATCGGCAAGACCGTGGGCAGCCTGTTCCCGGTACTGAAAGCAATGCCGCGCGAGAAGCTGGACAAGGTGTTCTTCCTGGCCGCGAAGACGCCCGGCCGGCGCCTGGCGCTGGACGGCGCTGCGACCCTGTGCCGCGCCAGCCAGGCGCCGCTGCGGGTGCTCGAACTCACCGCGCGCGACAAGGCCTGCGAGCACCCCGACAAGGAGTGCCATGGCGAATCCTGCCCGCTGGCGCGCGGCTTCTACGACCGCCTGCCGGCCGCCCGCGCGGCCGCCGCCGAGGTGTCCGTGCTGGACCGAGAGGCGCTGCGCGAAGTCGCCCTGGCGCACGAGGTCTGCCCCTATTACCTGGGCAGCGAGATGGCGCGCTGGTCCGACATGATCGTCGGCGACTATAACTATTATTTCGACGGCAGCGCCATGCTGTACGCGCTGGCGCTGAACAACGGCTGGAAAACCAGCCTGCTGGTCGACGAGGCCCACAACCTGGTCGGCCGGGCGCGCTCGATGTTCAGCACCGAACTCGATCGCGAGCTGCTGCGCCTGGCCCGCGCCGGCGCGCCGCCAGGCATCAAGAAAGCGCTGGAGCGCGTGGGCCGGGCCTGGACCGCGGTCGACAAGACGGCGCCGGCGTCCTATCAGCTGCTCGAAAAGATCCCATCTAAGCTGGTGGATGCATTGCAGGAAGCGGGCAGCGCCATCAACGAACACCTGGCGGCCTTCCCCGGCCCGCTCGACCCCGACCTGCAGCGATTTTATTTCGACGCCATGGGCTTCGTGCGCCTGGCTGAATCGTTCGGCCCGCACTCGCTGTGCGACCTGAGCCGGGACGCCGACCGCCCCACCCTGCGCGACTCGACGATCTGCATCCGCAACGTGGTGCCGGCGCCCTTCCTCGGCCCGCGCTTCGCCGCCACCCATTCAAGCACCCTGTTCTCGGCCACGCTCGGGCCCTGGCATTATTGCCTCGACACGCTCGGCATGCCGGAGAATACCGCCTGGGTCGAGGTCGAATCGCCGTTCAAGGCAAGCCAGCTCGAGGTCCACGTCGCGCGCGGCATCTCGACCCGCTACCAGGTGCGCGCCGCCTCGGTCCAGCCCATCGCCGAACTGATCGCGCGCCAGTACCACGAGCGGCCTGGCAACTACCTGGCCTTCTTCAGCAGCTTCGACTATCTCGACAAGGTGGCGAACGCGCTGGAGCGGCTGGATCCGTCGATCACGGCCTGGCGCCAGGAGCGCCGCATGAGCGAGCAGGAACGCCAGGGTTTCATCGACCGCTTCGTCGTTGGCGGCACGGGGGTCGGCTTCGCGGTGCTGGGCGGCGCCTTCGGCGAAGGGGTCGACCTGCCGGGCGAGCGCCTGATCGGCGCCTTCGTCGCCACCC
The DNA here is from genome assembly GCF_008014745.1 of Massilia arenae. GTDB lineage: Bacteria > Pseudomonadota > Gammaproteobacteria > Burkholderiales > Burkholderiaceae_D > Telluria > Telluria arenae. The sequence continues at coordinate 137,267 of NZ_VPFD01000012.1, forward strand.
TCGGCCTGCCCCAGGTCAATCCTGTCAACGAGCAGCTACGCGAGCGGATGCAGGTGCTGTTCGGCGCCGGCTACGACTACACCTATCTGTTTCCCGGCATCCAGAAGGTGGTGCAGGCGGCCGGCCGCGTGATCCGCACCGAGAAGGACCGCGGCGTCGTGTGGCTGATCGACGACCGCTTTGCCCAGCCGGGCATCAGGAACTTGATGCCGGCATGGTGGGAACTGGGGTCACAGTAGAACTTACGATAGCAGTTCGCGCACCTTCTGGTAACCGCTGCGGCTGATCGGCAGCTTGACGCCATCCTTGAGCACCGCGCAGTAGTTGTCCTTGCTGACCGGCTCAATACGTTCGATGGCGCCGACATTGACGATATAGGAGCGGTGGATGCGCACGAACACGGCGCCATCGAGCTGCGCTTCGAGTTCGGACAGGCGCTGGTGCTTCAGGTAGCCCTTGCCGCCGGCGCAGATCTGCACATAGTCGTCCTGGGCCTCGATGTAGTCGATGCTGTTGGCGGCGACCACGTGCACGCGGGCGCCGTCGCGGATCAGTATCCGTTCGAGCGGCTGCTGGCGCGCCTGCGCGTCCTTCACCGCGGCCTCGATCCGGGCCGGCTGCGGCGAACGCAGGCGCGCCTGATTCAAGGCCTCGGCCAGGCGCTCGCGCGAGAACGGCTTGAGCAGGTAGTCGAGCGCATGCACCTCGAAGGCGCGCAGCGCGAACTGGTCATAGGCGGTGGCGAAGATATAGTGCGGCTTGCCGCCGGCCAGCTCCACCACCTCGAAGCCGTCCAGCTTGGGCATCTGGATGTCCAGGAAGACCAGGTCGGGATCGTACTCGGCGATCGCCTTGACGGCCTCGAAACCGTTGGCGCATTCGGCCACGATCTCGACGTCGGGATGCGCCGCCAGGTATTCGCGCAGCAGCGCGCGCGCCAGGTGTTCGTCGTCCACGATCAGGGTTCGCATCCCTTACTCTCCAGTGTCGGCGGGCAGCACCAGCTCTACCCTGAACATATTATCCACGCGTGTCGCATGCACGCTCGCTTCAATCCCGTATTCCGCCAGCAGGCGCGCACGGACATTGGCCAGGCCAATGCCGCCGCCCGCGGCCGCACCTGCACCATCCGGATCGACGTCATTCTCCACCCGCAGCCTGAGCTGCGAACCGGCCCGTTCGACGTGCACGCGCACCACGCCGCCATCGAGCAGCTGGCCGATGCCATGCTTGACCGCGTTCTCGACCAGCGGCTGCAGGATCATCGGCGGCAGCAGGCAAGCCTCGGCCTGTTCGTCCACCTGGCGCTCCACACCCAGGCGCGGCCCGAAGCGCACTCCCTCGATCGCCACGAAGCGCTCGACCAGCTCCACTTCCTGGGCCACCGTCACCTTGTGATGCGCCTCCAGTCCCAGCGTGTGGCGAAAGAAGCCCGCCAGCTGCAAGGTCATGTCGCGCGCGGCGCCGGCGTCGATGGCCGTCAGGGCGCTGATCGAATTGAGGCTGTTGAACAGGAAGTGGGGATCGACCTGGGTGCGCAGCATGCGCAGCTCGGCATCCTGGGCCAGGAGCTTGAGTTCGAGCTCGCGCCGCTCCAGGCCGCGCGTGCGCTCGAATTCCAGCGCCAGGTAGTGGGCGCAGGCGGTCATCCCGTACAGCAGCACGCCGACACCGAACATCACCGCCGTCAAGGGCCGCGACATCGCCACGCTATCGCCCTCCGGCGCCAGCCACTGCCACCACGCGGCCCAGCCGGACGCCGCGGCACACCACAGCAGGGCCGCGCACACGGCGGTGGAAAAGAACACGCCCAGCACCGCCGGCGTCGACTTGCGCGCCAGCGGATAGGCGCGGCACAGGTAATAGGCCGAGAAGCCGCACACGGCGGCGTAGACCAGCACCAGCGGCAGCGCGAACAGCAGGCTCGCCGCCAGGCCGGCGCCGCCGGTGGCGGACAGCAGCCCGGCCAGCATCAGTCCCAGCATCAGCCAGGCCGCCAGGTATAGCGCGGCGCTGCGCCGCGCCCAGAATCCGCCGCCCATCAGTTGCGGATTTCCACGCCACCCATGATCGCGTAGCCGCGGATGACCAGCCGCTTGCTATTGTCCGGCGGCGCGATGGTCTTTTCCTCGAAGCCGCCCAGGATCGGCGTGCCATGCAGGACGATGGCCCAGTCGGGCGGACACTTGATGGTCACGCCGCCCCAGAAGGCGAACACATTGACCACCGCCTCGCCCTGGATCGAGGCGCCGCGCATATCGAGTTCGCAGCCGCCCATCACCGCCGTGATCTCGCCGCCGCGGAAGTTCTGGCTCGTGACGCGGCGCTCGTAGCCGCCCAGGATGGCGGTGATATCCAGCACCTCGCCCACGCCCACGTCGGCCGGCGCGCCGTCGACGATCGCCACCCCGTGTTCCAGCGCGCGCTTGCCGCGCAACGCCTTCGCCACCAGAAAGCCGCCAAGGCCGATCAGGACCAGCGGCCAGATGGTGCGCCAGCTGAAGTCGATGATGTCCATCCGGTCCAGCATCAACAGGATGCCGACGCCGACCAGTCCGGCCCCGAGCAGGGTGCCGCCCTGGGTGCGGGTGTCGCACAGCTTGACCGTGCCGACGATGACGAACAACATCGGCCAGAACGAGAAGGCGCGGTGCATGTCGACGAAGCCCAGGTTATCGAGCAGGAACAGCAGCCCCATCCCGATCACGAGCAGGCCGAGCACGACCTGGCTCGTCACGCCTTTTGCATGCGGATCATTTTTCATGGCGATTCCTCTGATTGTTGGCGAAGCGGCGCGCGATGAACGGATCCAGCACCAGCTTGACGCCCCACATCAGGATGAACAGCGGCCAGCTGTTGCGGAAGGTGAGGCCAAAGGCGTTCTCCAACACGGCGAACAGCCACAGGCCGGTGAACACGGTCCAGAGGCCGTTGCCGAATTCCTTCGGACTCGGGTAGCCGATGGTCTGGCCGATGCCGACCACGACCAGCAGCAAGGGGGCGTAATGCCAGTAATCCTGGGCATCGATATAGTGCAGGCGATCGAGCAGCACCACCGTGCCGACGACGATCAGGAGCAGGCCCCACAGCACCTGCTTGCGCCAGCGATAGGCATCTTCGGACTCCATTGCATCACTCCTCTCGTTATCGAACTGGATATACGATAGCAAACGGGAAGGCAAGCGCGAAAGCGCTATTCGGTGAATGGCTGCTGGAAGGCGGCGAATGGAGATATTCGGGAAAGCGGGACGTAAAAAAGCCCGCCTCGCAGGCGGGCCGCAGGCGGGCCAAATAAGGCGTATGGGGTGGATCAGGCGGCCGTCTGCGCCTGCTCGCGCTGGGCCTGGCCTTTAGGCTGGTTGCGGTACCTGGCGCGGGCTTCAGCCTGGCGCACCGCTTCGCGCGCGACGTTGGTGCGCTTGATCTCAAGGCGTTCTTTCTTGCCGCGGTGTTGGGCGATGTGTTTGCTGCCGATCTTGCTGGTCATGGATGTCTCCTGTGGTGGGCTGGGCGCCGCGTCCTCGCGGGACGTCGGCGCGTAAAGAAATAAGCTATGAAGCGATGCTCAGGAGCGGTTGGTGCCCATCTTGAGGTCGGCCGGCATCAGCATGCCCCAGCCAAGCTGGCGCCGGATTTCTTCCGGCGTCGGCGGCGGTTTCGGGTCGCGCGAGCGACGTTCGAGATAGGCGCGCACCAGGTGCTTGGGTGGATGCTTGACATCGTACATGGCAACCTCCGCTTGTCGTTGCGGGCCGCGCCTTGGACTGCTGGCGGCGCGTCCCTGAAATTGGTGCCGATCCTCGAGGCGACCGGCTAACCTGTTGAGGTTTCGGATGGCAGCGAATCGAATCGCGCGTTCCTCACTCAGACAGGTGCATCTTATCGAAACCGCAGCCATTGCACCGTTAGGTGACGCACACTGTGCGCGTCAATACGGTCGAGCAGGCCACTGATTGTCCTTATTCGCTAGCGCAAAAACGTCGTCCCCGCGAAGGCGGGGACCCAATTTTGCCTGCGTCTCGCAATCGCCGGCAGAACTTGGGTCCCCGCCTGTGATGTGACCCCTTGAAGTGAGACTCCACTTCAAGGGGTCTTATGAAGTACGACGAGCAGTTTAAATTTTCAGCCGTTGAGGCCTACTT
>NZ_VPFD01000013.1 GCF_008014745.1 Massilia arenae
AGCACCGGTAATCATGTTCTTGATGTAGTCGGCGTGGCCTGGGCAGTCAACGTGCGCGTAGTGACGGTTTTCGGTCTCGTACTCGACGTGTGCGGTGTTGATGGTGATGCCGCGTGCTTTTTCTTCTGGTGCCGCGTCGATCTGGTCGTAGGCCTTGGCTTCGCCGCCGAATTTCTTCGACAGGACGGTAGCGATTGCAGCCGTCAGGGTGGTTTTACCGTGGTCAACGTGACCGATGGTGCCGACGTTGACGTGCGGCTTGGTCCGTTCGAATTTACCTTTTGCCATTTCAGACTCCTAAGATCTAACGATATATTTGGGGATTACCAGGCACACCTGACGGACGAGTGCAACGCGACTGCCGTACGAAATTCTGGTGCCCTTGACGTGGATTGAACACGTGGCCTCTCCCTTACCAAGGGAGTGCTCTACCACTGAGCTACAAGGGCTGATTTTTGCGATGTAGAAACCACCGCACTAACTGGAGCGGGTGAAGGGAATCGAACCCTCGTCGTAAGCTTGGAAGGCTTCTGCTCTACCATTGAGCTACACCCGCGAGGTACAACTTCAAATCCGACTTCACGATCTTCTTTTTGGTGGTGGGGGCTGGATTCGAACCAGCGTACTCAGAGAGGGCAGATTTACAGTCTGCTGCCTTTAACCACTCGGCCACCCCACCGCGAAGAACCGCAGAGTATGAAGCAAGCTCAACGTACTGTCAATCAGACTGCGGTAGAAACTTTTTCCACTTCGCCTGACAGCGTTGCTTCGGGGCGTGATTGTAACGGTCGGACTGTAAAGCTGCAAGGGTGATTTTGCCAAGTGCGAAAAAATCTTTATGAACTGATTTGAAATTGGCTCGTTGGCACATCAGCACAGCTTATCAACGTCGTTCCCGCGGAGGCGGGAACCCAAGTTTTCATGCGTATTGCTGCGGCGGAGAGAAGCGCTATCGGGGCGCGGCGGACTTGGGTTCCCGCCTGCGCGGGAACGACGTTGATTAAGTCTGGGGGTTATTCGCTCCCTGCGGCGCCAGCGCCGCCAGCACTTGCGCCTTGAGCGCCTTGATCAGCGCCGTCTCGTCCGGCGCCACGCCCTCGGGCGCGGTGAAGATGCGGTCGGCGTAGATCAGGCCTACCCTGGCCTTGCCGACCACCAGCGGCAGCACGATGAAACTCTCGGCGTCCGGCAGCAGGGTCTTGTACCAGGCCGGCAGCAGGTCGCGGATCTTGGGGCTGAAGGCGTCCGCGATCATCATATCGGCGTCGTTCTCCAGCGCCAGGTGAAACACGTCGCGCGTAAAGGCGCAGGGGAAAACGAAGCCGTCCTGCAGGTCGACGCTGCCCTCGCCCAGCGACACCCGGGCGCGGAACTGTTTTGTGCGCACATCGCGCAGGCACACGGTGGCGAAGCGGAAACCCAGCGCGCCGTACAGGGTCTCGAGCACGGCCATGATCACGTCGTTGACGCCGGCGCCGGACCCGCCCAGCAGGGTCACGTCCTGCACGCCCGCCAGCAGCAGGTCGCGCGCATTCTTGGGCTTGCCGCTGGGGTAGAACTCGCCTTCGTCGTCCTCGCCCGCGTCCAGGGTGGCCAGCGCCAGCACGTTCGGCAGGCTGCTGGCGGCCTTCGGATCGTGCTTCGGCGCGCGCTCCAGGTTCATGCTCTGCAGCATGCCGTTCATGCCTTCCTGCACCTCGTCGTACAGCGCCACCATGGCCGGATGGTCGACGCCCAGCGCCGCGCCATAGCGCGCGATGAGCTCCTGGGTCTCGGGCGCGGCGGCCGGATCGTGGTGGCGGCCCATCAGGCGCGCCACGTCGCGGCTGAACGCGGCCACCTGCCGCATCCATTGGTCCCGGTCGGGCGCGGCCTCGAGCGGCCCCGGCGGCAGCGCCGCCTGGGCCTGCACGATCAAGCCCGGCATCTGCCACTCGCGCAAGATCGCCTCTGACAGGGTCTCGAAGCTGCAGCCCAGGATCAGTTGCGCAGCCTGGCTGGGGGTGTGCTTGCCGGCCGCCACGATCGCAGCGATTTCGCGGTAGCGCTCCGGTTCGTGACTGGCCAGCAGCAGCGCGCCCAGGTTCTTGAACAGTGCGCAGATCGCCGCTTCCTCGGCGCCGGGGATCGGACTGTGGCGCGCCAGCTCGCGGCCGACCAGGCTGGCGCACAGGGCGGCTTCGAGTTCCACCCGCACGCCGTGCTCGGCGGTGTCGAGCGCATCGACCAGCAGCATCGCCAGTGCGGCGGCGCGCACATTGTCGAAGCCGAGCAGGGAAATGGCGCGCGAGATTGTCGTCACCGGCGTGCCGGACAGGGTGCGGTACTGGACCGTGTTGGACAGGCGCAGGATGCGCTGGGTGAGTGCGACGTCGGACACCACGTAATACGCGAGGTCGGCCGTGCCCAGGTCGTCGCTATAACCCATGCCGATCACATGCATGATGGCGCCGCCCAGGGTGAACATGCGTTCGGTGCCGCTGAGCTTGCGCATCAGGGCGGGTCGCACGCGGCGCGGGGCGCCGTCCTGGGAGATGTCGGTCATGGCGCCCTATCCGCTCAGCCGGCCTTGCGCAGCGGCGCGGCCGCGTGCGCGCCCTGCTTGTACTGTTTCAGCACCTGCTGGTGCAGCGCCGCCAGCGCCGGCAGCTTGGGATTGAGCGCGTCGAGCTTGCGCACATTGCCGATCAGGCCCGGCACCTGGGCGCCGAGGCGGTTGTCCCAGCCCTCGTGCTCGAGGCAGCGCAGCGCCGCCAGCGCGGCATTGAAGGCCACCGCCGGATTGCTCGGCAACTTGGTTGCCGCTTCCAGCATCAGCCGCACCGCGCCCTGGTAGTCGCCGCTCTTGGCGCGCGCGGCGCCGCCGGCGACCAGGTCGACCACCTGCTGGCGGCTCTGCTGGGCCAGCGTCTGCGCCAGCTCACCCTTGCCGGCCTGCTCCAGCACGCCCATGGCGCGCGTGACCATGGCATCGCTCGAGGAATTGCTCATCACCTCGCGCACGATCTCGGAAGCGCCTTCTTCGCGGCCATTGTCGATGCAGGTGCGCGCCAGCTCGAGCTTGAGGTCGGCCGACAGGTTGGGCGCATCCTTGGCTGACGCCAGGGCCGTGCCCAGCGCTTCGCCCAGGCGCTGCTCGTTGCCGGTGTATTCATGCACCAGGGCCGAGGCGATCGCACTGCACAGCGGGGTGTTGGCGCGCCCGCCCATCGAGCGGTCGAGGTCGCGCACCACGGCGGCGGCCCCCACGGGATCGCCCTTGTGGACCAGCGCCCGCACCAGCTTGACGTGGTCCTCGGGGTCGCGGAATTCGGAATATTTCGCCTTGCTCACCACCTGGCGCAGGGCTTTTTCGGCGGTGTCGATGTCGCCCGCCTCGAAGGCGGTGTCGGCCAGGGTGCGCAGGCGCCGCACGGCATGCGGCGACACCGCCACCGCGTCGCTCAGCACCGTCTGCGATTTCTGCAATTCGCCGACCGCCGCGTGGGTGCGCGCCAGCCAGTCGTAGGCATCGACGAAGTTGCGGTTGGTGTCGACCAGGTCTTCCAGGATGTCGCGCGCCTCGGTGAATTGCTTGCGCACGAACAGGGTCTTGGCCAGGCCAAGCCGGGCCCAGGCGATCGCCTTGATCTCGACCAGGTGGCGATAGATCGGCTCGGCCTGGTCGGCCTGGCCCAGGAACATGTGCAGCTCGGCGCGCAGGCGCAGGAAGTCGACCGCGTAGCGCGGGTGCAGGCGCTGGCCTTCGATGCAGGCAGCGATCGCCTCCTCCTGGTCGCCCGCCTCCATCAGGTTGTACACCGGCAGGAAGGCATTGCGCTTGTCGAGGGCACGCCCGATGCGCTCGAGCAGGCGGTCGGCGGTGAACGGCTTGAGGATGTAGTCGGTCGGCGCCAGCTCGGCGGCGCTGACCACCTTGCTGTGGTTGCCTTCGGCCGTGACCATGAAGAACATGGTGGCCAGCTGCATCAGCTTGTGGTGGCGCAGGTCTTCCAGCAATTGCTGGCCATCCTGGCCGCCTTCCAGGTCGTATTCGCACAGGATCATGTCGAACTGGCGCAGGCCCAGGTGTTTCACGGCCTGGTTGGAGGTGCTGGCGTGCTCGATCCGGGTCAGGCCGCACAGCGTGAGCATGCTATGGATGCTGGCCCGCATCCCCGCGTGGGGCTCGATGATCAGGGCCGTCAGGCCTTCCAGTTCGTTCATATTGGTCCGTATGAGCCTGCGTTGGGCGTGGCGCCGCGGCTGCATGGGCACGCGGCATCGGCCAGTATATTACGGCGCGGAACGAAAATAATGAAATCGGGTAAGGTGCTGACACGAGAAAGTGTCAGTACGCCGAAAAAACGACAGGTAGGTGGGGCTACGGGATTACTGGATGTCGGCCGCGGCCTGGCGCAGGGCCGTATGGCGGCTGTCGCATTCGGACTTGCTGGCGCCGTCGACCACGTTCTGGTAACGCACTTCGTACTTGCCGGCGGCCAGCTTGTCGAAAGTAAAATTCGAGCGCTGCTGGACGAAGGCGTGCCTGACGTTGGCGCGGCGGTCGAGGTCGTACAGCTTGACGAAAACCGGCGCCGCGTTGGCGCTGTTGTCGATCACGACCTGCATCTCTGCCCCCTCGTTGCCGACCGGGTAGCCGGGCACATAGGAAGACTCGAGCGGCCACGGATCGCCGCTGGGCGACGCCAGGGTCTGCAGGTCGGTACTGCAGTCGGGCGCGCGGGCCGGTACCGCCAGCTGGGTGACGGCGAGCGCGCGCACCGCAGGCGGCGGGCCCTTGGCGCCATCCGGACCGATGCGGCGGGCCCAGTCGTCACTGCTGGCGTCGGCGCCCAGGGCATCGGGACGGCCGGTCTTGACGGGGTCTGGCTGGGCGATGCCGCCCCAGGCCAGCGCGCTGGGAATGATGTCAGGCTGTTGTTCGATCGTCAGCACGGCGACGACGGCGCCGGCCACGAAGCAACTCGACATGCCCAGCCACCAGCGCGGATCGCGCCACAGGCGCTTGCGGCGCGGCTTGGGCGGCGGCTGCGCATCCCATTGTTCGCCATTCTTGCGCGGCTGGCCTTCCTTGGCGTTCGAGCTTTCCAGCCACTCGACTTCCCATTCCTCGGCCGCGATCCATTCGTCGTGTTCCTTGCGGCGGACGGGATCGGACAGGACGTTGTAGGCGGTATTGACGACCGCCATGATGCGGGCGGACTTTTCGTCGCCCGGATTCTTGTCAGGGTGATACTTCTGGCTCAGGGCCTTGTAGGATGCACGAATGACTTCCTGGGGCGCATGACGCGACACCTTCAGGTTGTCATAATGTGTGTGAATCTTGGCCATGATCTGTCAAGTCTACCCGCTTCTACCCTGCGCGTTCTGTCTGTCCTCGGCCGAAGCCCGTCATGTGACGAGACGCGGGAATATCTCACAGCTTAGCCGGATTTGTGTCCGCTGTGCAAGATATCATAAAGTCTACAAGCGATGGCTGCGGTCCGCATGCACGATTGCATCCGGCAATTCTATGTCCTGTCCGACCACCAGGACCTTGAACAATTCGCCCATTTCAGCAGGAGAAACCAGCTTTTGCACGGCCCGCGACTGCGGCAGGAAATGCTTGGCGTCCTCGGGGTCGTTTTCCAGCAACAGTTCGCCGATTCCGGCGCCGAGCAGGAAGGCGGCCTGGCTCATATAGGCCAGCACCGGCAGGCCCGCATCCTGGGACGCCAACGCCATCGCCGTGAAATCGACGTGGGCCGTGATGTCTTGCAGGCCGGGCAAATAAAAAGGATCCGGGTGCGCATGGTGGCGGTAATGGCACATCAAGGTGCCGCCGATGCGCTGGTCGAGGTAATACTCGTGGGCCGGGAAACCGTAGTCGAACAGGATGGCGGCGCCGCGGCCGCCGGCGAACATCGCTGCCAGCGAACGCATGAAGCCGGCGCCGACCGGGTGCAGTTCGGTAACATAGCCCCCGATCATCTGTTCGTGGTCAGGCACTTGGCGCGCCAGCTGGTCGGCCAGTTCATCGCCGAGCGGCGCCTGGACGAAGGCGAAGGCGCCGTCCTCGACCGTGACCATTTGCCGGCGCCAGCCGTCGCCGGTGCGGATTACCAGCTCGACCGGCATGGCGTCGAGCACCTCGTTGGCCAGCACCACGCCGCTGAACCGCTCCGGCATGGCGTCCAGCCAGCGCATCTGCGGCAGGTCGGCCAGGTTGGCCTGCTGGCGCGCGCGCAATTCGCCGGACAGTTCGATGATGGTATAGGAGCGCACCTCGACACCCTGCCTGGCCAGCTCGGCCAGGACGTCGCGCGCCAGGCGGCCGGTGCCGGCGCCGAACTCGATGATGTCGGGCGCGCTTTGGGCGATAATAGCGGCTGCCACGCGCGCCACGGCCGCCCCGAACAGCGGCGTCATCTCGGGCGCGGTGGTGAAATCGCCGCTCGCGCCGAGCTTGGCTGCGCCGCCGCTGTAATACCCGAGCCTGGGCGCGTACAGCGCCAGTTCCATGAACCGAGAGAACGCGATCGCGCCGCCGTGCCGTTCGATGTCGGCGGCGATCAGCTGTTGCAGGGAATGGGACGCGGCCAGGGCGTCGGTATCGGGTGCGGGCAGGGACATGCCGGCATTGTAGCCAGAATAGCTTTTATCAACAATTTGCAGCCTTCAACCATGTCAATGACGGATAGCCCTTCGATTTCCCTGCCCCGGGTCGCGCTCGTGACCGGCGCCGGCCGCCGCCTGGGCCGCGCGATCGCGCTCGGCCTGGCCCAGGCCGGCTGGGACCTCGCCCTGCACTACCGCCATTCCGAGAGCGACGCGATCGCGACCCGCGACGCCATCCTGGCGCTCGGCCGGCGCGCCACGCTGCTGCAATGCGACCTGTCCGACGAGGCGGCGGTGCGCCAGCTGGTCGGCCAGGCCAGCGCCGCGCTGGGGCCGCTGTCCTGCATCGTCAATAACGCTTCGTTGTTTGAATACGACAGCGCCACCGCCTTCTCCTGGGAGCTGCTCAACACCCATATGCAGGCGAACGTGGCCGCGCCGGTGCTGCTGGCGCAGGAACTGCACGCCGCCACCCCGGACGGGCGGCAGGCCGTCGTGGTCAACTTGCTGGACCAGAAACTGTACAATCTCAACCCGGATTTTCTGTCGTACACATTGTCGAAGGCGGCCCTGCACACGGCGACCACGATGCTGGCCCAGGCGCTGGCGCCGAAGGTGCGCGTGGTCGGCGTCGCCCCCGGCATCACGATGGTCTCGGGCGACCAGAGCGAGCAAGGCTTCGCCGCGGCGCACCAGATGACGCCGCTGCAGCGGTCCTCGACCCCGCAGGACATCGCCGACGCCGTGGTCTACGCCGCGACGGCGCGCGCGCTGACCGGCACCACCCTGCTGGTCGATGGCGGCCAGCACCTGATGCCCTCGCAGCGCGACGTGATGTTCCTGACCGAACCGAATAACTCCACCAAATAAGGCTATCCCATGTTGTCCGCCCTGTCCCACCCGAGCTTGCGCGATTGCCGCCGGCTGTTCCTGCGCAATTACGAAGTGATGATCAATATCGGCGTGCACGATTTCGAGAAGAAGGGCGAGCAGCGTGTCCTGATCAACGTCGAGCTGTACATTCCGCTGGAGCTGTCGACGCCGAAGGCCGACCAGCTGGCAGAAGTCGTCGACTACGATTTCATGCGCGAGACCATCGCCCGCCGCATCGCCAAAGGCCACATCCACCTGCAGGAAACGCTGTGCGACGACGTGGTGGCCGCCATGCTGACCCACCCGCGCGTGCGCGCCGCCGGCGTGTCGACCATGAAGCCGGACGTCTATCCGGATTGCGAAGGCGTCGGCGTCGAAGTATTCAGGATCAAGGAAGCAGCATGAACGAGACGGTGATTGAACGCGTCGTCGAAGACGACTTCCCGACCGCCGAGGCCGGCATCGACGCGAAGAAGCAAGAGAAGATCGCGCGCGAGGACCACAAGCTGCACAAGCGCCTGTGCCGCCTGGTGGGCCAGGCGATCGGCGACTTCAATATGATCGAGGACGGCGACAAGGTGATGGTCTGCCTGTCGGGCGGCAAGGACAGCTACGCCCTGCTCGACATCCTGCTCACCTTGCGCGAGCGCGCGCCGATCCACTTCGACATCGTCGCGGTCAACCTCGACCAGAAGCAGCCGAACTTCCCGGCGCATATCCTTCCGGCCTACCTGGACAAGCTCGGCGTGCCCTATCACATCGAAAACCAGGACACCTACAGCATCGTCAAGCGCCTGGTCCCGGAAGGCAAGACCACCTGCTCGCTGTGCTCGCGCCTGCGGCGCGGCATCCTGTACCGCGTGGCCGACGAGCTCGGCTGCAACAAGATCGCCCTGGGCCACCACCGCGACGACATCCTCGAGACCTTCTTCCTGAACATGTTCTTTGGCGGGAAGCTGAAGGGCATGCCGGCCAAGCTGGTGTCGGATGACGGCAAGCACATGGTGATCCGTCCGATGGCCTATGTGAAGGAAGCCGATACCGAGCGCTACGCCGAAGTGAAGGGTTTCCCGATCATCCCGTGCGACCTGTGCGGCTCGCAGGAAAACCTGCAGCGCAAGCAAATCAAGAACATGCTGCGCGAGTGGGAAAAGAAGCATCCGGGCCGGGTCGAGAATATCTTCTCGTCGCTGTCGACCGTGGTGCCGTCGCATTTGCAGGATCGTGGGATGTTCGACTTCGTCGGACTCAAGACCGATGGCGTGCCGAATCCACTGGGCGATATCGCGTTCGACGAGGAGCCGTGTTCGACGCCGGTGGCGAATACGATTTCGTTGACGCAGCTCTGACGGCCGCGTATGGATGAAAGCAGAGGCCGGGCCTCTGCTTTTTTTTCGTCCTCTTTTTTGTACCGATTGTGCGAAGCGATGACCGACAGCTCTGGCAGCCTGCAAGAACATTACGACACGATGTGGGAACACGCCTTCGGCGCGATCGCGCACGGGGACGTCGACTGCGATACGCGGCTTGCGGCCGGTCCCGATCCGCGCCGCGGCATCAGCCTGATCGCGCGTCCCTGCCCATCGCTGCAGGCGCGCTTCGACGGCCTGCTGGACCGCCTGGCGGGCGCCGAACCGCGGCAGTATCGCTATCCGGCAGCCGATATGCACATGACGATCCTGTCGCTGCTGACCGCCGGCGCCGGCGTCGCCATCCACCCGGCGCTGGTGGACGACTATCTGGCCGCAGCCAAGGCTGCGGTGGACGGCATCGAGGCGATCGAGATCGACTTCGGCGGCATCGCGCTGTCGCGCGGCGCGGTGATGGCGCGCGGTGTCCCGCGCGGACCATCGCTGGAAATCTTGCGCGAGCGCCTGAGGACAGCACTGCGCGAACGGGGCCTCGACGCTGCGCTCGACCGCCGCTATCGCTTGGTGACCGCGCATATGACGCTGTTTCGTTTTACCGAACCCTTGCGGGATGCGGCGCGTTTTGCCGCCCTGCTCGACGAGATGTGCGACGAGCCGCTGGGCATCATGCGCATCGAGAAGGCCGAACTGGTGGTCAATGACTGGTATATGTCCAGCCAGTCGCTGGTCCGGGTGGCGGCCTTGCCGCTGCGCGCATGACATTGGACTGCAGGTTCCATGCAGGCCGCAGACAGGCAAGGTCTGCAGGGGCGCCCCTCTCCCCATTTTTCGGCCTGCTCGGTAGGCAATTGCTGGCAACCTAAGCTGACAAAGCGCAATTTGCTGAAAATGGGTTTCGCTACCCTTCATAGCACTCAGGTCAAACAGGATGCGACATGGCTGCGGCAGAAAAAAGTAGTGCGGACCAAATTGCTTTCGAAAATGCTGTCAAAGCGCTGGAGGCCCAAATCGCGAATGCAGGCGTCCATATGACTATCGACTCGGGTACACGGCTGGCATATGCCAGCGAGGTCAGAAAAATGGCTGACCAGTTACGCCATGATGCGACAACAGGCAAAATCACTTGGGCGAATGCTGCCAGACAAGCGCAAGAGACACGCAATCTCATCATGGAAATCAGCCGCATGCGGAGCACGCCAATCGGTCGCTCCGTTGCGCAGAAAATTAAGCCTGGCGGAATTTTGCTCGACGAGCTTGTCGCTCTTCACATGCAACGCCTGCACGGCGAAAACGCAGTGTTTTCGAGCCTCTCGGCCTCGCAGAAGAATAGAATCTATTCAGCCGTCGTTATATCGGCTGGAAAGTCGAATCCGGGCGTTTCCAACGCAATGTCACGTCTTTCCCACGCAGGCAGAGGCCTTCTATTCCTTTCTCTCAGCGTTTCCGTGTACAACATTACGACATCTCAGGACAAGAGTACGGCTGCCGTCAAGGAGTTGACGATCACGGGAGCAGGTATTGGTGGCGGCATCGCCGGTGGCGCTCTGGCGGGCCTTGCATGCGGCCCTGCATCGCCAGTCTGTGTGACATTGGGCGCATTCGTCGGCGGCGCAATGAGCGCCTTCGGCATGGGATTTATCTGGTAAAGACGATTACCGATGATGCGACGCCTTCCGCCATCCAATGTGTCACTCCTTTTGGAGACCCCTTCTTCTGAAAAGACGCTCGCTCGCAGCAAGATCATCATCGATGGCCGCGACACCGGTCGGGTCGTCAACGGCGAAATCCTCGAGGCTGCGGTGCAGTGGGCCAACCATCACCTGCTCTTCATTACCGACAACACGCCTTTCGAAGAGTATTTGCGCATTTACCTTCTGGACGCCCAATGGAGGATCGTCGACTGCGCCGCTCTGGGGGCGATGTATTCGACAGGAGTGTTTTCCGATCTTGAACTGGTCCGTCCGAACACCCTCCACTTCAGGTTCTTTGGCGGCATTACCTGGACACTTGAGCTACTGGACCACGACGTGATATCCCTTCCTTTTTC
This sequence comes from Massilia arenae, assembly GCF_008014745.1. GTDB lineage: Bacteria > Pseudomonadota > Gammaproteobacteria > Burkholderiales > Burkholderiaceae_D > Telluria > Telluria arenae. Next base: position 10,891 of record NZ_VPFD01000013.1, read on the forward strand.
AGATCCGAGGGGTGTATCCCGGCTATTCAGCTTTCGCAAGCGCTTCAGGATTTACGGCGAACCTCTTCCGGACATCGAAGCCTGAGTTTTTGCTGGGTCTATGCGCGCCAAAGCGTGTTGAGCGCATACGGTCGACAGTGTGGGCCGGTGAATTCACGCTCGACCTTGTCGTCGCTACCGAGTTCCAGGATCCGCCCTTACCCGCCTTCAATGATTAACGATAATGAAGTATCATTATCACTGAAAATGATCAGGCGACGTGTATGCGGACGTCAAGACAAAAGGACTCCGATGAAACAAGCCACCTCCAACGTGTTCGATCAAGCAGTGCCCATCACCCCGGTAGAGCAAGCCGCCGTCAATCGACGTCGCCTGCAGAGCCTGGACGCGCTTCGCGGCTTCGTGATGGTCATCATGTTGCTCGACCACATTCGTGAAAACTGGTACCTGTACATGAACGTGCCGGACCCGGTGAATCCGGTGACCGTGGAACCGGTCATGTTCTTCATCCGTATCGTCACCAATTTGTGCGCCCCGGTGTTCGTCGCCCTGACCGGGCTCGGCGCCTACCTGTATGGCCAGAATCATACCCGGGCCGAGACCGCCGCCTACCTGGTCAAGCGCGGCCTGCTCCTGATGGCGATCGACGTCACCCTGCTCACCTTCGCCTGGACGGTCAAGCTGCCGATGACGTTCTGGCTCCAGGTGATCTGGGCGATCGGCGCGTGCATGATTGCGCTGGCCGCCCTGATCTACCTGCCGAAGAAACTGCTGCTGGCGCTGGGCCTCTTGATCGTGGCCGGCCACAATCTGCTCGACGGCATTCGCCTGCTACCGGGTGAGCCCGGGTTCGTGGCGTGGGCGCTGCTGCACCAGCGCGACATGATCGCGTTGCCGTTCGGCGCCTTCGCCAGGACCTCGTATCCGGTGCTGCCGTGGATCGGCGTGATCGTGCTCGGCTACCTGCTCGGCGGCTGGTACGAACGCGATCAAAGCAGCGCTGCGGACAGCGGCCGGCGTGTACGGCGCCTGCTGGCACTGGGATTCGGCATGCTGGCGGCATTCGTCGTGCTGCGCGCGCTGAACGTGTATGGCGACAAGCCGTGGGTGGCGGGCGACTCCGCGCTGCACACGATCATGGGCTTCATCGCGCTGACGAAGTATCCGCCGTCGCTCCTGTTCCTGCTGCAAACGCTGGGCGTGGGCGCGATCCTGCTGGCCTTGTTCGAACGCTGGGAAGGCCATCCGTGGCTGAACGCGCTGGCGGTGTTCGGCGGCGCGCCGATGTTCTTCTACATCCTGCACATCTACGTGCTGCGCGCGCTGTACCACGTCGCCTTCATGATCTGGGGACCGACCCACGGCGTGAGCTTCGGGCTGGATAACGTCAACTGGCTCTGGCTATGGTACGCGGTGCTGCTGCCGGTGCTGTATGTGCCAACCGCATGGTACTCGCGCCTGAAGGCGCGCCGGCGCGACATCACCTGGCTCAAGTATTTCTAGAGCACTACAAGGGGTCAAGAACGCCAGGGTCGTGCTAGGCTTGCTCTGAATTTACTTTCCAGGGAACCGCATGCCATTGCCCTCGATCCAGCCTGCGCGCCTGCTACGCAATCTATCCCTCGCCCTCGCCGTGCTGGTGCCCGGCATGGCCTTCGCCGAGCCTAGCGCGATCTACCTCGTCCGCCACGGCGAAAAAGCCAGCATCGGCAAGGACCCTGCGCTCACGCCGCAAGGCCGGCTGCGCGCGCAAAACATCGCGACGATCCTGCACCGCAGCGGCATCGAGGCCATCTTCAGCACGCCGACCGCGCGCACGCTGCAGACCGCGCAGCCGCTAGCCCGGCAATTGGGGCTGCAGGTCGAGCAGTACGACCCGGCCACGCCAAAAGCGCTGGTCGACAAGGTGAAGGGGCTGCGCGGCCCGGTGCTGGTGGTCGGTCACTCGAACACGCTGCCGGAACTGGTGCGCCTGTTCGGCGGTGAGCCCGGCCTCGATATCGGGGACGACGAATACGAGCGCCTCTACCAGCTCACGTCGGACGCCGGCGGCGCGGTCAGGACGGTCGTCCTGAGCTCGCTGCCCGCGTCCGCCGGCACGCCCTGAGTGGCAATTGCGGCGTTCTGACAATAACGAGTGTCTTACGTTTTCCACAATTAATAATTGTCTCAAAATTGTATCGACGAAGAATCGAATGCCCGATAGCATTGGTAATTATGCAAAACAAGTGTCGGGAGAGGAATTGTGGACCTGTCGCAGGCGCGCTTCGACCGCATCGTCAATCTCATCTACGACACGCTCGATAACCGGGGCGCCTGGCGCTGCATGCTCGACAGCCTGCATGAGGCGATCGGCGGGCGCGCCGTCCACATGCTGGCCTTCGACGGCGAGCGCGGCGCGCTGTCGTACAGCGACGGCGCCGCCATGGCGCCGCAGATCGACCTCGAATACATCCAGAAATACCAGTTCATCGACCCGCGGGTGGGCGTGCTACGCCAACAGTCCACGGGCGACTGGCTGCACTGCCATGAGCACTTCGACGATGGTTTCGCCGCCAGCCACCCCTTCTACCAGGAATTCCTGATCCCGCATGGGGCGCGCTATGTGTCGGCCTGCAAGCTGGTCGATACGCCGGAGGCGACCGTCATCTTCTCCTGCCTGCGCAGCAGCGGCGAGGGCCCGCTGCCGGCGGACGCCCTGGCCTTCCTCGACCGCCTGCGCCCACACATGGAGCGCGCGGTGCGCATGGGCCTGGCCCAGTTCGTGTACTCGACCCAGGCGCTGGTGGGCCATGCGCTGGTCGACAAGCTGCGCCAGCCGGTGATGCTTCTGACCGCGACCGGCGATGTGGTATTGGCCAACGCTGCGGCGCGCAGCCTGCTCGCGTCCACCAGCCTGGTGCAGGTGGTCAATGGCAAGCTGGTGCTGCCGCAGCGCTACCGCACATCCTTCCTGATGCAGTGCGGCGAGCTGGAAACCCGCGTGCGCAACGCCGTCGCGCAGGGCAAGCCCGACGACAAGGAATCGCGCGCGCTGCACATGCGCAGCGAAGCCGCCTCAGGCGCGGCAGCCGATGCGCTGTATGCCTTCTTCACGATGCTGGTCCCCGAGCACACGCTCGGCAGCTTCGGCCTGCGGCCGCTGGTGATGCTGTTCTTCTACCACCCGACCTCAGTCCAGGTGATCGATTCGGCCCTGCTCACCGCCGCCTTTGGCCTGTCGTACGCCGAATGCAGGATCGCGTCGATGCTGGCCGACGGCGTGCCGCTCAAGACCATCGCCGACCTGCTCGGCGTGCAGTACGACACGGTGCGCAAGCAACTGCTGTCGATCTACCAGAAGACCGCGACCAACCGCCAGCCCGAGCTGGTGCGGCTGTTGATGAACTTGCCGGCGTCAACGCTGCAGCGCGCGCTCAAGGACGGCGGCAGCCGGCGCCTCGAGGGAGACGGCGCCTGACTGGGAGCCCTGCGTCAGGGCGCGACGTTCGCGCGCAGCACCGGATACAGGTTCAGGCGCTCGTCATACGACGAATGGCGCTTGGCGAAGAATTCCAGGCGCGCTTGCGGGTTCTTCGCGAAGGCCGGATCGCTGTCGAGGCGCTCCTGGAAGGCCTTGGCCACGCTTGGGTCGGCCGCCATCTGCTCGCGCGCGACTTCCTCGGCCACGTAGTCTTCCATGTATTCCTTGCGCTCGAAGGCCGTGTTGAACGTGCCCCAGGCCAGCAGCGAATCCGGCGCCTGCGGCTCCAGCATCGCCACCACCAGGCGCGCCTTCGGCTGCGCGATCGGCACGAACAGCGCGCCTTGCGCAATCGAGCGCTGCTCCGGCTTCCATTTGCCTTCGACGGTCAGGCGCTGGTGGCCTTCGACCGAAGCGGCGGCCTGGGTTGCCTTGTCGGCGCGGAAGGTCTCGGCCTCATAGCGCTCGACAGTTTTGTCCAGGGTGCGGAACTCGACGCCGTGCTGGCGCAGCTTCTCGCCCACGATCGCGGCATAGGCGGCCGGCACGATATAGCCGGCGCGCGGCGCGGTGATCTGGAAATCGGCCACGATGTCCTGCCACAGCGGCACGCGCCACACTTGCGGCTTGGTTTCATCGTAGCGCGTCATCAGTGCGCCCGAGACTTCCGACGGCGTGCGGGTGTAGGCGTAGCCGTTAAAGTTGACCATCTCCTTCTTGTCGCTGGCCTTGTACGACAGCGCCACCGGCTGGTTGCCCAGCTTCGCGGCGCGCGCATCGGCCGCATACGCGGCCTGCTGCCATCCCTTGCCGTTCTTCGCCACCTGGTCGAGCACCGACACCACGGTGTTGCGGGTGATGCGCACACGCACCGGGTATTCCTTCCACGAGTGGGTTTCCACCAGCATCGCCATGCGGTTGCGCAGCTGGAAGTAGCCGGTCGAGAAGCGCGGATCGGACACGCTGTCCATGAAGCCCGACATCGGATCGTCATGCTTCACGAACGACATGTAATACGACTGCGGCGTCGAGCCTTCCTTGGCGATGTCCTTGATCACGTTGGTGCGCAGCGCCAGACCGGCCTTGCGGAATTCCGGGTCGCCCGAATACACCGGCTCGACCTGGATCGAGATATCGTGCTGGAACTTGGCGCCGTTGGTCGCGTGCAGGTCGACATAGACCAGCGGATCCCAGGCGTTCACCAGCGCCAGCATGGCCTGCATCTCGGGCGCGTCGGCCTTCAGGTAATCGCGGTTCAGGTTGTAGTTCTGGGCGGTGGTGCGCCAGCCCATCTCGACCGGGCCGCGCTGGTTCGGGCGGTTCCACTTGCCGAAGCGCTCGTGGCCGTCGACGTTGAACACCGGGACGAAGATGAACACTTGCTTGTCGAGCGCGCCCTTGGCCGCGCGGCCTTCGAGCGCTTCGCGCAGCGCCATGAAGCCGGCATCCTTGCCGTCGATCTCGCCGGCATGGATGCCGCCCTGCATCAGGGTCACGGGAAGGCCCGCCTGCTTTGCTGCCTGCGGCGTGAACACGCCCTTGCCGTTCACGACCAGCGCCTTCATCGGACGGCCTTCTGGCGTGATGCCGAAATCGATGCACTGCACCTGCTTCGGATACGCCTGCTGGAACGCGGCGCACAGCGCGATCGTCTCGTCGTAGCGGCCGGTGGCGGTGAAGCCCGAGCGTTCCGACACGGTGCTCAGGTCGGGTGCGGCGTGGACGGATTGGCTGAGGGGAATGGCCGACAACAGGGCCAGCAGTAACGCAGAACGGATCATCGACAAGCTCCGGCAGGGACTAGGTAAGGAAGCCGACGATTATAGACGTGTTCTTAGCGCAACAGTTCAAGCTTGGAAACACGACGGGCGGACAGCATACGACGCTGCCCGCCCGTCAATACAGCCATGCCGCTCAGCGCGGCGGCGCGCCCGGCGTGGTATGGATCGAGATCTCCTTGACCTCCGGCCGCACGATCCGCATCGGCACGACGCGTGCTCGCGCCGTGGTCGACGCAGGACAAGCGCCGTTCGCGCGATAAGCCAGGGCGGTAGCCAGCAAGCCTTCGTTCTGGTCGCCCACCGGCCGCGACAGGTCGTCGCTCGCCTGGCAGGTAGGCGTGAAGCCGTCGGTGAAGTCGCCGAAGCCCTTGTTGTTCACGCCCTGGAACTCGATCGAGAAATACGTCGTGCCGCAGTTCGGCACTGGCGTGAATCCGTAAGGCTTGCCGCAGGTGGTGCCGCCGATCTGGATCACTTCGATGTCGGCGCCGCGCAGGCCGTTGATCACCGATTCGCTGGCCGAGCAGGTGCCCGGCGTGCTGAGCACGGTTACCCGTTTCAGGCCCAGGCTGGGCAGCGGCGTGCCGGAGCGCAGCGGATTGCTGGAGGCGAAGCCCCAGGCGCTGGAACGGAACATGATCGGCTGGTAGGCGGGCGTCTTGTCGTTGTAGCTGGAGCGCTCGAACACCTTGCCGCTGGTTGCCGCCGGGCCGGCGATCATATAGGCCAGCTGGCTGGCGACGTACAGCAGTCCGCCGCCGTTGTAGCGCACGTCCAGCACCAGGTCGTTGATGCCGGCCCGCTGGAAGGTGACGAAGGCGTCGTACAGCTGTTTCTCGGACACGGCGTTGAAGCTGTCGAAGGTCAGGTAGCCGACCTTGCCGCTGGCGGTCTCGATCACCTTGACGTTCTTCACCGGCGCCAGCACCACCTCGGCCCCGGCCAGGGTCGCGTCGAAGGCCACGCCGGCGCGCTGCAGGGTGAAGCGGTGGGTCTCGCCGGCCGCGGCGGGGAACAGGCCGGCATTGATCCGGTCGACCGAGGCTTCGTCCTCGGCATTGACGAAGTCGACGCCATCGACCTTGAGCAGCATGTCGCCGCGCAGCAGGCCGGCCGCGGCGGCGGGCGAATCCGGCTCGACCGCCGTGATCAGCCAGGTGCGCGGCGCCAGGCCGTCGGCGTTGCGGCTCCAGGTGACGCCATAGCCCAGGTCGATGCCCTGGGTCTGCATCGCATCCCACTCGGCGGTCGCATAGGTGAAGTGATAGCGGTCCTTCGGCTTGCCGGTGGCGGTCAATGCCGGCGTCTTGAGCACGTCGAAGTAGTCGAGCGCGCTCGTGAAGTCGGCCATCTTGTAGGTGTTCGGGATTTCGTTGTACCAGAGGTAGTACTGGTTGGCCCAGGCGCGCAGGAATTTCAGTTCGTCGAGCAGGGTGCCCTGCACGTCCGGATACGGCTTGCCGCTCGCATCCAGGCCCGTGCGCGGGACGGCGCATTTGTTCCAGTAGCTGCCGTAGGCGTCGCCCAGCAGGTTCGGATTCAGGTCTTCCGGCGTCGGCGGGGTGGCGACCGGTGGCGGCGGGACCGGCGTCGGTGTCGGCGTCGGCGTCGGCGCCGGCTCTTGCGCTACCGGCGGAGGCGCACCGACGCTCGGCGAACCGCCGCCACCGCCGCAACCGGCGAGGACGAGCAGCGCGGCGAGCGTGCTGGAAATCAAACGCAGAGGAGAGGTATTGCGGAAGGTAGATGGCGTGCTCATGCGTCCGATTATAGACGCCGATATCCGGGCCGAATACAACCAACTGTAACGGTTGAGGCCAGGGCACAACGAACGATATCAAGGGAACAATCGTTGACGCCGCTTAAAACGCGTGGACGGTTTCCCCGTCCACGCGTCCACGGATCAAGCCGCCCGTGGCGTCACATCCGGCGCATGGAAGGCCGCCACCAGTGCCGCCTCTTTCTCCCTGGCCGCCTTCAGGTGACGCTCCTTCACGTGACCATAGCCGCGGATGTCTTCCGGAATGCTGGCGATCGCCACCGCCTGCGCCAGCTTGTCCACCGTCAGCTTCGGCAGCAAGGCGGTCACCGTTTCGCGGTATTGCCCGATCAGGGCGCGCTCCATCTTGCGCTCGGCCGTGTAGCCGAACACGTCGAAGGCGGTGCCGCGCAAGCCCTTGAACTTCGCCAGCACGCCGAAGGCGCTCATCATCCACGGGCCGTACTCGCGCTTGATGGCGCGGCCTTCCTTGTCGTGCTTGGCCATCAGGGGCGGCGCCAGGTGGAACTTCAGTTTGGTGTCGCCTTCGAACATGGCGCCGATCTTCTCGCGGAAGGCCGGATCGGTATGCAGGCGCGCGACCTCGTACTCGTCCTTGTAGGCCATCAGCTTATAAAAGTAGCGCGCCACGGCTTCGGTCAGGCGCGTGCCCTTGCCGAGCTGCTCTTCCTGCGCGCGCACCTGGTCGACGAAGGCCTTGTACTGGCCGGCATAGGCCGCGTCCTGGTAAGCGGTGAGCAGTTCGATGCGGCGGCTGACGAGGTCGTCCAGGGTCTGGATGCGCTTGAACTCAACCACCTTCGATGGCAGGGCGGCACGGCTGACCGCGGCCAGGTCGTGCGCGGCGCTGCGGCCCCAGTTGAAGGCGGCTTTGTTGAAGGCGACCGACACGCCATTGAGTTCGATCGCCTTGAGCAGCGAGCTTTCCATTAGCGGCACGTGGCCCTTCTGGAAGGCGTAGCCGAGCATGAACATATTGGTGGCGATGGTGTCGCCCATCAGGGCGGTGGCGATCTGGCCGGCGTCGATGAAGTCGACGTTGTCCTTGCCGCAAGCCTGCTGGATGGCGCCGCGCGAACCTTCGGCCGGGAATTGCCAGTCGGGGTTCTTGACGAAGGCCGCAGTGGTGGCGCCGCTGGCGTTGACCGCGGCCCAGGTACGGCCCTCGCCCATGCGGCTCAGCGCATCGCGGCTGGCGGTGACGATCTGGTCGCAGCCGATCACCAGGTCGGCGCTGCCGGTGCCGACGCGGGTCGAGTGCAAATCTGCCTGACGTTCGGCCAGGCGCACGTGCGACATCACCGGACCGCCCTTCTGGGCCAGGCCGCTCTGGTCGAGCACGATCGCGCCCTTGCCTTCGACGTGGGCCGCCACGGCCAGGATCTGGCCCACGGTGACGACGCCGGTGCCGCCGACGCCGGCGACCAGGATGCCATACGGCGTCTCGACCGACGGAATGGCCGGCATCGGCAAGACAGGCGGCGCCGCTTCGGACGTCGTCGTTTTCTTCGGCTTCTTAAGCCCTCCGCCTTCGACGGTGACGAAGCTCGGGCAGAAGCCCGACACGCACGAGTAATCCTTGTTGCACGAGGACTGGTTGATCTGGCGCTTGCGGCCCAGTTCGGTTTCCAGCGGCTCGACCGACAGGCAGTTCGACTGCACCGAGCAGTCGCCGCAGCCTTCGCACACGGCCTCGTTGATCACGACGCGCTTGGCCGGGTCGGGGAACTCGCCCTTCTTGCGACGGCGGCGCTTCTCGGACGCGCAGGTCTGGTCGTAGATCACGGCCGACACGCCCGGCATCTCGCGCAGCTCGCGCTGCACGTCCATCAGCTCGGAGCGGTGGCGCACCGTGGTGCCCGGCGCCCAGGCGTAGTCGCTCGGGTATTTATCGGGTTCGTCGGTGACGACGATGATCGGCGTGACGCCTTCGGCCGCGATCTGGCGACTGATCATGCCCGGGTCGAGCGGGCCGTCGACGTTCTGGCCGCCCGTCATCGCGACCGCGTCGTTGTAGAGAATCTTGTAGGTGATGTTGACCTTGGCCGCCACCGCGGCGCGGATCGCCAGGATCCCCGAGTGGAAGTACGTCCCGTCGCCCAGGTTCACGAACACGTGTTTCTCGTCGGTGAACGGCGACTGGCCGATCCAGGTCGTGCCTTCCGCGCCCATATGGGTGAAGGTCGACGTTTCGCGGTCCATCCACAGCACCATGTAATGGCAGCCGATGCCGGCCATGGCGCGCGAGCCTTCCGGCACCTTGGTCGAGCTATTGTGCGGGCAGCCCGAGCAGAAGTAGGGAATGCGGTCGGTCTGCGGATTCGGTTTCGCCGGAATGCTCTTGAGCACCAACTCCTTCGCTTCCAGGAAGGCGATGCGTTCCTTGACCCGCTCGGCCACCGGATGGCCGGCGCAGTAGTGCGAGATGCGCGAGGCGATGGCGCGCGCGATCTGCGCCGGATTGAGCTCGTACGTCGCCGGCAGCAGCCAGTCGCCGTGGCCCATGCGGTTCTTGTTGCTCCATTCGCCGGTATCGTCGAACTTGCCGACCACGCGCGGACGCTCGCCGTCCGGCAGGTTGTACAGCTCTTCCTTGAGCGCGTATTCCATCACCTGGCGCTTTTCTTCGACCACCAGGATCTCTTCGAGGCCGCGCGCGAATTCGTGCACGCCTTCGGCCTCGAGCGGCCAGGTCATGCCGACCTTGTACAGGCGCAGGCCGATGTCGCGCGCCGCCTGCTCGTCGATGCCGAGGTCGGCCAGCGCCTGGCGCGTGTCGAGGTAGCTCTTGCCGGCGGTGATGATGCCGATCTTCGGCTGCGGGCTGTCCCAGATGATACGGTTGAGCTTGTTCGCGCGGGCATAGGCCAGCGCGGCATACCATTTGTGGTTGCTCATCCGCACTTCCTGGTCCAGCACGGCGTCCGGCCAGCGGATGTTCAGGCCATCCGGCGGCAGCTGGAAGTCGGTCGGGGTAACGATCTGCACCCGGTCCGGGTCGAGGTCGACCACGGCGCCCGATTCGATGATGTCGGTCACGCACTTCATCGACACCCACAGGCCGGTATAGCGGCTCATGGCCCAGGCGTGCAGGCCGAAGTCGAGGTATTCCTGGACCGAGGACGGGTACAGCACCGGGATGCCGCAGTGGGTCAGGATGTGGTCGGACTGGTGCGCGGTGGAGGACGACTTGGCCGCATGGTCGTCGCCGGCCAGCACCAGCACGCCGCCATGCTGCGAGGAGCCGGCGTTGTTGCCGTGCTTGAACACGTCGCCGCAGCGGTCGACGCCCGGGCCCTTGCCGTACCACATGGAGAACACGCCGTCGTACTTCGCGTCCTTGTAGAGATTGGTCTGCTGGGTGCCCCAGACGGCCGTGGCCGCCAGGTCTTCGTTCATCCCGGGATGGAACTTGACGTGGTGGGCGTCGAGGTGTTTCTTCGCCTTCATCGCGGTCTGGTCGACGGCGGTGACGGGCGAACCGCGGTAGCCGGTGATGTAGCCTGCGGTGTTCAAGCCGGCCTTCAGGTCGCGCTCGCGCTGCAGCATCGGCAGGCGGATCAGGGCCTGGGTGCCGGTCATGAAGGCGCGGCCGCGCTCGAGCGTCCATTTGTCGTCGAGCGTGATGTCGTGTTGCGGCTGATCGGGCTGCGCGGGCTGCGAAGGCGCGAGCGGGGATGGCTCCAGCGGCGCCAGGTGGGCGCGGTCCGTGGGTGCGTTCATGGTGTCTCCAAGATTCTCATGGCGGATACGTCGCGGCGCATTTCCTGCATCTCGCTGACCGTATGTGAGCCAGTATAGTCCTGCCCCCCAAGCATTAAATTCCAAACAATTCCCCCGTCTTCTTGAATTGCGCAATAAAATTGCCATACAAAAGTCTGATTGGGGTGGGTATGTCAAAGATTGAGCTGGATAAAACAGACCGCAAGATTCTGGAGATCTTGCAGAGCGACGGCCGGCTGTCGAACCAGGACGTGGCCGAAAGGGTAAGCCTCTCGCCCTCGCCCTGTCTGCGCCGCATCAAACGCCTGGAAGAAGCGGGCGTTATCCGCCAGTACGTGGCGCTGCTCGACCCGGACAAGATCGGGCTTGGGCTATTGGCATATGTGAATGTGCGGCTGGAAAAGCACAGCGAGGTGGCCAGCGCCACCCGCCAGCCGGGCTTGCCGGCGACGTCGCCGCGCAACGATTTCGCGGTGTCGGTAGGAAGCTGGCCCGAGGTCGTGGCCTGCTATGCGATGACCGGCGACATGGATTTCCTGCTGCGCGTGCACGTCGAAGACATGGACCATTTCTCGCGCTTCATGATGGGCACCCTGCTCAAGCATCCGGCGGTGCTGGACGTGAAGTCGAGCTTTGCGCTGCAGCGGATCAAGGAAACGACGGCGATGCCGCTGGTGTGATCGTCATTTCTGCCACTGGCAGAAATGACTCCCCGCGCAGGCGGGGATCCAAGTTGCCCTTACTATTTCTTAAGCGTGAAAAACTTCATCGCCGCGCGAGTATTGGCCTTGACCGTGTAATCGATCGCCGCGAACTGCTCTTCCAGCGCCTCGGCCATCACGCTGCCCGGGCTGGGCGGCGGCAGTTCGAGGTGGGCGTCGGCCTCGCCGTACTCGCGCTTGATACGCATACCGGCCTTCTTGGCGATGTGCATCATGGTCTGGTTCGAGGTCAGGCATTGCATGTAGAGGGTGTCGACGTCGGAGTTGCGGCAGTGGGTCGCCGCGCGCTGGAACAGGCGCGTGCCCACGCCCTGGCCGCGCGCCGACTTCGACACCGAGACACCGAACTCGGCCACCTGCTGCTTGGTCGTCGACTTGCGCCCCTCGGCCGAGGCGAAGGCCAGGTGGCCCATCCCGACCAGCTGGAAGACATTGTTGACCACGCCGAACACGATATCGCGCGAGAAGTCGATCTTCCCGACGTAGGCCGTGATCTGTTCGTCCGGGATCATGCTGCCGAAGCGCAGCAGGCGGTCATCGCTGTCCAGCGCCAGCAAGTGGCGCAGCACGCGACGGCGGTCGCGCTCGCCCAGCTCCTTGACCAGCACCGGCGGCTGGCCCTTCTTGCCTCTCAGGCCCTGGATCCAGCGGCGTAACGGATTGTCCAGCATTTCGATACCTTCACGTACTGCAACATCCTGATTCTAGCCGATCGGGTCGGCATTGGCGGCGCGGTCCGTATTGTCGTGCGTGACGCCGTCCTGCGCCAGTCCCGTTGGATGGTCATGACCCAGCCATTGCGACTCCTGGCTGACCACGAAGCGCCCCTTCCCGGCCTGCTTGGCCGCGTACATGGCCTTGTCGGCGTCCGCCAGCAACGCCTCTTGCCCGCGCGCGGCGCCTGCCTGGCCGCGCGCGCTGGCGATGCCGATGCTGGCCGAGATCGTCACCGCGTGGCCGTCGGCCTCGGTGATCGATTCGATTTCCTGCAGCGCCAGGCGCGCCACGCGCAGCGCGCCGGCCTCCGAGGCCACATCCTCGAGCAGGATCACGAATTCGTCGCCGCCCAGGCGCGCCAGCGCATCCTCGGCGCGCAGCCTCGCCTGCACCCGGCGCGCGACCATCTGCAGCACCAGGTCACCTGCGGCGTGGCCCCAGGTATCGTTGACCGCCTTGAAACCGTCCAGGTCGATGAACATCAGCACCACCACGCTGTCGCGGCGGTCGGCGCGCGCCAGCGCCCGCTCCAGCAGGCGGGTCAGCTGGCGATAGTTGATCAGGCCGGTCAGGCTGTCGTGCTGGGCCAGGCGCTCGAGCTGGCGCGATTGCGCTTCGAGCTCGGCGGTGCGCTCGGCCACGCGCTGTTCCAGCGTCTCGTTGGCCGACTGCAGGCGGCGGTTGACGACGCCGATGATGCGGTAGCTGCGGCGTAGCCGCGCGCCGGCATATACCAGCAGCACCATCAGCACGGCGCTGTAGGCGAACAGGTAGCCGCGAAAACGCTGGCGCTCGGCCAGCACAGCGTCGAAGGAACGGTCGAACTCGCGCTCCAGGCGGTCCAGCGCGGTGTCGCTGCCGGCGGCGGCGATCTGCGCCTCAAGCAGGTTTTCCAGCGGACGTTTTTCCAGGATCACGCGGCAGCTGGCGATCACGGCATCCATCTTGTCGTTCACGGCTGGCGAGAACGCGATCTGCTGGGCCGCCACGTCGCCCAGGATTTCGTCGATGCGCGCCGCCAGCGCCGGGCTCGGCGCGATGTTGTAGCGTAGGGTCTCGGTCAGCAGTGCGTTCAGGGTAGTGTCGAGCCGCACCACGATGCGGCCTGGCGCCAGCGCGCCTTCGATGCCCGAAATCTCGGTCTTGAGGTCGGCCACGGCCGGCGGCATGTGCAGCAGCGCCGCGCGCAGCGGTGGATTGTGTTTGGCGAACTGGGCGACCAGTTGCTCCTTGCCCTGTAGCGCCTCGCGCAGCTGGGCATAGGCGGCCTGGGCGGCGCTGTCGCCGGTCAGCGGCAGGGTGTCGCCCAGGCGCGCCATCAGGTCGTGCATGCGCGGCAGTTGCGAGCTGAGGTCGAGCGGCGTGGAGACGCGCCCGGTATGGGCGCGCAGGATGTTGGCGTCCCATTCGGCATCGAGCTTTTCGAGCTCGCGCAGGTTGAGCATGACGCTGTTGCGGATTTCCGGGTCCACTGCATCGGTGCGGACATAGAGAAACACCAGCACCGCGCTCATGAAGATGACCGCCAGGCTTGCCAGCAGCACGCGACGGCGCCGGCACCAGCTTGCAACACGCCGTGCCAGCAAGGTGAACATCGTTTTTCTCCAACGCAACAATTTACAGTTATTGAAGGATAGCAAAACGACCGGCCGCACTGCACGCACCATGTAACTACATGTAACAGAAACCTGTCAATACAGGTGATTTAGTTGGCTTGATGCAACACTCGCTGAACAGCCTCGACCCGCGCGGCATGAACGGCCCCTGGAATCTCGGCCTTGCGCTCGGCGTGGCGCGCCGCAACCTCACCCGCATTGACGGCGCGCGCCGCGTCCAGCGCGCGCGCCAGGTACGGCCCCTGGCGCATATCTTCAGCCGCGCAGGCGGCTGCCAGCAGCATCTGGGCGAAGCGCTCCGGTTTGCGAAAGGCGTCGCTGCGTTCGAACAGCGTGACGATGGCCTCGGCGGGCAACGCCAGGGCGCGGCCGATCTCGTCCTGCTCGCGCGCCGTCATGACGGCCAGGTCGCGGCACTCGTTGGGCACCTTGAGGCGCTTGCAGACGGCCTGGATCGGCTCGACGGCTGCCAGCACGCGCATCAGCACGGCAAAGCGGACTTCCAGCGGATGACCCAGCGCGGCGGCGTGGTCGATCGTGCGCAGCAGGGGTTCGCTCCACAGCGCGTCCAGTTCGGGCAGGATGCGCGCCAGCGCGCCGCAGTCGCGCAATACCTCGAGCATGCGCGACGGCCGACGCTCCATCAGGCCGCGCGCCAGTTCCTGCCAGACGCGCTCGGGCACCAGGGCGTCGACTTCGCCCTCATCGACCATGCGGCGCATCAAGGCATTGGTGTCGTCGGCCACCGTAAAGTCGGGCAGGCGCGCGGCGAAGCGGGCGATGCGCAGGATCCGCACCGGGTCTTCGGCGAAGGCGTCGGACACGTGGCGGAACAGGCGCGCCTGCAGGTCTTGCCTGCCATTGTGCGGATCGACGATGCTGCCGTCCTCGGCCTGCGCCATGGCGTTGATGGTCAGGTCGCGCCGTACCAGGTCTTGCTCCAGGGTGACGTCGGGGGCGGCGTGGAACACGAAGCCGTGGTAGCCCGGCGCGGTCTTGCGCTCGGTGCGCGCCAGCGCGTATTCCTCGTGCGTGTGCGGATGCAGGAAGACCGGGAAATCCTTGCCAACGGCGCGAAAGCCCGCTTTGATCATCTGCTCGGGGGTGGCGCCGACCACCACGTGGTCATGGTCTTTGACGGGCAGGCCCAGCAAGGCGTCGCGCACGGCGCCCCCGACGACATAACTGCGCATCGTCATTCGCCCGGCAAATCGGCGTCGTGCAGCGGGGTCGGATCGGTCTCGGCCATGGCATCCTTGACCCAGCGCGCCACCGCCGGGTGGGCCAGCACGCGGTCGCAATAGGCCTGCAATGCCGGAGCCAGCGCCACGCCATAGGTCTTGAAGCGACACACCACCGGCGCATAGAAGGCGTCGGCGATCGAGAACTCGCCGAACAGGTATTGGTGGTGGCCGAAGCGCGACAGGCAGTCTTCCCAGATCTCGCAGATGCGACCGATGTCGGCCTGGGCGCCGGGCGTGCGGCCGCGGCCGGGCAGGCGCGCCTGGATATTCATCGACATATGGGTGCGCAGCTCACCGAAGCCGGAATGCATCTCGGCCACGATCGAACGTGCCAGCGCGCGCGCGGCCACGTCCTGCGGCCACATATGTTTATCGGGGAACTGCTCGGCCAGGTATTCGATGATGGCCAGGCTGTCCCAGACTGTCATGTCGCCCGACATCAGGACCGGCACCCTGCCCGCGTGCGAATAGCGCGCGATCTGGTTGGCGGTGTCGGGCTGGTCGAGCAGGACTTTTACTTCGGTGAACGGGATGCCGAAGGCGACCGCCGCGACCCAGGGCCGCATCGACCATGAAGACACGTTCTTGTTGCCGATGATCAGGGTCAATCCGGGGTTGCGGGTCGCGTCGAGCGTGCGTGCAAGGATGGGGTCGCGTTCGATGGTCTGCATATTTGGTCGTAGGTTTGTCAGCGTCCGGCGTGGGTGCGGTAGGCGTCAAGGCGGTCATGCCGGTTGAGGTAGTGCGGCGCGGCCGACTCGATCGACGTGAGCTTGATCCCCAGCGACTCGGCTGTCAAGGCATGGGAGTCGGCGGCCACGACATTATCGACCAGCATCGAATCGAGGTTGTCGCGGCTGACGAGGGGATCGCCCGGCAGCAGTTCGAACAGCCGCGCCTGCAGGCGTGCCGCCCAGTCGGGTAAACCCAGCACCGGGCGCTCGCGGCCGCCGAAGCGGCCGGCCAGGTGCACCAGCTCGCCCAGGGTGTACACCGTCGGGCCGCCCAGCTCGATCGTGGCGTCGCGCAGGTCTGGCCGGACCAGGGCGATGGAAAAGGCGGCAGCGACGTCGCCCACGTACACCGGCTGGAAGCGCGCGCGGCTGGCCGCGAGCGGCACCAGCGGCAGGTGGCGCTGCAGGCGCGCGAACATGGTCAAAAAATGGTCACCGGGACCGAACACCACCGAGGGACGCAAGACCGTGGCGGCGACCGCCGGCTGGCTGCGCGCGGCCAGTTCGCCGTCGGCCTTGGAACGGCCGTACATCGAGGGACTGGAAGCGCTTGCCCCGAGCGCGCTCATGTGCAGGTAGCGCGGCACGCCGACGTCGGCGCAGGCGGCGGCGATGCGGCGCGGCAGCTCCACGTGCAGGTGGCGGAAGCCCTCGCCATAGGGCTGGCCGTGGCCGCCATGCAGCACGCCGACCAGGTTGATCACGGCGTCGCGCCCGGCCAGCAGCTTGCGCAACACGGCATCGTCGTGGATATTCGCCACCTCGACGTCGACACCCGGCAGCATGGTCAATTGCTTCGCGCCTTCGTAGTGGCGCGCCAGGACCAGCACGCCCACGCCGTCGTCGGACAGCCGCGCGGCCAGGTGCTGGCCGATGAAGCCGGTGCCGCCGATCAGCACCACGTTCAGTGGCCGCGCGCTCATGCTGATACCCTCCGTTCAGTCCAGGACCGAACCGCTGCCAGGGCGTGGGCTGACCGTGCCCAGGCGCGCCTTCAGCGATTGCGGCTTGCCCTCGAAGATCGAGGCATAGTTGGTGGCATTGGCCATGACGTTGCGCACATAGCCGCGCGTCTCGGTGAAGGGAATGCTCTCGACGAAGATCGCGCCTTCCATCGGCGCGTCGAGCCGGCCGCGCCAGGTGCGCGAGCGTCCCGGGCCGGCGTTGTAGGCGGCCGTGGCCAGCACTTGCGAGCCTTCGAAGTTCTCGAGCACCATATTCATGTAATTGGCGCCGAGCGTGATATTCGTATGCAGGTCGTTGAGCATGGTGTGCACAAAGTTATCCAGGCCAATCTTGGCCGCCACCCATTTGCCGGTGGCGGGCATCACCTGCATCAGGCCCGAGGCGCCGACGCCGGAACGGGCGTCGCGGATGAAGCGCGACTCTTGCCGGATGAGGCCATACACCCAGGCTTTATCGAGACTCAGGCCCTGGGCGGTGGGCTTGAGGACCTCGAGATGGGGCGCCGGGAAGCGCTGGTCGTAGCTTAGCTCGGTGCGCGTGCGCAGCGAGGTCTCGACCATGCGGTCGAGGTGCTCGTTGCGGCGCGCCAGCTCGGCGGCGGCCAGCAGCTGACGTTCAGACAGCCCGCGCAAGCCCCAGTTCCATTCGCGGTTGCCTTCCGCGCGCAGGCTCAAACGGTAGAACTTCAGGGCCCGCTGCAGGCTCGGATTATTGGTCGCCTGCGACAGTTCCGGCGCCGTGATCGGCGCGACCGGCGGCGGCGCGACGATCTGGTTGCCCAGTTCTTCATACGCCAGCTGGGTATAAAAGGTGGTCTGGGCGGCGATGCCCTGCCACAGCGCGCGCGCCTCTTGCGTGCGGCCCTCGGCCTGCATCGCGCGGCCCAGCCAGTAGATCCAGGTCGAATCGGCGCGCAGGTTCGGCGGCATCGCCTCGATGGTGGCGCGCACTTCTTTCCAGTCGCCGCGGCGCAGCGCCATGCGGGTCTTCCACTGCATCTGGAATTCGGTGAGCGTGGCGCCCTTGGCGCGGTCCCAGTAGCCGTGCGCCTCGGTCGCCAGCGCGATCGAGGCCGCCAGCGCCACGCTGGCCCAGCCGATGGCGCGCTCTTCGCTGGACAGTTGCGGCCCGTTCTTTTCCAGGCTCGCGACGGCGATCCTGAGCGTGGTGCGCGCCATGCGGCCGACCGCCACCAGGTACAGTTCGCGTTCGGCGCGGGTCTTGCCGATGCCGCGCGCCAGCGCCACCGCCGGCAGGTCGACCGCCTGGGCGGCGCGCGTTTCGGGCAGGCCCAGCAGCACGGCGACGCGCCGCGCGGGCCCGGTGGTATTGTCCAGTCCGGCAATGCGCAGCTGCCACAGCAGGTCGGCCTGGGTGAACTGGCCATTGCCCGCCAGTTGCGCGATCAGGCCGCTGCAGGCGTCGCCATAACCGGCCGGGGTTTTCAGCAGTGCGCGCGCTTCGTCGGCCACCCGTTCGCCGCGTTCGGCGCGCGCCAGCAAGGCGTAGCAGCGCACCTGCAGGCTGCCGGACTGGGCCAGCGTACCGGCTTCGCGCTCGAAGGTATTCCATTCGCGCCGCTTGCCCAGTTCCATCAGCCATTCGGCGCGCAGCTGCTCGGCCACGGCCGTGCCGTCGTGACGGCGCAGCACCTGCACCACCTCATCCTGGATGGCATCGCGCAGGCGAGGTTTCAGACGATAATAGTCGACATAGGATGCCAGCGAGTAATTCGACGGCAGGCGCGAGGCGATCGCATTGACGCGCGCGCCGTCGTTCTGGCGCGCCGCTTCGCGCAGCAGCAGGAAGTTGTCGTCATCGGCGCGGCTGTCGGCCACCAGGGTCGGCCCGCCGGCAGCGGGAACCCCCACCGTGCCGGCGCCCGGAACGGATGGCGCACCGGCCGGTATTGGCGGCAGCGCCACGTCGGGCGCGGGTGCATCGGGGTCTTCCTGGGCCATGACACCTGCAGGCAATGCGCAGGACAGAACAAGGGCAATAGCGGCCGGCCACAAGCCGGCTGACAATTTCGATTGATACATCCACAACTCTCACATTACGCTGCATTGAAACCATGACCGGCGACCCAAGAATACCACGCGCCTACGGGGCACTGCCAGACACGGCAGTGAGCAAACTTGCCCAGCAACAGGACAAGGCGCTATTGCGCAACACACTCAAGGCGCTGCGGCGCGCGATCGATCCGGCCACCAAGCATGCCTGGGATGACCGCATCGGCGCACGGGTGATTGCCTGGTGCCGGGCGCATCCTCATGAAGCGCTGGGCGTGTACTGGCCGCTGGCCGGCGAACCGGACTTGCGTCCAGCCTACGCGGAATTGGCTCAGGCAGGCGTACGGCTGGCATTGCCCGTGGTGGTCGAGCGCGATGCGCCGTTGGGATTTGCCGAGTGGATACCCGGTGAGCCGACGGTGAACGACCGGCTGGGCGTGGCGGTGCCGAGCGAGCTGCGGATGGTGGCGCGACCGCCGGCTTTATTGGTGCCCTGCCTTGGGTTCAATGCCCAGGGATATCGGGTGGGGTATGGGGGTGGGTTTTATGACCGGACCCTGGCGCCAGAGCCGAGACCGGCAACGGTGGGGATCGCGTATGCGTGCCAATTGGTGGCGTTCGATGGCGACGCACATGACATACCCCTCGATAGTGTGATTACCGAGGAATAACGGCCGGGACTGGACCCGGCCGTTATTGGATCAGGCCCGCAGGCGCTGCCAGATCGCCGTGGTCGGCGCCGCCTGGTTCATGCTATAGAAATGCAGGCCCGGCGCGCCGCCTTCCAGCAGGCGTTCGCACAGCCCCGTCACGACGTCCAGCCCGAAGGCCTTGATCGAGGCGCTGTCGTCGCCGAAGCTGGCCAGCTTGAGGCGCACCCAGCGCGGAATCTCGGCGCCGCACATATCCGAGAAACGCATCAGCTGCATATAGTTCGTGATCGGCATGATGCCGGCCACGACCGGCACGTCGACACCCAGCTTGCGCACATTGTCGACGAACTGGAAGTACGCATCGGCATTGTAGAAATACTGGGTGATGGCGGCATTCGCCCCGGCCCCCACCTTACGCGCGAAGGCTTGCAGGTCGTCTTGCGGCGAACGCGCCTGCGGGTGCATCTCGGGATAGGCCGCGACCTCGATGTGGAACCAGTCGCCGGTTTCCTGGCGAATGAATTCCACCAGCTCGCTGGCATAGCGCAACTCGCCCGCGCCGCCATAGCCGCTCGGCAGGTCGCCGCGCAGGGCCACTACCCGCTTGATGCCGCTGTCTTGGTATTGCTTGAGGACGTCACGGATCGACTCGCGCGTGGCGCCGATGCACGACAGGTGGGGCGCGGCCTCGTGGCCGGCGGCCTGGATCTCGCGCACCGTCGCCAGCGTGCCCTGCTGGGTGCTGCCGCCGGCGCCGAAGGTCACCGAAAAATACTTCGGATTGAGGTCGGCCAGCTTGGCGCGCGCAATGCGCAGCTTTTCGGCGCCTTCCGGCGTCTTGGGCGGGAAGAACTCGATACTGAAATCAGGAGTTTCCATCTTTGTCGGAAAGAAGCAAGGTTGAAAGCGCCCACGAAATAATGCTGTACAGGATGGCTGCCAGGAAGGCCGACCAGAAACCCGCCACCTCGAACCCGCCGACCACATTCGACACCAGCCAGAACAGCAAGGCATTGATGACCAGGATAAACAGGCCCATCGAGACCAGGGTGACCGGCAGGGTCAGGATCACCAGCACCGGACGGATCAGGGTATTGACCAGCCCGAGCACCAGCGCCGCGATCAGGGCGGTGCCAATGCTGGAAACTTCGACGGAGTGCATCAGGTAAGGCAGGGCCATCAGGGCCGCGGCATTGATCAGCCAGGTAATCAGCAAGCGCATCGGTACAGACTTTCGTGGTGCGCGTGCGCCGCCTTACGATGAATGCGGCGCACGGTGTTTAGATAAGCGAAACGTCCCGAAGGACGTTTCACATGACTACAAACCGCTACCGATCAATAACGGTAGTGTTCCGGCTTGTATGGGCCTTCCTGGCTCACCGAGATGTAGCTTGCCTGCTCTTCGGTCAGCGTGGTCAGCTGGGCGTTGAGCTTCTTGAGCTGCAGGCGCGCCACTTTCTCGTCCAGTTTCTTCGGCAGCGTGTACACGCCCACCGGATACTGCGCGGTGTTCATGAACAGCTCGATCTGGGCGATGGTCTGGTTCGCGAACGACGAGCTCATCACGTACGACGGGTGACCGGTGCCGCAACCCAGGTTCACCAGGCGGCCTTCGGCCAGCAGGATGATGCGATGGCCATCAGGGAAGATGACGTGGTCGACTTGCGGCTTGATGTTGTCCCACTCATATTTCTTGAGCGCAGCGACTTCGATTTCGTTGTCGAAGTGACCGATATTGCAGACGATCGCCTGGTCCTTCATCTTGAGCATGTGCTGCTCGGTGATGACGTGGTAGTTGCCGGTGCAGGTGACGAAGATGTCGCCGTGTTCGGCAGCGTAGTCCATGGTCACGACGCGGTAGCCTTCCATCGCCGCCTGCAGTGCGCAGATCGGATCGATTTCGGTGACCCACACCTGCGCCGACAGCGCGCGCATGGCCTGGGCCGAACCTTTGCCGACGTCGCCGTAGCCGGCGATGACGGCGATCTTGCCCGCAACCATCACGTCGGTGGCGCGCTTGATGCCATCGACCAGCGATTCGCGGCAGCCGTACAGGTTGTCGAACTTCGACTTGGTGACGGAATCGTTGACGTTGATCGCCGGGAAGGCCAGCTTGCCTTCCTGGTGCATCTGGTACAGGCGGTGCACGCCGGTGGTGGTTTCTTCGGTCACGCCCTTGATTTCAGGCAGACGCTTCGAGTACCACGACGGATCGCGCGCCAGGCGGCCCTTGATCGCGTTGAACAGGCAGATTTCTTCTTCCGAGCCTGGCTTGTCCAGCACTGAGATGTCTTTCTCGGCGCGCACGCCCAGGTGCAGCAGCAGGGTTGCATCGCCGCCGTCGTCCAGGATCATGTTGGCGTGGTTGTCGCCAGGCCATTCGAAGATGCGGTGGGTGTATTCCCAGTACTCGTCCAGGGTCTCGCCCTTGATGGCGAACACTGGCGTGCCGACCGAGGCGATGGCCGCGGCAGCGTGGTCTTGCGTCGAATAGATATTGCAAGATGCCCAGCGCACGGTGGCGCCCAGGGCTTCCAGCGTGCGGATCAGGACCGCGGTCTGGATGGTCATGTGCAGCGAACCGGCGATGCGCGCGCCCTTGAGCGGCTGGGTCGCAGCGTATTCTTCCTGGATCGACATCAGGCCCGGCATCTCGGTTTCGGCGATGCGGATTTCCTTCTCGCCCCAGGCAGCCAGGGAGATGTCGGCAACGATATAGTCTTGGGAATCTTTGAGTACGGCGTTCATCACGCCCTCCTTTCAATGTTTAGAAAAAAGTAACGTGAGCGCAGTTGCTTGGATATCCGAGCCTGGCAAAGAGGGACCTCTTTGTCGCAACGCTCCTCGGAATGGGGTAGTTTAGCACGCCTGGAGGGGCGTGGATACCTCGCTGGCGTGCAAATGACTTGGGTTCCCGCCTGCGCGGGAACGACGTGCTTGTGTGCGTGTCCGAAGCCGGTTTATCGACATCTCACACCCTCAACCCACGTCGTTCCCGCGCAGGCGGGAACCCAAGTCCGCCGCGCAGCCCGAACGTTTGCCGGACTGCGACCGCGCCTGCAGATTAGCTCAGACCCGCAGCAGCGCGCAGCTCAGCCGCCTTGTCGGTACGCTCCCAGCTGAATTCCGGCTCTTCGCGACCGAAGTGGCCGTAGGCCGCGGTCTTGCAATAGATCGGGCGCAGCAGGTCGAGCATCTGGACGATGCCTTTCGGGCGCAGGTCGAAGTGCTCGTTGACCAGGGCCGCGATCTTGTCGTCCGGGATCACGCCGGTGCCTTCGGTGTACACGGTGATGTTGATCGGACGCGCCACGCCGATGGCGTAGCTGACCTGCACCTGGCACTGGCGCGCCAGGCCGGCGGCGACGATGTTCTTGGCGACGTAGCGCGCGGCGTAGGCGGCCGAGCGGTCGACCTTGGATGGATCCTTGCCCGAGAACGCGCCGCCGCCGTGCGGGGCTGCGCCGCCGTAGGTGTCGACGATGATCTTGCGGCCGGTCAGGCCGCAATCGCCCTGCGGACCGCCGATGACGAAGCGGCCGGTCGGGTTGACCAGGAAGCGGGTTTTATCCAGCCACTCGCGCGGCAGGGTCGGCTTGATGATCTCTTCGATGACGGCTTCTTCGATCTGCGAATGGGTGACGTCCGGGTGGTGCTGGGTCGACAGCACGACGGTGTCGACCGCGACCGGACGGCCGTCGACGTAGCGCAGGGTGACTTGCGACTTGGCATCCGGACGCAGCCATGGCAGGCGGCCATCCTTGCGCAGCTGCGACTGGCGCTCGACCAGGCGGTGTGCGTAATAAATGGCGGCTGGCATCAGCTCTGGCGTTTCGTCGCAGGCATAGCCGAACATCAGGCCCTGGTCGCCCGCGCCTTGGTCCAGATCGATGCCGGCGCCTTCGTCCACGCCCTGCGCGATGTCTGGCGACTGCTTGTCGTAGCAGACCATGACGGCGCAGCCTTTGTAGTCGATGCCGAAATCGGTATTGTCGTAGCCGATGCGCTTGATGGTGTTGCGCGCCACCGAGATGTAGTCGACGTTGGCGTGCGTGGTGATCTCGCCTGCCAGCACCACCAGGCCGGTGTTGCACAGGGTTTCGGCGGCGACGCGCGCGGTCGGGTCTTGCTCGAGGATGGCGTCGAGGATGGCGTCGGAAATCTGGTCAGCGACCTTGTCCGGGTGGCCTTCGGAAACGGATTCGGAAGTGAAGAGGTAATCGTTCGACATGTAGGCTCCAGTTACTGATTCATAGAATTGCCGCAGCAACTATTGCCTGCGACGCTTTAGCGAAATTTATATTCCGCTTCGCAAGTTGTCTGTTAACTCGGCGGATCCAGCATAAAGTGGTATTTTACGCTTCCTAAGAATTTTGGTGTGGAAACGCATACCGCGCTCGACACCCATCAATCGACATGTTAGTAGTAATTTTCCGAATATTATCTGTTTTCCCCTTGCCAATGCTGCACGCCTTGGGCGGTGCGCTGGGCTGGCTGGTCTATTGGCTGTCGCCGTCGTACAAGCGCCGCCTGCGCGCCAACCTGGCCCAGGCCGGCTATGACGCGCACTGGAAACAGGCCGTGTCCGAAGCCGGCAAGGCCGCGATCGAGCTCGCCTTCGTGTGGTGCGCCAAGCCGGAACGGGTTGCCAGGCATGCCACGGTGGAAAACTGGGAGCTGGTCCAGGAAAAACTCGACGCGGGCCGCGGCATTGTGTTCCTCACGCCACACCTGGGTTGCTTCGAAATGACGGCGCAGCAGATCGCACTCAAGACGGCGTTGACGGTCATGTATCGCCCGCCGCGCAAGGACGCGCTGCGGCCGCTGGTCGAAGGCGCCCGTGCGCGCCACAACCTGCACCTGGCGCCGGCGAACCTGTCCGGCGTGCGCATCCTGGCCAAGACCCTCAAGAGCGGCCAGCCGATCGGCTTGCTGCCCGACCAGGTGCCACAGGAAGGCGAAGGCGTGTGGGCGCCCTTCTTCGGCCGTAACGCCTATACGATGACCCTGCCGGCCAAGCTTGCCCAGCTGGGCAAGGCCGACATCCTGCTGGTGTACGCCGAACGGCGCCCGGGCGGCGCCGGCTACATCGTACGCTTCGTGCCGTTCGACGGCGATTTGAATGGCAGCGCCACCGACCAGGCGGCGGCGATCAACCGCGCCATGGAGCAGCTGATCGCGCGTGCGCCGAGCCAGTATTTCTGGAGCTATAACCGCTACAAGCAGCCGGACGGCGTGGCCGGTCCGGACAGCGAGGTTGGTGCATGAGGATTCTGCTTGGCTTCATGTGGCTGCTGCATTTCTTGCCGCTACCCATCCTGGGTCGCTTCGGCGAAGCGATCGGCAGCCTGATGTTCATGATCATGGGCAAGCGCCGCAAGATCACGCTGACCAATCTGCGCCTGACCATGCCTGAACTGAGCGACGGCGAACGGCGCGACATCGCGAAACGGCATTTCCGCGCCTACGCGCGCAGCATCTTCGAGCGCTCGATCCTGTGGTGGGCGCCCGAGGAACGGGTGCGCAGCCTGATCAAGGTCGAGCCGGCGGTGCCGCAGGCCGCGATGGAAGACGGCCCCACGATCCTGCTGTGCCCGCACTTCGTGTGCCTGGACGTGGCCGGCGTCGCCTCGCGCGTGATCCCGGTATGCAGCATGTACGTGCCGCAAAAGAACGAGGCTTTCGACCGCCTGCTGCGCCATGGCCGCGAACGCTATGGCCCGGTGCGCCTGGTGACGCGCAAGGAAGGCATCAAGCCGATCCTGCGCGCGCTGCGCGACGGCCTGCCCTACTTCATGCTGCCGGACATGGATTTCGGCGAAAAGGATGCCGAATTCGTGCCCTTCTTCGGCGTGCAGGCGGCGACCCTGACCGCGCTGGGACGCATCGCCGCGACCACCGGCGCCAAGGTGATCCCGGTGATCGCGACCTATCTGCCGAACTACCAGGGCTGGCGCGTGCGTTTCTATCCCGCTTGGGAGAACTATCCTGGCGACGATATGGTCGAGGCGACCCGCCGCATGAACGCCTTCATCGAAGAACGCGTGCGCGAGGCGCCGGAGCAGTATTTCTGGACCCATAAACGCTTCAAGACCCGTCCGCCGGGTGAACCTTCGCTGTACGATTGAACAGGATCGAACTGAGCATGAAACTGAAATTCACCAAGATGCATGGCGCGGGCAACGACTTCGTCGTGATCGACGCCATCAACCAGCAGATCGACGTCGACGGCATCAGCGCTGACCAATGGCAGCGCCTGGCCGATCGCCGCTTCGGCATCGGCGCCGACCAAATTCTGGTCGTCGAGCGCCCGAACGAGGAAGGCGTGGATTTCCGCTACCGCATCTTCAACAACGATGGCAGCGAAGTCGAGCAGTGCGGCAACGGCTCGCGCGCCTTCGTCCGCTTCGTGGTGGAGAAGGGTTTGACGCAGGAACGCAGCATCCGCGTGCGGACCATGTCGGGCATCATCAACCCGCGCCTGGAAGACGACGGCAGCGTGACGGTGGACATGGGCGCGCCGCGCCTGGACCCGGCCGAGGTGCCGTTCGACAGCGCAGGACTGGACGGCAAGCCGGAAGGCGAGGAAACGCTGTGGCCGCTGCCGGTCGGCGGCGAGGCCACGCAGATCTCGGTCGTCTCGATGGGCAATCCGCATGCGGTGCAAGTGGTGCACAATGTCGACACGGCGCTGGTCGAACAGACCGGCCCGCTGATCGAACACCATGAGCGCTTCCCGAAACGCGTCAACGCCGGCTATATGCAGGTGGTCGACCGCGGTCACATCCGCCTGCGCGTCCATGAACGCGGCGCCGGCGAGACTTTAGCCTGCGGCACTGGCGCCTGCGCGGCGGTGGTGGCCGGCATCCGGCGCGGCCTGCTCGATTCGCCGGTGCGCGTCTCGGCCCGCGGCGGCGAACTCAGCATCACCTGGGCGGGAGCGGGCCAGTCGGTCTACCTCAGCGGGCCGGCGGTATCGGTGTTCGAAGGCGAAGTCGAGATCTGACGCCGCGGCAAGCGCCCTCCAGGGCGCCGCCATCGCAAGACCGGGCGCCGCTGGCGCCCTTTTCATTTGCGGGGTATGCGCCGGCTTCAGGCCGCCAGCTCGATGTCGGCGCCGCCGTCGGCGTCGTTGCCCGGGATCGCCACATTGAGCAGGGTGCGCAGCCGGTACAGGCGCTGCCGATAATTTCCTTCCGGCCCGGT
This sequence comes from Massilia arenae, assembly GCF_008014745.1. Classification (GTDB taxonomy): domain Bacteria; phylum Pseudomonadota; class Gammaproteobacteria; order Burkholderiales; family Burkholderiaceae_D; genus Telluria; species Telluria arenae. The sequence goes on from NZ_VPFD01000013.1 coordinate 37,508, forward strand.
CGGGCCGCAATCGACCTGTTCGAACAGGCGCACGATGCGGTCCAGCGCCTCGCGTTGTTGCGCCGATTCCACCATCACCAGGCGCCGCTTGCTGCGCCCGTAGCTGGCGCGGATGTCGATCACGAGGCAATGGCCCTGGTCGGCGGCGCCCACGTCCAGCAGCAGCGCCTCGGCGCGCGACAGGTCGAACAGCGCCGCCAGCTCGATGCGCGCGGCCAGCAACGGATGCGCGGCCAGCGCATCGGCGTGGCTGGCCAGCAGCCGCCCGGTCTCGGTGTACGGCGCGGCCGCCGCGCGCGGCGCGATCTTGCGCAGCAGCTCGACGGCCTCCGGCGAACCCTGAGCCGCCGCCTGCTGCAGCCAGTAGACGGCGCGCACGTCGTTGTTCTCGTTTTCGCGACGCGCGCGCCAGGCGTTGTGGCCGCATTCGAGCTGGGCATCGCGATACCCCATCTCGGCGGCCCGCTCCAGGTAGCGCTGGGCATCGGCCACGTTACGCTGCGAAAACTCGGGCTTGATATAGATGCGCGACAGCGCATACCAGGCCTCGGCCAGGCCCTGCTCTCCGGCCAGGTTCAGCCAACGAATCGCCTTCTTGAAGTTAGCCACTTGCGCGTGGGCGACATGCGCGTTTGCGACATGCGCGTGTGCGACATGCGCATCCGCGACCGGGCCGCTGGCCGTCCCGCCATTGCTGCACCGCCTGCCATCGACCCGCATGCGCGCGCAGCGCAGCCCCAGCGCCAGCTGTGCATGGGGATCATGCTCGGCCGCCGCAAGCTCCCAGAACACGGCGGGTTCGCCCGGCTGGCAGCGCGCCGCCGCGCCGGCGTCGCTCGCCGGCAGGCCGCTGACGCCATCGAGCGCCGGGTCGAGCAGGCGCGCGCAGCGCGACAGCAGGGCAATCTCGTCGGGGGCAAAACGACGCATTTCTCCCTGTTCGCCGCGCTCGCCGATCAGCGCGCGCGCCTGCGGCAGCCCGCGCTCGAGATAGTCGTCCCAACGGTGCGCCGTCCATGCCTCGTCGAGCGCCGCGTACTGCGCCGCGCCGGCGCCTTGCGGACGCCGCGCCCGCTCCTGGGCCGCGTGGCCGGCCTGCGGGCGCTCGGCGCCGCCGGAAGCAGGCGCCGGCCGTGCCGCCCCGCTCGGCGGCGCCGGCCGCGTACCTGGCTGGGCTGCGGGCTGCCTGCCCTGGCGCTGCGACAGCAGCCATTGCGCATGCGGGAAGCCGGCGCGCGCCGCGTCCTCGAGCGCCTGCATGGCCTTCGGATGCTGCTGGGATGGCGCTGCCGCCGGATCGAGCACCAGCTGCGCATACACCAGTCCGGCATGCAGGCTGCCGTCGTCATAGGCGCGCTCGTACCACTGGGCGACGGCGGTGGCGTTATGCTGGGCAAGCTCAAGAGGGATATGGTTACCGATCAACTGCCAGGCAGGTGGACAGTCTTGTCGGGCCGCGCGTTCAAGCCAGTGCAGCGCCGTTGGCAGGCTCTGCGGGAGTCCGGCGCTGCCGAACAAATACAGCTTGCCCAGTTCGAGCTGGGCCGCCACCTGCCCGGCGCGGGCGTTGCGAATGATCGCCAGTTCTTCGCGGTTAGCCATCGTTGGAATACATAAAAAAGTGAGTCGGCAACACGCAGCGGCGACGGCATCATGACTGCCTGGCCATGGCGCAATCCGGCCTGGCGGGCTTGCCAATATACAAGGTATTGACAGGGGGCTGTCGCCGCTCATGCAAATTTGGCCAAAGTCTAAGCCGCTGCCGCCGGCGATTCGATTCGATTCCGGGATGAGTTGACGGGGCGCAAAGCTGGTTCAAGCGGATGAAACCGGCCACCGTGGCTGCACGACATCGAAGCATGCTCGCGCTCGCTTCATGGAAAAACGCCGCCATCCCTTTCTCGGATGCAAAACCGCCGGCTTTGTGCCATGCATATGGCATACGTTTCAAAAATACAACAGTACGATTGGATTTATTAGCGATCTACCAAGCGCGCCACTGATAATTGACCAACTGCCAGCCCTGAAGTTTGAAACAATCAAGGTGAGTCGAGCGGCCGGCCCCGACGCTCTGCAGGCGCTCACCGCGATCCTGGGAACACACCGACAATGAAGAAATCTCTCCTGGCCGTGGCACTGCTTGGCGCTTGCGCCGGCGCGGCCCATGCGCAGACGTCGGTGCAGGTCTACGGCAACCTCGATACCGGCATCGTCAAGCGCAGTAGCGAGAACATCAGCATCGGCAAGCGCACCGCCAACACCCTCGGCATCCGGGGCACCGAAGACCTGGGCAATGGATTCAAAGCCCTGTTCCACCTTGAGATGCGTTACGAGCCGGATACCGGCAGCAGCGAGATCGGTCCCGGCGGCAATCAGCGCCAGCTGTTCCAGGGCCAGAGCCGGCTCGGCCTGCAGGGCGACTTCGGCATGCTGCGCATCGGCCGCGGCCTGACCCCGTTCCATGAAACCATCGGCAACTTCGAACCCTTCCACGCGATCCCGACCGCAGGCGGCTTCTATACCGACCTGAGCGTCGCCGGCTACAACTCGCAGCCGCTCGACCCGGTCGGCTCCTCGGGCAACCGCTGGTCGAACGCCATCTGGTACAACTCGCCGGTCGTCAATGGCTTCCAGCTCAACACCGCGATCGCGACAGAAGAAAACAACGGTGGCGTCGCCGTGATCGGCCGCGGCAGCGCTGGCGCGCCGCAATATCCGGCCGGCGCCGAGGCCTCGGCCAATCCGTTCTCGGTCTCGGCCACCTACAGCAAGGGCCCCGCCGCCCTGATGGCGGCCTATGAGCGCAATGCGATCGAATCGAAGGTCTGGTCGGTGGGCGCCTCGGTCCAGGCGACCCCGGAACTCAAGCTCATGGGCACGTTCACCAGGCTGGACGAAGACCATACCCGGGTCTTCAACAACGAGACCAGCTCGTGGGTGCTGGGCGCCAACTATGTACTCGGCCCTGGCAAGTTCCTGGCGGGCTATGGCCAGAAAGATACTGACGGCCTGGAGAAGGTCAGGCAGCTGTCGCTGGGCTATGAATACAGCCTGTCGAAGCGCACCTATCTTTACATCGATGCTTCGCGCAAGAAGGGGCTGCTGACCAGCCCCGGCAGCGTCAACCAGTACGACATCGGCATCAACCATTCGTTCTAGCGCAAGCGGGAGCCGCGTCTCCCCATCGCGCTCCATGTAGTGTTTTCACAACGCCTGATCCTCCACGGTGCATCCGCGAACGAGCGTTCTGTACAGTGCGCCATGGCAATGGCATATTGGCAGAGCGAGCTCAAGCATCGCGACAAGAAAATAATATGGAGACACGATGAAGAAAAGCCTGATCGCCGCCCTGCTCGGCGCTACGTTTGCATGCTCCGCCCTGGCCCAGACCAGCGTCCAGATCTACGGTATCGCCGATGCCGGCGTGATGTGGCAAAAAGGTGGTCCGACCAAGATCTATAGCGGCGGCGCCGACGGCTCGCGCCTCGGCATCCGGGGTAGCGAAGACTTGGGCAATGGCTACAAGGCCATCTTCAATGTCGAAGCCCGTGTCGAACTCGACAACGGTTCGCAGCAGCCGGCCCTGATGAACGACAATCCGGGCGTCTACCTGCTGCGCGGCATGAACCAGATTCCACAAGCCATCCGCGACCGTCTGCAGGCGGCGATCCAGCCGCCGGGCGCGCCGGCCGTCAACCAGGAAAAAGCCCTGTTCGACCGCACGTCGATGGTCGGCCTGATCACCCCGATCGGCGCCGTGATGCTGGGCCGCATGTACACCCCGGGCTACGAGGTGTTCAATATGGCCGACGCCTTCGAATCGGGCACCGCCGGCACCTGGGGCCACATCACAGGCGGCACCGCCGGCTTCACCGCGCTGGGCGCCGACATCCGCTCGCAGGAAGCGATCCAGTACCGCATCGCCCTGCCGAACGGCCTGGGCGGCTCGGTCATGTATGGCGCGCGCAATTCGGGCTACCTCGGCCGCTACAAGAAATTCCGCGCCGGCGCCATCACCTATAAAGCCAATGGCTTCGACGTCGGCGTCGGCTACAACCATGGCTAAGACATGCAGAACCGTCCGAGCCTGCGTACCCTGACGGTCGGCGGTTCCTACGCCCTGGGCGAGAGCTGGAAATTCTTTGCGGGCTTCCACAGCCAGCGTAACCAGAACTCGGCGCTGCTGCCCGATTACCTGGCCGGCTGGAACCAGGCCGTGGTGCCGGCGCTGATCGCACAAGGCGTGCCGGAGGCCACCCGGAATGCCCTGCTCGGCATTTTCCAGACCAATATCAAGGCCAACACCCAGCAGGACGCGAACAGCTACCAGGTCGGCGCCCACTACCGGATCGGCAACGGCCGCATCGTGGCCTCGTACGCGCACCAGAACGACCGCACGGCATCCAACAGCGACGCCAACCTGTACGCGGTGGGCTACAACTACTACCTGTCCAAGCGCACTGACCTGTACACCGCGCTGGCCTTCATCAAGAACGACAACGAGGCGCAGTATTCGCCCGGCACCTCGGGCAACCCGGGCGGCTTCACCGAAGCGCCGGGCGCCGACGGCCGCGCACTGCAATTGGGTATCCGTCACCGCTTCTGACCGTTTCACGCTCCCCGGAAAGACGCCTGCGGGCGTCTTTTTTTGTCGCCCGTTAAAACTCCGGCGCCATGCCCGCGTCGGGTAAAATGGTCCGATTCATTCCCTCACTCAATTCCCCATGAGCATCGCACCACTGGACGCCAACGCTGTCGCGCAATACCTGATCGATCACCCGCAATTCTTCCATGAGCACGCCGGCCTGCTGGGCGAAGTAAAACTCTCCAGCCCCCTGACCGGCCGCGCCGTGTCGCTGCAGGAGCGCCAGATGGAAGTGATGCGCGATAAATTCCGCGCGCTCGAACTGCGCCTGTCCGACCTGTCGCGCCGCGCCGAAGAAAACGCCGGCATCGCCAACCGCTTCCACGCCTGGACCCAGGCACTGCTGGTGTCCAAGGGCGGCGCCGCCATGGCGCGCGACCTGGCCGACGGCCTGCGCACCCATTTCATCGTGCCGCAAGTCACCCTGCGCCTGTGGAACGTGGCGCCGGAGCATGCCGGCGAATGGTTCGCCCAGGGCGTGTCGGACGACGCGCGCATCTTCGCCAACAGCCTGCGCGCGCCGTATTGCGGCCCCAACAATGATTTCGAGGCGGTGCGCTGGCTGGACGATGCGGAATCGATCCGTTCGACCGTCATGCTGCCGCTGGGCCAGCCGGGCCAGAGCTTCGGCCTGCTGGTGCTGGGCTCGCCCGATCCGGCGCGCTTCACGACCGCGATGTCGACCGATTTCCTGGTCCACATCGCCGCCACCTCGACCACCGCGCTGGCGCCGCTGCGCGCCTGAGCCAGCGGCCATGGACTGGGTCGCGCGCTACCTGGGCGAACTGGCTACCGGGCGTCAGCTGTCGCCGCACACGGTCGACGCCTACCGCCGCGACCTCGCCGAACTGGCCGCACTGGCCGGCCACGACGACTGGGCCCGGCTGACCCACGTCGACATCCGCCGCTATGCCGCCAGGCTGCATGCCGGCGGCCAGTCGGCGCGCACGATCGCGCGCAAGCTGTCCGGCTGGCGCGGCTTCTATGCCTGGCTGTCGAACCAGACTCCGCTGGCCGCCAACCCGGTCGACGGGGTGCACGCCCCGAAACGCCCGCGCAGCCTGCCCAAGGCGCTGGCCGTCGACGACGCCGTGCAATTGATGGATGCAAATACGCGCGGCCACGCCGACCCCTTCGAGCTGTGCAACCGCGCCATGTTCGAGCTGCTGTATTCGAGCGGCTTGCGGGTGTCGGAACTGGCCGGCCTCGACGTCGCCTGGCAGGATGCGCGCGCCGGCCAGCCGGCCTCGCTCGGCTGGCTCGACTTGCAGGCCGGCGAAGTGGTGGTCACCGGCAAGGGCAACAAGATGCGCCGGGTGCCGGTTGGCGGCCCGGCGCGCGAGGCGCTGGCGGCCTGGCTGGCGGTGCGTCCCGCCGCGCGCGACGGCAGCGCCGCCCTGTTCCTGTCGGCGCGCGACACCCGCATCTCGCCGCGCGTGGTGCAGAACCGGCTCAAGGAGCATGCACTGCGCGCCGGCACCCCGGTGCATGTGCACCCGCACGTGCTGCGCCACTCGTTCGCCTCGCACCTGCTGCAATCCTCGGGCGACCTGCGCGCGGTGCAGGAATTGCTCGGCCATGCCAGCATTACCTCGACCCAGATCTATACTGCACTCGATTTCCAGCACCTGTCGAAGGTGTACGACGCGGCCCATCCGCGCGCCAAGGCCAAGTGATCGCACGGCCGGCGTAGGCGCGCCATTCCAGCCACATTGTCCGGTAGTTGGTTTGAACTCGATCAACACCAAACACGCTTGATGGTGAGCTTGCAAGAATTGCGGCATAATCCCCCGGTTCTTTTGTCCAACCCCCAACACGAGTAGCGTACCAATGGACCTGATTCCCAGCACCATCCTGACCGGCTTCCTCGGCGCGGGCAAGACAACCCTGCTCAACCGCATCCTGCAGGAAGATCACGGCATGCGCATCGCCGTCATCGAAAACGAATTCGGTCAAGAAAATATTGACAACGAAATCCTGGTACAGGATTCGAGCGAGCAGATCGTCGAGATGAACAACGGCTGCATCTGCTGCACCGTGCGCGGCGACCTGATCGTGGCCTTGAACAGCCTGGCGCAGAAACGCGCTGCCGGCGAGATCCAGTTCGACCGGGTGGTGATCGAAACCACCGGCCTGGCCAACCCCGGCCCGGTGGCCCAGACCTTCTTCGTCGACGAAGAAGTGGGCGCCAACTACCTGCTCGACGCCGTGGTGACCGTGGTCGACGCCCGCCATGCGATGGACCAGCTGACCCAGAACGAGGAAGCCCAGCGCCAGGTCGGTTTCGCCGACAAGATCCTGCTGTCCAAGACCGACCTGGTCGATGCCGCCGCAGTCGAGGCCCTGAAGGCGCGCCTGCACCGCATCAACCCGCGTGCGCCGATCGCGACCAGCGACTTCGGCCGGGCGCCAATCTCGGACGTGCTCGACCTGCGCGGCTTCAACCTGAACGACAAGCTGGAACTGGATCCGGACTTCCTGCAAGTCGAGGACGGCCACGACCATGACCACGAGCACGGTCACGACCACGATCACGCCCATTGCGGCCACGACCATGCACATGGCGAAGCCTGCAACCACGATCATCACCACGGCCACCACAGCGACGACATCGCGGCCTTCGTGTTCAAGAGCGAGCGCGCCTTTGACCCGGAACGCCTGGAACAATTCCTGGGCAGCCTGGTGCAGGTATTCGGCCCGCAAATGCTGCGCTATAAAGGCGTGCTGCGGATGGAAGGCGTCGACCGCAAGGTGGTATTCCAGGGCGTGCACCAGATCATGGGCAGCGATGTGGGACCGAAATGGGGCGAGAACGAGACACCCGCGACCAAGATGGTCTTTATTGGTAAAAATTTACCAAAAGACGTATTTGTCCGCGGACTTGAACAATGTTTGGTATAAACTGTATCGGTTTGACCGGCCTGTTTCAGGTTGCATGACGACCCGTTGCGACAGTTTGTTGCGACCGACTCGCCGGACTGACCAGTGCGCTATATACTAGCCGCCAGCCTGCTGTAGCGAACTGTCCTTGCTGCATATGCGGCGCGGCCAGAGAAGGGATGGCGCCAGGTCGCCATCAAGGCAGCTTGCCTCATGCACACCTTTCCTAGGTGCAACTGTTGGCAAGCTGATAAAATGAAAACCTCTGTCGTATCGAAGGCATCATGACTAAAACAACGAAATCCACTACCGCCCAGCCTGAAGATCGCCTCCTGACGGAAGAAGAGATCCGGGCGATGAGCGATGACGACTACATGAATCCGGCCCAGCTCGCGTTCTTCAAGAACCGCCTGCAGGAACTCGAAAAGGAACTGCTGAAAAATGCCGGCGAAACCACGGAACACCTGCGCGAGACCGTGCTGGTTCCCGATCCGGCCGACCGTGCGACGATCGAAGAAGAACACGCACTGGAACTGCGCACCCGCGATCGCGAACGCAAGCTGCTCAAGAAGGTCCAGCAGTCGATCCAGTCGATCGACGGCGGCGAATACGGCTGGTGCGAAGAAACCGGCGAGCCAATCGGCATCCCGCGCCTGATCGCCCGTCCGACCGCCACGCTGTCGCTGGAAGCCCAGCAGCGTCGTGAGCTCAAGCAAAAGCTGTACGGCGACTGATTTATCGCTGTAGCCATCAAAAAAAGCATGCGAGGTATCGCATGCTTTTTTTGTATCTGCGTCCGTTTTTCTGCATGACCGCGCACGTTTCACGCGCCATGCATACCCTCTCGTTTCCCATCGGATACACTAACCTGCACGGCGTGTGCACAGCACACAGGCCGGAGGTTCGTGCTATGGTCTGGCACGTCTGGCCTAATTGACAACGGTGAGCATGGGGCTTTTCTCCTTCCTGAAGAGAAAGAACGACGATGCAGGGGTGCGCGATTGGCCGCCGCCCGAGTCGCGCCTGCGCGGCGAGCCGTCGCGCCTGGACACCGAGGCCGAGCGCGAACGCCAGCGCGAGATCGCACGCGCCACCGCCGCCAAGATCGATGAGATCGAGCTTGCATTCGCTTCCGATATGTTCGACGACGAGCCGGCCTGGGGCAGCGGCGTACGGCGTCCAGCCGCTGGCGGCGCGCATCCGGAACAAGACATTCCGCTCCAGGCCGCGGCGCCCGCCAGTGCACCGGCCATCGACGAAAGCGCCATCCTGTACGCCAACGGCCAGCCGGACGCTGCCGAACAGTTGCTGCGCTCCTGCCTGCCGACCCTGGGCCGCGCCGAGCGCCTGCCGTGGTGGATGCTGTTCGACCTGTACCAGGCGGATGGCCGCGAAGACGCCTTCGAAAGCATCGCCATCGACTATGCCAGCCATTTCGAGACCTCGCCGCCGGCCTGGAAACCGCTGCCGGCGGCGCCCGATGCGGCCCGCCCCGGCCCTGGCCTGGCTGCGGTCGAGGCCTTCGGCCCCACGATTGACGCCAGCGTCGCGGCGCGCTTGACCCGCGTGCTGGATGCGACGGCGCCGGTCGTGCGCCTGGACTTCGGCCAGGTGACGGCAATCGATGCCGACGGCGCCGCCTGCCTGCTGGCGGCATTGCAAACATTACGCCTTCAGCAGACCGGCGGCCGCGAGCTGGTGCTGGCCGGCGCCGACACCTTGCTCGACACCTTGCGCCCGCTGCTGGTCATCGGCCAACGCGCGACCAGCCCGGCGCCCTGGCTGCTGCTGCTCGAGCTGCTGCAATTGACGCACCGCGAAAAACAGTTCGAGGAGGCGGCGATGGATTACTGCGTCACCTACGAGGTGTCGCCGCCCTCGTTCGAGGCGCCGCTGCGCGTGTCCACCGCCGCGCCAGCGCCCGGCCATGGCGACCGCTTCATGTTGCCGGCTGTCGTGAGCGGTCCGGACGGCGCCCTGCTGGCGGCCATCGATGCCTATGCCCAGGAGCGCGAGACCTTGGTGCTGGATTGCTCGCGGCTGGCGCGCATCGACTATGCCGGCGCCGGCAGCCTGCTGGCGCGTCTGGATGCACACGGCGCCGCCGGCCGCGCGGTCGAGCTGCGCGAACTGAACCATCTCGTCGCCACCCTGCTGCGCCTGCTCGGCGCGGGTGATGGCGTGCGGCTTTATCCGCACCGCTACTGACTTTTTTTCAGGCGCTTAGAGCCTATCCCGGTAGGTGGGGGGAAGTTCATGCCGATGCATGGCGAGCGTGAGCAAGGCGCGAGGAGGCCGCATGGCTAGCCATGCAACGACGAGCAACGCAGCGCACGCTTGCCAGGCGCGGCAGGAACGACTCCCACCTACCGGGATAGGTTCTTAGAGCCAGCCAAAGGCCAGCAACAGCAGCAAGGTCACGACCAGCGACACGAGGATCGAGCCAAGACAGCCCAGCTTGTTGGAAAAGAAGAAAAACATCGTTTGCCGTTCATGGTGTGGTCGTCCTGACAGCGTACAGCCCGCTGTTAGCCTCAGGCGCACACTTGGTCAGGGGTAATTAAGGCTGAGCTAATCTTGCAATCCCACGCACGATCCCCACCTGCTGTTGGCTAGAACATCACGAGGTCAAAATGGAACAATTTCACGGTACAACCATCGTCAGTGTGCGTCGCGGCAGCCAGGTCGCGCTGGGCGGCGATGGCCAGGTCACGCTGGGCAATGTCGTCATGAAGGGCTCGGCGCGCAAGGTGCGCAAGCTGTATCAAGGCAAGGTCCTGTGCGGCTTTGCGGGCGGCACGGCCGATGCGTTCACCCTGCTGGACCGCTTCGAAGGCAAGCTGGAAAAGCACCAGGGCAACCTGCTGCGCGCCTCGGTCGAGCTGGCCAAGGACTGGCGCACCGACCGCGTGCTGCGCCGCCTGGAAGCGATGCTGCTGGTGGCCGACCGCGAGTCGACCCTGATCATCACCGGCAACGGTGACGTGCTGGAGCCGGAGGACGGCATCGGCGCCATCGGTTCGGGTGGCGTCTACGCCCAGTCCGCCGCCAAGGCGCTGTACGAGAACACCGACATGCCGCCAGCCGAAGTCGTCAAGAAGGCGCTGACCATTGCCGGCGAACTGTGCATCTACACGAATATGTCCCACATCATCGAGACCCTGGACTGATATGAGCAGCATCATGAACATGACCCCACCGGAAATCGTCTCCGAACTCGACAAGCACGTGGTCGGCCAGGGCAAGGCCAAGAAGGCGGTCGCGATCGCCCTGCGCAACCGCTGGCGGCGCCAGCAGGTCGACGAGAGCCTGCGTTATGAAATCACGCCCAAGAACATCCTCATGATCGGCCCGACCGGCGTCGGCAAGACCGAGATCGCGCGCCGCCTGGCCAAGCTGGCCGACGCGCCCTTCATCAAGATCGAAGCGACCAAGTTCACCGAAGTGGGCTATGTCGGCCGCGATGTCGACACCATCATCCGCGACCTGATCGACATCGGCGTCAAGCAGACCCGCGCCAGCGAAGCCAAGAAGGTGCGCCAGCGCGCCGAGGACGCGGCCGAGGACCGCATCATCGACATCCTGGTGCCGCCGGCGCGCGACTTCGGCTTCAACACCAGCAACGGCGCGGCCGATTCGAAGGAAGGCGAAGCGACGCGCCAGACCTTCCGCAAGCGCCTGCGCGAAGGGGCGCTCGACGACCGCGAAATCGAAATCGAAGTGGCCGATGCCGCGCCGCAGATGGAAATCATGGCGCCGCCGGGCATGGAAGAAATGACCGAGCAGATCAAGTCGATGTTCGCCGGCGTGGGCAATGCGCGCAAGAAGCCGCGCAAGCTCAAGATCAAGGATGCGATGAAATTCCTGGTCGACGAAGAAGCCGGCAAGCTGCTCAACGAAGACGAACTGAAGCAGAAGGCGATCGCCAACGTCGAGCAGAACGGCATCGTGTTCCTGGACGAGATCGACAAGATCGCGACCCGTTCCGAGAACGGCGGCGCCGATGTCTCGCGCGCCGGCGTGCAGCGCGACCTGCTGCCGCTGGTCGAGGGCACGACGGTGAATACCAAGTACGGCATGATCAAGACCGACCACATCCTGTTCATCGCCTCCGGTGCGTTCCACCTGGCCAAGCCGTCGGACCTGATCCCGGAACTGCAGGGCCGCTTCCCGATCCGCGTCGAACTCGAGTCGCTGTCGATCGACGACTTCAAGAGCATCCTGACCTCGACCCATGCCAGCCTGACCAAGCAATACGAGGCGCTGCTGGCGACCGAGGGCGTCAAGATCGAGTTCGTGGACGAAGGCATCCATCGCCTGGCGGAGATCGCGTTCTCGGTTAACGAGCGCACCGAGAACATCGGCGCGCGCCGCCTGTACACGGTGATGGAAAAGCTGCTGGAAGAGATCTCGTTCAGCGCCGGGGCCGAAAAAGACCAGGTGGTGCGGATCGACGCGGCCTATGTCAACGAGCGGCTCGACGCGCTGGCGGTCAACGAAGACCTGTCGCGCTACGTGTTGTAACGATCCTGGCGGAGGCCCGCATGGCGAACAAGGCATTGTCGACACGGCAGAAGATGCGCCTGCGCGTCGAGCCCTCGCAGCAGTTCGGCAAGCCGCGCAATCCGCTTGCGGCGCTGGCCAAGGCGCGCGCGGCCGGGCCGCATGCCAAGCCGCTGTCGAGCGAGCGGCATGAAGCCAAGCAGGCGCTCAGGAAGGTCAAGCTGGTGGCGGACGAGGACGACTGAGCCGCGCCAGCCCGATCAAGAATTTCTCCTTGCGGACACTTCGGTGTCCGCTTTTTTTACGGCTCCACGCAAACTGACATCGTGCGTATGCTTACAGGTATTGACTTCATCGCAGACACACGGAGGCACAACATGGAATTGCCGATTGCACTACATAAAGATGAGAACAGCATTTATGGAGTGACAGTGCCCGATCTCCCTGGTTGCTATTCGTCCGGCCATTCGATTGATGACGCAATTGAAAACGCCAGGGCCGCTATTTATCAGCATTGTGATGTCTTAGCGAGAGACGGTAAGACGGTCCAAATCAATGCGTCGAGCATTCAGGATCTCCTTGTGGATGAGGAATACGCTAGTGCGATCTGGGCTGTTGTAAGCATCGATACATCGAAGTTCGAAGGTCGCTAGAAGCTGGGATAGCATTTTTGGCATCTCCCCACTGCTCCTGAGCCTGCCTTCCGTTGATAGCAGGAATCACAATTCCGAATTCTACTTTGCGCTGTTTGTCAGCGCTGAATGCTACTCGTCGCATACGCCTTGTTCACGCTTCCATTCAACGGTAGAGTCATCCGTCGTCATTCATCACGGATTTTATGAGCTCACCCGACCTGATCCTCGACGCCCTGCGCGCCCGACTGCGCGCGGCCGGCATCACCTACAAGCTGCTGGCCGAGCGTATCGGCGTGAGCGAATCGAGCGTGAAACGCATGTTCGGGCAGAAGGACATGGCGCTGTCGCGACTGGCCGAGATCTGCCAGGCGACCGGCATCCCGCTGGAAGAATTGCTGCGTGGCGCGCTCGACACGCGGCCCCAGCTCGATGCGCTGAGCCTACCGCAGGAGCGCTCGCTAGTGGCCAATCCGCGCCTGCTCCTGATGGCGATCTGCTGCCTCGGCCACTGGAACGTGGAGCAGGTCATCGACACCTACAAACTGAGCGAGGCCGAGTGCATCACCCTGCTCGCCGAGCTAGACCGGCTGGGACTGATCGAACTCAAGCCGCTGAACCGTTACCAGCTGCGGGTGTCGAACGCATTCCGCTGGCTGCCGGATGGGCCGGTGCAGCACTTCTTCCGCGAACACGTGGTGGAGGATTATTTTGCCGGACACTTCGACGGTGCGGGCGAAACGCTGATGTGCCTGCCGGCGCGGCTGTCGCCGGCCAGCGCAAGAGAGTTGTCGCTCAAGATCGAGCAACTGGCGGCGGAACTGGCGCGGCTGCACCTGAACGACCGGCGCCTGCCGGCCGGGGAACGCGAGGGCTATACCTTGTTGCTGGGGTTCCGGTCGTGGGAACTGGCGGCATTTACCGCGCTGCGACGCTGATGGGCTCGGTGGGGTGAAGAGGCGATAAAGGGACTGCTTACTGCGTGATCGGCTGCTGCGTCTGGTTCATCGGCGGGGCATTCGGCGGCATCTGCACATTGCGGCTCTGCTGGGTCGGATCGCCCTGCTCCGGCGGCGGATCCTGCGGCTCTTGCGGCGCCTGCTGGTCTTGCGGCGCCTGCTGCTCTTGCACCACTTGCGCATTCTCAGGCGTGGTCGGCGTGCCCTGCGGACCGCCGCCCGGTGGCGGCACGCTGCGCATGGTGGGCGGCGGGTTGACCACGCCCGGCGCGGTCTGCGGTTCCATGGTCGGCACCGCGGCCTGCGGCATCTGTTGCTGCATTTGCTGCTGCATGCGCGGCTCCGGCGGCATGATCGACGTCGACTGGCCGGAATCGGCCGCCAGTTCCACCCGCTTCATCACCCCGCCATCCGACAGCATCACATAGCGTCGGTGCACTTCGGCCACGGTCACGCCCGGCGCGATCTCGCGGCCGATGCGCACTGCCTTCGGGGGCTGGCCGTCGGCCACCAGGATCACCGCGCTGTTGGCGCCGGCCGACACCACGCCGGTGAGCTGGAAATTGGAAATCACCGCGGTCGGCTGGCCGCCGAACAGCGTTGCCGCGGCTTCGGGGCTCGGCGGGGGCTGGGTGGCGACCGGCGCCGCGGCCAGCGGCCGCTGCTCCGGCTTGTACAGCTGCAGCACCCAGTAGGCGATCGAGGCCGCCAGCAGGATCAGGGCCAGCAGGCTGAGAAGAAGAGGCAAACGCTTGTTCATATTATTGACTGCCATTGTTTTACTGCACCAGCTGGTTGATTTCGATGATCGGCATCAGCACCGCCAGCACGATCAGCAGCACGACCAAGCCCATGGCCAGGATCAGCACTGGCTCAAGCAGGCCGGCGATGGTCAGCGTGCGGCGCTCGAGGTCGGCCTGCTGCGAATTGGCGGCGCGCTCGAGCATGGCCGGCAGTTCGCCCGTGATCTCGCCGGCGCGGATCATGTGCACCAGCATCGGCGGGAAGTGTTTTTGCGCAGACAGTGCGCGTGCCAGGCTCACACCTTCGCGCACGCTGGCCGTGGCCTGCTCGACCAGCTCGGCCATCGCAACATTGGACAGGGTTTCACGGCTGGTGTCGAGCGCACGCAGGATGGGCACGCCGGAACCAGTGGTGATCGCCAGGGTGCTGGCGAAGCGCGCCGTATTGAGGCTGCGCTCGAACTTGCCGTAGATCGGGGCCGTCAGCAGCCAGGTGTGCCAGCGCCGCTTGAGGTCGGGATTGCGCAGCGCGCGCCGCCACATCCAGAACGCGCCGCCGATCAGGATCGCGCAATAGATGCCGTAGGCGCGCACGAAGTCGGACACGGCCAGCATGACCACGGTGAGGAACGGTAACTTTTGCTTGGTGTTGGCGAACACCGAGACGATTTGCGGCACGACATAGGTGAGCAGGAAGATCACGATCGCGAACGCAACCACGGTCACGATCGCCGGATAGGTGAATGCCAGCCGCACCTTCTGCACCAGGGCGTTGCGGCGTTCGATATAGTCGGCCAGGCGCGACAGCACGCGCGCGAGCTGGCCGATCTGCTCGCCCGAGGAGACCAGCGCCCGGTAGATCTCGGCGAAGTCGCGCGGGTGGTGCGACAGCGCAGTGGAAAATGACGAGCCGCCGATGACTTCGGAGCGGATCGAGGCGATCAGGTCGCGCATATAGGCGCGCTCGGCCTGCTCCAGCAGCGCGGTGAAGGCTTGCTCGAGCGGCAGGCCGGCCTCCAGCAGGCTGGCCAGCTGGCGCGTGAACAGGGCCAGCTCGTTCTGCGACAGGCGCTCGCCGATGCCGCGCGAGCGGGCCACGCCGGCAGAATCGAGCTGGGCCGCGATGGCTTCGACGTTCAGGGGCGTCAGACCTTGCGAACGCAGGTCGGCGCGCGCTGCGCGTGGGCTGTCGGCGTTGACCACGCCCTTGCGGGTGGCGCCGCCCGCATCGACCGCTTCGTAACGAAATGCCGGCATCAGTCAGTTCCCATCCTCGGGGTTCCCATTCAATCCTTGGTCACGCGCACAATTTCTGCACGTGTGGTGGTGCCGTCCAGCAGCCAGCGTTCGCCGTCGTCGCGCATCGTTTTCATGCCGGTGCCCTCGGCGGTGTCGCGGATCTCGGCCTCGGAGGCGCGGTTGTGGATCTGGGCCCGGATTTGCTCGGTGGTCTCGAGCAGCTCATAGACGCCGACCCGGCCGTGGTAACCGGTATGGCCACAGCGCTCGCAGCCGACCGCATGCCAGGTGGTGCCGTCGAAGGTCTTGCACTGCGTACACAGTTTGCGCACGAGGCGCTGGGCCATCACGCCCAGCAGCGACGAGGAC
The DNA here is from genome assembly GCF_008014745.1 of Massilia arenae. Classification (GTDB taxonomy): domain Bacteria; phylum Pseudomonadota; class Gammaproteobacteria; order Burkholderiales; family Burkholderiaceae_D; genus Telluria; species Telluria arenae. The sequence continues at coordinate 53,478 of NZ_VPFD01000013.1, forward strand.
AGCAGGAACGGTTCGATGCCCATGTCCAGCAAGCGGGTCACCGCCGAGGCGGCATCGTTGGTGTGCAGCGTGGCCAGCACCAGGTGGCCCGTGAGCGAAGCCTGCACCGCGATCTGCGCCGTCTCCAGGTCGCGGATCTCGCCGATCATGATCACATCGGGGTCCTGGCGCAGGATCGCGCGCAGCGCTTTCGCGAACGTCATGTCGATGCGGGCATTGACCTGCGTTTGACCGACGCCGTTCAGGTCGTACTCGATCGGGTCTTCCACCGTCATGATATTGGTGGTGGCCGCGTTCAGGCGCGACAGCGCCGCGTACAGGGTGGTGGTTTTACCGGAACCGGTCGGGCCGGTCACCAACACGATGCCGTGCGGCTGGTTGATCAGGCGGTCGAACTGCGGCAGCATGCCCTCGGCCATGCCCAGGTGCGACAGGTCGAGGCGCCCCGCTTCCTTGTCGAGCAGACGCAGCACGGCGCGTTCGCCGTGGCCGGTCGGCAGGGTCGAGACGCGCACGTCTACCGGCTTGCCGCCCACGCGCAGGGTGATGCGGCCATCCTGCGGCAGGCGTTTCTCGGCGATGTCGAGCTGCGACATGATCTTGATACGCGAGATCAGCGAGGCGTGGATCGCCTTTTTCGGGCGCACGATGTCGCGCAGCGCGCCGTCGATGCGAAAGCGCACCACCGAAGTCTGTTCGAACGGCTCGATATGGATGTCGGACGCGCCTTCGCGCAGCGATTGCGTCAGCAGCGCATTGATCATGCGGATCACCGGCGCATCGTCGGACGATTCCAGCAAGTCTTCGATGGCCGGCACGTCTTGCAGCAATTTGGTCAGGTCGAGGTCGGCGTCGAATTCGTCGACCACCTGCGACGCATCGCCGCCGCCGCCGGCATAGGCGCCGGCGATGGCCGTGTCGAGCTCGTCGCGATCGAGGCGGCGCAGCTGGATGCGGCCGAAACGGCGCGACACCTCGGCGATGGCGGATGGCGGCGTGGCGCTGGACACCAGTACTTCGACGCTCTGGCCCGGTTCGCCATTACCGCGCGCCAGCACGCCGTGGTCGCGGGCGAAGGCGTAGGGCAAGAGATTGTTCATGATGCTTACTCTCAGTTCGTTTGCTGCACCGGACGGCTTGGCGCGCTTGGCACTGCCGCGCCGGGCATGACTGTGCCCGATCGTGGTTCAGACACGCCCGCACCCGGAGCGGTTCCCTGATGGCGCGATGCCGCGCCATCGTTGGATGCGCCCGGCGCCGCGTTCGGCGCCGGCTGGCGCTGGACCGGCACGGTCGCCATGCCGCCACCGGCCGGCGGCTGGCCCTCCACCAGCGGCGGCAGTTGCGGCGCGCCGAGGTCGCGCAGCAGCGGCGTCGATTCGAGCTGGGCGGCGGCGCCGGCCGCGCGCATATAGTCGTAGCGGTCCATTGCGATCGAATTCGAAGCTTCCTTGCTGCGCACCACCACCGGGCGCAGGAACACCATCAGGTTGGTCTTCACGCGGCTGCGGGTGCGGTACTTGAACAGGTTGCCGATCACCGGGATGTCGCCCAGGCCGCGCACTTTCTCTTCGCCATCGCCTTCGCTGTCCTCGATCAGGCCGCCGAGCACGATGATCTGGCCGTCGTCGGCCAGCACATTGCTCTCGATCGCGCGCACATTCGTGGTCAGGCCCGATTCGGCATTGCGGGTCGAGGCGTCCACGCTCGAATTCTCGTGGTAGATCGCCATCTTGATGGTACCGCCTTCCGAGATCTGCGGCCGCACGCGCAGCAGCAGGCCCACGTCTTGCCGGTCGACGGTCTGGAACGGGTTGCCGCCGCCGGTGGTGCTGTTGGTGGCGAACGAACCGGTGATGATCGGCACGTTCTGGCCGACCTTGATGGTCGCCAGCTCGTTGTCGAGCGTGATCATGTTCGGCGTCGACAGGATGTTGGCGTTGCCGTCGGTTTCCAGCGCGCGCGCCACCGCGCCCAGGCCGAGTTCGCCGCCCACCTGGCGGAACAGGCCGAAGGTCAGGCCGGTCGGCAAGACCGGCACCGACGTGCCGGTGGTGCCGCCGGTGCCCTGGGAAGCCGCCAGCGCCAGGTTGACGATGCTGTTGCCCGAGCCGCCGCCGGTGAAGTTCTGCAGGCCGCCGAAGCGGTATTTGCTGTCGGAGTCGCCGGTGGCGCCCACCCACTGCACGCCGAATTCGGAGGCTTTATTGGAGGTGACTTCGACCACCAGCGCCTCGATATAAACCTGGGCCCGGCGCACGTCGAGCTGGTCGATCACGGAACGCAGGTTGCGGTACACCGCGTCCGGCGCGGTGATGATCAGGCTGTTGGTCGAGGCGTCGGCCTGGATGAAGCCCGAGCCCTGGCCGCCGCCGCTGCCCTGGGCGCCTTGCTGGCCCTGCTGGCCGAAGGTGTTGCTGGTGCCGCCAATGCTGGTGCCGCCCTGCAGGCCCTGCTGGCCACCGCCGAGGCCGCCCTGCCCGCCCTGGCCCGCCTGGCTGCCGGTGCCGGACGTGATCGAGCTGCCCTGGGTGCCTTGCTGCACCTGCAAGGCCGATGAGTCTTGCGAGACGACGGCGCGCAGGGTCTGGGCCACGCGCGTGGCTTCCGCGTTCTTGAGGTAGACGACGTGGATATTGCCCTTGCTCGAGCTTTCTTGATCGAGGCGGGCGATCAGGCTCTTGGCCAGGTTGGCGCGCGCCTGCGACGGCGCGCGGATCACGACCGAGTTGGTGCGCGGATCGGCCAGCACCGTGACCCGGCCCGAATCGCCGCCGGCGGCCGGTTCCATCAGGCGCGTGACGAGCGTGGCGATGTCGCTGGCGATCGCGTTGCGGATCGGAACCACGTCGAGATCGGCCGCCACCGGCGCGTCGAGCGCGGCGATGATGCGCGCCAGGCGGCGCAGGTTGTCGGCGTAGTCGGTGACGACCAGCGTGTTGTTGCCCGGGTTCGCCATGATCGAGTTATTGGGCGAAATCAGCGGACGCAGCACGGCGGTGAGGTTGGCGGCCGACTCGTAGGACAGATAAAACACCTGGGTCGCGATCTGGTCGCCGGTGGCCTTGCTGGAGCGCACGCCGCCGACCTGGGTCGGCGAGGACTGCAGCTTGGCCTCGGCCTCGGGCACCACCTTGGCGTAGCCGTCGCCGCTGGTGACCACCGCGAAGCCCTGCAGGCGCAGGGTCGAGGTGAGCAGGCCGAAGGCTTCGGACTTGCTCAGCGATTTCTCGGACACCAGGGTGAGCGTTCCCTTGACCCGAGGATCGATGATGAAGGTCATGCCCGTGTAGTGGCCGATCGCTTTGATCACCGACTCGATGTCGGCATTGACGAAGCTCAAAGCGGCGGCGTTCGCGCTTTCTTGCGCCAGCACGGGCAGCGGCAGCGCGATCATGGTGGCGGCACAGCACAGCATGGCGCCTGCGGCCAGGCGCTGGGCCCGCAACTGCAGGGCCGGCAACTGCAGGGCCGACAGGTCGAGGTGCGCGGAGGTGGAGCGGTCTGTTTTCTTCATTATCTGAACTCGAGTGCGATTACGTTTTTGCCGTTCACCATCCGGCGCTGACCCAGCAGGTTCAACATGGTCCCAAGCTGGTCCTCATAGCCGTCGGCGGCGCTGGCCTGGCCCGAAAAGCGCAGGCGTCCATTTTGCAGTACACCCGCGCCCGACAGCAGCAAAGCGCCACGCACGGTGCGCAGGGTCAAATCGGCCTGCGGTCCACGCCAGTCCATGATCATTTCATAACTGCCAAGCGGCTTGACGGGCGACATGCGCGAACCCATATCGCTCATCGACAGGACGGTGCGCCCCTGCACCGTCACGGTATTCTGCTGGCGCAACAGGTCAAGCGCGTTCCAGGACAGCCCGATGCGGCCGCTCGGCGCCAGCGTGTTGAGCGGCGCGCCAAGGCCCGACAGCCCCTCGGCCGGCAGCAGCAGCTCGCCGGCATTGACCTGCCAGCGCGACCAGCTGCCTTCGACCCGCACCGGGTTGGCCAGCGCCTGGGGATTTTCCAGGCTCATGCTGACCTGGCCCAGCACCACCAGCGGCGACAAGGTCCAGGAAAAACGGCCCGGCAGCAAGGGCGTGACCGCCCCACCCGGCCCCGGCGCCCCGCCGATAAAGGCTGAGCCGCGCCAAAGCGTACCCTGCGCATCCCCCAGCGTCAATCGACCGCCGGTCTGGCGCTCGACCATCGGGCCGAGCCAGGCCGCCGGCAGGAAAGCCAGCACCGTCGCCACTACCGCCAGGATGACCAGCAAGCACCACGTCAGCGCCCGCCTCATGAAGCCGGATCGCTGCGCTGGCGCAGCGTGAGCGTGGCGTCGACCTGGCCCAGCGCGGTCTGGGCGCTGAACTGGGCGTCTTGCACCATCAGGCGGCTCTCGCGCCGCTGGGCGTCGAGCCATGCCATCAGGTTGGCGAAGGAAACATTGTTGAGCTGAACCTTGGTGTATTCGCCGCTGACCGACAGCGAGGTCGGCTTGAGGCCGCGCGCCGCCATGCTGGCGCCGAGCGACTCGTTGGTGACCGGCGTGACGGCGGGCGCCGGCTCGCTGGCGACGGCCCGGGCTTCGCCGGCCAGCGCCTCGAGCTGGGCCGCCTGCTGGCGCAGCTCGGGCAAGGACCGGCGCAATTGTTCGCGGCCTTCGAGCGCGGGCTCGAGCAGGACGAGATAGAACAGCGCCAGCGCGGCTACGGCGCCGCCGACGAGCAGGAATTTGCGTTCCTGCTCGGTGCGCGCGATCCAGTAGGCGGTGGCGCGTTCGCGCAGCCCGCTGATTTTGCCGGCGATATTCATTGCATGCCCCCCGATTGCGTGACTCCAGTTTGCGAGGCACCACTGCTGCGAATCAACCACGTATTGGCGTCGGGCGCTTCCAGGCTGAGGTGGCGTGCCGCCAGGGCCGGACGCAACTGGTCTGCGGCGCCGGGGTTGGCGGATTCAGGTTTGACGCGCACCGTGAGGGCGCGTTCGCGAAACTCCATTGATGCAATCGCAGGCGGCGCGCCGAGGCCGCCAATGGCTTCGCCGAAGGCGGCCGCCATCCAGGTAAATTCATCGCCGCCCACCTCGCCGCTGCCGGCCCTGGCGCGCGCGATGCTCTGCTGCATCTGCGCCACCGGATCGATTGCCGGCTGGTTCGGATACACCGAGCGGAACGTCTGGCTCATCTGCTGGCGCACGGCGTCGGCCTCGCGCTTCAGGCCCAGCCATTCGACATTGAGGCCGATGACATTGACCACCAGCGCCGCCAGCGCGAGCCGGATCGGCCAGCGCCAGCGCCGCCAGTCGCGCCGGGCCACGCCGGCCGTGCCCAGGCCGGGCACCAGGTCGAGCGCGGGCCCGACGGCGCCGCCGTTATTGCTGCCGCGGGCGCCGGCGATCCAGTGCGCCCAGTTGTCGCTCTCGAGGGTGACGCCGGGGCCGGCCTCGGCCAGCAGCGCCTGGTACTCCCCCATCTGCTCGTGCTCGACGTACAGCACCAGCGGCGCATCGCCGGCCAGCGCGCGCGCCGTCTGCAAGGCCACCACCGCGCTGCCGTCAAGCGCCAGGCCCAGGCCCTCGTACTGGCTCTGGCGCAGGATCAGTTCGCCCTTGCCGAAGGCGGCGCTCACGCTGCCTGGATGCAGTGGCAGGCACAATTGTTCCGGCACGGCCACCACGGCGCGCGCGCCCATCTCCAGGAGTTTACGCACCAGCGGCTCGAGCCAGGCCTGCTGCACCACGGCCACCGGACGGCGGCCGTCGGCCATGGCCGGGCCGGCCACCAGCACGCAATCGAGCGGGTCGCCCAGGATGTATTCTTCGACCAGGGCCGGCAGCGCCGCGCGCAGGCGCGCACCAGCCAGCGGGGGCGCCTGCACCGCCAGCAGGGTGACGTCGCTCGCGGCCAGGATCAGCACCACGCGCCGGCTGGCCGCGACCACGTCGCCCAGGTTGCGCAGCACGCCTTCGCCCTGCTGTCCGATGGCGCCGTTGTCGCCGACCATCGCGAACCTGCACAAGGCGCCCTCGCCTTCGCTCCTGGCCGGATGCCGGATATAAAGAGTAGTCAAACCGTCTCGCTTTCTTCTAGTTTTGGCGGGTCCAGATCACGCTCACACCACCGGCAGGACCAACGTTGGTCAGGCTGCCTTTCTGCACCAGCGACTCCGCGTCCAGCGCCGCGCGATCCAGGCGGATGCGGCTCTGCACCAGGAAATAATTGCTGTTGGTGCTGATTTTCGGTCTCTCCGGCGCCTCTGACTTGCACTGCAATTCATTTTCAAACATCGCTACATCGTTCCACGGTATCCGCTTGCGCTGCTCGACCATGGCATTGGCCTGAGAGATCGAGCAACCAGGCAAGACCGCCGCCAGCACCTCGGCCGGCGCCGTGTTCACGTTCACCGTCGTCGCTTGCGCCGGCAGCACGATCACGAACGGACGCAAGGCCTCGACCGTCTCGGGCTTGACGCCCTGCACCGCCAGCAGGTCGTCCACCCGCAGGACCGGCATCGGATTGCCCTTGCGCGGTGTCTGCGCGGTGTTGTTCGCGTCGTCCTGCTCCTGCTCCTGCGCCAGCGCTTGGCCGGCGGCGACGAAATCGGCGATCGGACGCGCCAGCCGCGGCTCTTGCCGCACATTGGTCAGCAGGCGGCGGAGCACCTCGGTCTCGACGGAATCGCGCTTGCCGCCCGCCGCCAGGTTGTTCAGATTGTATCGCGCCGTGGCGTCGTAAACCTGACCCGACAGGGATGCATTGAAATTTTCTCCCTGCACCCGCTCACGTTCGATGTATTGGTCGAGCCGGGTCTCGGCCAGCGGCGTGGCCCAGATCTGGTCGAGCGAGATGCGCCCGCCAAAGGGCTGGCGCAGGATCACGCTGGCCCAGTCGAGGGCGCCGCGCTGGATCCACTTGGTCTGCAGCTGCAGGCGCTGGTTTTCCATCGAGCGCACCTGCACCTGCTGCTGCCAGAACAGGCTGGCGACGATCGAGATCGCCAGCGTGGTCAGCAGCAGGGCCGTGACCACGGCGACGCCGCGCTGGCGGGGTGGATGGCGCAACAGACGCATCAGGTGCCTCCCAGCAGGAAGGACTTGACCATCGGCTGGCCCAGGCCCTGCACGGTGAGCGCCACCTGCACGCCGGTGGGCTCGCGCGAGCGGGCCGGGCCCAGGGCCGGATCGATAGGCGGGGGTTGGCCCTCGCCATTACCACCGACCGCAGTCGGCTCATTACGCCAGGCATTGTTTTGCCAGCCCTGCACCTGCATGCCAGTCACGCCGACCTGCAGCGCAACGGACGGCGAATTCTCGGCCGGCGCATCGGATGCGATCGCCTGCCACAGCTGGGCGATGTGGTCGAGGTCGCGCGTGCCGGGCGACTCGCGCCGCATCAGCTGGCCGTTGACCACGCGGTAGCTGACCACCTGCAGGCGCGATGGCTCGTGTTCGACGAAGACCTTGCGCACCAGGGTCAGGCGGTCGGCATCCCACAGCAGCGCCGGGCGGCCGCGCATGATGTCGTTGCCGGCCGCGTTCTCGCAATCGTTCTGCATCTGGGCAAAGGCCAGCTGCATGCCGCGCGTGATTTCCATCTCGTGCGTGAGCGCCACGCGCGCACGCACGATGCCGTCCAGCCCGCGCCAGCCGAGCACGGCCACCATGGCGAGAATGCCGATCGCCACCAGGAGTTCGACCAGCGTGAAGCCTGCATGCCGCGAGCTGGCGTTCATATCGGGGAAGGCCTCAGGACCAGTTGGATGAGTTTGACAATGCGGCGCCCCGGGTTGTCGGCATCGAACACCGACACTTCGATCCTGCGCAACAGCGGGTTGGGACTGACCAGCACTTCTTCCTCGCACATCAGGTTCAGGTCGCCTTGCGGGCAGGGAAAGCTGCGCTTGCCGATCTCGGGGAATTCGCGGCCCAGGCGGATCTGCACCAGCCGGTTCTCGGCCGACCAGGTCGCCATCATCGAGGCGCGCAGGCCGGCGCTATTGGTCGTCAGGCTACCCACCGCGCGCAGGCCGGCGGCCAGCGCGGTGCCGACGATGACCAGCGCCACCAGCACTTCCAGCAGGGTGAATCCGGTGCTTCTGCGAGACGGCATCATGGTCCTCGGCGTCATTCGACGGTAAAGTGGCCGACGCCGTCGGCGCGGATCGCGACCGCGTTGGCGCCCGAGGCCAAGGTCAGCACGAAGGGACGGTCGACCGGCTCGCGGCCGAAGGTGATGCGCAGCATGTCCGGGCCGCCGCTTCCAGCCCCACTTCCGGACGGTTCGAGCACCAGCCGCAGCGGCGGATTCTTGAAGCTGCGCTCGCGCAGCAGGTCGTCGCGCGTGACCGGCTCCCAGCCGGTGTCGCCGCGCACCATGAAGCGGTAGCGCTCGCCGTTGGCCTCGAACGCGACCAGGCGGTTGCGCACGATGGCTTCGTCGCGCGCCAGCTGCAGCAGCAGTGCGATGCGCTTGGCCTCGTTCTCGAGGTCCTGGCGCGGGCTCGGGAGGGCGTTCAGCGTAGCCAGTCCCAGCGTGATGCCGATGATGACCATCACGACCAGCAGCTCCACCAGGGTGAAGCCGGAGGATGCGCCCCGCGCGCGCCAGGCCGGCATGGGAAAGATGTCTTAGTGCCAGGAACCGACGTCGGCATCCTCGCCGTTGCCGCCCGGCTGGCCGTCGGCGCCGTAGGAGAATACGTCGATCTCGCCTTTCACGCCCGGCGACAGGTATTGGTAAGCATTGCCCCAAGGATCCTTCGGCAGCTTCTCGATATAGCCGCCGTCCTTCCAGCCGTTGGCGGCCGGGCCGGAGGTCGGCTTGGCGATCAGGGCGTTCAGGCCCTGCTCGGTGGTCGGATAGCGCTGGTTGTCGAGCTTGTACAGCTTGAGGGCCTGCATCATGGTGGCGATGTCGACCTTGGCGGCAGTGACGCGCGATTCGCCCGTGCGGCCCAGCAATTTAGGCACGACCAGGGCGCCGAGAATGCCGATGATGACCACGACGACCATGATCTCGACCAGGGTAAAGCCGCGGGCGCGACGTTGTGTGCGTTGGAAATTCATATGCAGTGTGATTAGGCTGGTGAATCGGTGGAGCCGGGACAGTATACGGCCGAAATATGACAAGATAATACTGCGGATGAGTCTGCGTACAATTACTGTGCGAATGATTACATCGCTACCGGCGGCGGGTGTGCAATTGTAAGCTACCTACGCCTGTCACGACACCTTGGATCCGCGCGATTAAGGCAGTCCTCATCAAACCTCGTACCGCCTGGCGCACACCGGGCAATCGACATTGCGCGCCACCTTGACGCCAGTCCACTCCATGTATTTCCCATCCAGCATCAGAAGGCGGCCGATCAATGGCTCGCCAACACCCGCGATCAGCTTCATCGCTTCGGCGGCCTGGACCGCGCCGACGATGCCGACCAGCGGGGCGAACACCCCCATGGTGCTGCAGGCAACGTCCTCAAAACCGCTGTCTTCAGGGAACAGGCAGGCATAGCACGGTGCGTCGGGCTGGCGCGGGTCGAATACGGACAGCTGGCCGTCGAAGCGGATCGCCGCCCCCGACACCAGCGGCACGCCGGCTGCAACGCAGGCGCGGTTGACGGCGTGGCGGGTGGCGAAGTTGTCGCTGCAGTCGAGCACGACGGTGGCCGTGCGCGCCAGCGCCAGCAGGCGCTCGGGGCCGGCCCGTTCGTTCAGGGCGACCACCTCGATCTCGGGGTTGATCGCCAGCAGGGCCGCGCGCCCGGAATCGACCTTGGGCTGGCCAATGCGTTCGGTCGTGTGCATCACCTGGCGCTGCAGGTTGGTCAGGTCGACCGTGTCGTCGTCGACCAGGGTGATGCGGCCGATGCCGCCCGAGGCCAGGTAGAGGGCGGCCGGCGAGCCGAGGCCGCCGGCGCCGATCACCAGGGCGTGGGCCTCGAGCAGGCGCTGCTGGCCTTCGATGCCGATGTCGTCGAGCAGGATGTGGCGCGAGTAGCGCAGGAGTTGGTGGTCGTTCATGGTTTTAGGCCGTGGGTGGGCTGGCAGGACTTGGGTCCCCGCCTGCGCGGGGACGACGTTGAGAGACGTGTGTGGATTGCTTCAAGCTCGACTTTGGCCACGTCCCTGATCACGTCATCCCCGCGCAGGCGGGGATCCAAGCTCAGCCCGCACCACCCCCAACATCATTTCTTCGGCGGCGCCTTCAATTCAGGCAATTTATGCTCCGCCCCCGGCAACGGCGCCGGCGCGGGTTTGTCTTCGTCGGGCACGCCCTTGGCCAGTTGCACCGGCTGGCCCTTGAAGTGATTGATCGCCTGCGCCAATTGAAAATCGTCCTGGCCGCCGAACTCGATCGGCTTGCGGTCCTTCAGCAGGGCCAGCGCGCGCTGCTGCTGCGCGAGGCTCGGGTTCTGGTCCTTGGGCGCCGCTTCCTTCTCGCCTTCGGCCGCCAGGTGGCGCTGCAGGTCCGCTTCGCGCACGCGCAGGGCGTTCAGCAGGTCGCCCTCGGCACTTTCGTCGACCCGCATATCGGGTTCGATGCCGGTTGCCTGGATCGGCCGCCCTTTCGGCGTGTAGTAGCGCGCCGTGGTCAGCTTGATCGCGGTGTCTTCCGACAGTTGCCGCAAGGTCTGCACCGAGCCCTTGCCGAAGGTGCGGCTGCCCATCACGATCGCGCGCTGGTAATCCTGCAGCGCGCCGGCCACGATTTCGGATGCCGATGCCGAGCCGCCATTGACCAGTACCACCATCGGCACCGATTTGAGGCCGGCCGGCAAGCCCGCCAGCGGGTCGCCGCGCTGGGCGTAGAATTCGCGCCGGCCATAGAAGTCCTGGTTCGAATCCGCGACCTGGCCCTTGGTAGACACGATCACCTGGTCCGGCTGCGGCAGGAAGGCGGCCGAGACACCGATCGCGCCCGGCAGCAGGCCGCCCGGGTCGTTGCGCAGGTCGAGCACCAGGCCCTTGATGTCGGGTTGTTCGGCGTACAGTTCCTTGGTTTTCTTGGCCAGCTCGTCCAGCGTGTTTTCCTGGAACTGGCTGATGCGCAGCCAGGCATAGCCGGGCTCGACCATTTTGGCCTTGACGCTGACGACCTTGATTTCCTGGCGCGCGATCGGCACCACCCAGGGTTTGTCTTCGCCCGGACGGGCGATGGTGAGCGTGACCTTGCTGCCGACCTTGCCGCGCATGCGCTTGATCGCCTCGTCGGACGACATATTGCGCACGGGGACATTGTCGATGCGGGTGATCAGGTCGCCAGGCTTGACGCCGGCCTTGAAGGCGGGCGTATCCTCGATCGGCGACACCACCTTGATATAGCCGTCCTCGTTCGAGATCTCGACGCCGACGCCCACGAACTTGCCCTGCACCGCCTCGCGCATGTCGCGGAAGGCCTTGGGGTCGAGGTAGACCGAATGCGGGTCGAGCGAGGCGACCATGCCGCCGATCGCTTCCGACAGCAGCTTTTTATCTTCCACCGGCTCGACGTAGTCGGTCTTGATCAGGCCATACACGTCGGCCAGCTGGCGCAGCTCGTCGAGCGGCAAGGGCGCGCCGGCCTTTTGCGCATGGGCCGACAGCTGGAACGATGCCGCCACGCCAACCAGCACGCCCACGCCGACCAGCCCGAAATGCTTTGCTTTCATGCCCATGTTGACCCTTGTTGTACCTAGAACCGGACCCAGCCCGCCGGATCGATGGCCTTGCCACGATGCCTGAGCTCAAAGTATAGCCCCGATTCCTCGTTGCCACCGGTATTGCCGGCACTGGCCACCGCCTCGCCGGCGCGCACGCTGTCGCCGGGACGCTTGAGCAGTGACTGGTTATTGCCATAGATCGACAGGTAGCCGTCGCCGTGGTCGATGATGATCAGGTTGCCGAAGCCGCGCATCCAGTCGGCGTGGACCACCCTGCCCGGCGCCACAGCCCGCACCTCGGATCCTTCGGCGGCCTTGATGAAATTGCCCTTCCAGGTCGGGCCGTCGCCGCGGCGTCCGCCGAAGCGGGCCACGACGCTGCCGTTGACCGGGCTGGCCATGCGGCCCTTGAGCGCGGTGAACGAGCCGCTGGCCGCGGCCGGTCCCAGGATCGGCGGCGGCGGTTCGCTCGGACCGGGATCTTCCTGGTCCGGCTCCTGGGCCAGGATCGGCGCTTCCTTGATCGGTTCTGGCATCGGCTTGGGCTTGGCGCCCGGCTTGGCGTTTTCGCGCGCGATGCGTTCGCGTTCGCGGTCGCGCTCGGCCTTCTCGGCCGCCGCTTTCGCACGTGCGGCCGCCAGCGCCTTCGCTTTCGCCTCGGCCGCGGCTTTTGCTTTCGCACGCTTCGCGGCCAGGGCCGCCTGACGCTTGCGCTCGGCTTCTTCCTGCTCGCGGATCAGGCGTTCGAGACGGGTGACCAGGCCCACCATGCGTTCTTCGTCCTGCGCCAGGCGGCTGGCCTCTTTGCGCTGGTCGGCCAGGCGGGTCGACAAGGTGTTGAGCAGCGCGGAGCGCTTGGCTTTTTCCTTTTCCAGCAGCGCCTTCTGGTCGAGCTGCTCCTGGGCGATTTCTTCCAGCTCTTGCTGGGCGTTCTCGACCTGGTCGCGGTTGGCCTCGACCTGCACCAGGTTGCCGCGCAGCGAACCGAGCAGGCGCGCCTGGGCCTGGGAGACATAGGCCATCAATTGCAGGTCGCGGCTGATGCGGTTCGGATTGTCGCCCGACAGCAGCAGCTTGATCCGGTCTTCGTTGCCAGCCACATAGTGTTCGCGCAACAGCTTGGCCAGCTGCTTTTGCTGGGCGGCGATGGTCTGGTTCAGCTGTTCCTGCTGCGCGGCCAGGTCTTGCAGGCGCGTGTTGGTGGCGCCCTGCTCTTCCTGCAGGTCGCGCAGCGCCCGGTTGGCGTCGGAAATGGCGGCCTCGGACTCGGCCAGCGTGTCGGCCGCGTCCTCCCTGGCGCTTTCGGTCTGGCTGATGTCGCGCTTGATCGCCTGCAGCTTTTGCTGGATACCGGCGCGCTGCTTCTCGGCCGCCGCCTTCTGGCGGCTGCGCTCGGTCTGGCGCTGGGCCCAGGCATCGGTTGCGAACGCGCTCGACAGCGCGACCGCCAGCAACGTACTCATGAGTACGCTGCCGGCTCCCTTCATGAATGGCAAACGCAAGACTTACTTTGCCTTCCCTTGGTTGGCCACGGCCGCCATGGCGGCGGCGATCGCTTCCTGGTCGCCCAGGTAGTAGTGCTTGATCGGCTTGAGGTCGGCGTCCAGCTCATACACCAGCGGCTGGCCGTTGGGGATGTTCAGGCCGACGATGTCGGCGTCGCTGATATTGTCCAGCATCTTGATGATGGCGCGCAGGCTGTTGCCGTGGGCCGAGATCAAAATCTTCTTGCCGGCGCGGATGGCCGGGGCGATCTCGTCGTTCCAGGCCGGCATCACGCGCGCCACGGTGTCCTTCAGGCATTCGGTCAGCGGGATCTGCTCGTCGGTGAGCGCTGCATAGCGCGGGTCGCCGAACGAGGTGCGTTCGTCGTCCTTTTCCAGCGCCGGCGGCGGGGTGTCGTAGCTGCGGCGCCAGACCAGCACCTGCTCGTCGCCGAACTTGGCGGCGGTTTCCGCCTTGTCCAGGCCCTGCAGCGCGCCGTAGTGGCGTTCGTTCAGGCGCCAGTCGTTCTTGACCGGCAGGTACATCGCGTCCATCTCGTCCATTGCCAGCCACAGGGTGCGGATGGCGCGCTTGAGCACCGAGGTATAGGCCACGTCGAAGGTGAAGCCGGCTTCCTTGAGCACGCGACCGGCGCTTTTCGCCTCGGCCACGCCTTTTTCGGTCAGGTCGACGTCGGTCCAGCCGGTGAAGCGGTTTTCCAGGTTCCAGGTGGATTCGCCGTGGCGCATGAATACGATCTTGTACATTAGTCTCTTCTTCTCGAAAAAATTCTGGTTGAAGTCCGGTCCGGCATCTATTTTATAATGCCCCGATTCAGTTCAACCAATCGGAACCCTTGTGAATTTCTTACTCGATAATATCTTCGTTGTTGCGATCGCTGTGATTTCGGGCGTCGCCCTGCTGTGGCCGGCACTGGCGCCGCGCGGAAAACGCGCCACGCCGCTGCAGGTGACGCAGATGATCAACCGCGGCAAGACCACCGTGGTCGACGTACGCAGCGCGGAAGAATTCGCGGCAGGCCACCTGCGCGACGCGAAACACATCCCGCTGGCAGACTTGGGCAATCGCATCGGCGAGCTGGACAAGTCGAAGAACCGTACCGTCGTGGTGGTGTGCCAGACCGGCGCCCGTGGCGACAAGGCCGCACGCCAGTTGCAGGCGGCCGGTTTCGAAGACGTCCACAGCCTGGAAGGCGGCCTGACGGCCTGGACGGCTGCAGGACTGCCGGTCACCAAGTAAACCCGCCGGCCCGATATTCGGGCCGGCAGACACGAAAGGATTCAGCATGACAGCCCACGTCGTTCTCTACCACACCGCAGCCTGCCCTTATTGCGTGCGCGCCGAGCGCCTGCTCGAAGCCAAGGGCGTGCATGACATCGAACGCATCCGCGTCGACCTCGACCCGGAACAGCGCCAGATCATGATGCAGCGCACCGGTCGCCGCACCGTGCCGCAGATCTACGTTGGAGACACCCACGTCGGCGGTTTCGACGATTTGTATGCGCTGGACCAGGCAGGACGCCTGGACCCGATGCTCAAGGGCGAGTAAGCTAATTGGGCTGAACGCGGCGGCGGGCGGCAAAGCCGCTATTGCTTCCAAGTTGGTTTTGCTACAATTGTCGTCGCGTTTGACCCAAGCACCCCGGAGCGGCCTGCCAAACTGGCGATCTGCTTCCCACTATTATTAGAAAGCGTTCCATGTCTGACGAAACTCTGCAACCAGTATTCCAAATCCAACGCGTCTACCTGAAAGACATGTCGCTGGAGCAACCGAATTCGCCATCGATCTTCCTGGAGCAGGAAGCCCCGGCAATCGAAGTGTCGCTCGACGTCGGCGCCGAAAGCATCGCCGAAGGCATCTACGAGTCGACCGTGACGATCACCGTCACCGCCAAGGTCAAGGACAAGGTTGCGTTCCTGGTGGAAGGCAAGCAGGCTGGCATCTTCGAAGCCCGCAACATCCCTGCCGAGCAGATGGATCCGCTGCTGGGCATCGGCTGCCCGAACATCATCTACCCATACCTGCGCGCGAACATCGCCGACGTGATCAGCCGTGCCGGCTTCCCGCCAGTGCACCTGGCCGAGATCAACTTCGAAGCGTTCTACCAGCAGCGCGCCGCGGCCATGGCTGAAGCAGCCACCGCACCGGCAAACTAAGCACCACCATGACGGACGCGGCCCAGGTCGCGTCCGTGCCAGCCTTTCGGCGTCGCGGTTCCACCTACAACCCAGGCCCGCCATGCTCCCTTCCCGACTTCTTGCAGCTGCTCCACTGTTGGCGATGACAGTGCTGGCCGCGCCAAGCGCTCACGCCTTCGATTTCAAGACGGTGGGCACCGCCCCGGCGATCCTGTACCAGACGCCATCGGCCAAGGGAAACAAACTCTATCTGGCGCCGCCCGGCATGCCGCTGCAGGTCATGATCGCCTATGGCAGCTGGGTCAAGGTGCGCGACATGAACGGCGACGTGGCCTGGACGCCGGCAAATTCGCTGGCCGCGCGACGCAATGTGCTGGTACGCACGCCCGGTAGCCGGGTCCATTCCGGCCCCGATGAAACCTCGGCGGTCCTGATGACGGCCGACAAGGGCGTTTTACTTGAACTGGCCGATCCCCATGCTCTCGTCTGGGCGCGCGTGCGCCATCGCGACGGCATCATCGGCTATATCAAGGTCTCGGACATCTGGGGCCTGTAATCCACTCCAGGAGTTCCATGCAACAGAATAAACCCAACACCAAGATCACCGTCCTCGGCGCCGGCGCCTGGGGCACCGCCGTCGCGATCGCCCTGGCCGCGCGCCATGACGTGCTGCTGTGGGGCCGCAATCCACAACAAATGGCGGATACCGACGCCGCGCGCGACAACCTGGCCTACCTGCCGGGCCATCCGCTGCCCCCAAGCTTGCGCGTGAGCGCCGACTTCGAGGCGGCGATCGCCCACGTGGCGTCTGGCGCCGCACAAGACGCGCCGCTGCTGATCCTGGCCTGCCCGGTGGCCGGCCTGCGCCCGCTGCTGGAGCAGTTGCGTGGCCGCCCGATCCCGAACGTCGTCTGGCTGTGCAAGGGCTTCGAAGCCGGCACCGGCCTGCTGCCGCACCAGGTGGTGGCGCAGGTGCTGGGCGACAGAGTGCCGGGGGCGGCGCTGTCCGGCCCCTCGTTCGCGCAAGAAGTGGCGCGCGGCCTGCCGTGCGCGCTGACCGTGGCCTCGGCGTCGGCCGAGCTGCGCGAGCGCGTGGTGGCGGCGGCGCATGGCGACAACCTGCGCGTCTACTCGCACGACGACCTGGTCGGCGTGGAAGTGGGCGGCGCGGTCAAGAACGTAATGGCGATCGCCACCGGCGCCGCCGATGGGCTGGGGCTGGGCCTGAACGCCCGCGCGGCCCTGATCACGCGCGGCCTGGCCGAGATCACCCGCCTCGGGCTGGCGCTCGGCGCGCAGCCGGGCACCTTCATGGGTCTGTCGGGGATGGGCGACCTGATCCTGACCTGCACCGGCGACCTGTCGCGCAACCGGAGAGTCGGCCTGGCGCTGGCCGAGGGCAAGGCGCTGGCCACGATCGTGGCGGACCTGGGGCATGTGGCCGAGGGCGTGCCGTGTGCGAAGGCGGTGCGCGAGCTGGCGCGCCGGATGGAAGTCGATATGCCGATCACCGAGGCGGTGGCCAGCGTGTTGTTCGATGGCGTGAATGCGGCGCAGATGGCGGCGCAGTTGCTGGCGCGGGATCCGCGGGTGGAACTGGCGTGATTTTCAGGGTGAGCGGCCTGGGTTGTTGACTGGGGCTGCTCATGGTGGCTTGGGTCCCCGCCTTCGCGGGGACGACGTTCTAACGCTGCGGACAACGAATATGACGACGGCTTGATACCTACGCACGTCGTTCCCGCGCAGGCGGGAACCCAAGTACACACTCACACTACCAACCTCAAATCATTTAGGCGACGCCCCGGACGGATCATCGCTCGGCCCACCAGAACGTGCAGGCCCCATCAGGATGGTCATCAACGCCACCGCATCGCTGACCGCGCGGATCGTATGCGGCACCCCACCCGCCAGATAAAGCATCTCGTTCGGCTGCAGATTGGTCGTCTTGTCGTGGGCGTCGATCGCGATCTCGCCTTCCAGGCAGACGATGGTCACTTCGCCGTCGACCCCGTGCTCGGGGATCGGCCGTTCGACCGGCAGCACCAGCCGGATCAGTTCCATGTGCTCGGTCTTGACCAGGGCCACCGAGGTGAAATGGGCGATGTCGTCGTCGCCGCGTTGCAAAGCAATCTTTTCGCCGGATACTGCGTGATGCAAGGCCATGTCGCCCTCCTCTATTCGTTTGTCGCTTCCTCTTGCGGTTCCGGCACGCTGCGCAGCCAGCTGACCAGCGCATAGGCGTCCTGGAATCCTTGCGCCAGCCGCGGCACCAGTTGATCCGGTGCGTTCAGGTCCAGTTTCACCTCGGTCCACACGAAGAAGCTTTTCAGTTTCAGGTAATCGACATGCGGATGATCCGGGTCGAAGCCCTTGGGTGGACGCTGCAACTTGTCCTCTTCCAGCATGTCATTATAGGTGGCGCGAAGATGCTTATTCTTCAATACTTTGGCGAAACCCGTCGCATCGTTGACCACATGCTCGCGGATCGCCTTCAGGCGCGGCGCCGGCGGCAGGTACTCGCCCACGCCGAAGCCCAGGGTGCCATCGCGCTCGATATGAAAATAATAGGTCGAGCCGCCGCCCGCGCTCGGGCGGCGCTTGTCGTGCGGGGTGATGCCGGCCGAGAAGCGGGTTTTATACGGCGTCTTGTCCTTCGAGAAGCGGGTGTCGCGGTGGATGCGGAACATCGCCTTCTTGGGATTGCAGGCCGCCACCTGCTTGTCGAATTTGGTCAGGGCCTTGATCAGTTCGGTGACCGTTTCCTCGAATTCGGTGCGCAGGATGTCATAGCGCGGTTTATTCCAAAGGAACCAGGGCCGGGTGTTGTTTTCGCTCAGCTCGGTGAGAAATTGCGTCAGGTCGCGCAGATGCATGGTGGTCCGGAGTATCGATAGAAGAGTTCAGGGCGCCTGGCGCGGCCGGCGGCCCACGGTCACGTCGACCGTGGCTTCGCGCCGCTTGCGCAGGATCGTCATTTGCGTCTTGGCGCCGGGCGCGAGCTGGGCGATCAGGTTCAGCATCTCGCTGGTGTCGGCGATCGGCTCGCCGGCCACCGCCACCAGGATATCGCCCGGCACGATGCCGGCGCGGTCGGCCGGCCCGCCGCGCACCACGCCGGCGATGATGGCGCCGCTCTTCTTGGCCAAGCCAAAACTGTCGGCCAGCTCGGGGGTGATGTCCTGCGATTCGATGCCGATCCAGCCGCGCACCACGCTGCCGTGCTTGACGATCGAATCAAGCACGGTCTTGGCGGTGGACACGGGAATCGCGAAGCCGATTCCGACCGAGCCGCCAGTCTGGGAATAGATGGCCGCGTTAATGCCCAGCAAATGGCCGTCGGTATCGACCAGGGCCCCGCCCGAGTTGCCGAAATTGATCGCGGCATCGGTCTGGATGAAATTCTCGAAGTGGTTGATGTGCAGGTTGTTGCGGCCCAGCGCCGAGATGATGCCCAGGGTGACGGTCTGGCCGACGCCGAACGGATTGCCGATCGCCAGCACCACGTCGCCCACGCGCGCGCCCTCGGGGTCACCCAGCACCATTACCGGCAGGTTGCGCTCGCTGACGCGGATCACGGCCAGGTCGGTCTCGGGATCGGTGCCGACCAGGCGCGCCGTGGCCTTGCGGCCGTCGGCGAGACCGACCTCGATCGCATCGGCGCCGTCGATCACATGGAAATTGGTCAGGATATAACCGTCGCTGCTGACGATGACGCCGGAGCCGAGGCTGGCCAGCTGCTCGTCGGGCGGCGCGCGGTCGCCAAAGAAACGGCGGAAGAACGGATCTTTCAACAAGGGATGCGATTGGCG
Source organism: Massilia arenae (assembly GCF_008014745.1). Lineage (GTDB taxonomy): Bacteria > Pseudomonadota > Gammaproteobacteria > Burkholderiales > Burkholderiaceae_D > Telluria > Telluria arenae. The sequence goes on from NZ_VPFD01000013.1 coordinate 72,564, forward strand.
CGACGCCTTGCTCGTGTAAATATTGACCACGGCCGGCATCGCCTTGGCGGCGGCGTCGCGGAAGCTGCCGCCCGCCGCCCGCGGCGGCGCCTGCAGCATCGGCACCGGATTGCCCGGGGTGCCGACCGCGACACTATCTGGCCTGTCGAGCCATTCGGGCCGCAGGGCGGCCACCACGAACCAGGCCGCCAGCGCAATCGTTACCGCTTGCGCGAACAGCAGCCAAAAGCGCCGCAAAGGATGCGGACGCCGCAGTTCGTGGACCAGGTCGTCTTTCACTTTTTGAGGGAATCCCGGATTTCGCGCAGCAGGACGATGTCTTCCGGCGTCACTGGAGCAGCAGGTTTGGCCTCTTCAGCCGGGCCGCGCAGGCGGTTAATCACGCGCACCATCTGGAAGATGATGAATGCGAGCAGGATAAAGTTCAGCAAGATGGTCAAGAAATTACCGTATGCCAACACAGCACCGGCCTTTTGCGCCTCTGCCAAGGGGAGGTTATAGCCCTGGTTATTGAGAGGAATATAATAGTTGGCGAAGTCGAGGCCACCGAGTACGGCGCCGATCGGCGGCATGACGATGTCCTTGACCAGCGAGTCGGTGATGCGCGCGAAGGCGCCACCGATGATCACACCGACGGCAAGGTCGATCACATTGCCGCGCATCGCAAACTTCTTGAACTCTTCCATCATCGCCATTTGGAACTCCCTGGTTGTTGTTGATACAAGCCTTTGCATGATACCCGAACGCTCCGGAGGCTGTCTTTCGGCCAAATGCTGCAGGAGCACAAAAGACCATTCTGCCAAAGCGTGTAGCCCAGACAATTTTTTTCCCTCAGGTATTGCCGTTCACATATAATTTTGGATGCTGGAAGCTCGCTATTAATTCTTAAAATTCGTATATTCACGGAGTGGGGTTGGTATGAGTAATGAAAAGCAGGTCGATCCGGGTCGACGCGGATTGCTGGTCGCGACATGCGCGGCCGGTGGCGTCGTCGGCGTGTCCACGGCGGGAGCCCTGGTCAGCACCTTCCAGCCTTCCGAACGCGCAAAAGCGGCGGGAGCCCCGGTTGAAGTCGACATTTCCGACGTCGCTCCCGGTGAAATGAAAGTCGTCGAATGGCGCGGCAAGCCGGTCTGGATCCTGCGCCGCACCCCCGAAATGATGGCCACGCTCGAGAAGGACCAGGGCGAACTGGCCGATCCCGCCTCCGACAAGGTGTTCCAGCTGCCGATGCCGGAATACGCCAAGAACGCGTTCCGCTCGCGCGCCGAGCACAAGGAAGTGCTGGTCACGGTCGGCATCTGCTCCCACCTGGGCTGCTCGCCCTCTTCCCGCCTGGCCTCCGGCCCACAGCCGAACCTGCCCGATAACTGGCCGGGCGGCTTCCTGTGCCCCTGCCACGGCTCGACCTTCGACCTCTCTGCGCGCGTGTTCAAGAACAAGCCGGCGCCGACGAATATGGATGTCCCCCCGTATATGTATCTGTCCGATAACAAGCTCGTGATCGGCAAAGACGAGAAAGGCGAGGCATAAGATGGGTGCATTCAAGGAGACCAAGCTGCCGGCCGATGCGCCGGTAGCAGAGAAAGCCCTGGCCTGGGTCGATGACCGCTTCCCCGCATCGAAGCTGTGGAACGATCAATGGGGCAAGTACTACGCCCCCAAGAATTTCAACGTCTGGTATCTGTTCGGCTCGCTGTCGGCCCTGGTGCTGGTGCTGCAGATCGTCACCGGCATCTTCCTGACGATGCACTACAAGCCGGACGCCGCGCTGGCCTTCGGCTCGGTCGAATACATCATGCGTGAAGTCCCGTGGGGCTGGCTGGTGCGCTACCTGCACTCGACCGGCGCCTCGGCCTTCTTCATCGTGGTCTACCTGCACATGGCGCGCGGGCTGATGTACGGCTCTTACCGCAAGCCGCGCGAGCTGGTATGGCTGTTCGGCTTCGGCATCTTCCTGTGCCTGATGGCCGAGGCCTTCTTCGGCTACCTGCTGCCATGGGGGCAAATGTCGTACTGGGGCGCCCAGGTGATCGTCAACCTGTTCGGCGCCATCCCCGTGATCGGCGAAGACCTGTCGCTGTGGATCCGCGGCGACTACGTGGTCTCCGACGCCACCCTGAACCGCTTCTTCGCCTTCCACGTGATCGCGCTGCCGCTGGTGATCATCGGCCTCGTGGCTGCCCACCTGACGGCGCTGCACGAAGTGGGCTCGAGCAACCCGGACGGCATCGAGGTCAAGGAACACCTGGGCCCGGACGGCCATCCGCTCGACTCGATCCCATCGCACCCCTACTACACCACCAAGGACTTGTTCGGGGTGTCGGTATTCCTGCTGCTGTTCTCGGCAGTCGTGTTCTTCGCACCAGAGATGGGCGGCTACTTCCTGGAGTACAACAACTTCCTGCCGGCCGACTCGATGAAGACCCCGGCCCACATCGCGCCGACCTGGTACTTCACCCCGTTCTACTCGGTGCTGCGCGCCACCACGGCCGACTTCATGTACGTGCTGATGGCCGGCGTCGCCCTGTACGTGGCCTTCATCTGGCTCAAGTCGCGCCTGGCCTTCCGCACCAAGGCGATCATCGCCGTGGTCGGCCTGCTGCTGGTGATCGGCATGCTGCCGCAGGTGCTGGATGCGAAATTCTGGGGCGTGGTGCTGTTCGGCTCGTCAGTGATGATCATCGCCGGCCTGCCATGGCTCGACCACTCGCCGGCGAAATCGCTGCGCTACCGTCCGAACTGGCACAAATGGGTGTACGCCCTGTTTGCACTCGTGTTCGTGACCCTCGGCTACCTGGGCACCCAGTTGCCGACCGCCGCGTTCACCCTGATTTCGCAAGTGTGCACGCTGGCCTACTTTGCGTTCTTCCTCCTGATGCCGTGGTGGAGCACGATGGGCACCTTCAAGCCGGTGCCGACCCGTGTCACCTTCACCCCGCACTGATCACCGGACAAGAGCACAAGGACACGACATGAAATTGTTTGCAAAGAAACTGATTGCAGTCCTGGCGCTGGTGCCGGGACTGGCTTTCGCCGCCGAAGGCGGCATACCACTGGACCGTGCACCGGACCGCAACGACATGGCCTCGCTGCAGAATGGCGCCAAGATCTTCGTCAACTACTGCCTGAATTGCCATGCGGCGGCCTCGATGCGCTACAACCGCCTGCGCGACCTGGGCCTGTCGGAAGACCAGATTCGTGACAATCTGTTGTTTTCTGCCGACAAGGTCGGCGACATGATGACGACGGCGATGCGCCCGAAAGATGCAGCGGCCTGGTTTGGCGCAGTGCCGCCGGACCTGTCGGTCATCGCGCGCGCAAAAGCCTCGCCGGCCGGCTCGGGCGCGGATTACCTGTATACGTATCTGCGCAGCTTCTACCAGGACGAAACCCGCCCGACCGGGTGGAATAATATGGTGGTGCCGAATGTTGCGATGCCGCATGCGATGTGGCAGCAGCAGGGGATTCGTACCGCCAAGTTCGCCGAGGAAGCCGATCCGCATGAGCCGGGCAAGATGGTGCAGAAGTTCGCCGGCTACGAGCAAGTGTCGCCGGGCACCATGAGCGAGCAGGAGTTCAACGCAGCCACCGCCGACCTGGTCGCGTATATGGTCTGGATGGCCGAGCCGGCCCAGGCTACCCGCAAAAAGCTGGGCGTGATCGTGCTGCTGTTCCTGTCCATATTCGTCTTTTTGACCTGGCGTTTGAACGAATCGTACTGGAAAGAAGTGAAGTAATTCGTTTTCCTTGCCCGGTTGGCTATAATACGGGCAATCATTTTTCTGGGGTGAGTGTTAGGGAGCCACTAAAGTTCCCCTGGCGCTACACCCCTTTGTTTCTTAAGGAACTATAAACCATGATGGTTCTCTACTCCGGCACCACGTGCCCGTTCTCCCAACGCTGCCGCCTCGTCCTGTTCGAAAAGGGCATGGACTTCGAAGTGCGCGACGTCGACCTGTTCAACAAGCCGGAAGATATTTCGACCATGAACCCGTACGGCCAGGTGCCGATCCTGGTCGAGCGCGAACTCATCCTGTACGAATCGAACATCATTAACGAGTACATCGACGAGCGCTTCCCGCACCCGCAACTGATGCCGGCCGACCCGCTGATGCGCGCCCGTGCCCGCCTGATGCTGTTCAACTTCGAGAAAGAGCTGTTCGTCCACGTGCACACGCTGGAAAGCGAGCGCAACAAGGCGAACGACAAGAACCACGACAAGGCCCGCGCAGAAATCCGCGATCGCCTGACCACGCTGGCTCCGCTGTTCCTCAAGAACAAGTACATGCTGGGTGACGAGTTCTCGATGCTGGACGTGGCGATTGCTCCGCTGCTCTGGCGCCTGGACCACTACGGCATCGAGCTGTCGAAGACCGCGGCGCCGCTGATGAAGTACGCCGAGCGTATCTTCTCGCGTCCGGCCTACATCGAGGCGCTGACCCCGTCCGAGAAAGTGATGCGTCGTTGATGTGTTCTGGGGTGGGATGCTTTTGCGTTCCGCCTCTGTTCGCTGTATCGCTTCACACGCGCCGGTTTTGGACGTCCGTCGGACGATTCCGGTAAACTGGCGCAAACGCCTGTATTTCTAGACAACATCACCATGGCAGAGATCTCCACCAAACCCTACCTGCTGCGCGCCATCTACGAATGGTGCACGGACAGCGGCTTCACGCCCTATATCGCCGTCAAGGTCGATGGCGGGACGACCGTGCCGATGGAATATGTTCGCAAGGGCGAGATCATCCTGAACATCAGCTACGGCGCGACGTCGGGGCTGAAGATGGACAACGACGCGATCCACTTCCGTGCGCGCTTCAATGGCGTGTCGCGTGAGATCTATATCCCGGTTCATAACGTGTTGGCGATTTATGCCAATGAGAATGGGCAGGGGATGGCGTTCGAGGTGGGCGCGGTGCCTGAGGCTGATGAACAGTCGTCGGGTGCTTCCGTCGAGAGTGCGCCGGCTGCGCCTGCCTTGTCGGCGGTGCCGTCGAAGGGTGTGGATTCGCCGGTGGTGGCGGATGCGCCGCCTACTGTTCCTGGCGGGGATGATGAGCCGCCCAAGAAGGGTGGACGTCCGACCTTGACCCGGATCAAATAGCGTATAATCGTTGTCTTAAGGTCATGCCGACTTAGCTCATCAGGTAGAGCAGTTGATTTGTAATCATCAGGTGGCGGGTTCGAGTCCTGCAGTCGGCACCAGTTATTCAAGCCCAGTCCTCGTGACTGGGCTTTTGTTTTATGGGCGGCTATCGCTTATCTTGCCTTCAGCAATAGCTCTGTCCCCTGCCGCAGCTTGGGATACACCACCGGAATCGTCATCATCGTGCTGCCGATCGCCATCAGCAGCAACGCCGTAAACGTCTCACTGGTGATGACGCCCTTGTCGAGCAAGATGTTCGAGAAAATGATCATGATCAGCGCCTTGGTCTGCAACAACCATCCAATGATCGACGCCTCTTCCCTGCTCCAGCCAAGAATGCGTCCCGCGATGCGCACGCCCATCAGCTTGCCCGACACCGACGCCGCCAGCAACACCGCCGCGGCAATGAACACCGCTGCCCCACCAACCGCCCAATTGGTGCGCAATCCCGTACTCAAGAAATAAACAGGCATCAGCACCAGCAAGACGTTGTGACGCAAGAAATCGAGCTGCTTCTGATCAAACCAATCCGCATCCATCACCGCACCCGCCAGGAACGCCCCCACCATATAGTGCAGCCCCGCCCAATCCGCAGCAAACCCGCAAATCACCAGCCACACCAGCATCACGAACCACCGATCCCGCTCCGGGATACTCACCATCAAGCGCCGGAACAATTTGGTCGCCACGATAAACACCAGGAAGAACCCCAACTGACGCCCCACCCGCTCCCAATCGAGCAGGATCAGCGCCAATACGCCCCAAATGGCGATATCGTCCAGGCTCGCATACCGCAAAATCCTCTGCCCCAGCGGCTGTCTTAAAATCTCCAGCTTCTCCATCAGCAGGATCAGGATAGGCAGCGCGGTCACCGCACAAGCCATCCCCACCCCAAGCACGAACTGCCATCCCTGCGCCTGCGGCCCGATCCAGCCAGCAAATCCCAGCATTCCCGCCGCCACCACGCTGCCAAACACTAGCGGCACCCCCAGCGCCAGCCCGGCCGTGATGCTGCTCTCGCGCCGATGCTCCCACGCCTTCTTGAGATCGAGCTCGATCCCCGCCAGCATCACGAAGATCATCACCGCCCACCAGGCGATTCCGTTCAGCGATTGAATGACCTGGGGATTGAAGACGAAGCTGTAATACTCCGGATACGCCTTGCCCAGCACGCCAGGCCCGAGCAGCACACCGGTAATGATCTGCACGATGACCAGCGGCGCCCAGTAATCGGTATTACCGAGCCGCCAGATCAGATAGGGGACGGCGAAGATCAGCAGCATCGCGATCAGGTAAATCTCGGTGGTGGCCATTGCGCTGTGCATGGTCGGTCTCTCGGATAATTATTATGATGATGAGGTCGCCACACGACGGCATAGCGATACCCCTAGCTCCCCGGGAGTATCCTCGTAAATATGAAGCATAAGCAACGCCCAACCTGAATCATTCCTGAAGATTCATGCCAAAATGACATATTGCAAGTTTAATTTGACCCTGAATTAACGCGATGCTATAGTCGGGCCAAGCCGATGGTAACGTTTCCAAACTTACCAAAACAATAACGGCATTAATGGAGACAAGATGGTCACACCCCGCAACCTGGCTGCAGCCCGCGCATGGCTGTGCGCCGCTGCTTTCGCGCCAGGCTTCGCACTGGCCAACGCTGCCGCGCCCAAGGCGGAAGTCATCCATTGGTGGACGTCCGGCGGCGAATCGAGCGCCGTCAAGCAGGTCGCCCAGGCCTACCGCGCCGCCGGCGGCGTGTGGATTGACAGCGCCATCGCAGGCGGCGACCAGTCGCGCGCCGTCACCATCAACCGCATCATCGGCGGCAACCCGCCGACCGCCGCCCAGTTCAACACCTCCAAGCAGTTCACCGACGTCATCGAGCAGGACATGCTCAATAACGTCGACCTGATCGCCAAGGCCCAGGACTGGGACCGCATCCTGCCCGAGCCGCTGATCGACGTCATCAAGCACGACGGCCACTACTACGCGGTGCCGCTAAACATCCACATGCAGACCTGGATCTGGTACTCGAAGGCCGCCTTCCAGAAGGCCGGCATCGACAAGGAACCAGCCAGCATCGACGAACTCTTCGCCGCCCTCGATAAACTGAAAGCCGCCGGCTTGGTGCCGCTGGCCCACGGCGGCCAGTCGTGGCAGGAGACCGTGCTGTTCTCGGCCCTGCTGGCCAATATCGGCGGCCGCGAGTTGTACTTGAAAGTGATCCGCGACCGCGACCAGGCCACCATCCTGTCGCCGCAGTTTCGCAATGTGCTGCTCACCTTCAAGCGCATGAAGTCCTATGTCGATCCCGGTTCGCCCGGCCGCAACTGGAACGACGCCACCGCGATGCTCATCAGCGGTAAGGCCGGCTTCCAGGTGATGGGCGACTGGGCCAAGGGCGAGTTCACCAATGCCGGCCAGCTGCCCGGCCAGCACTATGGCTGCATCCCCGGCCTCAAGCCCGACACGCCCTATCTGATGCAGGGCGACGTCTTCGTCTTCCCACGCACGAACAAGGCCGACGCGATCAAGGCCCAGCAGCTGCTGGCCAACGTCGTATCGCAGCCCGCGCTGCAAGTCTCGTTCAGCAAGCTGAAAGGCTCGATCCCGGTGCGTACCGATGTCGACGCGTCGCAGCTCGACCTGTGCGCGCAGAAGGGCATCGAGATCATCAAGGACCGCAGCCGCCAGCTGGGCGTCACCGAGGTCTATCTGACCCCGGACCAGAACGGCGCCATGCAGGACATCCTGACCGCCTACTGGAATATGGACATGAACGTCGACCGGGTCCAGCGCAGCATCGCCAACGCCCTCAAATACTGACGCCATGCTCGCCCAACGCCTCCACGTCCGCCTCGCTCCGCACTTCGCCCTGCTGCCGATGGCGCTCGTGGTACTGGGCGCCTACATCGGCGGCGCGCTGTGGACCCTGCGCACCTCGTTCACGGCCTCGCGCACCTTCCCGTCCGATAACTTCATCGGCGCGGCGCAGTACGTGCGCCTGTTCGACAACGAGCGCTGGCTGCTGTCGCTGCATAACCTCGCCATCTACGGCGTCGCCTTCATCGTCGCCTGCATGGTCATCGGCTTCCTGCTGGCCGTCTTCATCGACCAGAACGTCAAGGGCGAAGGCCTGCTGCGCACCGTGTTCCTGTACCCGTACGCGATGTCCTTCATCGCCACCGGCCTCGTATGGCAATGGCTGCTGGCGCCCGGCAGCGGCATCGAAGGCGCGATGCGCCAGATGGGATTTCCAGGTTTCTCGTTCGACTGGATCGTGCACCAGGACCTGGTGATCTACACCGTCGTCATCGCCACCGTGTGGCAGGCCTCGGGCCTGGTGATGGCGCTGATGCTGGCCGGCCTGCGCGGCATCGATCCCGAAATTTACAAGGCCGCGCGCCTGGACGGCATCCCGGCCTGGCGCGTGTATTTGCAGATCGTCCTGCCGATGCTGGGGCCGTCGGTTGCCACCGTGTTCCTGCTGCTGGCCACCGCGGTCGTGAAACTGTTCGACGCCGTGGTCGCGATGACCCAGGGCGGGCCCGGCATCGCCAGCGAAGTGCCGGCCAAGTTCATCATGGACCACCTGTTCCTGCGCTCGAATATCGGCCTGGCCTCGGCCGGCGCGGTGACGCTGCTGCTCCCGGTGCTGGCCCTGCTCGCGCCCTATGCCTATGCCCGCAGCCGCCGCGCGCGCCTGAATGGGGGCCACGCATGAGCCACCATTCGCTGCAGGCGATTGCGCCACCCATACCTGGCCACGCCACCCAGACCGCGCGCCGCAAGCGCCTGTTCACGCCCGCACGCCTCGGCGTCTATGCCTTCCTGTTCAGCGCCGCCCTGTTCTTCTTGCTGCCGCTGTACGTCATGATCATCACCTCGTTCAAGCCGATGGACGAGATCCGCATGGGGAACGTGTTTGCCCTGCCCGCTGCCGCCACGCTCGAGCCATGGCGCACGGCCTGGGGCGCGGTCAGCCACGGTTTCTGGAATTCGGTGGCGATCGCCGTGCCCAGCACCGTGATCCCGATCCTGCTCGGCGCCGTCAACGGCTATGCGCTGTCGTTCTGGCGTCCGCGCGGCGCCAACCTGCTGTTTGGCGTGCTGCTGGCCGGCGCCTTCATTCCGGTGCAGGTCATGATCTATCCGCTGGTGTGGATGATGGCGCATGCCGGCGTGTTCGGTTCGCTGCCGGCGATCGTGGTGGTCCACGTCATCTTCGGCATGCCGCTCATGACGCTCCTGTTCCGCAACTACTATGCCTCGGTGCCGCACGAACTGTTCCAGGCCGCGCGTATCGACGGTGGCGGCTTCTGGCGCATCTTCATCCAGGTGATGCTGCCGATGTCGCTGCCAATCATCGTCGTGGCCGCGATCATGCAGGTCACCGGCGTCTGGAACGACTACATCCTGGGCCTGGTGTTCGCCGGTCGCGAGAACCTGCCGATGACGGTCCAGCTGAACAACGTGATCAATACCACCACCGGCACCCGCCTGTACAACGTCAATATGGCCGCGACCATCCTGACGGCCGCGGTGCCGCTGGCGATCTACTTCATCTCCGGACGCTGGTTCGTGCGCGGCATCGCCGCCGGCGCCGTGAAAGGCTAGGGTCAAACTCGCTATGTCGAACGTCCACCTGCGCAAACTGTGCATCACCCGCGGCAGCAACGAGATCATCCGCGATCTCGACCTGCAGATCGAGCCGGGCGAATTCCTCGTGCTGCTCGGCCCTTCGGGCTGCGGCAAGTCGACCCTGTTGCACAGCATCGCCGGCCTGATCGACCTGTCCGGCGGCGCAATCGAGATCGGCGGGCGCGACATGAGCTACGCCGACCCGAGCGAGCGTGGCATCGGCATGGTGTTCCAGTCGTATGCGCTGTATCCGACCATGACGGTCGAGAAGAATATGTCGTTCGGCCTCAAAATCTCCGGCACGCCGAAGGCGGAAGTGCAGCGCCGCGTGCGCAAGACGGCAGAGATGCTGCAGCTCGACGCCCTGCTCCACCGCAAGCCATCGCAGCTCTCGGGCGGCCAGCGCCAGCGCGTTGCCATCGGCCGTGCGCTGGTGCGCGAAGCCGGCGTCTACCTGTTCGACGAGCCGCTGTCGAACCTCGACGCCAAGCTGCGTGCCGAACTGCGGCGCGAACTGAAACTGCTGCACCAGACGCTCGGTTCGACCATGATCTACGTGACCCACGACCAGGCCGAGGCGATGACGCTGGCGACCCGCATCGTCGTGATGCAGGGCGGCCGCATCCAGCAGATCGGCACGCCGGCCGAGGTGTATGACACGCCGGCTAACCGCTTCGTGGCCGGCTTCCTCGGTTCGCCGTCGATGAATTTCATTGACGGCAGCGTCGATGCGCACGGCCGCTTCAGCGCCGGGGCAATCACCTTGCCATTCGCAGGCGGTGCGTCGGCCGGCGCGATAACGCTGGCCGCGCGTCCGGAACACATCCACATCGACGACAACGGCCCCTTGAGCGCGACGGTCACCCTGGTCGAACCGATGGGCAATCACCAGGTGGTGTGGCTCGACTGTGGCGGCCAGGCGCTGTCCTGCATCGAGCACGATGGCCGTTCGTTGGCATCCGGCCAGGCGGTACGCTTCGCGATCGATGCAAGCCGTGTTTCGTTGTTCGATCCTAAAAATGGACAACGCTTATGACGGATGGGTGCCATCCGCACGCGGATGCAGTATGCTTGACGGTTGTTTTGATTAACTCATTGAACGGATAGGATCGCGGGTGGCGACAATCAAGGACGTAGCGCGACTGGCTGGAGTAGGTCTCGGCACCGCCTCGCGTGTGGTCAGCGGCAAGGGCTCGGTATCGCCGGCCACGCTCGAACGCGTGCGCAAGGCGATCGACGAGCTGGGCTTCCGGCCCTCGCACGCGGCGCGCGCCCTGCTGTCCGGCACCAGCCGGATGGTCGGCGTCTACATCCCCGTGTTGTCCGGCACCTTCTACACGCCGATCCTGCAGATCATCGACACCGAGCTGCGCGCGGCCGGCCTGCACATGGTGGTCGCCTTCGGCGTCGGCCTGGGCGACGCGCGCAACCAGGCGATCGAGGGCATCGAGTTCCTGATCGAGCGCGGCTGCGATGGCCTGATCATGATGACCAGCGCCCTGCTCGACGAAGACATCGCCGCTCTCGGCGGCAAGCGGCGCCTGATCGTCGCGTTGAACCACGACTTCAAGGACATCCCGGAGCAGTGCTTCACGGTCGACCATGCGCAGGGCGGCCGGCTGGCGGCGCAGACCCTGCTCGAGCATGGCCACCGCGACATCGCCGTCATCGCCGGCCCCAGCGCGCTGGTCGACAACGTGGCGCGTATCGACGGCTTCATGCACGAGCTGAAAGCCAATGGCGTCGACACCGACAAGGTGTGGCTGGTCGAAAGCGACTTCTCGCCGCAGGGCGGCTGGCATGCCGCCAAGGCCCTGGTCGAATCGAAGACGCCGTGCACCGCCCTGTTCTGCGCCAACGACGAGATGGCGGTTGGTGCCCTCTCCTACTTCCAGGAGGCCGGCATCAGCGTGCCGCGCGACCTGTCGGTGATCGGCTACGACGACACGCCGAGCGCGCAATTCTCGGCGCCGCGCCTGACCTCGGTGCACATGCCGTGGCGCGAGATGACGCAGAACGGCATCAACGCCCTGCTCAACCGCTGCTACGACCTGAAGCGCCCGGTGGCGCGCAGCTTCCCGGTCGACGTGACCATGCGCGCCTCGCTGGCCAGGGTCGGCGCCAAGGCGAAGAGCGACAAGAGCGGCAAGAGCAAAGGCAAGAGTAAAAGTGAGTGAGGCGTGTTTGCCTCATCCATGGCCGCGTGCGGCCATTTTTTTGGCGCCAGACTGGAAAGCTTTCCAATGTCTTGTTAAGCTGTCCCAAAATTTAATTGAGTACAACACCAAAACCTGAAGCGAGACCATGACCACTGCCAACCGACCCGAGCCTTCCGCGCCGCAGCGCAGCGATTTCGCCCGCGATTTCCTGTGGGGCTGCGCCACCTCGTCGTACCAGATCGAAGGCGCCGGCCGTGAAGACGGCCGCGTGGAATCGATCTGGGACCGCTTCGCCGCCACCCCCGGCACGATCCGCGACGGCTCCGATGGCCTGGTGGCCTGCGACCACTACCACCGCTGGCCGGAAGACTTCGACATCGCGCGCGGCATGGGCCTGAACGCCTACCGCTTCTCGTTCGCCTGGCCGCGCATCTATACCGGCGTGAATGGCCAGCCGAACCAGCAAGGCCTGGACTTCTATTCGCGCCTGGTCGACGGCATGCTCGAACGGGACCTAGAACCATGGGCCACCTTGTACCACTGGGACCTGCCGCAGGCGCTGCAGGATGCCGGCGGCTGGGAAAACCGCGCCACCATCGACGCCTTCCTCGAGTACACCGACGCCATGACGCGCACGCTGGGCGACCGGGTCAAGCACTGGATCACCCACAACGAACCGTGGTGCACGGCCATCATCGGCAACTTCGAAGGCTGGCATGCGCCGGGCAAGACCGACCTCAAGGCCGCGCTGCAAGTCGCGCACAACGTCCTGGTCTCGCACGGCAAGGCAGTGCCGCTGATCCGCGCCAACGTACCGGATGCGAAAGTGGGCATGGCGGTCAGCCTGCACCCGCTGCGCGCCGCCAGCGACAGCGCAGAAGACCAGGCTGCGATGGAGCGCCACGACGGCCTGCGCTACCGCTGGTTCCTCGACCCGCTGTTCGGCCGCGGCTACCCGGAAGCCACGCGCGAACGGTTCGGCGCCGCGGCGCCCGACGTCGAACCTGGCGATATGGAAGCGATCGCCATCAAGACCGACTTCATGGGCGTGAACTACTACTTCCCCGAGGTCATCAAGCACGAAAAAGGCCACGCGCCGCTCGACGCCAAAGTACTGCCGACCACCAGCGGCGAGATCACCGCGATGGGCTGGCCGGTGTCGCCGGAAGGTTTCACTGAACTGCTCACCCGCATCGAGAACGACTACCAACCGGGCCCGATGTACGTCACCGAGAACGGTTCGGCCTTCGAGGATAGCGTCGGCCCGGATGGCGAGATCGACGACGTCCAGCGCCGCCACTACCTGATGCGCCACCTGGCCGCCATGAAGGAGGCAATCGACCAGGGCGCGCCGATCAAGGGTTATTTCGCCTGGAGCCTGCTCGACAACTTCGAATGGGCCGAAGGCTATCTGCGCCGCTTCGGACTGGTGCACATCGATTACGCCACCCAGCAGCGCCGCCTGAAGAACAGCGGCAAATGGTATGGTTCCTTCCTGCGCCAGGAATGAGCTTTCACGAATAAGCGTTTACTTCAACGAACAATAAAGCGAGACAACCCATGACCTTCAAGCTTCGTCCTTCCACGCTGGCCCTCTCCATCGCCCTGGCCCTGCCGGCCATCTGCGGCGCTGCCGCCCCGGTTGACACCAGGCTGGCCGACTGGCCGCGCGTGACCAGCGCCATCAAGAAGGACGACGCGATCGAGAAGCGGGTCCAGGAAATCGTCAGCAAGATGACCCTGGCCCAGAAGGTCGGCCAGATGACCCAGCCCGAGATCAAGACCACCAAACCGGAAGACGTGACCAAGTACTACCTCGGTTCGGTCCTGAACGGCGGCGGCAGCTGGCCAAACAATAACAAGGCGGCCGACGCCAAGGAGTGGCTGGCGCTGGCCCAGGCCTACCACGAGGCCTCGATGAAGACCGATATGGCGATCAAGGTGCCGGTGGTGTGGGGCACGGATGCGGTCCACGGCCACAACAACGTGCCGGGCGCCACCCTGTTCCCGCACAATATCGGCCTGGGCGCCGCGCGCAATCCGCAGCTGATGCGCGAGATCGGCGCCGCCACCGCCAAGGCGGTGCGCGCGACCGGCATCGCCTGGGTGTTCGGCCCGACGCTGGCCGTGGTGCGCGACGACCGCTGGGGCCGCACCTACGAAAGCTATGCCGAGCATCCGGAAGTCGTGCGCAGCTATGCCGGCGAATACGTGAAGGGCATGCAAGGCGCGTTCAAGGACGACGCCAACACCATCGCCACCGCCAAGCACTTCATCGGCGACGGCGGCACGAAAAACGGCAAGGACCGCGGCGTGACCGAGGCCAGCCAGGCCGACCTGATCAACATCCACGGCGCCGGCTACTTCCCGGCCCTGAACGCCGGCGCGCAGACCGTGATGGCCTCGTTCAACAGCTGGACCGATACCGCCAGCGGCAAGGAGTACGGCAAGCTCCATGGCAGCAAGGAAGCGCTGACCGACATCCTGAAGGTCAAGATGGGCTTCGACGGCTTCGTCGTCACCGACTGGAACGGCCACGGCGAAGTGAAGGGCTGCCGCAACGACAGCTGCGCCCAGGCGATCAATGCCGGCAACGACATGATCATGGTGCCGGACGACTGGAAGGCCTTCATCGCCAACACCATCAAGCAGGTCGAAGCAGGCGAGATCCCGATGTCGCGCATCGACGACGCGGTGTCGCGCATCATCCGCGTCAAGCTGCGCGCCGGCCTGTTCGACAAGAGCCCGGTGCAGAACGCCTATGCCGGCAAGGACGACGCGATGCAGGCGCGCGCATTGGCGCGCCAGGCGGTGCGTGAATCGCTGGTGCTGCTCAAGAACGAAGGCCCGGCCCTGCCCTTGAAGCGCGGCCAGAAGATCCTCGTGGTGGGCAAGAGCGCCGACGAGCTGTCGAACCAGAGCGGCGGCTGGTCGATCACCTGGCAGGGCACCGCCACCACCAATGCCGACTTCAAGAATGCCGACACCATCCTGACCGGCATCCGTGAAGCGGCCGGCAAGGACAACGTCACCTTCAGCCTCGATGCGAAAGGCGTCGACGTGTCGAAGTTCGACGTCGTGGTCGCCGTCATCGGCGAGCGTCCTTATGCCGAAGGCGACGGCGACATCCACCCGTCCGGAACGCTGCGCCACAGCAGCCGCTATCCTGAAGATCTCGCCGTGCTGAAAGCCGTCGGCGGCAAGGGCAAGCCGGTGGTCACGGTGATGGTCACCGGCCGTCCGGTGTTCGCCAACGACCTGCTCAATCTCTCGGATACCTTCATCTCGGCCTGGCTGCCGGGTTCCGAAGGCAAGGGCGTGTCGGATCTGCTGGTCGAAGGCCAGCAGCGCCACGACTTCCGCGGCGTGCTGCCGTTCTCGTGGCCCAAGTCGGCCTGCCAGATCAAGCTGAACGTGGGCGACAAGGATTATGCGCCGCTGTTCGCCTACGGTTATGGCTTGAAGGTCGCGACCCGTTCCAAACTGGGCAAGCTCGATGAAAGCTATCCGCAAGGCGGCTGCAGCGCCGGCAACACCTTCCCGGTGTTCAGCCAGGCCGACCGCCTGAGCTATCCGCTGGCCATTCGCAGCGGCCAGCAGACCACCGTGCTCGGCGCCGACCTGAACGCCAGCTTCAAGCTGCCGAACATCACTGTCACCACCGCCCAGGTCAACACCCAGCAGGACGCCAAGCTGGGCGCCTGGACTGGCCCGGCCACGCTGGAAGCACGCGGCGCACGCGCCATCAGGCTGCCCGCGGCAGCGGTCAAGGATGGCGCGCTGCGCTTCGACACCATCGTCGCCAAGGCGCCGGCCGGCAAGGTGACGCTGTCGATGCGCCAGGGTTCCACCAGCGTCGACCTGGATGCGACCGCCCTGTTCAAGCGCCTGGCCGTCGGCGCCAAGAACACCGTCGCGATTCCGCTGGCGTGCTTCCAGGCCAAGGGCCTCGACCTGGCCAAGGTCGATACGCCGTTCGCCGTCACCAGCGATGCCGAGTTCTCGGCGGCCTTCGCCAATATCGAGATCGCCGGCGGCGCGGCCAAGGAAGCAGGCGCCGTGCAGTGCGGTGAACTGAAATGACGCAAGAGGTGACCACTGGGCTGCGGCTGCTGGCCGACGTCGGCGGCACCAACGCGCGTTTCGCCCTGCAGTCGGTTGCGGGCGCGGGGTTCGACGACATCGAGGTGCTGGCGGCCGCCGGCTACCCGAGCCTGGGCGAGGCGATGCGCGCTTACCTGGCCAATGCCAGGGCGCGTGGGTTCGCGGTCGACACCGTCCGCCATGCGGCGATCGCGATCGCCAATCCGGTCGAAGGCGACGAGATCAGGATGACCAATCATCACTGGAGCTTCTCGATCGAAGCCTTGCGCATCGAACAGGGTTTGACCACCCTGTTGATGGTGAACGACTTCGCCGCGCTGGCGATGTCGCTGCCGCACCTGGCCCAGGACGGCCGCCGGCAGATCGGCGGCGGCATCGAGCTGCCGAACCGGACGATCGGCCTGATCGGCCCCGGCACCGGCCTTGGCGTCTCGGGCGTGGTGCCGGCGGGCGAGCGCTGGATCCCGCTGTCCGGCGAAGGGGGCCACGTCAGTTTCGCGCCCGTCACCCGCGACGAAGTGGCGATCCTGGAAGCGCTGTGGGGAGAATACGGCCACGTCTCGGCCGAGCGCCTGTTGTCGGGGATGGGCATGGAGCTGATCCACTGGGCCCGCACCGGCAAGCGCCTCAAGGCGGCCGACATCAGCGCGGCGGCGCTGGATGGCTCATCGAGCGATTGCCGCGGCTCGGTCGACGTGTTCTGCGCCATCCTGGGCAGCGTGGCCGGCAACGTCGCGCTGACCCTCGGCGCGACCGGCGGCGTGTATATCGGCGGCGGCATCGTGCCGCGCCTGGGACCCATCTTCGAACAATCCGCGTTCCGCGCGCGCTTCGAGGACAAGGGGCGTCTTGGTGACTATCTGTCGCGCATTCCGACCTACCTGATCACCGAACAATATCCCGCGTTGCGCGGGGTTTCGGCTATGCTGTCGGGTCATATCGCTACTCTGCAATAACAACGGAGACTCCATGCAGAACCCAATCCAGAACCCCACCGTGGCCAGCGCGGCCGTGGACGGGGAGCGCAACCAGCACACCGGTGCGCTGGTCATCGTCACCATCCTGTTCTTCATGTGGGGCCTGATCACGTCGCTGAACGACGTCCTGATCCCGCACCTGAAGTCGATCTACACCCTCACCTATATGCAGGCGATGCTGGTGCAGTTCTGCTTCTTCGGCGCCTATTTCATCGTCTCGCTGCCGGCCGGCGCGCTGATCCGCCGCCTGGGCTACCAGAACGGCGCCGTCACCGGCCTCTTGATCGCGGCCGCCGGCTGCGCCCTGTTCTACCCGGCCTCGAACGGCGGCTACGGCATGTTCCTGTTCGCGCTGTTCGTGCTGGCCAGCGGCATCACCATCCTGCAGGTGGCGGCCAATCCCTACGTCACCGCCCTCGGACCGGCGCGCACCGCGGCCAGCCGCCTGACCCTGACGCAAGCCTTCAACTCGCTCGGCACCACCGTGGCGCCGGCGCTGGGCGGCATCCTGATCCTGTCGACGGTCGTCCTCTCGGCCGACCAACTGGCGTTGCTGCCGGAAGCCGAACAGGCCGCGCACCGTGCGGCCGAAGCCGCCGCGGTGCAAGGACCTTACCTGGGCCTGGCCGCCGCACTGGTGCTGCTGGCGGTGATGTTCGCGATGGCGCGCCTGCCGAAGATCGCCTTCGAAGAATCGACCGCCGCGGTCGACGCCAAGGGCGGCGCGATGTCGTACCGACACCTGGTGCTGGGCGCGCTGGGCATCTTCCTGTATGTGGGCGCCGAGGTGAGCATCGGCAGCTTCCTGATCAACTTCATCGGTGAGCCGCACATCGCCGGCCTGTCGCACGCCGACGCGGCGCGCTACGTCAGCATGTACTGGGGCGGCGCCCTGGTCGGCCGCTTCATCGGCTTCGCCGTGATGCGTTATGTGAGCCCGGGCAAATCGCTGGCGGTCACCGCGCTCGGTTCGATCGCGCTGGTCCTGACCGCGACCTTCACCGAAGGCAGCCTGGCGATGTGGGCCATCGTGGCGGTGGGCCTGTGCAACTCGATCATGTTCCCGACCATCTTCAGCATGGCGCTGCATGGCCTGGGCAAATTCACCGGCCAGGGCTCGGGCATCCTGTGCATGGCCATCGTCGGCGGCGCCGTGGTGCCGTTCGCGCAGGGCATCCTGGCCGACACCATCGGCCTGCAGATTTCTTTCCTGGTGCCGGCGGCCTGCTACCTGTTCATCATGTACTACGGCGTGAAGTACGCCAATCTGCATAAAGAGAAGATCGCCGCCGAGTAATCGACGTCGGCGCAAGAAAAAAGGCCCGCAGCATGCTGCGGGCCTTTTTTATTATCGGTTCAGGCGCTTGAGGAGCTGCGCGCGCACCATGCGCGAGGCATTGTCGTCGAGCGGCGCCAAAAGGCCGCGCGCGGCCTCCGGGATGTGGGCCGCGGTATCGGCATCGGCCTCGAACACGTAGTGGCGGAACAGCTCGGCCCAGGCAGCGCGCTGGCTTGGGGGCAGGTCGCGCACCGTCATCAGGGCGTGCATCAGGGCGTTGTTGGGCGTGTCCATCCAGTCCGGCGACTGGCGCCACCAGTAATTGACCAGCACATTGAAGCCATCGAGCGCCTCGACGTGGTGCCACCACATGCTGGGCACGAAGATCGCGTCCCCCGGAGCCATCTCGGCCACCTGGGCGTGCTCCAGCGCCTCGGCAAAGCGCGGAAAGCGTGCGAGATCGGGGTTCCTGAAATCCACCAGGCTGATGGGCTGGCCGGCCGGGGTCAGGTCGATCGGGCCGACATAGAGATTGTGCTGCTGGCCCGGCGGGAACAGGGTGAAGCGGCGGTGGCCGGCGCCGATGCAGGCCAGGTTGTCCGGCAAGTCGTAGTGGGCCGAGATGCGCGTGCGGTTGCCGATCCAGATACTGGCCAGCGGGTCGCGCGGGCCCAGGTCGACGTCGTTCTCGCCCCTGAAGCCCGGCAGCGCGCCGTCGATCGTGGTGGAACCGACGTAGATCGCCGGCGGCTGTGGCGTGGCCAGGTGCTTTTCCAGTTCGCCCAGCACGGCATCGAGCCGCACCCGCATGGGCTGGAAATTGAAGCCGTCCAGCGCCTCGTTGTAGAAGAAACGGCCATCGATCTCGGGTGCGCCGAGCATGGCGTTGACGGTGGCGTCGACGTACCAGCGGCGCAGGTAGGCGATGGCGGCCTGCGGTGACGAGCGCGCGGCCTGCACCACCGGCCAGTCGGCCACCAGGCCGCGCAAGAGCAGCGGCTCGGTGGATGCGAGGATGTCGGGGCCGAGGTCGGCGGGACGCAGCCCGGCGACCTCGCGCACCGGTCTAACTGGCGGCGCCATTGCGCGCGTTCCTGCGGTTCTTGCGGTCGATCAGGTCGCGGAAGTGCGACAGCGAGGCCAGCGCGAAGTACATCGGCGCCAGGTAGCCGGCCGCATGCAATTCGGCGATGGCTGCGCCGTCGAGCGCGCCCAGGCGTTCTTCATGGATGGTGAAGAAGCCGCCCACGCGGGCTTTCTCGCCGTTGTCGAATTCGATGTCGAGCACGAAGGCATCGAGCAGCTCGTAACGCTTGAGGGCCTCGAGGAAGCCCGCGTTGGCCTGCACGCCGTTGTGGATGTTCGACAGCGTCTGGCTCATCTTCTCGAGCAAGTCGGAATTGCCGCCATGCGGCTTGAACACCGGTTCGCCCTCGGTCGTGCTGATGCGTGGGTGATCGAGGTCGACCTGGATCATCAGCTCGTCGCCGTTGCGGCCGATGTAGAACGGCAGGCGCTCGTGCAGCCACGGCACCAGCGGCGCATCCCAGCGGCCGTCCTCGAGGAACAGGTTCTCGTCTTGCTGGAAGCCGAGCAGCGCGATCGCCTCGTAGTTGGCGCCGTCGTCCAGCTGGCGGAAGATGATCGGATAGTGCGCCTGCAGCGAGCGGAATTCGTCGGCGAAGGTCGGCACCCAGGCGACTTCGCTGCCCAGGCCGGGGCGGTGGCCGTGGATGATGCGCAGGTCCTTGTGCTCGATATTGTTCAGCAGGGCGATGTTGGGCATGGATGTCTCGTTATCTTGTAGTGGGTGTCAGTGAAACGACAACGGCGGGCCGGCTGTTGCCGACCCGCCGTCAATGCCGTCATCCGGGAAGTCTACTCCCGAACGACGGCACAGGCAAAGCTCCGATCAGAACTTGTAACGTGCGGCCACCATGTAGCGCGGGCCCGACTGCGTCACGAACAGCACCTGGTTCTTGGTGCGGCCGTGGATGCGCTGGATCTCGTCGGTCAGGTTGATGCCTTCAAAGGACAGCGACAGGTTGTCGTTGACGTTGTAGCCGATGCTCAGGTCCAGCTGGCCGTATTTTTCGACGTAGTTCGGGTTAGGGCCCTGGCCGTCGAAGGTCGACGACAGGAACTCGTCGCGCCAGTTGTAGGCCGCGCGCACATTCCACTTGTCGTTCTCGAAGATACCCACCAGGTTGGCCGAGTCGCCCAGGCCGACCAGCGCGAACTGCTCGCCGAAGCTGTTGTTGTTGTACTTCAGGCCCGAATTGACGTAGGTGTAGTTGGCCTGGAAGCCGAAGCCGCTGTTGCCGAACATGTGCTGGACGTTGAATTCCAGGCCGCGGATACGCGCCTTCTTCTGGTTCGAGTACGAGGTGATGCGGAAGTCCGCCACCGGATCGGAGCCGATCGCGGTGATGGTGCCGGTGGCGTCGCCGGTCGCGTTGTCCGGTCCGCGCACCACGCCTTCCTGGCCGTTGAAGTTGCGGAAGATGTAGTTGCGGATGCAGGTGGTGTCCGCGACCACGCAGCCGTTGGCCAGCGCCGCGTTCCAGTAGGCGCCGCCCACCGGGGTACGCACGCCGAACGGCTGGGCGATGATCTGCGACTGGCCGGCGTAGTTATCCAGGTGCTTGCGGAAGTGGTTGATCGAGACGAAGCTCTGGCGGCCGTAGTACCACTCGAGCGCCAGGTCGATGTTCTTCGACTTGACCGGCTCCAGCGCCGGGTTGCCCTGCGAACCGGTGCCGCCTTCGACGCGCGCCAGCGTGTCAAGGACCTGGCCGCCGGCGATCTGGTCGTAGCGCGGACGGCCGATGGTCTCGCCGTAGCTGAAGCGGCCCTTGAAGTCGGGACGGAACGCGATGTCGGCGTCGAAGCTCGGCAGCACGTGGTTATAGCTGCCGTCCAGCGTGGTGAAGCCCGAATCGCCGAACAGCACGGGCAGCTCGTTCTGCGAGACCCAGCTGATCGCGGTCGGCACCTGCACCAGCGCGCTCGACCTGACGTCGGTCTTCTCGTAGCGCACGCCGAACGCGGTATTGATCGGGTAGCGGGTATCCCACTCGGTGTTGAATTGCAGGTACAGGCTCTTCGACTTTTCCTCGGTACGACGGTCGGTGTCGTAGGTGGTCTTCGGCAGGTACAGCTGCGGCAAGCCCGAGGCTTGCGCCACGATGTCGCGGATCTGGCCGAAGTTGAAGGTGTGGAAGCGGTTGAACAGGTTCGGGTTGCCGCTGCCGTCGACCTGGTCGAAGTACTTCGAGAGGCTATCCGGGGTAAACAGGCTGGCCGGGTAGTTGAAGTCCGGGGTCGCGCCGCCCCAGGTATCGCGCTGCTGCACCGAGAAGGCGGAGCGGTATTTCACCTTGGTGGCGCCGACGCCAAACTTGAATTCGGACGCTTCCAGCACCTTCCAGCTGCCGTGGGTCTGGATCTGGTCGACTTCGGTCTTCATGTAGCCGTTCTCGAACACCGAGCCGGTGACCTGCTGCGGCGAACGCAAAAAGTCTGCGCCTTCGATGGAGAGGACCGGGAAGTCCTGCGAGAAGTCGGCGGTGGTGTTGCCACGGCTGAAGCTCGCAGTGCCGATCACATTGCTCGAACCCCATGGGCTGTCCGGCGTCGATTCGGCCGACGAGCTGTGGGCGTCGAGTTCGAGGCGCAGGGCCGAGTTCACGCGCCATGCGGCGTTGAAGCCAAGCGACTTGTTCTCGCTCTTGGTGGCGAAGTCGGAGGCGCCCATGGCGATGTCGTTGACGCCGAGCGGGATGATCTCGGTATAGGTCAGCGGCGCGGCGAACGGACCGTCGGTCCAGCTGCTCGACGACGGGCCGAAGTTGAACCACGCCGACATATCGTTGCGGCGGGTGTGGATCCGGTTTTCCGAGTAGGTGTAGTCGAGGGTGGTGGTCAGGTCCTTGGTCGGGGCGAACTGGAACACCACCTGGCCGTTGGTGCGCTCGCGCTGCACGCCGGAGAGGTTGTAGTTCAGGTTTTGCGGCACCTGGTACAGGTCGTTCGGACCCGGACGGTTGGTGATGCCAGGGGTCGCGCCCGACGCATCCGGCTGCGGGATCGTGCCCCACTGGGTGTCGTCGCCGCGGAACGGGCCTTTCCAGCCATTCGGCACCGAGGCGCGGTTGTAGCCCAGGTTGCGTTCCTGGTAGCTGGCCGAGATGCCGATGCCGAAGCGGCCGTCGGCCGAGGTGTTCGAATAGATACCCGAAACTTCAGGGGTGACCTTGTTGCCGCTCTGCAGGCCGTCCGGCAGGTTGGTGGCCGAGGTGTCGTGCACGCCCTTGATGCCGATGCTGGCCTGCATGCCGGGACGCGACAGCGGACGCGCGGTGATCACGTTGATGGTCGCGCCGACGCCGCCGGTCGGGGTCTCGGCGCGGCTCGATTTATAGACCTGCAGCTGCGAGACCGCTTCCGAAGCGATGTTGGCGAAATCGAAGGCACGGCCGTTGCGGTCGCCCAGGTTCGAGACCGGCATCTGGCGGCCGTTGAGCAGCACCAGGTTGAAGTCGGGGCCCACGCCGCGCACGGTGATCTTCGAGCCTTCGCCGATTTCGCGGTCGATCGATACGCCCGAGATACGCTGCAGTGATTCGGCCAGATTGGTGTCGGGGAATTTGCCGATGTCTTCGGCGACGATGCCGTCGACGAAGCCCTGCGCATTGCGCTTGAGGTTCAGCGACGATTCGAGACTGGCGCGAATGCCGGTCACGACCACGGTCTGGGCGCCCGGCTGCGCCGGGCCGGTGATCGAGCCGGTAGGGTTGCTGGCGGCGTCGGTCGCCTGGTTCGGGGCGCTGGTCGCGGTCTCGGCCGGCGCGGTCGCCTGTTCTTGCGCGAATGCCGGGATGAATGCCGAACATGCGCTGGCAACTGCCAGGCTGATCAGAGTCTGTTTCGCCTTCGGATAGTACATGTCTTCTCCTGTTTTTTTATAAATATGACCGTCGCCTAGCTACGGTGTCTCCGCCAAATCGGACGCATTGCGGCATGCGTCGTGTTTCTACATCCTTGCCTGGCCACCTCCCGACCAGGAAAACCTGCGGCGCGCGCCAAGCGACGCAACGAGGCCGCCGGCTGGTGCCGGTGGCCTCGTTGCATGGATTGCCCGGTGCGCGTCGCGCTGTTTCATGTGTCCTCGGCTCCTTGGCTCAGTAGGCCATCTAGGGAACGAAGCTGACTTGTTCGCGTCATGGAAACGTTTCCATGAATTTGACTGAATATTAGGGTTAGGAAAAAAAATTGTCAACCGAATATCCATGGCGTGTTCCCCGTGTTTGACGTAGTTTTGCAACACTTTGGTGCAGCACCAGAGCGAGCGTCGGTTACCAAATGCAGACGCACTCTGTCGTTTCCCTCGTTGACAGCTATTTTTCGCCGATGCTATAGTCGGTTGACGTTATGGTAACGTTTCCAAATTGGAGCATGGATGCACCACTTTCTTGCCTTCCTTATCACCCGGACCGTCGTGCTCGTGGCCGGCGTTACCTTCGTCGTCACCAGCCCTGCGCATGCGCAGGACGCCACCTTCGCCTGGCCCAACGGCGCGCGGGCGGCGGTCAGCCTGGCGTATGACGACGCCCTCGATTCCCAGCTCGATAACGCCATCCCGGCGCTCGACCGCCACGGCATCAAGGGCACGTTCTTCCTGCAGCTGTCCAGCGAGCCGGTGGCCAGGCGCATGGAGGACTGGCGCGCCGCGGCCAGGGGCGGCCATGAGCTGGGCAACCACAGCCTGTTCCACCAGTGTTCGGGCGCGGGAACGGACCGCGCCTGGGTCGCGCCGCACCGCAACCTGGACACCACCACGCGCGAGCAGATGCAAGACCAGGTCCTGCTCGCCAACACGATGCTCACTGCGATCGACGGCCGCCGCGAGCGCACCTATACCGCTCCCTGCTTCGACGTGAAAGCACTCGGTGGCGACTACCTGCCGGCGCTGCATGCGCACTTCGTGGCGATCAAGGCCGGCGCCGGTCCCGGCGTGCCGGCCTCGATGGCGGCGGTCGATCCCTACCGGGTGGCCTCGGTCGCGCCGGTCGGCGCGAGCGGCGCCGAGCTGATCGCGCTGGTAAAGCAGGCGGGGGAACGCGGCACCATGATCGCGTTCACCTTCCACGGCATCGGCGGCGACCATCTGAGCGTATCGACGCAGGCGCACGAGGAGCTGGTCCGCTTCCTCGCCGCGCATCGCCAGGAATACTGGACCGACTCCTTCCTCAACATCATGAAGCACGTCAGGCAGCAGCGGGCGGTGACGCCCGCGGCGCGATGACGGCCGAATCAAGGAGACATATGAAGACGTTGACCCGACTCGCCGCGCTGCTCGCGCTGGCCGCCAGCGTGGGCTGCGCCACGCAGCCCACGGCCACCACCGGCCTGCCCGGCTGGACCCTCGAATGGAGCGATGAATTCGACGGCACGGCGCTGGACCGCAGCAAATGGCTCCCCGAGACCGGCGGCCATGGCTGGGGCAACAACGAGATGCAGTTCTATACCGACCGGCCCGAGAACGTGCGCGTGGAAGACGGCCACCTGGTGATCGAGGCGCGCAAGGAAAGCCATGAAGGCAAGGACTACACCTCGGCGCGGCTCAAGACGGCCGGGCTGAAGGAAACGCAGTACGGCCGCTACGAGGCGCGCATCAAGGTGCCGAAGGGTCAGGGCATCTGGCCCGCGTTCTGGATGCTGGGGGCGGACATCGGCCAGGTCGGCTGGCCCAAGAGCGGCGAGATCGACATCATGGAAATCATCGGCAAGGAGCCGGCCAATGCCTACGGCACCCTGCACGGACCGGGCTACTCGGGCGAGCACGCGTTCAGCAAAGCCAGCGCACTCCAGGGCGCGGAGTACGGCGACGACTTCCACGTGTTCGCCGTCGAGTGGGAGCCGCAACAGATCCGCTGGTACCGCGACGGCATCCACTACCACACCGCCACGCCCGCGACGGTCAAGGGAGAGTGGGTGTTCGAGCATCCCTTCTTCGTGCTGCTGAACCTGGCCGTGGGCGGCTACTGGCCCGGCTATCCGGATGCGACCACGCCGTTCCCGCGCAAGATGCTGGTCGACTACGTGCGCGTGTATCGCAAGGCCGCGCCCTGACGACCTGACCGGGCGGCCAGGAATAAGGCCGCCTCCTGCAGACAATCTGCATCGGTGCGAGAATACGGCCAGGCACGCGACCCTGATACAGGGGGCATGCCAGGACCGATTCGACAATCCCCGATCTTCTTCCCACAGCGAGCACTGACCCGGGCGGCCATTTGCCGTGCGGCGCATCGTTGCGTGTCGAAGCATCACCTGGAAAGCACCAATGACCGCATTATTCACCCCCTTCACCCTCAAATCCGTCACCCTGCGCAACCGCATCGCGGTGCCGCCGATGTGCCAGTACAGCGCCGTCGACGGCGTCACCAATGACTGGCACCTCTCCCACTACGCCTCGATCGCGCGCGGCGGCGCCGGCCTCGTAATCGTCGAAGCCACGGCCGTCACGCCGGAAGGCCGCATCACCCCGGGCTGCACCGGCCTGTGGAACGACGGGCAGGTGGCCGGCATGGCCGCCATCGCCGCCGGGATCAAGGCCGCCGGCGCGGTGGCCGGCATCCAGATCGGCCACGCCGGCCGCAAGGCGAGCGCGAACCGTCCCTGGGACGGCAACGCGCACATTCCGAACGATGCGCCGGACGGCTGGCAGACCATCGCCCCGTCCGCCCTCGCCTTCGGCGGCGACCTGTCGAAAGTGCCGCAAGAGATGACCCTGGACGACATCGCGCGCGTGCGCCAGGGCTTCGTCGACTCCGCGCGCCGCGCCCTGGCCGCCGGCTTCGAATGGCTGGAGCTGCACTTCGCCCACGGCTACCTGGCGCAATCCTTCCTGTCGCCGCATTCGAACCGCCGCGATGACCAATACGGCGGCGACCTCGATGGCCGCGGACGCTTCCTGCTCGAGACCCTGGCCGCGGTGCGCGAGGTGTGGCCGGAACACCTGCCGCTGACGGCGCGCATGGGCGTGATCGAATACGACGGCCGCGACGAAGAGACGCTGGCGGAATCGATCGAGCTGACCCGCCGCATGCGCGAGGCCGGCCTGGACATGTTGAACGTGAGCGTCAACTTCACCGTCCCCGACGTCAAGATTCCCTGGGGTCCGGGCTTCCTGGCGCCGGTCGCCAGGCGCGTGCGGGACGAGGCCGGCCTGCCGGTGGCGTCATCCTGGTATATCGGCGACCCGCAGGTGGCCAACCAGGCGGTGGTCGGGGAGCAGATCGACCTGGTGATGATCGGCCGCGAGCACCTGGCCGATCCGCACTACGCCTTCCGCGCGGCCAAGGAGCTGGGCGTCGAGAACCCGTTCGCCATCCTGCCGCCGCAATACGGCTGGTGGCTGGAGCGCTACCGGTAAGCCAGCCGCTGCCCGTCCGCGGCCGACGCGGGCGGGGCCAGGCGCAGGGCCGTGCCGTGGCGCGCCAGGTCGCGGCCCAGCACCAGCCGCAGGTTGACGGGCGCGCCGGGGTCGACTTCGCGCAGTTGGGTGCTGCCCAGGCGCTGCGCCAGCCTGCGCGCGGCGTCGGCATGCGACGCCTCGTACTCGATGCGGGTGTGCGACACCGTGAAGCCCGGTTCGTTCGACAGGCGCGTCACCCGGATGCCCGGTTCGTCGATGCGGTTCGACAGCGCGCGCGCCATGCCGGTCACGCCATTGCCGTTGCGGATCTCCAGGCGCGCCACCGCAGCCGGAGCCGGCGCCTCGCGTGCCTCATGCGCCACGCGCGCCGCATCCACCCGCCGTAACTCCATCATGCCGTCCAGGCCGACGTGGATATAGGACTGGGACCAGTCGGGCTGGGCCTGCGGCTTTGGCGCGGCCAGGGCCTGGCCGAGCGGCGCCACCTCGGTCTTGCCGCCGGCGGCGGCGAAGTCCGCGCGCAGGTCGTGCTGGCGCAGCGCCGCTGCCTGCCGGTGCATCTGCACAGCGCGCTCGGGATGTCCCGATGCCGCCAGGGCGTCGCCCAGCAGCTGCCAGGCGCGCGGATTGAGCGGGTCGAGCAGGCAGGCCCGTTCGAGCGCGCCCCGCGCTTCCTCATGTTCGCCATTGAGCAGGTAAGCCTGCCCCAGGTTGGCGAACAGGTAAGCCTTGCCAGGTCCCGCATCCAGGCCGATCGACGCGGTCAGCTCGCGCCAGATGGCGATCGCCGGTTCCAGTTCGCGTCCTTCGGCGTGCAGGGTCGCCAGGCCGTTGCGCGCGCCGGGATGGCCGGGTTCCAGCCGCAGCACGGCTTCGTAGGCGGCGCGCGCGCCGTCCGGCTGTTGCGCCAGGTGCTGGGCGCGGCCGGTGCGATAGATGTCGTCGGCCTGCGCGCCGGTGTCCAGGGCAGCGCGCCAGCCGAACGGCGAGCAGGCCATCAGGCCGGCGCACAGCAGCGCCAGGCGGGTCATCTCGAGGGTGCGTCGCATGGATTGCTCCTTTCAGCGCGCGAATGGCATGGAACCCAGGGTGCGCGAGATCTGGATCGCGGCCGGCCCGAGCAGGACCATCAGCAGCGTCGGGAAAATACAGAAGATCAGCGGGAACAGCAGCTTGAGGCCAATCTTGGCGGCGGTTTCCTCGGCCATCACGCGCCGCTTGTGGCGCAGGTTCTCGGCATGCACGCGCAGCGAGTCGCCGACGCTGGTGCCGAAGCGCTCGGACTGGATCAGCATCGCGACCAGGGTGTCGACGTCGTCCACGCCCGAGCGCAGCGCGAAGTTGCGCAGCGCCTTTTCCTTGGAAAAGCCCGCGCGCATCTCCATCAGCACCAGTTGCAGCTCCTGCGACAGCACCACGCTCTTGATGTGGATTTCGGCCGCCACCTTGACCAAGGCCCGCTCCAGGCTCAGGCCGGCCTCGACGCAGACGGTCAGTAGGTCGAGCGCGTCGGGGATGGTCTCGAAGATCTCGCGCCGGCGCCGCTGCACCAGGCGCTCGAGCACCACGTTCGGCGCGTAGTAGCCGAAAGCGGCGCCCAGCAGCAGGATGCCCAGCACCTTGCTGCCGCCCAGGGACGAGCCATACAGCACCAGGAATGGCGCGCACAAGGCCGGCACCAGCAGCGCCAGCGCGGTCTTGGACGCGAAGTACAGCGTCGGCGCCGACGGGTGGCGCCAGCCGGCGTTCATGAAGCGGGTGCGCAGGGTCGATTTTTCCCAGCCTTCCTCGGGGATCGACAGCCTGGTGAGGGGGCGGGCGACGCTGGCGACGCGCTCGATCCAGCGCACCCCCGCTTCCGGTCCGGCGCGCGGGCCCAGGAAGCGGCGCAGGCGCTCGCGCAGGGCCAGCGGCGCGAACAGCACCAGCGCGACCCAGGCCAGCAGGCAGACGACGGCGAAGACGATCAGCAGGAAAACCAGTTGGGAAGAAGTCATGGGAGCCTCACACGCGGATGCGGATGGTCTTGCGCAGCCACAGCACGCCGAACACGATCATGCCCAGGCCGTACCACAGCAGGCGCACCCCGGATGGATCGGTCCACAGCATGCGCACGTAGTCCGGGCTGCTGACCAGCATCACGCCCATCACGCCGAACGGCAGCAGGCCCAGGATCCAGGCCGACATGCGGCCCTCGGCCGACAGCACGCGCACGTGCGCCACCAGCTTCAGTCGGGCGCGGATGATCTGGCTGATGTTGCCGAGAATTTCAGCCAGGTTGCCGCCCGATTCGCGCTGGATCAGCACCGCGATGATCAGGTAGCGCAGGTCGGTCAGCGGGATGCGTTCGGCCAGGCCGTGCAGGGCCTCGTTCATCGGCACACCATAGTTGATTTCCTCGCGCGTGATGCGGAACTCGCCGGCCAGCGGCTCGGGCAGTTCGTTGCCGACGATTTGCAGCACGTTGGTGAACGAGTGGCCGGCGCGCAGCGCTCGCGCGATGAAGTCGGCCGCCTCGGGCAGCTGGTGCTCGATGCGCACCAGGCGCCGCATGCGCATGCGGTGCAGCAGCCACCAGGGCAGGAACAGGCCGCCGATGCAGGCCAGCAGGCGTGCCGGCAACGGCACCTGGACCGCGCTGACGGCGCCCGACGTGAACACCAGGGCCGCCACCAGGCAGCCGAGCGAGCCGGCGAGGAACTGGCCCACCGACCAGGTGGCGCCGGCCTGCACCAGCAGCGCATCGATGCGCTGCGCCAGCCTGAAGCGATGCAGCAGGCGGTCCAGCGCCGGGAAGCGGCTGTAGCGGCGCTGCTTGAGGATCGAGATCCGTTCGCCGCCGCGGGCATTCACCCCGCCGGACATGATTTGCAGGCGGCGTGCGATGCGGCGCGCCGCCGCGCCATGGGTGCTCATCCACCACAGATAGAAGCCCTCGACCGCCAGGATCACGGCCGCGAACAGCAGCACCACGAAGCCATAGAACAAGCCGTCCATATGCGCGCCCCCAGTGGATCGGTTCAGTCAAACCTGCGGTCGGGATCGAAGGAATCGTCCGATACCGGGACCCCGAACAGCTTGAGGCGGTCGGCGAAGCGCGGGCGCACACCGGTGGCGCTGAAGTGGCCCAGCACCTTGCCGTCGACGTCCACCCCGCTCTGCTCGAAGCGGAAGATCTCCTGCATCGAGATGATCTCGCCCTCCATGCCGGTGATTTCCTGCAGGCTGACCAGCTTGCGCGTGCCGTCGGTCAGGCGCGAGACCTGCACCACCACCGTCACCGCCGACACGATCTGCTGGCGGATCGCGCGCGGCGTCAGGTTCACCGCCGCCATGCTGACCATGTTCTCCAGCCGCGACAGCGCGTCGCGCGGGGTGTTCGAGTGGATCGTGGCCAGCGATCCTTCGTGGCCGGTGTTCATCGCCTGCAGCATGTCGAGCGCTTCCGGGCCGCGCACCTCGCCCAGGATGATGCGGTCGGGCCGCATCCGCAGCGCGTTGCGCACCAGCGCACGCTGCGGCACCTCGCCCTTGCCCTCGATATTCGGCGGCCGCGTCTCCAGGCGCACCACGTGGGGCTGGCGCAGCTGCAGCTCGGCCGCGTCCTCGATCGTCACCACCCGTTCGTTGGCCGGGATGAAACCCGAGATCAGGTTGAGCAAGGTGGTCTTGCCGCTGCCGGTGCCGCCCGAGATCAGGATGTTGACCTTGGCCGTGCCCAGCCCTTCCAGCACCCGGATCATGGGCGTGGTCATGCTTTTATAGTCGAGCAGGTTCTGCACCGTCAGCGGGCTGCCGCCGAAGCGGCGGATCGACAGGATCGGCCCGTCCACCGCCAGCGGCGGAATGATCGCATTCACCCGCGATCCGTCCGGCAGCCTGGCGTCGACCATCGGGCTCGACTCGTCCACCCGGCGGCCCACGCGCGAGACGATCTTTTCGATGATCTTCATCAGGTGGGCGTTGTCGTGGAAGGTGATCTCGGTCAGCTCCAGCCGGCCGTGGCGCTCGACGTAGACCTTGTTGGAGGTATTGACCAGGATGTCCGAGATCGAGGGGTCGGACAGCAGCGGTTCGAGCGGGCCGAAGCCCAGCATCTCGTGCTGGATGTCGAGCACCAGGTGGTGCCGCTCGTGCTGGTTGAGGACGATGCGCTCGTCCTCGATGATGCGCTGGACCAGCAGCGCCAGCTCGTGCTTGAACTGCTCGGCGGTCAGGCGCTTGAGCCGCTCCAGGTCGATCCGGTCGAGGATCATCTGGTGCATCAGCTTCTTGAGTTCCTGGTAGGCCTGGTTCGGCGCATCCTGCAGCTCGGCGCCGTCGCCGGTGATGCGCTCCTGGCCGGACAAGGCAAGTCGTTCGCGAAGGGACATTTTGTGTCTTTCGTGGCTGGAGCAATAATGGATCAGTGATGGATCAGTAATCCGCGTCCTGGCGCCCGAACAGGCGATCCAGCAGGCCACGGCTTTCCTGGACCCGGTGCGCGGTCACCAGCTCGACCATCTCGGCCAGGCTGCGCGCGGCAAAGCTCGAGCGCGACAGCTGCAGCACCGGCACGCCCTGGTTCACCGAATCGGTCACCGCGACGTAGTCGTTGGGGAAGGTGTGCACCACCTCGCAGCCGAGCGCCGCATGCAGGTCTTGCAAGCGCAGCTTGCCGCCCTTCTCGTAGCGGTTGACGATCAGGCGGATGTTGTCCAGCACGTAGCCCAGCGAGCGGAAGATGTCGAGCAGGCGCCGCGCGTCGCGGATGTCGGGCAGCGCCAGCTGCAGCACCGGATAGATGGTGTCGGTGACGTCCAGCGCGCGCAGCGACACCGCGTCGATCTGGCGCCCGACGTCGAGCAACACATAGTCGTAGTTCTGGCGCGCCACGCGCAGGATGGTGTCGATGTGCTCCGGCCTGGCCTCTTTCGCGTGGCCGGGATCGTCGGCCGCGGCCAGCACGCCGAAACCCGGCGTGACGTGCACCAGGCACGATTCGAGGAAGGGCCCGTCCACGCGCGCGATCTGGGCGCACACGTCCGACATCGTCATGGCCGGCTTCTGGTCCGACACGTACAGGGCGGCGTCGCCGAACTGGCCGTGCAGGTCGATCAGCAAGACCTTCTTGCCCGCCAGCGTGGCCAGCGCATAGCCGAAGTTGGCCGAGATGAAGGTGGCGCCGCTGCCGCCCTTGCAGGCGATGAAGGCCAGCACCTTGCCTTCGCGCAGGCTCGATACGCCGGCCGCGGTGGCGATCCGGTCCATCGCCTCGTGGAAGGCGCGGTGCACCAGCGGCAATTGCAGCAGCTCGCGCACGCCGGCGCGCATGGCGGTGATCAACAGGTCGGGCTGGTGCTGGTTAGTCAGCAGCATCAGCTGCGAATCCGGGTACTGGCGGCCCAGGCGCTCGAGCAGGCTCGATTCGGAAGGTTCCAGCCCGCTGGCGTCGACGATCACCAGTTGCGGGGCGTCGGCTTCGGGGCGGTCGAGCGCCTCGCGCAGGCTGGCGCGGGTGGCGGCCAGGTGCAGGGGCGGCACCCGCGCCGCGCCCTGCGAGGCCAGCTCCGCGTACAAGTGGCTGTCACGGCTGATCAGGAGCGCTCTCATGGCAGCCCCGGACGGAGGACGTTCGTTGCGCGCGCGTCCATCACTGGTCCACCATCGCCGCTGGCGGCCCAAGTTCCGGCCGGGCGAACGAGCGCTGGTAGTTGTCGATGGCGGCGCGCGCGGCGCGGCCATCGAGGCCCAGGGCGGGATTGCTGGCGGCGGCGCTCGGGTCGATCACCTGGGCCGCCAGGTTGTTGCGGGTGGCGGCGCCGAAGCGAGCATCCCAGTCTGGCGTGGTCGAGACGCACCCCGGCGCGCCGCAGGCGAGCAGCGCCAGCGCCGCCCATCGTGTGAATATGGTTCGCATCGCATTCCCCTATATCAGTTCGAAGCCGCCGGCGTCAGTTCGAAGCGTCCGGTTTCCACGCCTGCGGTCTGCCCCGCGGCCGTTGGCGTGGCCGGCGCACCGGCAGGCGCAGCGGCGGGCGACTCCCCTTCCAGCCGCCCGCCCAGCATCAGGCCGGCGCGCGACGGCACGACATGGCCGTCGGTGGGCAAAACGTGGCTGCCGCCCGGCAGCGGCTTGACCAGGCGCGCCGTGATCACGAACACCAGCTCGGTGCGGTCCTGCTGGTAGTCGGTGCTGCGAAACAGCGCGCCCAGCACCGGAATGTCTCCCAGGCCGGGCAAGCCCTTCATATTGGCGATCAGGTTGTTGCGCACCAGGCCGCCGATCGCGAAGCTCTGGCCGTCGTGCAGCTGCACCGTGGTGCTGGCGCGGCGCGTAGTCACCAGCGGCATGATGGCGGTGCCGGTGATGCCGTTGGCGGTGATGCCGATCCCTTCGCGCGACAGTTCGGACACCTCGGGCGCCACCTTCAGGTTGATGCGCCCACCTGCCAGCACGGTCGGGGTGAAGCGCACGCCGATCCCGAATTCCTTCTCTTCCAGCGTGACGCGGTCGTCGTCCTGCGACACCGGGATGTAGAACTTGCCGCCGGCCAGGAAGGAACCTTCCTGGCCGCTGATGGCCAGCACGTTCGGCTCGGCCAGGATGCGCACCAGGCCATCGAGCTTGTCGGCCTCGATGGCGAAGCGGTTGCCATTGGTCTTGAGTCCCGACAGGCTGCCGCGCGCCAGGCCGCTCAGGAAATCGGTGGCCAGGGTGGTGGTCCAGCTGCCGGAGCCGAAACTGAAGCGGGTGCCGGTCTCGAGCCGTTCGAGCAGGGTGCGCGAGACCTCGGCCACCTTGACCTCGAGCTGCACCTGCTGCGGGGCGCTCACCGCCAGCAGGTTGACCACCCGGGCGCCGGCGCCGCCCGCCCCGCCACCGCCGCCGCCGCCGCCGCCGCCGGCGCCACTCCTTCCCACCACGATCACGCCGTCGGTATCGTTTTCCTTGTCGGCCGCCGGCAGCTGGCGCAGCGGGCGCCGCACGTAGGCGCCGGCCAGTTCCACCGCGCGCTGCACGGCGGTGGCGTCGCTGACGGTGCCGGTCAGGATCAGGCTGTCGTTGGCCGCCATCACGCGGATGTCCTGCTCGTCCGGCATCGCGGCCTTGAGCGTGGCTTCCAGTCCGCTCGGGTCCATCGCGATGGTGATGTCGATCACGCTGCACAAGCCGCTGCGGCCCTGCACGATCATATTGGTGCTGCCGACGTCGACGCCGGCGATGTACAAGGTGTCGGGGGCGACCAGCATGGCCTGCACCACGGCCGGGTTGCCGACGCTGCGCCGGGCCACCTTTTCGGGCAGGCGCAGCATGGTCGACTTGCCCATCTGGA
Organism: Massilia arenae; assembly: GCF_008014745.1. Taxonomy (GTDB): domain Bacteria; phylum Pseudomonadota; class Gammaproteobacteria; order Burkholderiales; family Burkholderiaceae_D; genus Telluria; species Telluria arenae. The sequence goes on from NZ_VPFD01000013.1 coordinate 106,632, forward strand.
GCGCCATCGCGGCCGGCCGCGCCGCCTCGCCGCGGCAGCCTTCGGTGATGTGCGCGGGCGGCTCGCTCGCGGTGCGGGCCGGCGCCGCTTTCTTCGACGCCGGCTTCGGTTCAGCCGCCTTCTGCGCGGCGGCGGTGGCGGGCGCCGCAGTGGCCAGGGCAGGGCCTGCCAGCGCTGCAAGGACGGCGACAAGGGAAGCACGCAATATGATCGAGGGACGTCGTTTCATGATCGATCCAGTCGGTGGTCAGAAGCATTCCTGCGATGCGTGCAGGCCGTTGATGACGCTGATGCAGTCGCGCTTGGGCGGGGCCGGGGCGCGCACCTGCTGTACGCGCGGCCGCGGCGGGGCCCGCACCACCGGCGGCGGCGCGACGGCGATCGTGGGCAACAGGTTTTCCTTGGTCGCGCCGAGGGTGGCGGCGGCGGCCGGATCGACCTGGTTGCGCAGCGCCAGCGACAGGGTGCCCACGCTGCGCGCCAGGTCCAGTTTTTCCGCCTCGGCCGGGGTTACCTCGAGCGTGACGGCATTGACCACCTTGGGCTTGGTCTCGTCGCGGTTGACCTCCTGCGCCACCGCCAGCACCAGGATCCTCTCCAGCACGATCTTCGAGATGCTCTGCTCGCGCGCCCGGCCCGCGTTCGGGTCGGGCATGGTCTCGGTGCTGACGATGATGTCGACGTAGTTGCCCGGCAGGGTGAAACCGGCCACCCCGATCACGTCGTTGACGCGCACCGTGATCGCGCGCTTGCCCTCGGTGATCAGGGCCGACAGGCCGCCCAGGGTGCCGGCCGGGGCCAGCTTGGCTTCGCTGATCGGTTCGCCCGCGAGCAGGCTGCTGCGCAATACCCGCCCGCCGAGCGGCGCGGGATCGGTGAAGGCGCCCTTCGGCACGCTGTCGGTCGGCCAGTCGGCCAGCTTGAACATCTCCGGCGTCAGGCGCTGGCCGATGTCGACGTCGGTCCTGGCGACGACGATCCGGCCGGAGGTCGCACCCGGGGCATTGAGCAGCCAGCTTGCCGCCAGCGCCACCGCCAGCAGGCCCAGCACCACTGCCAGTGCCATCATGATCACGGCACGCTTGTTCTTCATCGCGCATCCCCTTCCTTGTCTTCCCGCTTCACCGCCGCCCGATTCGATGCACAAGGCAGCGCGGGCGGCAGGGCGCTGGCTCCGAACAGGCTGCTCCAGGCCTGGACCAGGCCGTCCACATCGCAACGCGGCGCACGGCCGGCGAAGCCGGCGAAATCGGCGATCCGCCCCAGCAGCTCGTGCGGCCAGGCGGCCAGCAATGGGCGCCTTGTGCGGCGATGCAGTTCGTCGACAAGAAAATCGAATGCTGTTTCGTCGACCTCGATGCGGCGCAACCGCGCCTGGCGCCGCAGCAGCGCGCGGTAACTCGATTCGGACAGCGGCCCCACGGCGATGCGGTAGCCGATGCGGCGCAGGCAGGCGTCGTCCAGCACCGATTCGGGCGCCAGGCTGGTGGCCAGCACCAGGTCGACGTCGAACGGCAGCGCGTGGCTCGGGCCATGCGGCACCGTCACGTGATCCTGGCCGGCCTCCAGCGCGCCCAGCCAGCGGTGCAGCAGCTCGCCGGCCGGCATCCGCTGGCGTCCCAGGTCGTCCAGCACCAGCAGGCCGTTATTGGCCAGGATGTGGGGCGGCGCGCGCAGCACGCCGCTGGCGGCGTCGACCCGCAGTTCGAGCATGTCGCGCGTGAGTTCGGCGCCGACGTGCACCAGCGGCCGCTGGCAGAGGGCCCAGCGCGCGTCGCAACTGCGCCGTTCTTCCACGCCGCGCATCTGCAGCGGCGCCGGATGCAGGGCCGGGTCGTGCAGCTGGACGATCTCGTGGTTGACCAGCACCGCGTACGGCACCGCGATCGGATCCTGGCGCAGGCGCGCGAACTTGCGCGCCAGGGTGGTCTTGCCGCTGCCGGACGGGCCGTACAGCAGCAGCGGACGGCCGGAATACAGGGCCGCGCCGATCAGTTCGCGCACCGCCGCTTCCAGGCCGTCGCCGTCGAGCACCGCTTCGAGTTCGGCGCGCGCCACGCGCGGCGCCTCCGGACGGCGCTGCGACTGCTGCGCCACCACCCTACGCCAGGCCGCCAGCGTCACCGGCGCCGGGCCGGCATAGCGCGACTCGGCCAGGTGCTCGCCGGCGGCGCGCGCGCCGGCGGCGGTGAGCTGGTAGTGCATGTCGAGATCGGTCTCGCCCGAATAGGCGACTTCGGCCTGCTGGCCGGCGACCAGGCCTTGCAGCACTTCGCGCACCACGCTGACCGACAGCCGCAGGCGTCCGGTAAGCCTGGACAGCGGCGTCTTGCCGCCCGCGTGCAGGACCTTGAGCACCAGCCCCGTCACCAGGCGCGGATCGAGCCCGGTGTCGCGCACGGTGCGCGGCTGGCGCGGCAGCACGGCGGTCACGTCGCCATCGGCGGATGACGCGCTGGCCCCGAACGCAGACGCAGACGCATCGAGCCCGGCAGCGGCCGTGGTGGCCGACAACATTCCAATCATGAACCCTCCTGCCCATGAAGATGTTTCGGAAAACCTTGATTTGATTCTAGCGAGCGGCCTCATCAGGCACTTGATACCTGACAAAGGCTTAACATCACCCCTGAACGACCGCCCTCACAACAGCGGGCGATCGGCATAACGGCTGACCAGCAAAGCGATGGCGCCGCCGGCGATCGCCACCCCATAGGGAATCGATCCAACGCTGGGGGGGCCGCCGGCGCTGCCGGGCATCGACGCGCGCGGCAAGCGCAGCAGCATGGGCCGCACGATCCCCCACAGGTTCGACAAGGCCATGCGCAGGCGGCCCTTGAAGACGATCACGGCGAGCGCCATCACGCCGCCCGCGCACCAGGCCAGGATGGCGATGCGCAGCGCGTCTCCGGGGCCGGCGAAGGCGCCCACGGCCGCCATCATCTTGACGTCCCCGGCCGCCATGCCGCGGATCAGGTAAAAGGGAAGAAAGACCGCCAGTCCGGTCGCCGCTCCGCCCAGCCAGGCGAGCAGCCCGTCCACCGGTTGCGGCGACAGCAGGTGCAGGACCAGGGCGCCGAACATGCCGGCGGCCAGCAGCCGGTTCGGAATGCGGCGACTCTCCAGGTCCTTGAGCGCCGCCGCGGTGACCAGCAGCAGCAGCAGCGTATCGAGGTAAAGTGCGACAGCCATGATCGGGTTCCTCGAGATCGAAAAAAAAGCCCCCCAGGGCCGGACCGCGTCCCGGGGGGCAGCGGATTACGGAGCAGTTGGAGTGTTGAACTGGTCGCGGATGTACTCGAAGGCCTTCTCGATCTCTTCGCCGACTTCGCCGGCGACACCGGCCATCACCACGCCGATGAGGGCGGCGATCAGGCCATACTCGATGGCCGTCACACCGTTTTCGTCAGCGAAAAATGCTTTGATGGCGGAGGTAATCGTGCTCATGACAAACTCCTTATGATGGTTGAGGAAATACTGGCTGCGACTGGGCCCCGTCGCTACTGCTGTGTTGCGTTTGCCAGTGAGTTCACTGTACCGACTAGTGCCACACGGCAAGTTGACCATACACAACTTTTCTACATGGAAATTCCCGCTTCTGATAAGAAACAACCTCGCGGGGCGATGTGTCATGCCGCGGGCAACCATGAATAAAAATTGTTAAGAATAGTTGCCGGTAATACAAAAAAGTATTATGCTGTTTTGCTTGACCGCTGAAAAATGCGGCACCGCCGATCATGGCGCGCTGGACGTCCGGCGCGGTCCACCCTGTGCGCCACGCCCTGCGCGGGGCGGTCTCCCGGTACTTCTTTATTGCTTGGTCTGATAACGACGACATGGATTCCCTGCTGCGACACATGGTGGACATGACCGGCCACCGCGATCACACCATGCTGGACATCTCCGTGATTTCGGCGGTCCAGGAATTGTCCGGCGCAGCCCGCACCCGGGTGCTCACCATCTCCAGCGTCGGCGAACAATACTTCGTGCGTTCGCGCGCCTGCATCCATGCCGGCGGCGTGGCCTGCCCCGAAGAGCCGCAGGACAGCGGTCCCGGCGAACCGATCGCCCTGTATCCCGAACTCGGCGCCTGCCTGCGCCGCCACGAACCGCGCGCCGAGAGCATCGGCGCCGACGGCCTGCGCCGCCTGTGGCTGCCGATCTGGTTCGGCGACAAGGCCGACACCTGCCTCGAGATCGTGCACGCCGAACCGTTCACGCCCGAGGCGCTGTACATGGTCAACGGGATCGTCAGCGTGTACCGCAACTTCCAGAACCTGCTCGACTACAGCGAGCGCGACTCGCTCACGGGCCTGCTCAACCGCAAGACCTTCGACGACCAGCTGGCGCGCATGCTGCACGCCTCCGAGACCGATGCCACGGTCCCCGGCCAGGCCGAGCGGCGCCACCACAACGGCGAAGAAAAGCAGTGGCTGGCGGTGGTCGACGTCGACCACTTCAAGGGCGTCAACGACCGCTTCGGCCACCTGTATGGCGACGAGGTGCTGATCCTGATCGCCAACCTGCTGCAGTCGTCGTTCCGCGCCCAGGACCGGGTATTCCGCTTCGGCGGCGAGGAATTCGTGGTGCTGCTGCGCTCGACGAACCTGGCGAACGCACGCCGCATCATCGAGCGCTTCCGCGCCGACGTCGAGAGCCACGACTTCCCGCAGGTGGGCCAGGTCACGGTCAGCATCGGCTTCACCAGCGTCAGCGCCGCCGATTCGCCGGTGGTCACGCTGGGCCACGCCGACCAGGCCCTGTACTACGCCAAGGCCCACGGCCGCAACCGCGTGTGCCACTACGAAGAGCTGGTCGCAGGCGGCATGCTGCAGACCGTGGCCGCTAACGACACCGCCGAATTTTTCTGAATTCCTGCAACCAGGCCTAGGCCTCGGCCAGCTGCATGAAACGCAGCGGCTCGACCTGCCACTTGGCGGCCGACTCGTGGCGCACGATGCGGTCGCCGCCGCCGAAGCCCACCGCGCGCGACAGGTCGACCGTCTCGGGGCGGATATACACCTGCCTCTTGGCATGGAAGAACACGTTCACCTTCGGCGTGAGCAGGCTCGATTCGTGCGGCTCGACCACCACGCCCAGCCGGCCCGACTCCAGCAGCACCAGGGTGCCGACCGGGTAGATGCCGACGCAGCGCATGAATTCCTGGGTCAGCGCCGGATTGAAGTGGTGCTTGCTCCACTCGTAGATCTTGCGCAGCGCCTCGGCCGCCGGAATGCCCTTGTGGTAGCAGCGGTCGGACGTGATCGCGTCGTACACGTCGACGATGGCCGCCATCTGCGCGAGCTCGCTGATGCCGTCGCCGACCTGGCGGTCCGGATAGCCGCTGCCGTCGCGCCGCTCGTGGTGGTGCAGCGTGATGTCGAGCGGGATCGGGCCGATGCCCGCCGTGCGCACCAGGATGTCGTGGCCGTCGCGCGGATGGCGCTTGACGACGTCGAATTCCTCGTCGCTCAGGCGGCCCTGCTTGTTGAGGATGGCGTCCGGCACCATGGCCTTGCCGGTGTCGTGCAGCAGGCCGCCCAGGCCGGCCTGGTAGATGGTGTCCTCGTCCATGCCGCGCGAGCGGCAGAAGGCGACCAGCAGCGCACACACGCTGACCGAGTGCAGGAAGGTGTAGTCGTCCTTGTTCTTGAGCTGCAGGAGGCTGGGCAAGGCGCCCGAGTTGCGCAGGATCGATTCGGTAATGCTCTGCACCACCGGGCTCACCTGGTCCAGCTCGACGGCCTTGCCCAGGCGCGCGTCCTGCATCACGGCGCGCACCAGGCCCTCGGCCTGGCGCCGCACATGGACGGCGCGCTGCAACTCTTCGGCCAGCGGCACCCGCGTGCGTCCGTGCGCGGTGGGCGCCGAGGCCAGCGCCGTCACCTCGGCCTCGGTGGCGGCCGTGCTTTCGTCGACGGTCGGCGCATCGACGTCCAGGCCGCGGCGGCAATCGATCACGACGCCGCGGATGCGCGCCTCGACGATCTTGCGGATCTCGGCCTCGTTGGTGATCAGGAACTGATTGCGTACGAATGGATGCTCCATCCAGCCGCAATCCAGATCATGGATGAACATGCCCACCCTGAGCTGTGAAGAATCCACTTTTTTCAGCATCTGTCGTGTCTCTTCTCGTGCATGAATTCCGGCGCGAGGTGCCCCTTACGCCCCTTATGCACCGAGTATAGCAAGCTGATTGCGCAATGGAACTTAATGTTGCCCCAGGGATACGCAATGTGAAATGGATCGAAGGTGGCCGTATTACTTCGCCGCGAGCTTGACGTTAACGTTAACGTCATATAACTTACCAGCATCCCGTCCTCACCGATCACAAGGACCCTCCCCTCATGAACGACATCACTCCCGCAGCGAAGCTCGACCTGCCCGAACAGCCGCGCCTGGCCAACAAGGTCCGTTTCGTCACCGCCGCCTCGCTGTTCGACGGCCACGACGCCTCGATCAACATCATGCGGCGCATCCTGCAGTCGAACGGCGCCGAGGTGATCCACCTCGGCCACAACCGCTCGGTCGACGAGGTGGTCACCGCGGCGCTGGCCGAGGACGCGCAGGGCATCGCCATCTCGAGCTACCAGGGCGGCCACGTCGAATACTTCAAGTACATGATCGACCTGCTGCGCCAGCGCGGCGGAGCGCACATCAAGGTGTTCGGCGGCGGCGGCGGGGTGATCGTCCCGAGCGAGATCGAAGACCTGCACGCGTATGGCGTCACGCGCATCTTCAGCCCGGAAGACGGCCAGCGCATGGGCCTGGTCGGCATGATCCGCTCGATGCTCGAAGCCTGCGACGTCGACCTGTCGCCGTATGCCCCGACCTCGCTCGCGGCCCTGCGCGAAGGCGAGATCGCGGCGCGCCACCGCCCGCTGGCCCAGCTGATCACGGCGCTGGAAAACGATCGGGTCGACCCCGCGCTGCGCAAGGAGATCCTGGACACGGCCGACACGCTGCGCGTGCCGACCCTGGGCATCACCGGCACCGGCGGCGCCGGCAAATCGTCGCTGACCGATGAACTGATCCGCCGCATCCGCCTCGACCAGGGCGACCGCCTGAACATCGCCGTGATCTCGATCGACCCCTCGCGCCGCAAATCGGGCGGCGCCCTGCTGGGCGACCGCATCCGCATGAATGCGATCAATCCGTGGAACGGGCAGCAGCGCGTGTTCATGCGCTCGCTGGCCACGCGCGAAGCGGGCTCCGAGATCTCGCAGGCCCTGCCCGACGTGATCGCCGCCTGCAAGGTGGCCGGCTTCGACCTCGTGATCGTCGAGACCTCGGGCATCGGCCAGGGCGACGCCGCCATCGTGCCGCACGTCGACACCTCGATGTACGTGATGACCCCGGAATTCGGCGCCGCCTCGCAGCTCGAGAAGATCGACATGCTCGATTTCGCCGATCTCATCGCGATCAACAAATTCGACCGCAAGGGCGCGCTCGACGCCCTGCGCGACGTGGCCAAGCAATACCAGCGCAACCGCGAACTGTGGTCGATGAGCCCGGACCAGATGCCGGTCTACGGCACCCAGGCCTCGCGCTTCAACGACGACGGCGTAACCGCCCTCTACCACGGCCTGCTGCCGAAACTGGCGGCGCTGGGCCTGAAGGTCGAAACCGGCAAGCTGCAGGCGCCGGCCCAGCGCTACTCGAGCGGCAAGAACGTGATCGTGCCGCCCGCGCGCAGCCGCTACCTGGCCGAGATCGCCGACACCGTGCGCGGCTACCACCGCCGCGTCGGCAAGCAGGTGACACTGGCGCGCGAGCGCCAGCAGCTGCAGGAAGCGCAGCGCATGCTGATTGCGGCGGGCAAGGATGCCGACTTTGACGACGTGATCGCGGAACGCGACAACGCCATGGACGGCGAAGCCAAGGCGCTGGTCGCCTCCTGGCCGCAGCTGCAGGCGACCTACGCCGGCGAAGAACACGTGGTGAAAATCCGCGACAAGGAAATCCGCACGCGCCTGATCTCGACCACCTTGTCCGGCAATCCGGTGCGCAAGGTGGCGTTGCCGCGCTTCGAGGACCATGGCGAGATCCTGCGCTTCCTGATGCTGGAAAACGTGCCGGGTTCCTTCCCCTACACTGCGGGAGTATTCCCCTTCAAGCGCGAGGGCGAGGATCCGACCCGCATGTTCGCCGGCGAAGGCGACGCCTTCCGCACGAACAAACGCTTCAAGCTCGTGTCGACCGGCATGGATGCGAAACGCCTGTCGACCGCCTTCGATTCGGTGACCCTGTACGGCGCCGACCCGGCCCTGCGTCCCGACATCTACGGCAAGGTCGGCAACTCGGGCGTGTCGATCGCGACCCTGGACGACATGAAGGTGCTGTACGACGGCTTCGACCTGTGCAGCCCATCTACCTCGGTCTCGATGACCATCAACGGCCCGGCCCCGACCATCCTGGCGATGTTCATGAACACCGCCATCGACCAGCAGATGGAGAAGTTCGTCGAAAAGAACGGGCGCCAGCCGACCGGCGCAGAGACCGAGGAAATCCGCGCCTGGGTGCTCACCGCCGTGCGCGGCACCGTGCAGGCCGACATCCTGAAAGAAGACCAGGGCCAGAACACCTGCATCTTCTCGACCGAGTTCTCGCTCAAGGTGATGGGAGACATCCAGGAATATTTCGTGACGCACGGCGTGCGCAACTTCTACTCGGTGTCGATCTCGGGCTACCACATCGCCGAAGCCGGCGCGAATCCGATCTCGCAGCTGGCGTTCACCTTGTCGAACGGCTTCACGTTTGTGGAAGCCTACCTGGCGCGCGGCATGCACATCGACGACTTCGCGCCGAACCTGTCGTTCTTCTTCTCGAACGGCATGGACCCGGAATACACGGTGCTGGGCCGCGTGGCGCGCCGCCTGTGGGCGGTGGCCATGCGCGACAAGTACGGCGCCAACGACCGCAGCCAGAAGCTCAAATACCATATCCAGACCTCGGGCCGCTCGCTGCACGCACAAGAGATCGACTTCAACGACATCCGCACCACGCTGCAGGCGCTGATCGCGATCTACGACAACTGCAATTCGCTGCACACGAATGCCTACGACGAGGCGATCACCACGCCGACCGACGAATCGGTGCGCAGGGCACTGGCGATCCAGCTGATCATCAACCGCGAATGGGGCCTGGCCAAGAACGAGAACCCGAACCAGGGCGCCTTCATCATGGACGAGCTGACCGACCTGGTCGAAGAACAGGTGCTGCAGGAGTTCGAGCGCATCGCCGAGCGCGGCGGCGTGCTGGGCGCGATGGAGACCGGCTACCAGCGCGGCAAGATCCAGGAAGAGTCGATGCTGTACGAGCACAAGAAGCACGACGGCAGCCTGCCGATCATCGGCGTCAATACCTTCCGCAACCCGAATGGCGCGGGCGCGCCGGCGACGATCGAACTGGCGCGCTCGACCGACGACGAAAAACAATCGCAGCTGCAGCGCCTGGACGACTTCCACGGCCGTAACTCCGATGCGGCGCCCGCCGCGCTGGCCGCCCTGCGCCAGGCCGCGATCGACAACGAGAACGTGTTCGCGCGCCTGATGGACGCGGTGCGCGTGTGCTCGCTGGGCCAGATCACGACTGCGCTGTTCGAGGTCGGCGGGCAGTATCGGCGCAATATGTAAGGTAATGGGGCGCGCCGGCCGCCCCTTATTTCCCTGTTCATGCCGACCGGTATCCATCTGGATCCGGCTCAATTCAGATTACTGCTGTGGCGAAAACACGCCACCACGCCAGCGCTTCATTTAAAGGTTGATACAGCATTAAAAAATGTGCAATATGGAAATGTTACTTTCATTGATTTGCTGCATCTTTTACCTGTTCAACCCAGCTTGAAGGAGCATTACCGTGGATCTGATCGACCAGCTCAACGCACTGGCTACTCGTATTCGTGTTACCAAAGACCTGATTCAGACAGAAGAGGCTACCAAGAATGCCATGGTAATGCCGTTCATTCAGATCCTGGGCTACAACGTTTTCGATCCAACCGAAGTCACTCCAGAACTGATCGCGGACGTCGGGACAAAAAAAGGCGAGAAGGTTGACTATGCGATTCTGCGCGACGGAAATCCCATCATGCTTTTCGAGTGCAAACGATGCGGTGGTGATCTGCATATTAATCATGCAAGCCAGTTATTCCGTTATTTCCATGTCACCGAGTCCCGTTTTGGCGTTCTGACGAACGGCCTGAAGTACCGATTCTTTACCGATCTCGAGCAACCGAACAAGATGGATAACACGCCATTCTTTGAATTCGACATCCTCGATTTCAAAGAGCGTGACGTTGAGGAGCTGAAAAAGTTCGCGAAATCGAGCTTTGATATCGACACCATTCTCAACACCGCAAGCGATCTCAAATATACGCGGGCCATTCAGGAACGCCTGAACGAGTGGGTGGCTAATCCTCCTGAGGAATTCGTGCGTTTGCTGTCTACCGATCTGCTCGGCGGGCGGCGCTTCACGCCGACACTCAAGGACCAGTTCACGCAGATCACAAAACGTGCTTTTGAACAGCTATTAAGCGAGCGCATCAACGTACGACTGAAAGGCGCGATGGCTGCGGAGGTGCCAACGGCATCCGAGCATTCAGCACCGATCATTCCCCATCCTGCAGATGACGCCGAAGTCGAAACCAGTGCCGAGGAGATCGAGGGCCTGCATATCGTTCGCTCGATTCTGCGCGACGTCGTCAGCCCGCGCCGCATCGTTATGCGCGACAACCTGAGTTATTGCGCCATTCTGCTCGACGACAATAACCGCAAACCCGTCTGCCGCTTGCGCTTCAATAACACCCAGAAGCTGGCGGTTGGCATATTCGGTCCGGACAAGGCGGAAGAACGTTTTTCGCTTGAAGAAATCGACGATCTCTACAGTTTTGCCGATCGGCTGCGAGCGACCGTGTCAATGCACCTGCCGATCGAGGAATGAACCGGGCTGGCATGCCAGCCTTCGGCCGACTGGCATCGCTCTCCTCTGGGTAGATCGATTGCGTACCTGCCAAAGCACACCGTGGCAGGCCTGTTCGCATGGACGAACCTACAATGCCAGCAAGATCCCCACAGGAGCTCGCATGACCATCCAGCCCGACCAGCTCGCCGCCCTGATGCGCGAAGTCGAACGGGAAGACCCGATCGACTTCGCCGACCTGCCATTCCCCGAGGACGAGATGCGCGCCATCGTCGCCAACCACCTGTGCGAGATGGCGGCGGCGATGGAGAGCTTCAGCGAGGAAGACCGCACGCTGACCTTGCTGGCCGTGTCGGCCAAGCTGGTGCTGGAAAACCTGGTACTGCACGTGCAGCTGTTGCGGCGCCATGGCCTGCCGGTGAGCGAGAACGTGGAAGCCCTGCTGGGCCGGCTGCGCCGCGATCCGGGCCTGGAAGGCGGTGGCAAGGGATAGTTTTCCCGTGTAGCAATTTTTTCAACATTCATGCCGCACGCATCGGATAAGTTTTGTAACAGCTGTGTCCGTTTGTACACTGCTTGCGCGGTTCCTTCAGGTATGATTTGTTGTTGAGAATTTCGCTTACCCAGCGAAACGACCGTCTCCACTGCCTGAGGAATTCCACATGCCGCGCCATCCCACCAAGCTCAAACTCACCGCCGCCATCCTGACCGGCGCCCTCCTGACCGTCGGCCTGGCCGGCTGCAACCGGACCCAATCGACCGAAACCCTGCTGGCGGAGGCGTCCGAGTACCAGCAAAAAGGTGATATCAAGGCTGCCCTGATCCAGCTCAAGAACGCCGTGGCGAACAGCCCGGAAGACGGCGAGGCGCGCCTGGCGCTGGGCAGCCTGCAGCAGTCCACCGGCGACAATGTTTCGGCCGAGAAGGAACTGGGCCGCGCGCGTTCGCTCGGCATCGCCGACGAGCGGGTGCTGCCGCTGCTGGGCCGGACCCTGGCCCAGCAGGGCAAGTTCAAGGAGGTGCTGGAGCTGATCACGCCCGAGAAGGCCAGGTCGGCCGCGCTACTGTCGCTGCGCGGCGATGCGCTGCTGGGCAGCGGCAAGCCCGACGAGGCCAAGCAGGCCTACGAGGCGGCCCTTGCCGCGAACGCCAATTCCGGCGACGCCCTGATGGGCCTGGCGCGCCTGTCCGCCGTTCGCGGTGAGCGCGATGCCGCCCTCCTCTACGTCGACCAGGCGGTGGCCAAGGATCCGAAGAATCCCGAAGTCTTCATCATGCAGGGCGCGATGCTGCGTTCGATGAACAAGCAGGACGAAGCCCTGGGCGCCTACGACAAGGCGCTGGCGCTCAAGCCGGATCACCGCAGCGCTCACATCGAGAAAGCCTATATCGAGATCGCGCGCGGCAAGTTCGACGCGGCGAAGAAGGAAGTCGAGGCGGCGGAAAAGAATTCGCCGGGCAGCCTGCTGGTGGTGTACACCCGCGCCCTGTATGAATTCTCGCAAGGCAAGCACTCGGCGGCGAAGGATGCGCTGGCGAAGGTCCTCAAGGTCGCGCCCGACCATTATCCGAGCATCCTGCTGGCCGGCGCGTCCGAGCTGCAGCTGGGCGGCATCCAGCAGGCCGAGCAACACCTGCGCAAATACCTGGAAGCCAATCCGAACAACGTCTATGCGCGCAAGCTGCTGGCCCAGGCCCAGCTCAAGAATTCCCAGCCGGCCGACGCCGCCGCTACCCTGGCGCCGGCCCTGAAGGCGGCGCCGCAGGATGCGCAGCTGCTGGCCCTGGCCGGCGAATCGTATATGCAGGTGCGCGACTTCGACAAGGCCAGCGACTACCTGCAGCAGGCCGCCACCCTGGCGCCGCAGGCGGCCGCCGTGCGCACCTCGCTGGGCCTGTCGCGCCTGGCCCAGGGCGACCAGGCGCGCGCGCTGAGCGACCTGGAAATGGCCGCCACGCTCGACCCGAAATCGTTCCAGGCTACCATGGCTTTGGTGCAAACCGAGATGGGCATGAAGCGCTACGACAAGGCGCTGGCAGCCGTCAATGCGCTTGAAAAACAGCAGCCTGACAGCGCACAAGTGCAGCAGCTCAAGGGCGCCGTCTATATGGTCCAGGGCAAGACCGCGGAAGCGCGCACCGCCTTCGAGAAGGCCTCATCGCTGCAGCCGAGCTTCCTGCCGGCGGTGACCAACCTGGCGCGCCTGGACGTGCAGGAGAAGAAGCTGGACGCCGCCAAGGCGCGCTTGACCGCCTTCCTGGACAAGAACAAGGACAGCGTGGACGCCATGACGGCGCTGGGCGAGCTGGCCATGCTGCAGAAGAACACGGCCGAAGCCACGAGCTGGTTCGAGAAAGCCAGCGCCGCCAACCCGGGCGCCACTGCGCCTTCCCTCAAGCTCGGCGCGCACTACCTGGCCACCGAGCAGGCGCCCAAGGCCCTGGCGCTGGCGCGCAAGCTCCAGACCACGCATCCGACCGATGCCGGTGTGCTCGAACTGCTCGGCCAGTCGCAGGCCGCGAACAAGGACCTGAACGGCGCGCTCGACACCTACAGCAAGCTGGTCAACGTGCTGCCGAAGGCGCCCGGCGCCCAGCTACGCCTGGCGCAAGTGCAATTGGCACTGAAGAACGAATCGGCAGCCGCCAACCACCTCAAGCGTGCGGTCGATCTCCAGCCCGACTTCGTGCCGGCGCGCCTGATGCAGGTCGAGCTGGCAATGCGCGGCAAGCGTCCGGACGAGGCTCTGGCGGCGGCGCGCGCGTTGCAGAAGGCCGCGCCCAAGGCGCCGGTCGGCCATGTCGTCGAAGGCGACGTGCTGATGTCGCAGCAAAAATTTGCCCAGGCCGAGCAAGCCTATGAAAAAGGCCTGTCTCTGGCGCGCTCGTCGGAACTGACGGTCAAGGTGATGCAGGCCCTGCAGGCTGGCGGCAAGAGCAAGGAAGCGCTGGCGCGCGGCCAGGCCTGGCTTGCGGCCCAGCCGGACGACGTGCGCGTCTCGCTGCTGGTGGCCGAGCTCAACCTGGCATCCAAGGATTACAAGGGGGGCATCACCAGGCTCGAGAACGCGCAGAAGCGCGCCCCCGAGCATCCGCTGGTGCTGAACAACCTGGCCTGGGCCTACCAGCAGGTGAAGGATCCGCGCGCGCTGGCGACCGCCGAGAAGGCCTACAAGCTGGCCAGCGATAGCCCGGGCGTGATGGACACCCTGGGCTGGGTGCTGGTGGAGCAGGGCGACACCGCGCGCGGCCTGCCGCTGCTGCAGAAGGCCAGCAGCCAGGCGCCGAACTCGATGGAGATCCGCTACCACCTGGCCCAGGCCCTGCACAAGAGCGGCGACAAGGCCGGCGCACGCCGCGAGCTCGACAAGCTGCTGGGGTCGAGCACGCCGTTCGCCCACGCCGACGAGGCGCGCGCGCTGCTCAAAACCCTGTAAGCGGGGACCTTCGCCGCGGGGCCTGGCCCGGCCCGCGGCGCACCGCCCTCACGTCGTCAAAGCCTTTCAGCCTCATCCTATCGAACGCTGGATTTATTAATGTCGCGATAAGATAACGTTCTCCTAAATGAGGACGTTTATCGTGGACGACGATTCGTACGGAATCCGGCTTACCGATACTTCGGATGGTCGTAACACGGCCAGTATGCTGATCAACAGGATGTATGCCTGGCGCGGCTACTCCGGAGATCACCAGCCCAGCAGCGACCCCAACCGCATCACCCTGACCGCCACCGACAAGGGCGACGTGGTCGGCACGCTCAGCATCGGCATCGATTCCGAGGTCGGGCTGATGGCCGACGAAATCTTCAAGGAAGAACTCGACGCCCACCGCCAGCGCGGCGCCAAGTTGTGCGAGTTCACCAAGTTCGCCTTCGATCCCTCGGTGCGCTCCAAGACGGCGCTGGCCAATGTATTCCACCTGGCCGTGATCTACGCGCGCGACATACACGGCTGCACCGACATCGTGATCGAGGTCAATCCACGCCATCGCCGCTTCTACGAGCGCATGCTGGGCTTTCGCAAGGAAGGCGAACTCAAGATCAATCCGCGGGTCGATGCGCCGGCCTACCTGCTGCGCGTGAACCTGGTCTTCGTCACCGAACAGATCGCGCATTTCGGCGGCAGCTACGCCGCCGAGGGCGAGACCGAAGAGCGCTCGTTCTATCCATATTTCTTTTCGCCACGCGAAGAGCGTGGCATCATCAATCGCCTGCTGCGCATGGACGAATCGCATCCGGCATGAGGCCGGCGCTCTTGTTCCCCACTTCTTTCCTGAACCATCAATGAATACACCGTTCAACTACGAACAGGCCTTCTCGCGCAATATCGGCTGGGTGACGCCGGCCGAACAACAACAGCTGCGAGGCAAGCGCGTCGCCATCGCCGGGGGCGGCGGCGTCGGCGGTGTCCACCTGCTGACCCTGGCGCGCCTGGGCATCACACGCTTCCACATCGCCGATTTCGACAGCTTCGACATCGCCAACTTCAACCGCCAAGTCGGCGCCATGATGTCGACCGTGGGCCAGCCCAAGGCCGAGGTGCTGGCGCGCATGGCGCGCGACATCAACCCCGAGATCGAGATCGCCATCTTCCCCGACGGCGTCCACAAGGACAACCTGGACGCCTTCCTGGACGGGGTCGACCTGTACGTCGACGCCCTCGACTTCTTCGCCTTCGACGCGCGCCAGCAGACCTTCGCTGCCTGCGCCCGGCTTGGCATCCCGGCCACCACCGGGGCGCCGCTGGGCATGGGCGCGGCCCTGCTCAACTTCTTGCCGGGCAAGATGACCTTCGAGGAGTATTTCGGCTGGGGCGACCTGCCGGAGCAAGAGAAAGCGATCCGCTTCGTGGTCGGCCTGGCGCCGGCCGGCCTGCACCGGCCCTACCTGGTGGTGCCGGAATCGGTCAACCTGGCCGAGCAGCGCGGCCCGTCGACTTTCATGGCCTGCCAGCTGTGCGCCGGCGTCTGCGCCACCGAGGCGCTCAAGATCCTGTTAAAACGCGGCGACGTGCTGGCCGCGCCCTGGGGCATGCAGTTCGATGCCTACCGCAACAAGCTCAAACGCACCTGGCGCCCGGGCGGCAACCGCCATCCGATCCAGCAGCTGATGCTGGCGATCGGGCGGCGCCAGTTCGCGCGCATGGCGGCGGCCGGACGCTGAAGCACGCCGGCGCCGTGCCGGCCTCATGAACGCCCGACGTCAAAAAGCCACTGCCGGATTGCTCCGGCAGTGGCTTTTTACCTTGCAACGCTGGGCCTGCGAGGCAGGCCCGTGCGTGATTAGGCGGCTTTCTTGTTGCGGCGGCGGGCGGCGTACAGGCCCAGCATGCCCAGGCCCAGCAGGCCGACCGATGCAGGCTCAGGCACTTCGGCCACGTTGCTGAAGACCACGTCCAGCGAACCGTTGATTTCCTGGGTGCCGACAGGGTCGAAGTTGTTCAGCTGGCCCGACTGGAACGACAGGTCGTAGAACGGGTTTGGCGAGGTGAAGAACTGGGTACCGAAACCGGCCAGGGCGAAGCTCGAGCTGGCGCCGAAGCTGCCGCAGTTGATGCCGCTAGGACCGCAGGTCGGCAGGGTTGGGTCGAGCACGCCGAAGCCCGACAGTGGATCGCCTTCGGCCAGCAGCAGGTCGTCGTCCGCCAAACCAACGGTAACGGCGTTGGCGCCGTTGGTTGGCATGGTGAAGGTCGAGTCCAGGTTGGCGTCCAGGTACATTCCCAGGCGGCCGCTGCCTTCGTCGAAGCGGAACACGTTCTTGCCATCTTCGACGGCGAAGGTGCCCGACGCGGTGTACAGGGCATACAGACCATAGTCGTTGTTCAGGCCGGTGCGGTTGACCGGGGTGGTGCCGCCGTTGGTGACGAACTGGCCAGCATTCCACACCAGCGACACGTTGAAGGTGCCGTCGGTGTTGAAGGTGGCGATCTCGTTGTAGTTACCGGTGATCTTGTCGGCGGTGAACGAGCGGCCGTCGTATTCTACGGTGAACGGGTTGAAGTTATCAGCGTGGGCGGCGGCGCCAAACATCGAGGTTGCAGCGATTGCGCAAGCGATAATGGTCTTCGAAACTGCTTTCATCTTGGATCTCCTGGTTGTAGGGTTCGTACTAACAACCTCTATCTAAGCAACCATCGTGCCAGCCAATCACCCTCCTTATAAATCAATCACTTAGGCCACTATTTCGTTATAGAAATTCTAACACTGTAAAGAATGCCGACAGCTCGCCCGTAACCTTGTCGGCACATTCCTACAAGCCTTCGTAACACATTACTACAAAGGTTTCCGCACCACCACATTCCAGGTATTTCCAGACGTAAATTCACTGGCGATTTCCCAGCCTGCCGCCAACATCTTGGCGCGCAGCTCTTCGATATGGAACGGGCTGTACAGGATGCCTTTGCGGATGCCCCAGTCGTTGATCTTCTGCGCCGCCCAGCGCAGCGGCGCGAAGCCGGACGGATACAGCAGCACGTTGGCGGCCAGGGTCCCGCCGGGCTTGAGCACGCGCAGGATGTCGCGCAGGGCGCCGTCGACCGTCGGGAAGCAGTGGATCGAGTTGGCGATATTGGCGGTATCGAAGCGGTTGTCGGCGAACGGCAGCTGGGCCGCATCGGCATGCTGCAACTCGACCAGCGGATTGTTGCGGAAACGGTGGCGGGCGCCGGCCAGCATCGACGGTGCATAGTCGATGCCGGTCACTTTCACCGGCGGCAGCTTGCGGCGGCGGCGCCAGTTCAGGACCATCTCGAGCAGGGTGCCGGTGCCGCACGCCACTTCCAGGTGGTCCGGTCCGAAGTTGGGCCCGAAGAAGCGCATCTGGGTGCCGATGGTGCTGTTGTAGGCGAAGGTGAGAATGAAAAAGCCGCGCAGGTCGTACCACCACGGTTCGGATGAATAGGCTTCGGCGATTTCATCCCTGGTCTTGCCGGTCGTCATGGAGCGTCCTCGTTGATTGAAGTGAAGCGGAAAATATAGGTTGTTAATGAACCGCAGGCAAGCGCGGATCGTGCGGCTCAGCCCAGCTGGCGCAGGCGATTGACGATGCCCGCCTCTTCACGCGGCGAGAAGAACCACGGGAACAGCGAGCGCTCGCCCACCGCCTTGTCCTGCATGCCGCCCCATTTCTCCACCTGGTCGGTGCCGAAGGCGGTGTCGACGCGCAGCAGGACCGCCGGCGCCTGCACCCGCGGATTGGGGCGCGATTCGCACACGGTCTGGAAGCCCAGCATGGCTTCGTAGAAACGGCGATGGCGCGGATTGACTTCGATGAAGATGTCGCGGCAGCCGTTCAGGTCGCGCGCATAGATCAGGGCCACGTGGAATAGCGAGGCCAGCACCGCCTTGGACTTGACCGCCGGGTCGACCGCCAGCTTGGTGATCTCGCACACCCGCCCGGCGCTGCGGCGCACGTCGATGCAATCCTTGAACACCTGGTCGGCCAGCAAGCCTATCTCGGAATCCAGGCCCAGGCTCAGCGTGCCGAACACCTGGCCGCGGTCGGAAGCCGTCAGCGTGATCCGATTGGGGTCGCTATGGACCTGGTGGTTGCCGCTATAGCCGCGCCAGGAATACATCTTGCTGATGAGCATACTGGCGGAATTGCGCTGAGAATCGACGTCGGCCGCGCGGATACCGAATACGCGCTCGTTGATGGCGACGTCGATGATGCTCGGTTCGTCGGAGGCGCCCCCGTCATCGCCGCTCGGCGCGGCGAGATAGGTCGGCCCTAATGTCTCGATCATGGTCATTCTCCAGGCAAGACCGGCGCGTCATGCACCGGCGGCATTCCTGATCATCATAGCATCGGAAATTACAATTTATCAATTGTATTAACGAAAAGTATTTGCCCTTTTGACATTGATAGCGCAGCTACAATACCGCGACGATAGCAGTTTACGCAGGCTCTGCGGCGCGCACGGACAAGAAATGCGTGGACGGATCACGGCCGCGTGGCAGCCGGACACCGGGAACAGGAAGGGACAGGCCTCTTGGCCGCACCGGCGATTGCCGGCGGAAGAGACCGGCTGCAAAGCCGGTCTTGCAGGGTAATGCTTAGAAGAAGCTTTCCGGAATCACGAGGATATCGCCGGGACGCATCATGACGTTCGCCGAGATATCGCCTTCGTTGATCAGGTCGTCAAGGCGGACATTGATCTTTTCCTGCTTGCCTTCGACGTTGCGCACGATGCTGGCCTTGTTACCCGAGGCGAATTCAGTCACGCCGCCGACCGCGATCAACACATCCATCAGCGACATTTCGCGGCGATACGGCAATGCCTGCGGACGGGCGGCCTGGCCGATCACGCGGATCTGCTCGTTGAAGTTGCCGACAAAATTGGTCACGACCACAGTGACCACGGGCTGCTGGATGAACTGGGCGAGGGCCTGTTCGATGTCGCGCGCCAGCTGGGTCGAGGTCTTGCCGGCGGCAGGGAGGTCCTCGACCAGCGGGGTCGTGATCTTGCCGTCCGGACGGACCGGCACCGACATCGACACTTCCGGATTACGCCAGACAATGATGTTGACGGCATCGCCAGGCCCGATCAGGTAGTCCGGGTTGACCGTCGCCAGCGCGGCGGTGCTGGGAGGCACCGGGGTGGAACAGCCGCCCAACAGCAGCATGCAAGCGGCGGCGCCGGCTGCCAACAGATTCTTCATGGTTTTCGTCATCATCGCGTTCATCCCCTCGCGCCTTACCTGTCCCATGGACTAGTGTTTGGCGTGAATCAAAAATTGTTATTTCGCCATCATGGCCCGCGCTATTGTAGCGCAGACGGCTGCGTCGGCAAGCCGTGCACAATTGAAATCTTTTATCTTGCCGCAAGTAGGTGCATCGCCATCGGATCGCCCTAGCGATCCAGCAGCTCCTGCACGTGCCGCACCGGGATGGCATACGTGATCCCGCTCGGGGCCGAGATCGCGGACTCCTTCAGGCCCTTCACGAATACCATATTGATCACGCCCAGCACCATGCCGGTCTCCGGATCGTACAGTGGCGAACCGCTGTTGCCGGGATAGGCGGTGCCGTCGAGCTGGTAGATACTGAACGGGCTGCGCTGCAGCCGGGCCGCCGCGCGCGCGTCGAGCCGGCGCGCGCTGAGCGAAGGCTGCATCACCGGAGTGATCGCCGCCAGCAGGGCGCGGTGGGTGGCCGGGTGCAGGCCCAGCACCATCCCGAGCGGGAAGCCGGTAAAGGCCAGGGCCTGGCCCTCCGCCGCCGCGTCTGCATTCCCCAGGCGCAGGGCCGGGAGCGGCGCGCCTTCCAGGCGCAGGTGCGCCAGGTCGTGTTCCCGGTCCAGGGCGACCAGCTGCGCCGTACGGAAACGCACGCCGGCGCCATCCGGCAAGACCACGCCAAGCTGCTCCATGCGGGCGGCATCGAGCTTGTCGGGCACGACGTGGGCATTGGTAATCACGCTCAGGCCGTCGCCGACCACGAAGCCCGTACCACTGAACACGATCGCCGGGCTGCGCGTTTGCAGCTGGGTGCCGACGCCCACGATCGAAGGCTTCACCGCCGCAACCGTCTGCGGCAAGGTCGCCGCCCGCGCCAATCCCCCCGTCAGGCACAGCAGCGCAGCAGCGGTCATGTATCTTCCAAACAAACGTCGCGTCATCAGAACATCACAATCTTCAGGTAGTTGTAACAGGTGTGAGGCAATCGTACGGCCCCTTTCCTTTTTTAAACATTACAATAAGGTTCTTTGAATTTCAGCAACTATTTGAGGTTACTCGGCGCGCAGTCAAGAACTGGGCGGCACTTCCCGGATCATCAGATCGTTACGCGAAATACAACAAGCGCATTCTTCAAATGTTTGCGATAATGCAACAGTAGCGTTGCGATGCACCATTTTGCATCGTTCTCTCCAAATGAAATAGTGTTGCAAACCGATGGCATCGGTGACCGAGAATCGCTGGATTCCCTTACCCTTAATTGCAATTGCTTAGGGTACAAGCGATCATGCTTATTGTTTTTTGCTGACCCTGCACGCCAGGCCCTGACCAACGAGATCGACACGATGGCTGAAATTACATCCCAGATTCTTCACTTATTAAAAGCCATCGGCAAGTACCGCTGGCACGCAGTCGCGATCACCTGGGTCGTCGCACTGGTTGGCTGGGGAGTGGTCTACAAGCTGCCCGACCAGTACGAGGCAAAGGCGCGCGTCTATGTCGACACGCAGACCATACTCAAGCCGCTGATGTCGGGCATGACCACCCTGCCGAACCTGAACCAGCAAGTCCAGTTCATGCGTCGCACGCTGCTCAGCCGCCCCAACGTGGAACGGGTGGTGCGCGACCTCGACCTCGATGTCAATTCCAGCAGCGGCAAGGAATTCGACAAGGTGGTCGACGACCTGATCTCCAAGATCAAGATGGTCGGCACCGGTCGTGACGACATCTACACGATCAGCTATACCGGCACCAGCGCGCAACAGGCGAAGGATGTGGTGCAGGCCTTCCTGACCATCTTTGTCGAAGGCAGCTTTGCCGGCAAGAGGCAGGATTCCGAGAAAGCTGTCCAGTTCATCGACGAGCAGATCCGCAGCTACGAAGAGCGCCTGGCCGCGGCCGAGAATTCGCTCAAGGAATTCAAGATCAAGAACATCGGCATGCTGCCGCGCGAAGGCGCCGACTATGGCGCGCGCATGATGTCGTCCAGCGAAGCCCTGAACCAGGCGCAGCTCGACCTGGCCGAGGCCGAGCAGGCACGCAACGCGATCCGCCGCAAGATATCGGGCGACAACAGCGGCGGCGGCAGCCGCAGCGTCCCGGTCGTGCAAGACCCGGCGCTGGACGAGCGAATCGCCAGCGTGAACAAGAACCTGGACGGATTGCGCACGCAGTACACCGAACAGCATCCCGACATCGTCGCCAACCGCCGCCTGCTCGAGCAGTTGATGGAGCGCCGCGCCGAGCTGGCCAAGAACCCGGCGCCGAGCAGCGATCCGGGCGCCAACTACAGTCCGATGCTGCAGCAGCTGAATGTGCAACTGTCCGAAGCCGAGGCGCGCGTGGCCGCGCTGCAGGCGCGCGTAGCCGAATTCAGCGCCCGCGTGGCGCGCCTGCGCGGCCAGAGCGAGCAGGTGCCGGAAGTCGAAGCCCAGCTGGCCCAGCTCAACCGCGACTATGAAGTCAACCGCGCCAACTACCAGCGGCTGGTCGAGCGGCGCGAGTCGGCCAAGTTGTCGGGCGAAGTGTCGTCGGTGACCGACATGCTGACGTTCCGCGTGATCGATCCGCCGACCGCTCCCGCCATCCCTGCCGGCCCCAACCGCCTCCAGCTGGTCACGTTGGTCTTCCTCGGCGCTCTTGCCGCCGGCTTGGCCAGCGCCCTGCTGCTGAGCCAGCTGCGCCCGACCTTCCTGAGTCCGGCCGCGCTGCGCGAAGTCACCGGCCTGCCGATCCTCGGTTCGGTTAGCATGAACTGGACGTCCGAACAGACCGTGCTGCGCAAGCGCCGCCTGATCATGCTTGCCGCCTCGGTGCTCGTACTGTTCTGCGCCTATGCCGCCGGCGTCGCCGCCATCCTGATCCGCCCTACGATGTAAGGCCGGCTGGCCTACAAGGAGTCAATGTGAGTATTATCGAAAAAGCGGCCAGCCGCATCGACAAGCAGCGCCAGAACGCCGCCCCTGCCGTCAACCCGGACCATTCGCCGGCCGGGACCGCCGCGGATGCGGCTCCCGCCGCCGTCCTGGTGGAAGTGCCTGCGGCGCAGGCCGCGCAAGCGCTGCCGGGCGCCGCCCCGGACGCAGCGCCAGCCCGCACGCGGCGCGTCGAACTCGACCTGAACCGGATGCGCGAACTGGGCATGGTCACCGCCGCTGGCGGCCGCACCAACCTGCTGGAAGAATTCCGTATCATCAAGCGTCCGCTGCTCAAGCGCGCCTTCGCCGAGCGCGGCCCGAAGGACAATCCGACCAACCTGATCATGGTGACCAGCTCGCTGCCGGGCGAAGGCAAGACCTACTGCGCGATCAACCTGGCGATGAGCATCGCCATGGAGCTCGACCATACCGTGCTGCTCGTCGACGCCGACGTGGCGCGCCCATCGGTGCTGCGCACCCTCGGCCTGCCGACCCAGCGTGGCCTGATGGACATCCTGGTGGACACGGAGCTCGACCTGGCGGACGTCATGCTGCGCACCAACGTCGATACGCTGGCCATCCTGCCGGCCGGCACCGCCACGCCGCGCGCCACCGAACTGCTGGCCAGTTCGACGATGACGGCCATGCTGAACGAGCTGGCGAACCGCTACCCCGACCGCATCATCATCTTCGATTCGCCGCCGCTGATGCTCACCAGCGAAGCGCGCGTGCTGGCCAGCCACATGGGCCAGATCGTGGTGGTGGTGGAAGCCCAGACCACGACCCAGTACGCGGTCAAGGAATCGCTGCACCAGCTGGAAGGCATGAGCAACGTCAATCTCATCTATAACAAGACCAGGGACATCCCCGGCATCGAAGAAACGTATGACTATCATTACGGCTAATCTGCCGTTCGCCCGCGCGCCATTGGCCGCGGCTGCGCTGCTCCTGCTCGCCGCCAACCCCGCCCAGGCGGACTGGCGGGTGACGCCGACGCTGACGCTCAGCGAGATCTGGACGGACAACGTCAACCTGACCGAGGACGCGCTCGCGCACAGCGACCTGATCACCCAGGTGTCGCCCGGGCTCCGCGTCAGCAACCGAACCCGGCGCCTGACGGTCAACGCCTCGGCCCAGCTGCACGCCTTCGCCTACCTGCACGACAGCGACAAGCGCGGTCGCAATGGCGAACTCGGCGCCGACAATCCCGGCGTGAACAGCGTCCAGCGCAGCTACCGCGGCAACCTGCGAGGCGAGCTGGCGCAAGACCTGTTCTTCATCGACGCCACCGCCTCGCGTGGCCAGCAGAGCATCTCGGCCTTCGGTCCGCGGGTGACCAACGACGCCTACTCGCGCAACAACCGCACCGATATCGAGTCCTGGAGCATCAGCCCGTTCCTGGTCCACCGCTTCGGCAACATCGCGTCCGGCCAATTACGCTATACGCGCGACTCGGTCGGCGGCGGCGACCAGATCGGCTTCCGGCGCACCGGCGGCGACACCATCCAGGCCACGCTGGCCAGCGGCCCGGCCTTCCGCACCATCGGCTGGGGGCTCAACTACACCGACCAGGACCTCAACGGCGGCCGCTACGGCGACTCCTCGCGCCAGAACCTCATGGCCAACCTGAGCTACATGATCAGTGGGCGCCTGTCGCTGCTGGGCAACGCCGGCTACGACCGCTACGAATACGAGGGCCTGGGCGGTGGGGAGCAGGGCGCCAACTGGTCGCTGGGCTTTCGCTGGACCCCGTCCGCGCGCACCATGCTGCAGGCGACCGCCGGCCGCCATTTCTACGGCAACACCGGCAGCCTGCTGGCGACGCACCGCACGCGCAAGACCAGCTGGAACCTGAGCTACAGCGACGCGATCACGACCTCGCGCCAGCAATTCCTGCTGCCCGCGACCTTCGACACCGCCGGCCTGCTCGACAGCATGTTCGCCACGGCCTATCCCGATCCCGTCGAACGCGCGCGCGTCGTGGAAGCCTATATGACGCAGAACAACTTGCCGCCGTCGCTATCGGACAGCATCAACTACCTGAGCAACCGCTTCATGCGGCAGAAGCTGCTGCGCGCCTCGATGATGTACCGCTCTGGCCGCAGCAGCGCGATGCTGTCGGCCCACGTCAGCGATCGCAACGCGATCTCCGACCAGCAGAGCGACAGTCCGCTGCTGGGAAGCCAGCAGGGCCGCTACAGCGACAACGTGCGCCAGACGGGGTTCGAGGCGAACTATACTTATCGGCTGAACTCGCGTTCCAACCTGACCGTCGCCTACGACGTCGACGACAGCGAGTCGCGCACCAGCGACTATCGCAACTACCAGCGCATTTTCCGCGTCGGCCTGACCCGCAGCTTCGGGGATGCGCGCGCATCGATCGACCTGCGCCGCCGCAATGGCGACCTGGGCAACAGGATCAGTGCCGGCGAATTCACCGAGAACGCCCTTACTGCCACGCTGCACATGGCGTTTTGACCGCAATGTAAATCGACGGAACCACGATGTACGAATCCTATTACGGCCTGTCGGCCAAGCCCTTCCAGCTCCGCCCGGACCCGCATTTCTTCTTCGGTTCCAAGGGCCACAAGCGCGCCATGGCCTATCTCGACTACGGACTGTCGCAGGGCGAGGGCTTCATCGTCATCACGGGCGAAGTCGGCGCCGGCAAGACCACGCTGGTGCGCAACCTGCTGGGCCACATCCCGCTCGACCAGATCGTAGCGGCCCACATCGTCAACACCAGCCTCGACCCCGAAGACACGCTGCGCATGGTGGTCTCCGCCTTCGGCCTGCCCTACGAGGGCGCCAGCAAGGCCGAGCTGCTTAATCGCCTCGAACAATTCTTGCGATCGGTCGACCGCCAGGGCAAGCGCGCCCTGCTCGTGATCGACGAGGCCCAGAACCTGAATGCGCGCACGGTCGAGGAGTTGCGCATGCTGTCCAACTTCCAGACCGACGACCGCTCGCTGCTGCAGACCTTCCTGCTCGGCCAGCCTGAATTCCGCGCCACCCTGCACAGCCCCACCATGCAGCAGCTGCGCCAGCGCGTGATCGCCAGCTACCACCTGGGGCCGATGGACGCGCAAGAGACCCGTGCCTACGTCGAGCACCGCCTGGCCACGGTCGGCTGGAAGGGCGACCCGTCGTTCGACGACGCCGCCCACGCCGCGATCTACGCCTACAGCGGCGGCATCCCGCGCAAGACCAATACGCTGATGGACCGCGTGCTCCTGATGGGCTACCTGGAAGAGCTGCGCGGCTTCACCGGCGCCCACATCGAGGAAGTGGTGCGCGACATCTCGGACGAATTCCAGGCGCCGGAGGGACTGGGCGAGCCGGAACCGGCATCCATGCGCGCTGCCCCCGGCCAGCATGACCTGCAGCATGGCGAACGGCGCGGCGCCAGCGTCGAGCAGCTCGACGAACGCATGATGCGTCTCGAGAAATCGATCGTGTCGGTGCTGTCGATCCTCAAGAAGATCGCCGCCACCCCACCCGGCTCGGCGCGCCAGCTGGACCAGGAATAACCTTTCAGGAATGGACTTGGCATGAAAATGACCGCTCCCGCCGCCCGCCCGCGTCCCGCGCCGGGCGAGAAGATCCGCAATGCGATGACCTGCGACGTCGAGGATTACTTCCAGGTCTCGGCCTTCGCCCCCTACATCGACCGCGCCAGCTGGCCGACCCGCGAATGCCGGGTCGAGGCCAATATGGAACGCATCCTGGCGCTGTACGAGCGCCATGGCGTGCGCGCGACCTTCTTCACCCTGGGCTGGATCGCCGAGCGCTATCCCGCCATGGTGCGCCGCATCGTCGATGCCGGCCACGAACTGGCCAGCCACGGCTATGGCCACCTGCGCGCCTCGGACCAGAGCCGCGCCGAATTCGACAACGATATCCGCTCATCCAAGGCGCTGCTGGAAGACATCGGGGGCCAGGCGGTGGTGGGTTACCGCGCCCCGAGCTTCTCGATCGGCCACGCCAACCTGTGGGCGCTGGACGCGCTGCACGAAGCCGGCTACCAGTACAGCTCGAGCATCTACCCGATCGCCCACGACCACTACGGCATGCCGGACGCGCCGCGCTTCGCCTTCTACCCGAACGGCCCGGACGGGCTGCTCGAAGTGCCGATCACCACGGTCAAGATGGCGGGCCGCAACCTGCCGGCCGGCGGCGGCGGCTACTTCCGCCTGCTGCCCTACGCGCTGTCGCGCTGGATGATGGAAAAGGTCAACCGCGAGGACGGCGAACCGGCCCTGTTCTACTTCCACCCGTGGGAAGTCGATCCCGGCCAGCCGCGTCCCGAAGGCCTGGGCGCCAAGGCGCGCTTCCGCCACTACGTCAATATCGACCGCATGGAGCGCCGCCTGGAACAGCTGGCGCGCGACTTCAAGTGGGACCGCATGGACCGCATCTTCCTGGACAAGCCATGAACTCGATCATCGAAGCGGCGCAGGCCAAGCGCGCCATGCCCCCAGCCGCCGTCGACGCCCAGACCCTGCGCCTGATGCAGCCGCAGGATTGCGCCCGCTGGGACGCTTTCGTGCGCGCCTGCCCCAACGCCACCTTCTTCCACCTGTCGGGCTGGCAGAAGGTCATCGAGCAGTCGTTCGGCATCAAGACCTGGTTCTACTTCGTGGAGCAGGACGGCCAGATCCAGGGCGTGCTGCCGCTGGCCGAGATCAAGAGCCGCCTGTTCGGCCACTCGCTGGGCGCAATGCCGTTCTGCGTGTACGGCGGCGTGGCCGCGGTCAACGACGGCGCGCGCCTGCTGCTCGACGAGGCGGCCGACCAGCTCGCGAAAAAGCTCGGCGTGGGCCACCTGGAATACCGCGGCATGCACCGCGCCCATCCGGGCGACGCCTCCTGGCATACCAAGGAACTGTACGTCACCTTCCGCAAGGAGATCACGGGCGACGACGAGACCAATCTGAACGCCATCCCGCGCAAGCAGCGCGCCATGGTGCGCAAGGGGATCAAGCTCAACCTGAAAGGCGTGGTCGAGGACAACGTCGACCGCATGTTCGAGGCCTACGCCACCAGCGTGCTGCGCCTGGGTACACCGGTATTCCCGAAAAAATACTTCGCCCTGCTGCAGCAGACCTTCGGCGACGAGTGCGAGGTGCGCACCATCCTCACCGAAGACGAGCGCCTGGTCGGCTCGGTGCTATCGTTCTACTGGCGCGACGAAGTCGTGCCCTATTACGGCGGCGGCACCGACCTGGCGCGCAGCGTGGCCGGCAACGACTTCATGTACTGGAACCTGATGCAGGCCGCCGCCGCGCGCGGCTGCCGCATCTTCGATTTCGGCCGCAGCAAGCTCGGTACCGGCGCCTACGACTTCAAGAAGAACTGGGGCTTCGTGGCCGAGCCGCTGCCTTATGAATACAAGCTGTACGCATCGACCCAGCTGCCGGACAACAACCCGCTGAATCCGAAATACCAGCTGTTCATCAAGATGTGGAAGAAGCTGCCGCTGCCGGTGGCGAACTTCCTCGGTCCCTACATCGTGCGCAACCTGGGGTAATGCCGTGCAAGACCTGCTGTTGCTGATCCATCGCATCCCCTACCCGCCCAACAAGGGCGACAAGATCCGCTCGTACAACCTGCTCAAGCACCTGGCGCGCGACTACCGGGTGCACCTGGCCACCTTCGTGGACGACGCCGACGACTGGCAGCACGTGCCCAAGGTCGAGGCGATGTGCGCGAGCAGCCATTTCGCGGCCCTGAATCCCCTGCTGGCGCGCGTGCGCAGCCTGGGCGCGCTGGTGAAGAACCGCTCGCTGTCGCTGGACTACTACCAGGATGCGAACATGGCGCGCTGGGTCGAGCAGACCGTGGCGGCGCACAAGATCAAGCGCGTGATGGTGTTTTCCTCGCCGATGGCGCAATACGTCGACCACCATCGCGATGCGCGCCGCGTGATCGACTTCTGCGACGTCGACTCGGACAAGTGGCGACAATACGCCGACAAGAAGTCCTGGCCCATGAGCTGGCTGTACCGCCACGAGGCGCGCCAGCTGCTGCGCTACGAGCGCCAGGTGGCCAGCCAGTACGACGCTTCGCTGTTCGTGTCCGCACCCGAGGCCGACCTGTTCCGCCAGCTGGCGCCCGAGAGCGTGGCGCGCATCGGCCACTTCAGCAACGGCGTCGACACCGAGTATTTTTCGCCCGACCACGACTTCGGCAGCCCGTTCGCGCCAGGCGAGCGCGCGCTGGTGTTCACCGGCGCGATGGACTACTGGCCGAATGTCGACGCGGTGCAGTGGTTTGCCGACGAAGTGTTCCCGGCCCTCGCCGCGCAAGACCCGGCGCTGCGCTTCTACATCGTCGGCTCGCGCCCGAACCCGCAGGTCCAGGCCCTGGGCCAGCTGCCCGGCGTGACCGTGACCGGCACCGTGCCCGACGTGCGTCCCTACATCCGCCACGCCACGCTGGCGGTGGCGCCGCTGCGCATCGCGCGCGGCATCCAGAACAAGGTGCTCGAGGCGATGGCCATGGGCACGCCGACCGTGGTGTCGCCGCAGGCGCTGGAAGGCATCGACGCGGTGCCGGACCAGGAGCTGGCGGTGGCCGACGGCGCCCCGGCCTGGATCGACACGCTGAACGGGCTCCTGGCCCGCGACAACCAGGACATGGGCCGCGCCGCACGCGCGCGGGTCGAACATCATTACAGCTGGCCGAGCAACCTGGCCTGCATCGAGGAGCGACTGGAATGCTCGTGAACCCACCCAATGACCTGGCCGCCGCCGCACCGGGCGCCGCCACGACGCCGCTGGCCCCCTCGAGCGCGATGCTGACCGCGTTCGCGCTGCTGGCGCCGTTCTTCCTCTACCTCGGCACCTCCCAGTCGCTGGTGGCGATCTGGAACAGTTCCGAGACCTTCGC
The DNA here is from genome assembly GCF_008014745.1 of Massilia arenae. Classification (GTDB taxonomy): domain Bacteria; phylum Pseudomonadota; class Gammaproteobacteria; order Burkholderiales; family Burkholderiaceae_D; genus Telluria; species Telluria arenae. The sequence continues at coordinate 136,031 of NZ_VPFD01000013.1, forward strand.
CCACGGCTACGCCATCCTGCCGATCAGCCTGTGGCTGATCTGGCGCCGGCGCGCGGTGTTCAACGCGGTGCCGGCACGGCCCTGGGCCCCGGCCCTGCTGCTGCTGGCGGTGCTGGGCGCAGGCTGGCTGCTGGCGCGCATGGGCGAGGTGCAGGTGGTGATGCAGTACGCCTTCGTGTCGATGTTCCCGGTGATCGCGCTGGCCATGCTGGGCCCGCGCCTGGCGGGCGCACTGGCTTTTCCCCTTCTTTTCCTGCTGCTGGCCGTGCCCTTCGGCGAAGTCTTCGTCGGTCCGCTGATCAACCTCACCGCCGACTTCACCGTGTGGGCGGTGCAGGCCACCGGCATTCCGGTGCTGCGCAACGGCACCCGCTTCGAGCTGCCCACCGGTTCCTGGTCGGTGGTCGAAGCCTGTAGCGGCGTGCGCTACCTGATTTCCTCGTTCACCCTGGGTTGCCTGTACGCCTACCTGACCTACCGCTCCACCACCAAACGCCTGCTGTTCGTGGCGGTGTCGATCGTGGTGCCGATCGTCGCCAACGGCCTGCGCGCCTACATGATCGTGATGATCGGCCACCTGTCCGGCATGGAGCTGGCCACCGGCGTCGACCACCTGATCTATGGGTGGGTGTTCTTCGGCCTGGTGATGCTGCTGATGTTCTGGATCGGCAGCTTCTGGCGCGACGACGACGAGCCTGCGCCTGCCGATGCGGCCACACCGATGGCCACGCTGGCCGCCATCCCGGGCAACCCGGCGCCCGCATCGACGGCCCGCATGGCGGCGATGTGCGCCGCCGTGGTCGCGCTGGCCGCCCTGTGGCCCGGCTTCGCGCGCTACAACGACGCCGCCAACCTCAATCCGCAACCGGTCCAGCTGTCCACGGTGGCGGTGGGCTGGCCGCAGGTGGCGCCGTTCGCCAGCTGGACCCCGCGCTGGGTCAACCCGGACGCGACCTACCGCGCCACCTTCCGCAACAGCGAAAGCATGCCGCCGGTCGCGCTCGACATCATGTACTACCGCAACCAGCGCAACGGCAAGGCCCTGATCAGCTCCGTCAACACCCTGGCCACTTCGGACGACGCCTGGCATGCCGTCGGCGGCGCAATGCGCAGCGAGACCCTGGGCGGCCAGCCGCTGACGCTGCGCGAGACGCGCCTGAACGGCCCGACCGGCCAGATCCTGGTGTGGCAGTGGATGTCGATCGACGGCCACCTGACGGCCAACAACTACGTCGGCAAGCTGCTGCAGGCCCAGGCCAAGCTGCGCTTCCATGGCGACGACGGCGCCGTGGTGCTGTTGTCGGCGCCGGTGCGCGACAATCCGGAAGCCGCGCGCGCCGCCCTGCGCGCCTTCCTGGCGGGCCAGGGCCAGGCGGTCGAGCGCGCGCTGGACCATGCGCGCACCCATTGACGGTCACGACCATGCATAGCGAGCTGTCGGTCCTGAATGCCCAGCGCCCCCTGGTCGTGCACCTGGTCTACTCGCTCGACGTGGGCGGGCTGGAGACGCTGCTGGTCGACTGCATCAACCGCCTGCCGCCAGAAAAATACCGGCATGCGGTGGTCTGCCTGACGCGTTATTCGGAGTTCGCCCAGCGCATCACCCAGCCCGGGGTCGAGCTGTTCGCCCTGAACAAGCCGCCCGGGAACGGCGCGCAAGTGCACGTCGACTTCTGGAAGCTGATGCGGCGCCTGCGCCCGGCCATCCTGCACACCTACAATCTGGCGGCGATGGAGTTCTGCTTCACCGCGGCGCTGGCCGGGGTGCCGGTGCGGATCCATGCCGAGCATGGCCGCGATGCATCCGACCCGCATGGCCTGAACAAGAAACACAACTTCCTGCGCCGCCGCCTGGCCCCCTTCATCGACCGCTATATCCCGGTGTCCGATGACCTGCAGCGCTGGCTGGCCGACGTGGTCCGGATCCCGGCCACGAAGAACCACCCGATCAAGAACGGCGTCGATACCGGGCGTTTCAAGCCGCGTGCGGATGCGCTCACTGCCGCGCCCTGGGGTCCGGACGATATCGTGATCGGCGCCGTGGCGCGGGTGCAGGACGTCAAGAACCACCGCAGCCTCATGGCTGCCTTCGCCCTGCTGCGAGAACGCCTGCCCGCCCTGCGCGCGCGCCTGAAACTCACCATCGTCGGCGACGGCCCGCTACTGGGCGCGATCCGCGAGCAGGTGGCAGAGGCCCGCCTGCAGGACGCGGTCTGGCTGCCCGGCGCGCGCGCCGACGTGGCCGATCTGCTGCACGGCTTCGACGTGTTCGCCCTGCCCTCGCTGGCCGAGGGCACGCCGGTCTCGCTGCTGGAGGCGATGGCTTGCGGCTTGCCGTCGGTATGCTCGAACGTCGGTGGCATTCCGGAAGTGGTTGCCGACGGCGTGCACGGCCTGCTGGTGCCGGTCGAGGTAGACGCCTTGGCCACGGCGTTGGCGCGCTACGTGCAGGACCCGGCGCTGATGGCACGCCATGGCGCCGCCGCGCGTGCGCGCATCGAAGAAAAATACAGCATGGACGCCATGCTGCGCGCCTATATGGCGCTGTACGACGGCCTGCTCGCGCGCAAGGCGCCGGCCCGGCTGCATCAACCCTTGAATACCTAAACAACGCAGGAAGTGAACGAGCATGTGCGGAATCGTCGGCATTTTTGATACCCAGGGAACTCGCGAGATCGACCGCGCGGCGCTGGGCCGCATGAACGAGAGCCAGCACCACCGCGGCCCGGACGAAGGCGAGCTGTATCTGGAAACGGCGCTCGGCATGGGCCACCGCCGGCTGTCGGTGATCGACCTGACCAGCGGCCAGCAACCGATCCGCAACGCCGCCGGCGACGTGGTGATGGTGTTCAACGGCGAGATCTATAACTACCGCGAGCTGCGCGACGAGCTGGTCGCGCTCGGCTTCGCCTTCCGCACCAAGTCGGACACCGAGGTGCTGCTGCACGCCTACCAGGCCTGGGGCCAGGACTGCCTGCAGCGCCTGCGCGGCATGTTCGCCTTCGCCATCTGGGACCGGAAAAAACAGACGCTGTTCCTGGCGCGCGACCACCTGGGCGTCAAGCCGATGTTCTACGCGCTGCTGCCGAACGGCCTGTTCGTGTTCGGCTCCGAGCTGAAATCGATCATGACCCACCCCGAACTGTCGCGCAAGCTCAACCCGCGCGCGGTCGAGGATTACTTCGCCTTCGGCTACGTGCCGGAACCGCACACGATCTTCCACGGCGCCTTCAAGCTGGCGCCGGGCCACCGCATCACGCTGCGTGCAGGCGACATGCGCGTAGGCGACAGCGAGGTGAAACCCGAGCAGTATTGGGACATCCCGTTCCAGCGCGCGCCGCAGCGCCCGATGCAGGAAATCGAGCAGGAACTGACGGCGCGCCTGCAGGAATGCGTGCAGAGCCAGATGGTGGCCGACGTGCCGCTGGGCGCCTTCCTGTCGGGCGGCGTCGATTCGAGCGCGGTGGTGGCGATGATGGCGCAGCAGAATCCCGATTCGGTAGTCACCTGCTCGATCGGCTTTGACGACCCCGAATACGACGAATCGAAGTATGCCAACGAAGTCGCCACGCGCTACCGCACCACCCACCACGCCCAGATCGTGGACAAGGACGACTACGGCCTGATCGACACCCTGGGCCGGCTGTACGACGAACCCTTCGCCGACAGTTCGGCGATCCCGACCTACCGCGTATGCCAGCTGGCGCGCAAGCACGTCACGGTGTCGCTGTCGGGCGACGGCGGCGACGAGAGTTTCGCCGGCTACCGGCGCTACCGCTTCGCGATGGCCGAGCAGCGCGTGCGCGACAAGGTGCCCGCCGGCCTGCGCAAGCCCGTGTTCGGCACGCTGGGCCGGCTGTATCCGAAGGCCGACTGGGCGCCGCGCATGTTCCGCGCCAAGACCACCTTCGAGGCGCTGGCGCGCGACACCGTGGAGGGTTACTTCCATGGCGTCTCGAAGATGCCGGACCGGGTGCGTTCGCAGCTGTTCTCGGATTCATTCAAGCGCGAGCTGCAGGGCTACAGCGCGATCGAGGTATTCCGGCGCCATGCGGCCGCCGCGCCGACCGACGATCCGCTGTCGCTGATCCAGTACCTCGACTTCAAGACCTGGCTGCCGGGCGACATCCTGACCAAGGTCGACCGCGCCAGCATGGCGCACTCGCTCGAGGTGCGGGTGCCGCTGCTGGACCATACCTTCGTCGAATGGGCCTCGACCCTGCCGCCCGATATCAAGCTGGGCGGCGGCGAAGGCAAATACATCTTCAAGAAGTCGCTCGAGCCGTTCCTGTCGCACGACGTGCTGTATCGCTCCAAGAAGGGCTTCTCGATTCCGCTGGCGGCCTGGCTGCGCGGACCGCTGCGCGACAAGCTGCGCGCGGCGGCGCTGTCGCCGCTGCTGCTCGATACCGGCATCTTCAACGAGCACTGCCTGCGCGAGATGGTGGAACAACATATCGCAGGAACCAGCGACCACAGCGCCGCGCTGTGGTCGGTGCTGATGTTCGAGACCTTCCTGCGCGTCAGCGCCAACGCCTAGCCAGGCCTCCTGCGACGCCGGACGCGCTTCACGCTCGGGCCGACGCTCAGCCTGGAGGAGCGGTCGGATGCGCCAGCGTATCGGCCCTCGGCGCGGGCGGGCCCGGGCGCTCGCTTGCGCGCCCGCCTATGGCGACAGAAAAACCTCGCGGCATCAGGTAGGCCAGCATCTTGTAGATCTGGATGAGCAGCGCGATGATCAGGACCGGCCCGCCATAGATGAATACGGCTTTGGGCACGACGTCGTCGACCTGCAGATACATGCGGCGAACGAGTTCGATGAGCGGCATATGGCCCAGGAAGATAAAGAAACTGAACTTGCTCTTCGATGCTGCCCAGTTCCCGAATCCGGTGTCCTGCAATAGCGAGGCCATTGGCCACACAAGCAGCGGTGCGGCGAGATAGATTGCCGTGCGATTCTCGACCCTGAAATAGATCAGCGCTGCGCAAAGCAGCAGCAGCGCCACGCAGCAGTGCACGGCGAATCGGTCATAACGTTTGACATCCCAACGGCCAATCGCCGCCATCCCGCCGATATAGAACGTTACTGCCATCGAGTTGCGAAGAATCAGCTGGCGATCGAGATTGAGCAGGAAGAAGCCGCTCACCAGTACCAGGCCGAACAGCGGCGCGCGGCGCAGCAGCAGCCCGAAGAGCGGCGCCAGGAGTACGAGCACGAACAGCTCACGCAGGAAGTGCAAGGGGACGTTCAACGGCTTCTTGTCGACTGCAAAAAGCATGTTTACGACCCGCATCGGCTCGGCGTTCAGAATCGACGTCACGGCGACAAGTCCCGTCACGTACTCGAGACAAGCGAGAATCGCGACGTAGCAGACATTAAAAATAAGGAAGGGGATGAGCAGCGTCCGCGCTTTTTTCTTGTAGAGCTTGGCGGGCGCCTGATCGAGGTTTGCCGAGAACAGCAGATACGCCGAAATCATCGTCAGGACTGGAACGCAAATGCGCCCGATCTGACCCTGCGTAAATGCACGGACGACCTCGAAGTGGCTGGAAAAATCCAGCGTTGCGATCGGCCCTGGTTCAGCGATGTGCAGGAAGACGACCACCGCGATCAAGATAAATCGCAACATCGAAATTCGACGTGCTACATCCTGTTCAAGTTTCATTTGCGGCAGCCATTGTTGTATTAAAAATACAATAATATCAGCAAGAATGGCAGCCTGTTGTTGTATTTATTTCCTTGTTCAGGTACACACTACGGGTACTGACAGGCATCTACCGCCGCCTTCAGCTGGCAGGCGGCAGAGGCGGCTCGCACGGTCAATGCGCTGGCCCGGACGAGCGTCCGATCACGCGTGCAAATTTGGCCAGATACCATTTGGCGATCGAGACATAACGCTTGTACGTCTGGCGCAGCCAGGCCTTGGGTGGCTTGATCGGATGCCACAGCATGTCCTTCTGGCGTCCGGCGCGTAGTCGGATGTTCATGGTGCCGAAGCTGCCGCTTTTCTCGAAACCGTCATTGGCCAGGCCGTGGTAGCGCTTGTTGCGGTCTGCTTCGGCCACGAATTCGCCGGCGCCCCCGAAGTCGACCACCGTCATGCCGCCATGCTTGAGGATCGTGGCCCAGGCATTCTCGCTGTGTGCACACCAGCCCGCTCGATAATAGCGGTCGATCATGTCGAGCGCGGCGCCGCTGATACGGTAGAAGGTGAGGAACACCAGCCAGCTGTTGGCCGGGGTAACGGCGGGATCGGACGCGCGCAGCATGGAAGCATATGTCCAGGCCGCGTAACCGCGGGCCAGATGGGCCGCCAGTAGATCCCCGGTCCGCCGTTCCAGGCCCGCGAACAGGGAATGGATCTCGCCCGAATACTCGACGTCATCCTCGACCACCCAGTACTGTTCGTACTGCGGCTGCTGGCGCCGGAACAGCAGCGGCGGCAGGTCACAATTGCCGGGAATGAGCTTGAACGGCCGCGCCGCGCCCTTGAGCGGATATCCAAGGGACTCCATCGCATCCGGGCCGTACACATGATGTTCGATCTCGATGCCGTCCAGCACCACACGCCGCACCCCGCTCTGCGCCCCCGGCATGTACGAGATCGCGGCAAAGCGGCAATGCGGCCCCAGCTTCAAGAAGGCTGCACGAAACCGTAGCAGACGCCTCTTGACCGCTACCGGGTCGGTGGTCTGGAACAGCAGGATTTGCGGCATGTCGGTCATTGCATCGTCCGTCCTACCCACGCTTGAGAGCCCAGTCGCGATACCACTCCCAGAACCTGGCCAGGCCGGTGGCAAGCGGGGTGGTCGGCGCGAAGCCGACCCAGGCCTTGAGCTTGTCGATCGAGGCATGGGTGGCCGGCACGTCGCCCGGCTGCATCGGCAGGAATTCCTTGCGCGCCTCGATGCCCATCGCGCCTTCCAGGGTCTGGATGAAGTCCAGCACCCGTACCGGATTGTGATTGCCGATGTTGAACACGGTGTGCGCCGCCGCGGTGGCGGTGGCAGGCGTCGGCTTGAACAGCAGCCGCACCACGCCTTCGACGATGTCGTCGATGTAGGTGAAGTCGCGCGTCAGCAGGCCTTCGGCGAACACCGGGATGGTGGCGCCGCACGCCATCTTCTCGGCGAAACTGAAATAGGCCATGTCGGGCCGGCCCCATGGACCGTAGATCGTGAAGAAGCGCAGGCCGGTGGCGGGCAGCTGGAACAGGTGGCTGTACGAGTGCGCCATCAGTTCGTTCGACTTCTTGGTAGCGGCGTACAGCGAGACCGGCGCGTCGACCTGGTCGCCCTCGCTGAACGGCACCTTGGCGTTGGCGCCGTACACGCTGCTGCTGCTGGCGTACAGCAGATGTTCGATCCTGCCGTGGCGGCAGGCTTCGAGGATGTTGCCGAAAGCGACCAGGTTCGACTGCACATAGGCGGCCGGGTTCTCGAGCGAATAGCGCACCCCGGCCTGGGCCGCCAGGTGCACTACCAGGGCCGGCCGCTCGCGCTCGAACAACGCCGTCACCTGGGCCGCGTCCGACAGTTCGACCGTATGGCAGGCGACGCCGGCCGGGGCCAGCAGGGCAGCCACCCGGTCGTGCTTCAGGCGCGGATCGTAGTAGTCGTTGAAGTTGTCGCAACCGACCACCTGGTGGCCCATCGCCGCCAGGCGCGCGGCCACGAAGCTGCCGACGAAGCCGGCGGCGCCCGTGACCAGGATGCGCTGGGTACCAGTGATCATCAGGCGGCTTTCCGGCTGATGCGGCCGATGCCTTCGTAGCTCAGGCCCGCGGCGGCCACTTCGGCCGGGTCATAGATGTTGCGGCCGTCGAAGATGGCCTTGCCGCGCAGGGTCTGGGCCAGGTGGCGGAAGTCCGGCGCGCGGAATTCCTTCCATTCGGTGACCAGGACCAGCACATCGGCATTGTCGACCGCCGCGGTGGCCGAGCTGCAGATGGTCAGCATCTCTTCGACGTGCACGGCGCCATGATCGCGTTCCAGCACGCGCAGCGCTTCACTGCTGGCCACCGGATCGTAGGCGCGCACGCGGCAGCCGGCGGCGAACAGTTCCTTCAGCAGGATCAGGCTCGGGGCCTCGCGCATGTCATCGGTGTTCGGCTTGAACGACAGGCCCCACAGGGCGATCGTCTTGTCCTTCAGTTGCTCCACGCCGCCGTAGAAACGGCACAGTTTCTTGAACAGGACATTCTTCTGGTTGTCGTTGACGCGCTCGGTCGCTTCCAGGATATGCAGGGTCTGCTCGTGGGCAGCGCCGGTCTTGACCAGGGCCTTGACGTCCTTCGGGAAGCAGGAACCGCCATAGCCCATGCCGGCGTACAGGAACTGGGAGCCGATGCGCGGATCCAGGCCCATGCCGTGGCGCACCGATTCGATATCGGCGCCGAGCAGCTCGGCCAGGTTGGCCAGCTCGTTCATGAAGCTGATGCGGGTGGCCAGCATGGCGTTGGCCGCGTACTTGGTCAGCTCGGCGCTCCGCACGTCCATCTCGACCAGTTTTTCATGGTTGCGGCTGAATGGCGCGTACAGCTGGCGCATCAGGCGGGTGGCGTTGGCATCATCGCTGCCGACCACGATGCGGTCCGGACGCATGAAGTCCTCGATCGCCGCGCCTTCCTTCAGGAATTCGGGATTGCTGACCACCGAGAAGGCGACCTTGCTGCCGCGCTTGTCGAGCTCGCCCTGGATGGCGGCGCGCACCTTGTCGGCGGTGCCGACCGGGACGGTCGACTTGTCGACCACCACCACCGGCTGCTCGATCCGCTGGCCGATCGAGCGGGCCGCGGCCAGGATGTGGGTCAGGTCGGCGCTGCCGTCTTCGTCAGGCGGGGTGCCGACCGCCAGGAACACGCATTCCGCGTGCGCGATGGCTTCGTCGTAACTGGTGGAGAACAGCAGGCGGCCGGCGGCGGCATTGCGCTCGACCATGGTGTCCAGGCCCGGCTCATGGATCGGGATGACGCCATTCTTGAGCATGGAAATTTTTTCGTCATTGACGTCCAGGCACAATACCGTATTGCCGACGTCGGCGAAGCAGGCGCCCGAAACCAGGCCGACATAACCGGTGCCGATGATAGTAATCTTCATAGTTTATCTTGGAAGAGGAGGTAACAGAGAAGGAAGAACCGGGCGGACCGCACGGCGAACTAGGGCTATTTTTCCACAGAAATTGAGAAACTTGCCACACGTTAAACAAATGCAGACTAGCACTTGAATTATAGTATCATGGTTGTCAAAAGTTTACGTCTTTTACGTCAATCGTGCTGCCGTCTGGAAAAAAATTTCGCATAATCACGATATTGCATTTTTAGAAAATGATTCCAGGCCCCAGGCCCGCCCCGGTGCCCGACCCGTGACCAGCACACCATGAAGCTACTTACTTTCAGTACCCTGTACCCGAACGCCGAACAGCCCAACCACGGCATTTTCGTGGAGACCCGGCTGCGCTACCTGGTCGCCAGCGGCAAGGTCACGTCGCGCGTGGTCGCGCCGGTTCCGTGGTTCCCGCTCAAGGGCGAGCGCTTCGGCCACTACGGCACCCTGGCCAAGGTGCCGCGCCGCGAGACCCGCAACGGCCTGCAGGTCTCCCATCCACGCTACCTGGTGGTCCCGAAGGTGGGCATGAACTACACGCCCTGGACGCTGGCGCGCGCGGCGCGCAAGGACATCGGCCGCATCCTCGACGAGGGCTACGACTTCGACGCCATCGACGCCCACTATTTCTATCCGGACGGGGTCGCCGCCGTCATGCTCGGCAAGTATTTCAACAAGCCGGTCGTGGTCACGGCACGCGGCACCGACATCAACCTGATCCCGCGATTCGAACGTCCGCGCCGGCTGATCCTGGAGGCGGCGCGCGAGGCCGACGGCATCATCACCGTGTGCAAGGCGCTGAAGGATGAAATGGTGCAGCTGGGGGTGGCGCCGGACAACATCACGCCGCTGCGCAATGGCGTCGACCTCGAACGCTTCCAGCCAATCGACCGCACCGCCGCGCGCGCCGCCGTGGGCCTGGTGCCGGGCCGGTTCACGCTGCTCTCGGTCGGCCTGCTCGACCCGCGCAAGGCGCACGACCTGATCATCCGCGCCCTGCCCCGGCTGCCGGACGTCGACCTCCTGATCGCCGGCATCGGCCCGGAACGGAAGAACCTGGAACAGCTGGCGCGCGAGCTTGGCGTCCAGGACCGCGTGACGCTGCTGGGCGCCGTGCCGCAGACCGAACTGAAGAACTACTATAATGCCGCCGACGCACTGGTGCTGGCGTCCAGCCGCGAAGGCTGGGCCAACGTACTGCTCGAGGCCATGGCCTGCGGCACCCCGGTGGTGGCCAGCAACGTATGGGGCACGCCGGAAGTCGTCGCCGCCCCGGAAGCCGGCGTGCTGATGCCCGAACGGACGCCGGACGGCCTGGTGCGCGCGCTCGGCCAGCTGCGCGCCGACTATCCCGAGCACACCGCCACCCGCCGCTATGCCGAGAACTTCGGCTGGCAACCCACCACCCAGGGCCAGATCGACCTGTTCCAATCCATCATGGCGAGAAAAGCCGCGTGAAAATCCTTTACCACCACCGCACCCGTTCCAAGGACGGCCAGTACGTCCACATCGAGGAAATGATCCGCGCCCTGCGCGCGCAGGGACACGAGGTCGTGATCGTGGCGCCGCCCAGCGCCGAGACCGAGTCGTTCGGCTCGGATGCGGGCCCGGTCGCCTGGCTCAAGCGCCACCTGCCGAAAACCTTCTACGAAGTGATGGAACTGGCCTATTCGCTGGTCGCCTACCGGCGCCTGGCGAAGGCGGTCCGGCAGCATCGTCCGGACGTGCTGTACGAGCGCTACAACCTGTTCCTGCCGTCCGGGGTGTGGGTGGCGCGCAAGTTCGGGCTGCCGATGCTGCTCGAAGTGAACGCGCCGATCCTGGAAGAGCGCGCGCGTTACGATGGCCTGGCCCTGACGAAGCTGGCGCGCTGGTCGCAGGCCTATGCCTGGCGCAATGCCGACATGGTGCTGCCGGTGACGCGCGTGCTGGGTGACATCGTCCAGTCCTATGGCGTGCCGCCCGAGCGCATCGAGGTGATCCCGAACGGAATCGACCCGGAGCGCTTCGCCGGCGCCCCCGACGCGATGGCCGCCAAGCGCGCCCTCGGCCTGGAGGAATACCTGGTGCTCGGCTTCACCGGTTTCGTGCGCGACTGGCATGGCCTGGACAAGGTGATCGACCTGATCGCCCAGGACCCGCCGGAATCGCGCCGCCACCTGCTGGTCGTGGGCGACGGCCCGGCGCGCGCCGACCTCGAACGGCAGGCGCGCGCGCTCGGCATCGAGCACCGGGTCAAGTTCACCGGCATCGTCGGACGCGACGACGTGGCGCGCCATGTGGCCGCCTTCGACATCGCGCTGCAGCCGGCCGTGGTCAAGTATGCCTCGCCGCTCAAGCTGTTCGAATACCTGGTGCTGGGCAAGGCCATCGTCGGCCCGGACCAGCCGAACATCCGCGAAATCCTCACCCCCGACCACGACGCCGTGCTGTTCGACCCCACGGTCCCGGGCGGCCTGGCCGGCGCGGTCAAGCGCCTGTGCGACGACGTCGCGCTGCGTAACAAGGTGGCGGCCAACGCGCGCGCCGCCATCGAGGAACAGCAACTGACCTGGGGCGCCAACGCGCGCCGCGCGGTGGCGCTATTCGAAAGGCTGCTCAAACGTGCGTGACCTGATCCTGCTGCTCGCCCTGGTGGCGATCATCCCGTTCATCTTCAAGCGTCCGGTGGTGGGCGCCCTGGCCTATTGCGTGGTCAGCCTGATGAATCCCCACCGCCTCACCTACGGCTTTGCGCAGACTTTCCCGTTCGCGATGATCTTGTGCGTCGTGACCCTGGTCGCCTTCGTGTTGTCGCGCGAACAGAGGAAGCTGCCGTCCTCGCCCGCGGTCTGGATGCTGCTGATCTTTTTTGCATGGACGACGCTCTGCACCGTCTTCGCCCAGATGCCCAAGGCGGCCTGGAGCGACTGGGACCGCTTCAGCAAGATCATCCTGATGGTGATCGTCACCATCATGACGGTGCGTACCCGCAAGGATGTTCAGGCCCTGGCATTCGTGGTGGCGATGTCGCTTGGTTTCTGGGGCTTCAAGAGCGGCCTGTTCGTCATCTTCAGCGGCGGCGGCGAGGGGATGTTCGGTCCGCGCAAGAGCTTCATCAGCGACAACAACACGCTGGCGCTGGCGCTGGTGACGGCCACGCCGCTGCTGGTCTATCTGATCACCCGGGCAGACACCAAGTGGCTCAAGCGGGGCGCGATCGCCATCGCCGCCCTGACCGTGCTGGGCGCCATCGGCTCGTACTCGCGCGGCGCCATGCTGGGCGCCTTCATGATGGGATTCTTCCTGTGGCTCAAGTCGCCCTACAAGGCCAAGCTCGGCCTCGTGCTCGTGCTGATCGTGCCGCTTGTGCTGCTGGCGATGCCCGAACAATGGATGGGACGGATGCAAACCATCCAGACCTACCAGGAAGACGCATCGGCCACGGGCCGCATCAATTCCTGGATGTTCGCGATCAACATCGCCGACGAATTCTTGCTGGGCGGCGGCCCCAATGTGTTCTCGCCCTATATGTTCATGCTGTATGCGCCGGAACCGGACCGCTACTACGACGCCCACAGCATCTACTTCCAGATCCTGGGCGAACAGGGCTACATCGGCCTGGTCATCTTCCTGCTCATGTTCCTGGTCGCCTGGCGCACCGGCGCGCGCGTGATCCGCTTCTGCCGCGACAAGGAAGACCTGGGCTGGGCCCTGATGCTGGCCCGCATGTGCCACGTCAGCATGATCGGCTACCTGACTGCCGGCGCCTTCCTGACCCTGGCCTACTATGACCTGATCTACTACGTGATCGCGATCCTGATCACGCTCGACAAGGTGCTGATCCGCGCGCCCCAGAAGGACGACATCCCTCCGCTGCGCCATCCGCTGCTGGACCGTCTGGCGCAGCGCTTCCTGGGCCGGCCGCCGCCGGCGGCGCAGGATGGGACGCAGGCGGGCAAGGCCGGCGCTGCGCCGTAACCTTGCGCGCTGAACCTCAGACCAGCACTTCCAGCGCCGGCGGATGCCCCAGGAACATCGCCGGGCTGGCGCTGGCGCCATAGGCGCCGGACTGGAACACCACCACCAGGTCGCCGACGCGGGCGTGGGCCAGCGGCATGCGCTCGGCCAGGATGTCGAGCGGGGTGCACAGCGGGCCGGTGGCCGACGCCGGGCCGCTGTCCGGCGCGTCGCCGCCGGCGTTCATGCGGTTGCCGACCGCCACCGGATAATTCTTGCGGATCACCTGGCCCAGGTTGCCGGAAGCCGCCAGGTGGTGATGCATGCCGCCGTCCAGCGCCAGGAATACCTCGCCGCGCGAGACCTTGCGGTCGATCACGCGCGCCACGTACACGCCGGCTTCACCGACCAGGTAGCGTCCCAGTTCCAGCGCCAGCCGCGCCTGCGGCAGCGCCGCGGCCAGGCGCGGCAGCCATGCGGCCAGGTGTTCTCCCATCGGCGCCGGATCGAGGCGCACCTCGCCCGGAAAGTAAGGGATGCCGAGGCCGCCGCCGATGTTCAGCTGGCGCAGCGCCAGCGGGCTGTCGCCTGCCAGCCGCATGGCCAGTTCGATACTGCGCGACTGGGCCTCGACGATGGCGTCCAGGCGCAGGCTCTGCGAGCCGCTGAAGATGTGGAAACCCTGGAAATCCAGGCCCAGGCTGGCCACCTGGCGCAGCACGGCAGGCGCCAGTTCCTCGTCGATGCCGAACGGCTTGGCGCCGCCGCCCATCTTCATCCCCGACGATTTCAGTTCGAAGGCCGGGTTGATGCGCAGCGCCACGCGCGGCGTGATGCCGAGTGCGTCGCCGATGCGCGCGGCGCGCGCCAGTTCGTGCTCGGACTCGATGTTCAGGCACACGCCGGCGGCGATCGCCTGGCGCAGTTCGGCATCCGTCTTCGCCGGGCCGGCGAAGCTGATGTGGGCCGGGTCCTTGCCGGTGTCGAGCGCGGTCTTCAACTCTCCGCTGGAGGCGACGTCGAGGCCATCGACCAGGCCGGCCATGTGCTGCACCAGGGCCGGCATCGGATTGGCCTTGATCGAATAGTGCAGCGCCACCTGCGGCGGCAGGATCGCGCGCAGGCCCGCGACCTGCGCGCTGCAGACGGCGCGGTCGAGCGCGAAGAACGGCGTGCGGCCGACGCGCTCGGCCAGCCGGGTGAGCGGGATGCCGCCGACTTGCAGGACGTCGTCGACCACCGGGAAATGAATCTGGGGAGCGTGCTGGGGCTTGGTGCCGGTCATGGGGTATGCCTGGAAAGCGATGAAGCCGGCCCTTAGCGGCCGGGCTGGAAGGTCGTGCGCAGCAGGTTGCGGTCGATCTTGCCGTTCGGGTTGCGCGGCAGCGCCTCGTCGCGCAGGACGATGTGGGCCGGGATCATGTAGGCCGGCAGCCGGCGCCGGCATTCGGCCAGCAGGGCCGCGCGGTCGACCGCGCCAAGGTCAGCCACCGCCACGGCGACAATGGCCTGGCCCAGCGTCTCATCCGCGATGCCGAACGCCGCCACCTCGCTCACCAGGCCGCTCGCATGCAGGACGCTCTCGATCTCGGTCGGGCTGATGCGGTACCCCGAAACCTTGATCATCTCGTCGCTGCGGCCGATGAAATACAGATAGCCGTCGGCGTCGCGGCGCACGGTGTCGCCCGACCATACGGCCAGTTCGGGCAGCGGCAGGGCCGGATCCTGGCCCGGCGCCGGGCGGAAACGCTGGGCGGTGCGCGCCGCATCGTTCCAGTAGCCCAGCGCCACCAGGGCGCCGCGATGCACCAGTTCGCCCGGCTCGTCGGCCTCGCACGGGCTGCCGTCGGGACGCACCACCAGCACCTCGGCGTTCGGGATCGCGCGCCCGATCGAGTCCGGACGGCGCGCCAGTTCGGCCGGCGGCAGCCAGGTCGAGCGGAACGCCTCGGTCAGGCCATACATCAGGAAGACCTCGGCGCGCGGCAGCGCTTGCTGCAACGCCCTGACCGTCACCACCGGCATGGCGCCGCCGGAATTGGTGATGAAGCGCAGCGTGCAGTCGGCCGGCCACTCCAGGCGCGACAGCGCGATCCACAGCGGCGGCACCGCGGCCAGGCCGGTGATGCGTTCGGCGCGCACGGCGGCCACGATGTCCTTCGGGAACAGGTAATTCATGAGGACCACGCTGGCTCCGCGCAGGAAGGCGGTGGTCAGCTGGCTCAAGCCATAGTCGAAGCTCAGCGGCAGCACCGCCAGCAGCCGGTCGTCCGCGCGCATGCCGAGATAGCCGGCCACGCTGGCCGCGCCGGCGACCATGTTCCGGTGCGACAACACCACGCCCTTCGGCGCGCCGGTGCTGCCCGAGGTGTACAGGATGGCCGCCATGTCGGTGTCGATACGGCGATGCGGCGCCGGGGCGCCGGCGGCATGGATGTCCATGTCGCGCCAGTGCAGCACCTGCAGCGCGCCGGGAGCGTCCGGCGCCAGCGCCTGGCCTTCGGTCAGCAGCAGCGCGCGCAGGCCGGGGCAGCCGGCCAGGCTGCCTGCCAGCTGGGCCTGGCGCTCGGGGGTCGTCACCAGCAGGCGTACGTTGCAGTCGGCCAGGATGTAGGCCACCTGTTCCGGTTTCAGCAGCGGATTGACCGGCACGAAGACGCAACCGGCAGCGGCAGCGCCGAACATGGCGACCACGTTCTCGATGCGCTTTTCCATGTATACCGCCACACGTTCGCCGGGCCGCAGGCCGCGCGCCAGGAACAGGGCCGCGGCGGCCCTCACGCTGGCCGCCAGCGCGGCATAGGTGCAGCGCTCGGCGCCATAGGCCAGCGCCGGGGCGTCGGGAGTGCGCGCCGCGCTGTCGAAAATGCTGTCGTGGATCAGGTGGTTCATCGCGTTCAGGGTCTCGGTGGCCGCCACACGGGCGAAGGGCGCGGCGCATCCGCCATCTTACCAGTTCGGGCCGGACCGCAAGCCGCCTGCATGCAATGTCGACATCGTCGGCAAGGGCGCGCGGTGCACGGGATCGGTGCGTCCCCATGTTATATTTAAATCATGCCGAGAATAAACAACAGCACCTTGCCACGCCGCGCCATCCCTTCCGTGCCGGTGCTTTCGCTGGGCGCCTTCGGCAGCCGCCGGGCCGGTCTGCCGGCGCTTGACGACGCCCCCGCGGTGCAGCTGGTGACGAGCGGCCGGATCGCGATCGGCATGGCGCTGCGCGCGCTCGGCGTGGGCCCTGGCGACACGGTGCTGGTGCCGGCCTACCACAGCCCGTCGATGATCCCGCCGGTGCACTGGTGCGGCGCCGAAGTCGTGTTCTACCGGGTCCACCCCGACACCACGGTCGACCTGGACGACGTGCGGCGCAAGATGGCGCCCGGCGTGAGGGCCGTGATGGCCACCCACTTCTTCGGCTTTCCCCAGGACCTGCGCGCCCTACGCGCGCTGTGCGACGCCCACCACGCCGGGCTGGTCGAGGATTGCGCGCACTGCTTCTTCGGCGAGCACGAAGGCGTGGCGGTCGGCGCCAGCGGCGACTATGCGATCGGCAGCAGCATGAAATTCTTCCCGATCTTCGAAGGCGGGTGCCTGGTCTCGCACCGGCATCGGCTGCCGGACCGGCTGGCCGGCGCCGGCGCCGGCTTCGAAGCCAAGGCTGCACTCGGCGCGCTCGAGGCCAGCTTCGGCCAGGGCCGCCTGCCGGCGCTGCGCCTGGCCGCCGCGCTGCCGCTGCACCTCAAGACCGTCCTGTGGAGCCGGATCAAGGCGCGCGCGGCCGGCGCCACGGTCGCCACGGCGGCGCCGGCGCTGGCTCCTTCCTCGTCCGACAGCAGTTTCTCCTTCGACTCTCACTGGGTCGACCGCCGCTCGTCGTGGTTCTCGCGCCGCGTCCTGCGCGGCGCCGACCGCGCCCGCATCGTCGAGCGACGGCGCCGCCACTACCTCGAACTGGAACGCGCACTGGAAGGCGCGCCCGGCTGGCAGCCGCTGTTCGCGGCGCTGCCGCAAGGCGCCTGCCCCTGGGTCTTCCCGCTGCTGGCCGAGCGCCCGGCCGCGCTGCATGAACGCCTGCGCGCGGCCGGCGTCCCGATGGTGCGCTTCGGCGCCAGCCTGTGGCCGGGGGTCGACGCCGCCACCTGCGCCAACAGCGTGGCGCTGGGCCGGCGCCTGTTCGGCCTGCCCGTACACCAGGAACTGTCGCCATCCGAGCGCACCTGGCTGGCGGCCAGCGTGCGCGCCGCACTGGCGGCATCGATGGCGGCGCCGGCATGAACTGGCGCGTGGTCCCGGCGGCAGAGTTCCTGGCGCAGCCCGAGCTCCAGGAGCGCTGGCGCAGCCTGCACCGCGCCAGCGCCGGCTCGCCGCTGCTGGCGCCCGAGTTCGCGGCCGCCACGCTGGCGGTATTCGGCAACGGCGACCAGCAGCTGGCCTGGCGCGAGGTGGACGGCCAGACCGACGTCATGGCGGTCCTGACGCCGTCGCGCCTGGGCGCCTGGAACACCTTCCAGCCCTCGCAGGCACCGGTCGGGCTGTGGCTGCAGCGCGACGCGCGACCGCGCAGCGCGAGCCTGCCGGCCCTGTTGCGGGCCCTGCCCGGCCCCGCCCTGATGCTCGGACTGACCCAGTGCGACCCGATGCTGATGGAGCGCCCGGCCGACGGCGGCGTCACGCGCACCATGGACTATATCGACACCGCCCGCGTCACCTTGCCGGCCAGCTTCGAGGCCTACTGGGAAGGACGCGGCAAGAATCTGCGCACCAACCTGCGCAAGCAGCGCAAGCGCCTGCAGGACGATGGCGTGGCGACCCGCCTGCAGGCCAGCCGGGCGGCGCACGAGATGGCGGCCGCGGTGCAGGACTATGGCCGGCTGGAGGGCGCCGGCTGGAAGGCCAGGGACGGCACCGCGGTGGCCGGCGACAACGCCCAGGGCCGCTTCTACCGCACGCTGCTGGAATCCTTCGCCGCCATGGACGCGGCTTGCGTGTACCGCTACTTCATCGGCGACCGGCTGGCGGCGATGGACCTGTGTATCGAAGGCGGCGACTGCATCGTCGTGCTCAAGACCGCGTACGACGAGAGCTTCGGCAAGGTCCTGTCGCCGGCGCTGCTGATGCGCGAGGAAGCCACGCGCGCGATCATCGAAGCGGGACGCTTCGCGCGCATCGAGTTCTACGGCCGGGTGATGGAATGGCATTTGCGCTGGACCGACGAGGTCCGGGTCATGTACCACCTGAACGCCTACCGCTGGCCCTGGATCGGGCGGCTGCACGGGCGCTGACGCCGCCGGCGCGGTCGCGCCGGGATGGGCCTCAACCCTGGCTGAGCTGCAGTTCGTCCGTGGCCTGTCCGTCCGCCGATGGCGCACCGAGTGCCGCCGGCAGCGCCGACATGCTCATGAACTGGCCGCCGATCTCGTCGCGGAACCAGGCGCAGTAGTCGTGGATGGCGGCCACCAGCCGTTCGCGGTCGGCCGCGTCGCGCACGTAGGGCGTATGGCCCGGCACCAGCGAAGGGCTGTGATAGGTCAGCGAGAATACCTCGCAGCCGTTGGCGCGCAGGGCGCGGGTCAGGCGCCGCATCTCGGCGCCGGTGGCAACCTCGGGGCTGAGACGGATGCGTTCCAGCGCGCCGCTGCGCGCCAGCACGCCACCCATGCGCAGCGCGCGTCCCAGTGGCGACCGGGCCAGTTCGAACAACCGTGGTCCCATGCCGCGCAGCCAGCCGGCGTAGCCGGTGGTCACCGGCAGCTCGAGCAGGCGCCGGCCTCCCGCCTCGAACCAGTAAGGGTGTTCGTCGAAGGCGCGAAAATCGGGCGCGCCGACGTCCTCGAAGCGAGTATAGGGCACGACGCTGGCGTCGATCTCGTAGCCCAGGGCCGCCACCGCCTCGGCGCTATGCGGACCCAGGCCATAGCGCCCGGCCTTGAAGGCGGTGGGCGCGCGGTCGAAGGCGTCGCCGATGGCCGTGGTCAGCATGCGCAGCTTGGCCAGCTCCAGTTCGCGCGGCAGGTTGCCGGCATACGAATTGAAGCGGGTTACCTGTTCTTCGTACGGCGGCGAGACCCAGGGATGGAGCTGGGTGCCGATCTCGCAACGGCCCTCGCGCATCAGGCGGCGCAAGGTGGCTGCGGCGCCCGCCTCGGTGGCGACTGGCCAGTCGACCATATAGGACGGCACGATGCCGAAACGGTCGAACACGCGTTCGTGCATCAGGGGCTGGGCGGCGACCGAGGTGGTGCCGGTATTGGCGCGGTCGAAAGGCTTGTCCCAGGCGAACTCTTCTTCGGTATCGACGATGACGATCAGGATCGGAGGGCGCCCCGCCGGCAACCGGGCCGTTACATGATTGGTTGTGCTTAGCATTGCATCAATTTCCACGAAGCCTGGCGCGCCCACAGGCGCAGCAAAAGGGCTGGCACGATGTCCTTTGGTAACGGTCAATGGCCGCACGGCACCACGAGCGATGTCGTCAGCTACTGATGTTGTCATCCTAGCATATAAAGATTTATCGGATGACAACCTCGCTTTGTGTGTGGTGCAAGCCAGCAGCAGATGCCATCCAGGAACAGATGAGAAAAATCGATAAATACGAAAAATCCATTGCGGCGTTTTCCGATGGTTTGGGGGAATCAGCCTTTTCCAGCTGGGATCAGTATCTTACGTACAACTAACTTGTTTGTAGGGCACGATTGATGAAAAAATGTTCTTGACTTTATTGTAGAAAATAATTTCAACCGCGCCATCTTCGTTGTTTTTGCACAGAAAATCGGCAAAAACCATCGAAAATTGGCCCACGGAAAATGTTGGCCAGGGTAAAGTTCTGTTCCACACAGAAATTATTTTCTTCCCGAACCTTTCCCGACATCATGACTACCGAACAGATGACCCCGAGCCGCGCGGTACGTGGCAGCTTCCCGCACCCCGTCCAGCACCGCGTGTCCATCCTCGCTACCGTACTGAGCGCCGCCCTCCTGAGCGCCTGCGGTGGTGGCGGTGGGGACGATGTCGCTTCCGCCGCAGTGAGCGGCAGCATGGACGGCACCTCGCTGGCCAAGACCACCACCGGCTTTGTGCCGCGGCCGACCACCCCGACCGTGCTCACCCCGCTGCCCGCGAACAACCCGGCCGCGATCGTGGCCGGCCCCACGGTGACCGACTTCGAGATCGAGAACCAGGGCCTGGCCCAGGCCAATGTGCCGTTCACCTTCGGCCAGATCGTCGCGCAAGGCCAGATGGCCGCCACCGAAGGCCTGGCGGCGCGCCTCCCGGACGGCACCCTGATCCGCCTCCAGGCCGATGTCAAGGCTACCCATGCCGACGGCTCGGTGCGCCACGTCGTCGTGTCCGGCATCCTGCCGAACCTGGCAGTCGGCCAGATTGCGAAGATCGAGCTGGTGAAGACCTCCGCGTCCGAAAAGAGCACGCTCACCCCGCAGGATCTGGCTACCAGCGGCCTGACCAGCGACGTCGTCCTGACCTACGAAGGCGTGCAGTACACCGCCTCGCTGGCGGACGCGCTGGCTTCACCGAAGCCGGTCCAATGGCTGTCGGGCCCGGTCGTCAACGAATGGATCGTCAGCACCCCGCTGAAGGACGCCGCCGGCATCGAGCATCCGCTGCTGACCGCCAGCTTCGCCGTGCGCTGGTATGCCGGCCTGTCGAAGCAGGCGCGGGTCGACGTCATCGTCGAGAACACCAAGACCTTCAAGGCCGGGGCGCGCAACCAGCGCTACGACGTGAACGTCAATGTCGGCGGCCGCTCGATCTTCTCCAAGAGCCAGATGACGCATTACCACCACTCGCGCTGGCACCAGAGCGCCTGGTGGGACGGTGCCCGTACGCCGAGCATCCACGTGCGTCCGAATACGGCCTACCTGATCGCGTCGAAGGCGATCTCGAACTACGACCAGAGCATTGAGATCAACGAGGGCTCGCTGGCCTCCATGGGCAAGCAGATCACCGCCACCAATACCGGCCCGATGACGATCGGCCCGGTGGTCGCCTACATGGCCACCACCGGCGGCCGCGGCGACATCGGCCCGCTCCCGGTCTGGACCGTATCCTACCTGCTGTCGAAGGACATGCGCGCCCGCAACGCCATGATGGCGGCTGCCGACGGCTCTGGCACCTGGTCGATCCACATGCGCGACGAAAAGACCGGCTTCCCGCTGCGCGTCGACAACACCGCCTACAAGAACCTGTCGACCCACATGAACCTGGCGCACAAGGGGCCGCTGCCGGTGCCGCGCTGCGCCCAGAACAACAACAGCCTGTGCGGCACGCCCTACACGTCAGACACCGCTCACCAGCCGTCGATGGCCTACCTGCCCTACCTGCTGACGGGTGATTACTACTACCTGGAAGAACTTCAGTTCTGGGCCGCCTCGAATCCGCTGGGCACCGACGCGGGCAATTCGGGCAACGGCAAGGGCCTGGTGCGCTGGCAGCAGGTGCGCGGCCAGGCATGGTCGCTGCGCACGCTGGGCCATGCGGCCTACATCACGCCGGACAGCCATACGCTGAAGGATTACTTCGTCAAGCAGGTCGACAACAATCTGGACTTCTACCACGCCACCTACGTGACGGGCAATCCGAACCAGCTCGGCGTGTACGACGGCAGCGGCTCCGGCGCGTTCAAGGTGAATGCCTCGGCGCCCTGGCAGGACGACTTCCTCACCTGGAGCTTCGGCTACCTGGCCGAACTGGGCTTCGACAAGGCCCAGCCGATCATGCAGTGGAAGGCAAAGTATCCGGTGGGCCGCATGACCACGCCGGGATTCTGCTGGATCCAGGCCTCGGCCTATTTCATGGAGTTCCGTCCCAGCGCCAAGGAACCGATCTTCAGCGACCTGGCGACCATGCACCAGTTTAACTTTGGCGGTGACAGCATCCTGAACGAAAGCAAGAAGCTGAAGCACCCGCAAGGGCTGAAATACATCGACCAGCCGTGTGCCAGCCAGGCCCAGAGCGACTGGATCCGCGCTGCCGCCAAGGAGCACTGGAATCCTGGCCGCATGACCGGCTTCTCGGGTTCTCCTCTTGGCTACCCGGCCAATATGCAGCCGGCGCTGGCGGTGGCCGCCAACTCCGGTATCGCGAATGCGGCGCAGGCCTGGACCGTCTTCACCGGCCGCAACGACAAGCAGAACTACGGCAACGGTCCGCAGTGGGGCATCGTCCCGCGCTGATCGGCAGCCAACCTGAAGCACGACCGGGCGTCTCGCGACGCCCGGTTTTTTTTTGGGCGCTGTACTCGTTAGATGTGGATGAGCATTGAACTGCTGAGCTGACCCGCGGTCCAACTCCCGTCGCCATCGATCGGGAGCGCATGATGAAAGCGCCGAAGTTTGAGAAGCTGTTCGCCCAGCTGGCGCTGCTGAACCAGCCGCAGCGTCAACAGGTGCTCGCCGCCCTGCATCCAGCAGCCGGGCTCGACCGGGTGGTCGCCCTCATCGACGAGATCCGGTCAAAGGGGCGGCGCTGCCCGGATTGCGCCTGCGAGCGTTGTCACCGGCACGGCCAGGCCAACGACTTGCAACGCTATCGCTGCTGCGCGTGCGGCCGCACCTCAACGACCTGACGGGTACGCCGCTGGCGCGGCTCAGGCAAAAGGGCAAGTGGCTCGATTACCTGGACACGGTGCTCGATTCGCAGACGGTCCGGTCTGCTGCCAAGCGGGTCGGCGTGCACCCCAACACCACGTTTCGCTGGCGTCATCGCTTTCTCGACCGGGTCAAGGACGACCGGGCCGAGCGCCTGGTCGGCATCGTCGAGGCCGACGAAACATTCCTGCTCGAATCGCAAAAGGGGTCACGCAAGCTCGACCGACAGCCGCGCAAGCGCGGCGGCAGGGCCGCCCTGCGTGGCATTTCACGTCGCCTCGACTGCATCCTGGTGGCGCGCGACCGCAGCGGCCAGACCATCGACGCCGTCACCGGCCGCGGCGCCTTGAAAGTGGCCCAGCTGGTCAGGCACCTGCTGCCGAAACTCAATCCCCAGGCGCTGCTGGTCACCGACGCCAACGCCGCCTATCCCGCCTTCGCCCGCGCCCATGGCATTGCGCACCAGGCTGTCAATCTCAGCGCAGGCGAACGAGTCCGCAAAGGCGTCAAAGGCGCCATCCATGTGCAGAACGTGAACGCCTACCACCGGCGTTTCAAGGAATGGCTGGCGCGCTTCCATGGCGTGGCGTCACGCTGGTTGCCCAATTACCTGGGCTGGCAATGGGCGCTCGATGGCGGGCGAATCAATTCTGTCGAGCAATTGCTGCGTATCGCATTCGGAGTCATCAACAGCTAACGGGTACAGCGCCTTTTTTGGCGCTGTACCCGGACCTGCGCTGCCCCGCCTTCGGCATGCCGCGCCTTACCGCGCCGCCGCCTGCGAGCGCCATGCGCTAGCCCGGCACCGCAGGCTGCGCCAGCCCAGCCGTGCCAGGGAAGGCGGGTAACGCGCCGGAATGGTCTCGAACAGCAAGTGCGCCCACGCCGCAGTGCAGGCGTCGGCCCGCACCTCTTCGCCGCGCCGGCGCCCATTCTCGGCCATGGCGCGATACAGCGCCGGGTTTGACGCGAGGCGCGCCAGCGCCGCCGCCGCTTCGCCGGCCGAGGCGACCTCGATGTAGTCGAGCTCGGAGCGGCGCAGTTCGCGATAGGCCTGTTCCGGCCCGAGGATGGCCGGCACCCCGGCCAGCCACGCATTGATCAGCTTGCTAGCCGGCTTTTTTTCATGCAAGTGCGACAAGTCCCTGCGCATGGCGACGATCACGTCGATCGCACCATAATCGTTCCAGCTGGTCTGGTAGGCGGCGCCATTGCCTCCCCAGGCCACCGCGTCGCATTGCCATTCGATGCCCTGCGCGCGCAGCCCGTCGGCCCACTCGGGGGTGGCGAATTCGGGCGTCATCTCCCCCACCGTCCCCTTGAAGGCCACTGTGCGCACTGCGTCGCCGCGGCCCGGATCGCGCGCAACCAGCCCCGGCTGTGGCCAGTGCTGGACATGGAAGGCGTTGGAGGCCGTCGCCGAAGCGGCATTCTGCACCACCTCGACATCCGCATATGGCTGCCGCGGCCGGTCGGCGCGCGCCGCCACGATCGTCAGCGGAGACAGCCAGCGGCGCTGGCGCAGCAAGAGCGGCACATGGTCGGCATGGGCGACGACGATGCCCGCGCGCGGCGCCGTCGCCGCCAGCTGCACCGGATGCCCTGCCCGCTTGAGGCGCAGACAAGTCTGGCCGACCCAGACGTGCACGCCGGTATTGAACAGTGCCCAGTCGCGGTCTGGGTCGGCATCCTGGAACTGCGCCACTTGCTGTGGATCGGGTAGGAAAAATGTCAGGGGAAGACTGCTCACTCGTACTCCATGCTGGTTTGGCCACCTCGCGCTCCTTCCGAAAATGACAACAATTGATGTCTGATGACAAAAATGCAGCATGGAACGCGTGCGTGGGGGTGTTGCAGCATATAATAATTGCGCGTCATTGCAAGGAAGGCAAGAGCCGCATGCGTGCTCGGCCGCTTTACCCGTCCAGGGCTGGTCCCGCCAGTCCGCTTGAATGCCGATACAGGAGCAGTACGGATGTCTTTATTTAACAGGGTGGTCGCTCGCCTCAAGCGCGACCATTTCCGCGCACGGCACCAGAAGGTGATCCAGCAGATCCTGTCGACCCCTGCGGTCGAACGCGGCAACCTGCCCTTCGTGCTGCTGTCGATGGTGCACACACGCGACGTCCAGGCCTACCTGGTGGCGGTCAAGTCTTTCGTCCATTTCCTGAACCCGGAGCGGATCGTGGTCGTGTGCGACCCCTCGATCAGCGACCAGGACCGGGCCCTGCTGCGGCAGCACGTGCCGCATATCGAGCTGCGGCACGCCGACGAATTCACCCATCCCGACATCCCGCGCGGCGGCACCTGGGAACGCCTGTACGCCATCGCCGGCCTGGTGTGCGAGCATTACGTCATCCAGCTCGATGCCGATACCGTGACGACGCAGCCGATTCCCGAAGTGCTCGAGGCGGTGCGCAGCGGCGCCGGCTTCGTGCTGGGGGAGATGCCCGACACCCCGATCCGCCAGTTGCCCGGGGTGCGCGAGCGCGCGCTGGCCTTCCTCAAGCCGGACGCCCATATCCAGACCATCGCCGAATGCGAGATGGCCAATGTCGGCCTGCCGCAGGACGCCCGTTACGTGCGCGGCTGCTCCGGATTCACCGGATTCCCGCGCTCGCAAACCATGCGCGACAGCATGACCGATTTCTCGCGCCGCATGACCTCCAAGCTGGGCGAAGGCTGGACCCGCTGGGGCACCGAGCAGGTGACGTCGAACTATCTGGTGGCAAATGCCCCGGGAACGCGCTCGCTGCCATTCCCGAAATACGGCACTCCCGACTGCGCGACCGCCGAGACCGCGTTTTACCACTTCATCGGTTCGATGCGCTTCATTAACGGCCAGTACGAGGCGACCTCGCGTGAAGCGATCCGCATGATCGGCAGCGGCAACGCTCCCGGCGTCATGCTCGCACAGTCGACCACGACCGGCTGAACGGCCTCCCGCTTCCCGGATTCGCCATGCCAGGTACCCTGTCCGCTTTCGCATTCCGCCCGGCCCTCGCGCTGGCCTGCCTGGCCGTGCTGGCCGCCCCGGCCGCCGCGGCCGCCGCCATCACCGGCGTGCGCATCCAGAACCTGGGCGCCGACCAGGCCGGGGTGCCATTCACCTTCGGCCAGGTATTCGCCCCCGGCGCCTTCGGCAAGAACGATGGACTGGCCGCGCGCCTGGCAGACGGCAAGGTGCTGCCGCTGCAGGTCGACGTCAAGGCCACCCACCCGGACGGTTCGGTTCGCCACGCCATCGTCTCCGGCATCCTGCCGAAGCTGGAAGCGCGCGGCACGGCCAGCCTGGAGCTGGTCAAGGCCGCTACGGCGAAGCCCGCCGGCGGCGCCGGCATCGAGCGCCTGCTCGCCGATGGCCTGAGCGCCAGCATCGACATCAGGACCGACGGCGTGGCTTACCGCGCCACCCTTGCCGATGCGCTGGCCGCGGCCAAGGGCGCATCCGGACGCACGAACGCCGGCGCCTGGCTGGATGGCGCCGTGGCCAGGGAATGGCGCGGCGCAGTTCCTCTCAAGTCGGCGGGCGGCGCCGCCCATCCGCTGCTGGCCGCCAGTTTCGCGGTGCGCTGGTATCCGGGCCTGGAAAAGCAGGCCAGGGTCGAAGTCGTGGTCGAGAATACCAAGACCTTCCAGGCCGGCGCGCGCAACGTCGAATACGACGTCGACGTCGAGGTCGGCGGGCGCAAGGTCTACCAGCAGGCCGGACTCACCCATTACCGCCATGCGCGCTGGCGCCAGCTGGCCTGGTGGAACGAGGCGCGCGCGCCGGCCATCCATGTGCGCCCCGATGGCGCCTACCTGATCGCTACCGGGGCCGTGCCCAACTATGACCAGACCATCAAGCCGGACGAGCGCGCGCTGGCCAGCCTGGCCGGACGGCTGAATCCCGGCAATACCGGCCCGATGCGCATCGGTCCCGTCATGGCCTACATGCCGACCTCGGGCGGCCGCGGCGACATCGGTCCGCTGCCATCCTGGTCGGTGCACTACCTGCTGTCGACCGACGTGCGCGCGCGCGACGCGATGATGGCGGCGGCGGAAGGGTCCGGCAGCTGGTCGGTGCACCTGCGCGACGAGCGCACCGGCTATCCGGTGCGCACCGACCTGCCTGCCAACCGCGCGATCTCGACCCACATGAACCTGGCGCACAAGGGACCGCTGCCGGTGCCGCGCTGCGCCGGCAAGGGCCTGTGCAAGACGCCGTACACCAACGATACCTCGCACCAGCCTTCCCTGGCCTACCTGCCCTATCTGCTCACCGGCGACTACTACTACCTCGAGGAGCTGCAGTTCTGGGCTGCCACCAATCCGCTCGGCACCGATCCCAACAACTCCGGCAAGGGCCAGGGCCTGGTACGCTGGCAGCAGGTACGCGGCCAGGCCTGGTCGTTGCGCACGCTTGGCCATGCCGCCTACATCACGCCCGACGCGCATCCGCTGAAAGCCTATTTCACCAGGCAGCTCGACAACAACCTCACCTTCTACCACGCGACCTACGTGGTCGGCAGGCCGAACAGGCTGGGCGCCTACGACGGTTCGGGCGAAGGCGCGTTCCGGGTCAAGAACTCGGCACCGTGGCAGGACGACTTCCTGACCTGGAGCTTCGGCCACTTGGCCGAACTCGGGTTTGCCAAGGCAACCCCGATCCTGCGCTGGAAAGCGACCTATCCGGTGGGCCGCATGACCGCGCCGGGATTTTGCTGGACCGAGGGCGCCGCCTATTCGCTCGAGTTCCGCCCCTCCGGCAAGCAGGGCGGGCCGCTGTACGAGAGCTTCGCCGAGCTGTACCGGGCCAACTATGACCGCGACTTCTACCGCAAGGACGACGGCAAGCGCGCCAGCCATCCGGACGGCACGCGGTTCATCGACCAGCCCTGCGCCAGCCAGGCCCAGGCCGACTGGTTGACCGCGGCCCATCGCCGCAAATGGACGCCCGGCCGCATGGCGGGCTATGGCGGCTCGCCAATGGGCTATCCGGCGAATATGCAGCCGGCGCTCGCCGTCGCGGCAACGTCGGGCATCCCGAACGCCACCGAAGCCTGGGAACGCTTCGACGCGCGCGCCGAGAAGCCGGACTACAGCAAGACGCCGCAATGGGCGATCGTCCCGCGGCGCTGAACACGCACGCGACATTGTCAGAAATGTATTGTGCGCACATGTTTACGTGACGATGGCGCATATAATATTGTGCATTACAGCAATCAGTGCGGCGCACATGCGACCGCGTCGTTCGCCTGCTCCATAAACGAGGCGCCGCCGCCCACATTCCAATGGCCATGGTAAATCTGCGACGTTCGCTGATCATCAATTTCTTTTCGTCGTCCGGCGCAACCATGCTCAAGTTCCTGGTCAGCGTGCTGCTGGCGCGTATCCTGAGCCCGAGCGAGATCGGCGTCTATTCGATGACGGCGGTATTCGTCAACTTCGCCGGCGTGTTCCGCGATTTCGGCGTCTCGGGATACCTGCAGCGCGAACCGAACCTCACGCCCGACAAATTGCGCTCGGCCAGCGGCGTGGTCTTCACCTCGTCCTGGCTGATCGCACTGTGCCTGTATCTCGCCAGCGATGCGCTCGGCGCCTGGTTCGCCGAACCCGAGATCGTGCCGGTGATGCAGGTGCTGGCGCTCGGCTTCGTCTTCATCCCGTTTGGCGCGGTCACCAATGCCCTGCTGTCGCGCGAATTCGCGGCCGAAAAGCAGGCGATGGTGAACGCCGCCGGCACCATCAGCTTCTGCATCAGCTGCCTGGTGCTGGCCAATCTCGGATTCGGCAGCATGAGCCTGGCCTGGGCAAATCTGGTTAACATCCTGGCCTGCATGCTGGCCCTGATGCCGATGCGTAAGAGCAACGTGCCCTGGCTACCGTCCTTTTCGCACTGGCGCGGCGTGGCCCACTTCGGCGCCGGATCGCTGCTGTCGAATATGGCGATTACGCTCAACAATGCGATCCCCGACATCCTGCTGGGCAAGCTCGGCTCGGCGAGCCAGGTTGGCCTGCTCAGCCGCGCCAATTCCACAGTCCAGATCTTCATCCACGTGGCCGGCTCCACCGTGAACTATGGCGCTGTTTCCTACATGTCCCAGATCCACCATCGCGGCGAGTCGCTGGCGCCGGTCATCACGCGCGCCACGCTGCTGCTCACCGGGATCGGCTGGACCGCGCTGGGCCTGACCGCGGTGCTCGGCCACGACGTCGTGCTGGCCCTGTATGGTCCGACCTGGCTCGAGTCGGTGCCGGCCATCCTGCCGCTGACGCTGGCGGCGGCGGCGATCATGACGTTCAACTATAATTCGGTCGCGATGGCCGCGATCGGCCGTCCCTACCTGAGCGCGCTGCCGGTGCTTGCCACGCTGCTAGCGCGGATCCTGTTTGGCGTCCTGATGTACGATGGCTCCCTGGCCGGCTTTGCCTGGGCGCTATGCCTGGCGACGATGGCGAGCCTGCCTCTGCGTGCGCTGCAGCAGAATCGCTATTTCGGCCTGCATCTGCTGAGCCTGCTGCGCGCGCTGGCGCCGAGCGCCCTGGTGGCCGCCGGCAGCGTCGGTGCTGGTATGCTGCTGGCGTGGCTGCTGCCGTCGTCGCTGGCGCCGATGCTGCGCTTGCTCGTGATGGCGCCGCTGCTGGCCGCGGTCTGGTACCTGCTGCTGCGCCTGACGCGCCACGAACTGGCCGGCGAAGTGCACCGGCTGGCGGCGCCGATCAAGAACCGGCTGGCGCTGCTGCGCCCGAACCCTTAAGCGCGCCCCGCACAGGCGCGGCGCCCCCGTGAATGGAATCCGCATGTACCTCGAGCAAATCAAGACCATCCTGACCGACACCCTCAGCCTGGGCGACGCCGGACGCGACCTGACCGCCGATTCGCCCCTGCTGGGCGCGCTGCCGGAACTCGATTCGATGGCCGTGATCAGCCTGATCGCCGCCCTCGAGGAGCATTTCGACATCGCGATCGACGACGACGACATCAGCGCCAGCACCTTCTCCACCCTGGGCAGCCTGGCGGCCTTCGTGGAAGCCAAGCGCGGCGCATGAACGGCGCCGCCGCCGCGCCGGCCGAACCCTTCTTCCTGGAGGCGGACGGCGGACGGCGTTTCTGCCTCTATCACCCTCCCGCCGGACCCGCGCGCAGCGCGCTGCTGTACGTGCATCCCTTCGCCGAAGAGATGAACCGCGCGCGCCGCATGGCGGCGCTGCAGGCGCGCGCCTTCGCCGCGACGGGCCACGCCGTGCTGCAGATCGACCTGGCCGGCTGCGGCGACAGCAGCGGCGACTTCGGCGATGCGCGTTGGGAGCGGTGGCGGGACGACCTGGCGCTGGCCGCGGCCTGGCTCCAGGAACGGACCGGCGCGCCGCTGCGGCTGTGGGGCCTGCGCCTGGGCGCGCTGCTGGCGCTGGACTACGCGCGCGTCGCCACGCACCCGGTGGCCGGCATGCTGCTGTGGCAGCCGGTGCTGAAAGGCTCCACCTACCTGACCCAGTTCCTGCGCCTGCGCCTGGCCGGGGCCCTGCTGGCCGACGGCGAGGCCGGCGGCGGCACGGCGGACTTGCGTGCGGCGCTGCTGGCCGGCGAACCGCTCGAGATCGCCGGCTACGACCTCGATCCCCGCCTGGCGCGCGCGCTCGACGCGCTCGATCCGCTGGACGCCTTCCGCCCGACCTGCCCGGTCGACTGGATCGAGGCGGTCACGCAGGCCGGCGCCGAACCGTCGCCAGGCGCCGCGCGCGCCGCCGCCGCCTGGCGCGGCGCCGGCGTCGACCTGCGCCTGCACCCGGTCCACAGCGCACCGTTCTGGACCACCACCGAGATCACGGAAAACGCGGCCTGGCTGGAGACCGGCACGGCCGCGCTGGAGGCCAGACTGCATGGGCATTGAAGGCGTGGAGACCAGGCATATGGAAGCCGGCACCGACATGAACGACGGCCTCGACGAGCGCGCGCTCACGTTCGGCTGCGGCGGCGAACGCCTGTATGGCATCCTGAGCCTGCCCGGCCAGGCGGCAGCCTGCACCCGCGGGGTGCTGGTGGTGGTCGGGGGGCCGCAATACCGCGCCGGCAGTCACCGCCAGTTCACGCTGCTGGCGCGCGACCTGGCGCAGGGAGGCGTGCCGGTGCTGCGCTTCGACTACCGCGGCATGGGCGACAGCGAAGGCGCCGTGCGTTCCTTCGACGACGTCGAGGACGACCTGCGCGCCGCCATCGACGCCTTCATGGCGGCCGTCCCCGGGCTGCGCGAAGTGGTGCTCTGGGGCCTGTGCGACGCCGCCTCGGCGATCGGCATGTATGCCGCGCGCGATGCGCGCGTGGCCGGCCTGGTCCTGCTCAATCCCTGGGTGCGCACCGAGGACGGCCTGGCGCGCACCACCCTGCGCCACTACTACCGCGCGCGCCTGAAGGATCCCGCCTTCTGGAGGCAGCTGCTGGGCGGAGGCCTCGACTGGCGCCGCTCGCTGGCTTCGCTGCTGGCGCTGCTGCGCAAGGCCAGGGGCAAGCCCGCGCCTGCCGCCGCAGGCGTTCCCACCACGGTTTCGCTGCCCGAGCGGATGCGCGCCGGCCTGCAGGATTTCAGGGGCCACGTGCTGCTGGTGATCGCCGGCGCCGACCTGACCGCGCGCGAATTCTGCGACCTGGCCGATGCCGACCGTGCCTGGCGCGGCGTGCTGGCTCCGCCACGCGTGACGCGGCGCCGGATCGACGGCGCCGACCATACCTTCTCGCGCCGCGCCTGGCGCGACCAGGTCGCGCGCTGGACCGGCGAGTGGCTGCGTTCCTGGTAAGTCTTTAGCGGCGCCGGCAGGCTCCGAAATCGTCGAAGGCCCCGTACACGCCCACCGTGGCGCGTGCGGCGCCGCACAGGTCGACGCCATCGCGGCGCGGCTGCATGCGTCCCGGCGCCCCGTCTTTCCAGCGAAAGTCGCCTTCGCCCGGGGCTGCGAACAGCGCGCGCACCGGATGCCAGCCCAGGTACGAGCGCCATAGCCCGGCATCGCGGTTGTCCGCCAGGTGCAGAAGGCTGCCGTCGCGGCTGCGGATCGGGCCGTCGACCAGGTTGCCGTCCAGCCGCGCGCTGCTGGTGGCGTAACGGACGTCGATGCCGGCCGTGTCGACCAGGGTGTTGTCCTCGATCCTGGAATCGGAAGCGCTGTTGAGGTAGATGCCGACGTCGGAACAGCCGACGATCAGGTTGGCGCGCAGCACGCCGCGTTCCTGCTCGGTCACGCAGCGTCCGTCGCGGCAGAAGCGCCCGCCCGTGCCGCCCCCGCCGAGCGACAGGCCGACGCGCTGGCCCGGCTGGCCGGCCAGCGCCTGCTCGCACCACACCAGGTTGCGCTCGAAGACATTGCCGCTGCCGCCGCCCTTGGCGAAGGCCCCGTAGCTGACGCGGTTCCCGTGCAGCTTGACGAAGTCGCGAATGAGGTTGCCGCGCACGGTCCAGTCGCTGGCCGCGACCAGGTCGATCGGCGTGACCGGCCGGCGCGTCGCGCGCGGCGTCGGGTTGGACAGGGTATTCGCCTCGATCAGGCCATGGTCGGGAAAGCGCCCGCCTGCGCCATTGATCTTGAAATGGGCATTGAAGCCCTGGACCGCGTTGTTGACGGCGGCAAAGTGGCTGGCCGCGCCCGTGACCTGGAACGCGTGCTCGCAATCGTCGTGGCGCCGGCAGGCGCCGTCGATCGCCAGGTTCTCGAAGCGCCAGTGCGGGGCGCCGACCCGGATCGCGATCGTCACGTGGGAGATCAATTTCACCGTCCCCGGTTGCGCGGCGCGCACCACGACCGGCGCCCCTGCGGCGCCGGGCCGGCCCGCTTCCAGCGAGCGGTTCGCGATGCGGTAGGTTCCCGGCGCCAGCGTGATCGTGGCGCCCGGCACGGCCTTGGCCATGGCGGAGCGCAGCGCGGCGACGTCGCGCACCAGGCCGACCTCGGGTCCGGGCACGCCCGCGGCCTGCGGCTGGGCGCCGAGCCGCAGGCCATCGAGACGTACCGTGGCCGGCGCGCCGCGATCCAGCTTCAGCAAGGCGTCGCTGGCGAGCCGGCCGGCGCCGGTGATGACCGCGTTGTGGCCGCTGCTGCGCTTGTCGATGTACGGCGCCAGCGCGCGCGGCATCACGCCCGCGCGTTCGAGCGCGAACAGCGCCGCGACGATGCCGCAGCCGGCCAGCACGACGCAGGCCGCCAGCGCGGCCAGCGCCAGCCGCGCGCCACGGCTCATGCGCTGCTCTTGATGCCGTGCCGGCTCATCAGGTCATACAGGGTCGGGCGGCTCACGCCCAGCATCTCGGAGGCCTTGACGATATTGCCGTCCACCCGCGCCAGCACGCGCACGATGGCCGCATGTTCGGCCTCGTCGCGCACCTGGCGCAAATTGAGCGGTTGCTCGACCTGGGTGCCGTCGTCGGGCAGGCCCAGGTCGTCGGCCACGATGGTCGGGCCGTCAGCCATGATCACGGCGCGCTTGACGCAGTTTTCCATCTCGCGCACATTGCCCGGCCACGCGTAGGCTTCGATGGCGGCGATCGCGTCGGGCGCGAAATGCATGGTCGGGCGCGACTCCTGGGCGCAGAACTTGTTCTTGAAGTGGTGGGCCAGCAGGGCCGCATCGCCCTGGCGCGCGCGCAGCGGCGGGATCGTGACCACGATTTCCGACAAGCGGTAATACAAATCTTCGCGGAAGCGCCCGGTACTGCACAGCTCCTTGAGCCTCTGGTGGGTCGCGCACACGATGCGCACGTCGACCGGGATTTCCTCGTGGCCGCCGATGCGTTCGATCACGCGCTCCTGCAAAAAGCGCAGCAGCTTGGCCTGCAACGCCATCGGCAGGTCGCCTACTTCATCCAGGAAGAAGGTGCCGCCGTTGGCCAGTTCTACCTTGCCCTTGGTCTGCTTGGCCGCGCCGGTGAAGGCGCCTTTCTCGTAGCCGAACAATTCGCTCTCGAGCAGGTTCTCGGGAATCGCGGCGCAGTTGATCGCCACGAAGCGCTCCTTGGCGCGCGGCGACAGCGCGTGCAGCGCGCGCGCCAGCACTTCCTTGCCGGTGCCCGATTCGCCCAGGACCATCACCGAGGCCGAGGTCGGGGCCACCTTCTCGATATTGCGGCAGACCTTGAGCATGCCGGCGTCGCGGCTGATCACGCCCGCCATCGGCGAATCGGCCTGGTTCGACTGCATGCGGCGGTTTTCCATCTGCAGGTTATGCAAGAAGAACGCGCGCTGGACCACCAGGTTCAGCACCTCCGGCTCGCACGGCTTCTGGTGGAAATCGTAGGCGCCCATGGCGATCGCCTTGACCGCGTTGGCGCGCTCCTGGTTGCCGGTCAGGACGATCACGCGGGTGTCCGGCGCCAGCGCCAGGATCTGCTCGAGCGTGGCCAGGCCCTCGGTCGAACCGTCCGGATCGGGCGGCAGCCCGAGGTCCATGGTGACCACCGCCGGCTCGTGGCGGCGGATCTGCGCCAGCGCGCTTTCGCGGTCGCCGGCGACGACCACGTCATAGGCATCGAAGCTCCAGCGCAGCTGCTTCTGCAGGCCGGGGTCGTCCTCGATGATCAACAGTTTCGGTTTGTTTTGGGTCACGGCTATTCCTCAGTTCACGCTGCGCGATCGATGGCGCCGGCGGCGATGCCGGCGCCAGCCTCATGGTACAACGGCAGGGTGACGGTAAAAGTGGTTCCGACCGAGGGCGTGCTGGTCAAATCCAGCGCGCCGCCCAGCTCAGTGATGTATTCGCGGCTCTCGAACACGCCGATGCCCATGCCGGCCGGCTTGGTCGATTCGAACGGCTTGAACAGGCGCTCGCGAATGAATTTCTCGGTCATGCCGGCGCCGGTATCGGCCACCGTGATCGCCACCCGGTCGCCCCGGCGACGCACGGTGACGTTCACATGGCCGCTCTTGGGCGTGGCCTCGATCGCGTTCTGGATCAGGTGACCCAGCACGCGCTCGAGCCGCTCGCGGTCGGCCAGCACCATCAGGCCCTGCTGCTCGACCTGCAGCGAGGGATGCGGCTCGAGGGCGCTCTTGAGCGCGATCGCCTGGCGCACCACGGCCTCGACCGACAAGGCGCGCGGCCGCGCCGGGGCATCGTTGCGGCTCAGTTTCTGCAGCATCGACGTCATCTTCTGGATCGAATGGTCGACCGTGTCGAGCATGTCGCGCTGGAACTCCGGATTGTCGCGGTGCTTTTCGGCGTTGGCGTTCATCAGGGACAGCTGGGACACCAGGTTCTTGAGGTCGTGCACCACGAAGGTCGACATGCGGTTGAACGAATCGAACTGGCGCGCCACCATCAATTCATCGGCGGCGTCCTGCTGCGCCAGGTAGCTAGCGGCCTGGCTGCCCGCGATCTCGAGCAGGTCGAACACTTCCCAGTTCAGGGCCACGGTGCTGCGCGCATCCTGCAGCACCACGAAGCCGAACAGTTTCGAGTGCATGATCAGGGGCACCACCAGCCAGCCGCGCGGGAATTCCTTGAGCCAGGCCGGCAGTTCGAGGTCTCCGTACTTCTCGGGCAAAGCCTGGTATTCGCGCAGGTCGATCACCCACTGGGTGGTTTCCAGGAAGCGGCAGAACTTCGAATCGGCCGGCTCGACGGCGCTGCTGGTGGCCTGCCAGCCGGCCACCGGCCGGAAGGTGCTGGCGCCGCCGCTGTCGGGTTCCTCGTCGCGGCGCTGCCACAGCACCCCGCCCGGGCTTTCGACCAGGGCGCCGACCGCCTCGATCGCGCGCTCGCCGATATTGGCGCTGTGCTCGGACAGGGTGCGCGTGAAGCGCATCCATTCCTCGCGGTAGTCGTAGCCGTAGCTGTAGAAATGCTTGCTGATGAAGACCTTGAGCCAGGCGCGGAAAGCGCCCGAGAACAGGGTCCCGGCCAGCACCAGCAGCGCGCCGCACAGGAACACGACCTGCATCACGCCGCCCCAGCTGCCGCCGAAGTAGCGCAGGTAGTAGCCGGCGAAGCCCATCGCCATCAGGTACAGCGCGGAGCCGAACAGCGCGGTCGAATGGAACATCACGCGCCGCGACAGCGCCAGCGCATTGGCGCGCGAGGTGCCGCGCTTGATCGCGGTGCCGATCAGCGGCATGGCCAGGGCGTTGACGATGCCGCGCGCGGCCCAGGTGTCCTGGTGCATCTCATGGAACAGCATCGCCTGGCTGTACATATAGAAATCGTAGGCGAACATGGCGCCGATGCCGAGGCAGGCGAACTTGATGGCCCAGCGCTCCTGCACCGTCTTGTTGCGGTACACCTGCTCGACCAGCAGCATGCCCAGCACCGCCTGGCATACGCGCAGCGTCACGTTCGGCAGCAGGCCGTCGATGTTGAGCATCAGGTCGGTGCGCAGCAGCGCCGTCGCCAGCAGCAGGCCCAGATAGGCCATGCCGCCCGCGAACACCGAGGTGCGCAGGCCGAATGGCCAGCGACTGCCAGGATCGCGGTAGTTGCCGAGTAACAGGACCAGCACGACGCACCAGGCGCCGCTGCGCAGGATCTCGAGCTTGTCGGTCCAGACCGACCACAGCCCGAGGCCAGACGCGGCTTCCAGGGCCAGGGCGCCGGACCAGAGCGCGGTGAGCGCGCAGGCGATCGCGACCGGCGCGACGTGGCTGCGGCCGCGCCAGATCGTCAGCAGGAGACCGATCAGCAGGAAGAAACCGATAGCGGCGACGCTATAGCTATAGACGGCAATGCTGGTCAACGTGCGCCATCCATGAGAACGTGCATTGAAAAAATCCGGATGAAGAGGTCACGCACACCAATGCCTGGCCCCGGGACCACCCGGGGCGTGGTCATCAGCGTCCGCTGCGGAACAGCACGACCTTGAGCGTATTGATCAGGACCAGCACGTCGAGGAACAGGCTGTTGTTCTTGACGTAATACAGGTCGTACTGCAGCTTTTGCAGCGCATCCTCGGCCGAGGAACCATAGCCGTAACGCACTTGCGCCCAGCCGGTGATGCCTGGCTTGATGCTATGGCGCACATTGTAGTACGGCACCACCTCGATCAGTTGCTCCACGAAATAAGCACGCTCGGGACGCGGGCCGACGAAGGACATCTCGCCCTTGAGCACATTGAATACCTGGGGCAGTTCGTCGATGCGGGTCTTGCGCATGAAATTGCCGACGCGGGTGACGCGCGGATCGTTCTGGGCCGCCCACTGCGGCTTGCCGCCCTTCTCGGCATCGGTGCGCATGCTGCGGAACTTGTGCACCCGGAAGATCTTGCCATCCTTGCCGACCCGTTCCTGCGAATAGAACACGGGGCCACGGTCTTCCAGCCACACGGCGATCGCCGCGGCCAGCATGATCGGCAAGGTCATGACCATGATCAGGGTGCTGCACACCAGGTCGAAGCCGCGCTTCATGAAGGTTCGGATAAAGCTCTGGTCGAAGCCGCCGCCGAAGACCAGCCAGCTCGGCTGAAGGGAGTCGACCCGGATCTGGCACGTCTCGCGTTCGAAGAAGGTGGCGGCATCGGTGACCTTGAGTCCCTGCAATTTACAATCCAGCAATTCCTTGATGGGGAAGCTGCCGCGTCGGTTCTGGACCGACACAACGATTTCCTGCACGCCGTACTGCTTGGCGACCTTGACCAGCGAATCACCGTCGCGGACCTTGAGCAGATTGCCGGTGGGCACGCACACCTCTTCGCTGGCGACCGGAATGAAGCCGGCGATGTTGTAGCGATGGTAGCTGGTCTTTTTTTGCGCCAGCTCGCTGCATTCCTTGGCCAGCGGACCGCTTCCGAGGAACATGATGCGTGACTGCATCAGACGCATTTCGGACGTCTTGAAAAAGATGATGCGCGCTGTGAAGATGCCGACCGCCGCCAGGCCGAACACCAGCAGCAGGATGCCTCGGCCGAAGTACAGGTCGGGGGCGATATAGAACACCAGGGTCAGGATCAGGAAGCCCATCAGGAAGGCGGGCATCAGCTTCATGAGGAAGGGATGGCGCAGTCCCTCGTCGAAATCGAGCTGGTACATGCCCATGGCGCTCATGCTGAAGCTGACCGCTACTGCAAAGGCGATTGCTGAAGCCAGGAAGTGATCGAGCTGGAGGATCGTCGCCGGCCCGCTGGCGTCGAGAAAACGCATCGCGGCGCCCGCATAGGCGGCGCCAAGCAGGATCAATATCTCTACAAACAGCAGGACGAATACGATCTTCGACACATAGTGATTAGAGATCCGAAACATGTTATTCCCCAGAATTTATTATTGCTTCACTGCTTGCTGAGTTGGCAAAACGAGCGCAAGGCGGTCGCTGCATCGAGCACAGCGCGCGCATGGTCTCATACAATAGCTACACCGTGTCGCGCTCGCCAAGACCCCGTTGTATTTACAACAAACGCCGACTCCTGGATAACAAATTTCCTAGCGCAACATTATCAATATAGCAAAGATCTAGATTTGTTTCTTTATCGCTATATCTAGCGTGCGCGGGTAGAGCGGCTTCCCGCCGAACACTGGGGCGTGTGCATGCTCCCCGTCATCATGTGCTCGCACATCGTCAGCGAGGCCTTCTAAATGACTTGTCGCTGATGCAAGCACATCGGGCGAACAAGCGACCATCCATATCATTTAAGCAACTATTGAACAGCGTTTTTTTGCCATATTTTCAATAGTAAATATAGCATGGAAACACAAGCAGACTCAACGCTAGCGTATTACGGCGTGAGGTCAATGCAACATGAATGCGCCCGGCAACTCCCGTGCCGATCATCGATAAGGAAAAGAAATTTTAGCATTGACTCAACATTGTGCAGCGCAACGGAGGATATCGTGCGCCATTGTTTTAAAGCTAATATTGATTCTAAGCAAGCTTCTCGGATTTCGTAACGTTAGGCTGGGGTCCACCTTCGACCGGCATGGCGTCGGCCACTGGCGCTGCCGCGCGGGCACGGTTTCCTGCCCCAATCAGCAAGGGGAATAGTCGCGGCATCAAGGTTTCGGCTACGCGATAGACAGCGACCAACAGCATCGTCACCAGCACCGGCGCCATGATCCAGTACAAGGGATAAGGCAAGGCGCTGCCGTAGCGAGAGTACAGGATCCAGGTCAGCAGCAGCACAGGCGCATGGGCCAGGAACATGAAGAAGCTGTACCTGCTCATGCCGGCCAGCCAGGGGCCGAGCCTGGACGTCGCAAGCCAGGCAGTGGCCGGCCAGATCAGGAAGGGAGCGACCAAGCGCAGATAAGTGGTATTCGCAATCCGGAAGTACACGATGGCTGCGCAGACGAGCAGGAATAGCAGGAAACACAGCAGTGCGTGACGGTCGAGCAGGCGCAGGTTCCAGCCGCGCACGGCGACCATGCCGCCGACGTAGAACAGCACCGCCATGAGGTCACGCAGGACCAGCACGCCGTCGTAGTTCTTGAAGAACACCACCGACACCAGGACCAGGCCCGGCCAGGCATAGTTGCGCAACAGCCAGCCAAACAATGGCGCCAGCAGGATCAGCGCCATCAGGTCACGCAAGAAATTCAATGGGTAATTAATAGGCGACGCGGTCAAGCCGAAGGCCGCATTGAGCCAGGCCATCGGTTCGAACGGCCACAATTGCACCGACATCTCGGTACCGGCAAACAGTTGCGCGCCCAGGGCCAGCGGTAAGAGCGGGAGGTTGAAGCACAGGAAAGGCAGCAGGATCGTACGCGCCTTCTTGTTGAACAGGCGGGCTGGCGCACGGTCGAGGGAGGCGCCGAACAGCAGGAAACCGGAAATGACGGTCAGCACCGGCACAGTGGCGCGGAACACCGCAAGCTGGAAAAAGGCCTTAGTGGCGTCGAACCAGCCGTCGCCGACTGCGGCCATCGGTACATACTGCGGCGTGTGCAACATGATGACGCCGAAGATCATGACGAAGCGCAGAAGGGCGATACGGTCTCGAAGGCCACGGTCGAGAGTCATGGAGGTCCTCTTTTCAGGCGTGCATACACGCGTGGGAAAGTCGCATACGAGCACACGACACTGCCGGATCGGGCCTCCCGAAAATGAAGAGCCTGCCAACTGACTTACATTAAAGTCAACGCCTGGCAATGTCAATTGTGCGCTTGCATCATTGCCGGGTAGCGCCGCAATACGACAGGCAAGGACGAGCAACGATGCGGCATGCTGACGCATGCGGGACGATCGAAGGGGAAAGAAAACGAGGATGGCAATGATGCCAAATTGGCGCGGCTGGCTGGGATCGAACCAGCGACCCTTGGCTTCGGAGGCCACTGGTGATTGCCGCGGAGAACCGCATGAACACTGTAACTCGTTGAAAAGTCTAACTATTGTACTCGGCAACAAGAGGCAGTAGTGAGCAGTATAAGGAAGAAATTCGGTCTGTTTTCTCCCCAATTTCTCCCCATGGCTGTAGGAGCCTACACTCGTGCCATATCTGGCAGTACCTCGTGCCAAGGATACGTCTCTGTTTCGTCTGAAGCTTCCATATCAGGTGTTCCGCCTTACCGACTCGACAAGCCTAACGGCCCAGCCATCTCGGCGCCCCGACGGTGATGGTCGCGCTCGAGAAGATATATCAACAGCCATGGAGTGCCATTGTACAGGCTTGGCTCGTCGATGTCATGGCAGAGGAGAGCTTGGCACTCGTAACTTGTCGTCATACCACAGTAGTTATTGGCGCAACAGCGACACA
The DNA here is from genome assembly GCF_008014745.1 of Massilia arenae. Taxonomy (GTDB): domain Bacteria; phylum Pseudomonadota; class Gammaproteobacteria; order Burkholderiales; family Burkholderiaceae_D; genus Telluria; species Telluria arenae. The sequence continues at coordinate 176,322 of NZ_VPFD01000013.1, forward strand.
CGACGACCTGCAGTCACCTCTAGATTCGCAAGGACACAGCGAGCTGCGCGTATTTACTCACGATATAGCTTTTAGAAAAGCCGCACGCCAGCTCGACTTGATACATGCTGACCTCGGAGGAGGCAAGCCGCCACTACTTCACGGGAATGGTTCCCATCGTGAATAAGTCAGGTAGCGCCATGCTCCTCAGACAACCGAGTCGATTTGCCCATAATCCCATTACACAGGAATTTTCAGGAACTAACTCAATAAAACTTGCCGCAGGAAACTACTAGCTGTCTCTAGGCGGCTACCTAACATCGGGATGCTCACAATTCCGATTTTATACAAGGTACCGCCCAAGTCAGCCGAAAAATTTTCTAAATGGCCTGCAGCGCCAGTTTCTAGACTGACATCGGGATAAACAAGAAAAAGCTCTTCACATTTGTACTTCGCACCGTAAACGAGAAGCTGATAAATGTCTTCGCGCTTTACGCCACGACTTCTGTTGCCTTGGTCGAGCTCTTTCCACTTTGCATCGAGAACTGCCCGCGTCTTTCCGGCAGAATTTACTATCCGCATGTCCGGGATTAGCTCAAAAATCCCTGCGTCGTTTTCGTTGGAGCAAAGGAACATGCCTCTAGATTGAGAACTAGCTATTAAACCTGCTACAGAGGCGGCGTGCTTTACTTCCTTTGTGACGTAACTTTCAAACAGCCGTGACGTAAATATAATCTCACCGACTGCTAATGTATCCCCGGCAAAGACTCCTACACCCTCATCATTAAGGAGCATCTGACTCAGTCTCAGCAATTCGACATAATCATTCGGCAACCGGTCAGTGCGTACTCGTGGCCACTCTACGGTAACGTCACTGGGAATTTGTACTCCGTCGAGCTCCGCTGCACACTCATCAATCTTAGCCCGCAGACCAGAAGCGCATCGCGGGCGGTAAAGAGTAAGCACTGCTTTAAAAATTCTATTTTCGGCAATGTCCTCGGTAAGAGATACCCATTCTGACGCGACCATTCCGGGCCTTCGGATACTTTCGTAACATTGGGCCGGAAATACAATACGTCCTTTGGGCGCATTGATTGATTCACGCTTGGTAACATATCTTCGCAAGATTAGCCGTCGTCGAGCCAATTGAAGCTCATGGCAAAAAACAGATACCAAAGCCTCATATCGATTCCCATGCTCACTGACATGAGACAGGCCTGAGCTTACCGATTGGGACGATGTAGCATAAGCGAGCATAGCTGTAAGGTTAGCATCCAAGTTCGCGCGTTGTTTCACGCCCAGAAGGTCTGAACCCATCGGCGCGACCTCCAGACGTAACCTAGATGTCTCAAGGGTACCAGACCAAAACTTGGGAATTATCGCGCTACCAGTTACGTCGAAATAACCCGCGGGGTCCCTTCCAGTCTTCTGCCTCCAGGCTCGTAAAATTGACGTAATATCTTCGTCGCCCTGAAGCTTACCGCCAGAACCAACGCTGAGCTTTGACCATTCCTTACACTGGATTAAAGGCTTCATTAATGGACGATGCCGACAGGTTTTCTGAGGAGAATTCGCTGGAATGAGCTGCGCCATAAATCTGACGTACACATGCTACTGCATAATTCTCATCATCTGGTCCGGGTACGAGACGAGACGCATTCCAAAATCTCGCGTCAAGACGCAGATTTCTCGGCGTTGAGTGAGCCCGGTAACCCAGACTCGCAGCAACATCCTGGTCAACAGAAAATAACTTTTTAAACTCTCCATCTTTCTCCGGAAGCGAGAAAATCCTATGCGAAAGATTCGGCGCCACGCCAAGAACTAAGAGCATAAGCCCCTCATTACCGTAAAAATACTCTCGCAATAAAGGAATAATCTTCTTCACCATGCGTTCGACGACTTGGACGTTTGTGTCACAGCCGACGAAGTATCCATGGCCAATGCAGTGGTCAGCGTCAATCAAATGTTCGATTCGGCTATTAATGCACGTCAGCAGCCTAGCGCAATCAATAGATGGGTTATCCTTGGTGAAGTTGAGAACATTTGGCTCCGGAGGAACTTCGATAAAATCGAAACGACGACGTAACGCATGGTCAACCAAAGCAATGTTTCTATCCGAAGAATTCATCGTTCCAATCAAGTGCAGATTCGAAGGCATGAATAAGCGAGACTCAAGCTCTGCAGAACGTGGATATTGCAACTCGAATCCTATAGGAAACTCTGCTCCAACACGTTTGTCCGTCTCAAGTGTGGAAATCAGGGGACCGAGAATACGACTTAAATCGCCCCTGTTAATCTCATCAATAACCAGGACAAACTCCTTACCAGGGCTTTTGAGCGCCCGTCGAATCATGCGCAACAATACACCTTCGTGAATCCTATAGCTGAGATGTCCATTGCTAGAGCTGCCGCTGGGCGCCAGGCGCTCGCCTGGCCCGCCATCTTCCTCGGTTTCAGAAGGGACCTCAACCGTCGGCCGAATGGATTCCACTAAATCCTCGTACTGAAGCGAGGGGTGGAAAGTCACGAAAGCACATTGTTCGCGATGTTCGTTAAATCTGCTAAATGATGAGGTAACGTCGCCCTTATCATCGAAGCCTGCCTCAATAAGCTTCACTGCCTCGCGAACTGCAGTTAAGGTCTTTCCAGTGCCTGGAGGGCCGTAGTACACCCTAACAATCGAGCGCGTCGAACTCTTCTTTCGCAATTGCAGTCTAGCGCCGGCCGATGCCATGTCTTGGAGCGCCAACGCACGAAGGGTTTCAAATTCTTCAAGCCCGGAAAACGGATAAACATGCTCTGCAAGATATTTGGAAAACTGGGCAAGTTTGCTTAACTCTGCTAAGAACTCAGCATCCGTTATGGCAGAGGGGATTACCTGGATTGAAATGAACGATGCGAGAATCTTCTTGAGCGTGGTTGTACGCACATCCTTCAGATTCAATCCGTCGGGCGCAACCTCATCTATCGAAATGTCATCAATGAACCTTATTGGCGAAAGTATTAGACCATTTTGGTCCCAGTCGGAACTGGAAATTTTGCGTCCATACATCTCTTGGCCGGACTCTTCCAGCGCCTCTCTAGCAATATCGAAAATGAGGTTTGAAACTTCCCCGAGCCTGTTGTGATTTTGGGCGTTTTGATAGTGCGATGCAATCCCTATAACTATAACATTCGCGCGAGGAATAGACATGATAACGACACGCCATCCCGCATTACTCCGATATCGCTCAAACAAGCTTTTTCGATATGGATTAATGTTCGTAAAGTGAACTTCGCCGAGCCATGCTTCATATTTCTCCTTATCCCAACCTTCAGCCTCCAGCTTCCTCTTTACCCCCTTTCGAAGCTCATTATTCCACAAATTCTTTGCGTTATCATCTGTGTAATAATTAAAATCAGTTTCGATTCCCCATTCATTGCTCGGAAAAACCGTGGCTAATTCACTAAGGGCTTGCGACCGGCTGGATTCACATATCGATTTTGATTTGGCTCGAAGAAGGTCAAGTATTTTCATATAATTTTAAGGATTTTGTTAATCTGCTAACAGCGCAGTCTCGACAGTCGCCTCGACGTCTCCCGAGGTGGGTGTGGGCATCTTGATTCTTTTCGACTCCAAAGACGACAATATCTCACGGACTGCAAGTCCAATCCCTTCAGCTAACAATGGCGGTACTGCGTTGCCTACCTGGGAGCACCTTGCAACATCTAACTTGCGCCTCGGGCCGTTAATAGTGTAGCGTCCGTAAAAATGAAAGTCGTCAGGAAACGACTGCAGTCGTGCCATTTCACGAACAGTTATGTTCCTTGGCTCAGCATAGTGAATAAATTCATCCGGGTGCGTAGTAATTGTTGAAACAACCTTAGAGGTGTCAATTAATACCTTCTTATCTTTTTTGGTATCGTTCGCAAGCAAGAATTGCTTCGACAAGCGTCCTGGCGGTTGCGTCTCATGCGCAAGCTTATAGAGCATTTCAATTCTTGTGCCGTGTTTAGAGAAGCGGTGGGAATCAGGCACACTCCCCTCCAACGTTCCTCGTCTCATCGCATTTGCATAGGCAGAGCCCGCACTTACGTATGTTGCCGACTCAAATTTTTCCGAGTCTGGACAGATTACTCTGTTGCCGCCGTGTAGGTCATGGATTGCATCCTCTGCGGTAACATCAATTGTAGGGTGAAGCCCCCAGTGGGTTCGAACTTTTTTCGCAGCATTTGCTGTCGCCTTAACGAACATTCCCTTTAATTCATGCGAATCTACTGGACAGTTCGCAACGCCAATGATTGCTACTCGCTTGCGCGCTTGGGGAACCCCAAAGACACTAGCATCTAACACCTGGAAGGTCCCGGTATATCCAAGTTCAGCAAGACGCTCGATAACGGCGTCAGCGACCGAAGTTTTATCTCCGCCAGGCCTTGCAACAAACTTTCTTGCGATTCCCTCCACGTTTTCAATGAGAACCACACGGGGACGCACCAAATTAACCATGTCGAGCATTTGGAAAACGAGCGTATTACGCTCATCAGCACCATCGCGCTTCCCTCCGACGCTAAAGCCTTGACATGGCGGCCCACCAGCCATCAGTGCTACTTGTCCCTGTAAGCCTGAGAGCTTTTCACGAATGTTGGGGTCTTTCAAAAGTTCAACGATGTCGTGGTTTTTCTTTGGAAGCCACTCGGGCCAGGCGTGGTAGGCACGGTATGGCGCTTTTTCATGCAGAAGATTTTTGCTCAGTGTCTCAAAGGCCATAGGGTCACGTTCCACTGCAAACACCCCGTCCCAACCGGCCTCGTGAAGGCCGAGTGAAAGGCCTCCACAGCCCGCGAACAAGTCGATACACGAGAAGCTAGAACTATTACTCTGTTTCATATTCAATCAATCTAAGAATTTGGTTTACGCCTCGGTTCTTCGCTGCCAATGCGATTGCTAGCGGTTAGCAGGGAATCCTGGAGGGGGAACCCCTCTCGGTCGAGATGTTCCTTAATGAGTCGAACAATCAGTGTCGACTTCTTATAACCTTGGGTTGCGCAAAACGCGTCGAAACGCGCAGCTTCTTCTTCGCCAAGGAGCACAGAGATTTTGGTTGACATAGGGAGAGCCCCTGGATTGCACATTTCTACATTGTTCCACAGAAATGTGCAAAAATCATCACAAATGCGCATTTCTCCGCACATTGGAGCACTATAACTGTATATAAACACAGTGTACAACACTCGGCCGTATTGATGAAGTAGGGCTGCGTCATGCCCATGATGAGAGGCACTGCCCGAACGCTCTTCTTTACTAAGGAATGACGCTACCTACAGTAGTGAGTTGCACGTACGCATGCTGGATATAATTCGATACGCTACACTCCTGGTCGATGGAGGGGGGCAAAAAAACCACCGCGGTCGACTGTAAGGCGTCTAGCGGGTACCCACAGACGCAAGCCTGGGTGGAAGGCCAGAGGGCGGGTGGCGGGGTGTGCGAACCTCGGATAGTCTAGCCAAAATGCTGCTGTCGTCGCATCGACCAGCGTACTTTCGAGCGCTTGTGCCGAATGAAGACCACGAGCCAACCCTTTATAGGGTATGGGGGTGTTTTACCCTCGAAAATAGTCTTTTCAAAAGACGGCTCTTCCTATGGAGTAGTCGTTTTCTCCTTGTACTAGTAACCCCGAGGAAGAAGTACAAGGACGTCGAGACACGGTTGGCCAAGGGTGCTTGGGCTAGGCTGTCCAAGCAAACCTCCTGGCCAACCATGAGTTCGCACCTACCTTTCTATTTCGATGAACGATGCCATTTGAGCTTTTGGCTCTGCGTGGGCGAGCAGCAGCTTCAGTGAGCGATGCGCCCTTCAAGTCGCATCTTGTCCATAGCGCGCTCGAACTGCCGGACCAGAGCATCGGCCCCGAACAGGCAGAGAGAGCCGTTGACGCTTTTTAGGCGTATCGCTTTAGCAACGACATTAAGATTGAGGCTGCGCACGAGTAGTGCCGGGAATAGCACGCCGGTTTGGGAGTCCTGGATGAGCGCGTCTGCTCCTTGCCAGTCGCCGTCCAGCACTGCACCGGTTGCGATAGCCCGTCGCAGTCCTGCTGGGCCGGTACATGTGTGGCCTTGCGCACGCATCGACAGAAGAAAGTCTACAATTTGCTGCTGCCGATAGCTGTCAAGTTGCGACAATTTATAGCCCGCACAATACGCAGGACCATACGCAGTGTTTGCACGAAGCGCCCCCTTGGTTGTCAGGACATAGACGCGCACTCCAAGTGCATTCTCCCGGCACAGCAAATAGCCTTGCTCAGTGAGCCTTGCAAGAACTGCGGCTGCTTTGTTGGTACCGACGTGGAGCGTGCTGGCCCGCCATACCCATCGTGCTACTTGCGATGTGCTGAGCCAGCCGACTTCGCCCACGCCGATGAGCACTGCTAGTTCATTCGCTTGTGCTTGTTTGCGGTTTGATAGCATCGGTGTACCCCCTCTTGGTTGTGGTTACACCGTATAGATACACCGACGAAAAACCGGGAGTCTTGGTAGTCGGGTCGGACTCCTATGGGGCTGGACGCCCCATCCGTCCTGCGCGCTGTCGCTCGCCCCCTGCAGCGCGGCTCCACTCCCTCCGTTACGCCTTCGGCTCCACTCCTGGAGCGGGGCACCCCGCTTCTTGTCCGGCTGGACGCCGGCCTGCGAACCAAGGTGCCCCGCTCCCGGAGGTCGGGGGAGCCGTGGGCTTCGCCCCCCGGTCGTTTCGGTGGTCTCGGCTTCGCTCGACGCACCCAAACGCCGGCGCCCCCCCATCGTTCGGCGAGGCCGAACGACTCGTCGCTGGACGCTCCTCGCCCCCTTAAAGGGGGTGACGCCACGCCTCCGGCGTGTGCAAAAAAAAGATGCGCTTGCACCTGTTGACTGGTCCAAAACCCCGTAGCGGATAGCGAATATCGGCAGCGAATCGTAGCTCCGTTTGCTTAGGACTTCCTCGCGTGGACGCTTCTATTCATCGTCGAAGTTGAGCAAGCTACAGGCTTGGAGCAGCCCCTCTGACGTGCACTTTACAGTCCTTTTTCTGCTCATCTATTGGGGTAGCTCGACGTTGTAGCGAGAGCTATAAGCTGAGATTTCGCTACTCTAGACGAGGCTTTCGGGAAACATCCTGGGAGATTTTCGACTTACAAATACTGGCCATCGAACGTCCGGCTGCCATCCGGACGCATTTCACCCGTCAGCTGTACGAACGTCCTGCTGAGGTTATTGGTTGCTGCATTAGGTCGGGCCGCGTATGGACGTTTCGCTGCACAAAATCTGCTTGACGATTGAGGCAGTCTGACCGCTGGAAGCCTGGCTGAAGGACGCGTCCTGAATGTTTTGACTACTGCGGCGCCTTCGCAGTACGCTAGATTGCTCTCGAATACGCTTCCAATCCCCTGGGGCTCTAAAACGTAAACGGCCCCGCGAAAAACGGGGCCGCTTAGGCATCTCGGCTCTATAAGAGTCTAGGGTTTGACCGCTCCGTTGGCAGGATACGGCCAATTCCAGTTGGTGTAACCGTTAGACGTGCCAAAGTTGAAGCACCTAACAGCATCTTCAACGCTCCGGGCAGCACTCGGCGTCGCCGGCCTCTGCTTCGGGACAGCTGCTAGCGTTTCACGAGTGCGGTATTTGCCTCGGGAATTTTTGATTGCGTCCATTTAGTTGCTTTTTATGAAGTCTCGAATTGACTTAGAAGTGGCGTCTTTCACACAATGAGCCCTAAGGTTATTGTACACGCCGTTTTTGTTTTGCTTTTTAGCAATCGAATCGCCCTTCGGGTCAACAGTCAGTATGCATTCCAAGCCGTCAGACACCTTGAGCCAGGTTCTGGTTCCATCAGGCTGAATGTCATACCTCCAGTCTAGTTCGGGACCGTCGATTTCCGAAAGAGCGTTGGTAATCTCAAGCACTGAGCCGTACCGGTCCTCCTCGGCCGGCGCCAAGCACTTTACGACAATGGCCCGTAGGCGCTGTGGAATCTGTTCTGGAAACCTTTTTCGGTCGGGGAAAGTACCATTTGTAACTGCTGCGACGAACAGGTCTCCTCGAGGCACACCGCCAGGGAAGAACGCGTCCCATTGCTCATGGAAAGCCTTTTCTCCGACACACATCCGATAGAGTGTAGCACCCACTTGGTAGATGTCATGAGCGACGGTGAAATCGGCCTTGCGCGCGAGACGCTCCGGCGGCGTAATCTTCTGATACGAGATATCTTGTCTTGCCACGCCTTCAGGCGTCATTCGTTGCGCCAGGCCGAAGTCAGACACCAACGCTTCGCCACGTTTTGACAGAAGTATGTTGTCCGGCTTGATGTCGAAGTGAATCAGCCCTTTGGTGTGGATGTTGTGCAGTCCGCTCAGGAACTGAACCGAAAGACGCACAATTTCTCGAACGGTGAGGAAGCGCGTGTTCAACAGAGCCTTGAGCGAGCCTTTCTCGAAATACGGCATTGCGATGTAGATGGAGTCTTTGTCCTCGCAAGCGTAGTGAACAGGCACGACGTTGGCGTGCTCACTTTGGTAAAGGATGCTCGCCTCTTGGAAGTACAACGCCTGGTTTGGCATCGTTGATTTTGCGATTCGCTTGATGACCAATTCCGCGTTGAGCTGATGGTCTTTCGCAAGGAATACGGTTGAGTTCTTGCCCTCCGCGCCGATTTCTCGGATGGTCTCAAATGCCAGCTCTGCTCTGTTGTGTGGCTTAAGCATTCATAGCTCCAATCGCAGTCAAAATCGCCTCTTTTTCTTCCTGTCCGTGGGTGTCCCAGTTCGCCACTGCATTGAAGTCCATCTCATTGCTGATATATTTCTTGAAATCCGTTCTCGGGATGCCGAGGCGTGCAGAGATTGCCGAAATTTGGCCGCAGTAGTAATCGGAGACGGTGCTACTTGCGAAGGCCTCTTGAATCACGCCCTCCAACTGAATTCGCTCGTGCGATGGGCGCTGTGCGTTGCTCTCTGTGATACGAATGCCCGCCTTCTCGACGTCGTATTCACGAATAACGTCGAGGATTGTGTTGCGGACGTACTTCAGAGCTTCCGGAGCCGTGAGCGCCTTCGGCACGCCGATAGCGTCGACGGAGACGATTTCGCGTGCCGCCCCGTCATAGATTACGTACGTTACCGCGCGCGGCGACACACGAATACCAATTGCATTCATTTATTTCCAATCAAAATTGTGTCACGTCGTCACATATCAATACGCACGAGGGACATGTCGAGAATTAATCGACTAGGGGATTACTCAAGTATCCGATAAGGTGAGCTCATGACCTGCAGCGAATGCTCGCTCAGAGTGGCTGGTTGCATAGTATCTAAATCTTAGCTTGCGTACTCTATGGCTCAGCCTCACCAGGTAGCTGGGTTGCAAAAGTGTTCACCTGCTTCTGCGGCTGCGCCCTTTGAGAGCTAAAGAAGGTCGAACTTATTTTCGACTGGACCCTAACTTTGCGAAAAAACAGCCCACATTTCGGTCACGGTGCTGGCACGAACAGGCCGTCGCCAGCCCTCGCTCCGAGTACGGCCAGCCGGCCGAGGTCCATAATTCGAATCAGCGCGCCGCGCATGGCACCTCCTAGCAACTGTTTCGCACCAACCATTTTAATGCTGGACAGCGAGCGAGACAATGCTGACGCTTTTTGTTCACGGCGCGCGCTAAGTCTGCCAGCGGGCTATAGCTCTGGCGGAATGCCAGCAACTGATGCGGCAACACGACGCGGCAAGCCTGGCCATGGCCGATGGGCAAGCTGCGACGCCGCGAACATCTGCAGTTTCGCCCCAAGGTGATGGAGCTGGCTGGCGGCATGCCGGACTATGTCATCGTCCATGAACTTGCCACACCGTAGAGAAGAACCACACTCGGGCCTTCTGGAGCCTAGTTGCCCAAGTGATGCAAAGATGGCGGCAAGAGCATGAAACGTTGGCGCGGACGGCGTTTAGGGGCGAAATATAGCAAGGCAGAGTAATCACACGCTGAGCTGAGGAGGCGAGAGGGCGGGTACTTCGGCTAAGTGATTGTCGTGGAGTGTGTAAAAGAACAACAGCCGCCTCAATGAGGCGGCCGTTGTTCTTCCCGACATGGGGTCAAGCCAAAGAGCATTGCCCCCGAGCTATCAAGGTTCATCCATCAATAAATGTTCCAATGGATGCTTCCCAAAATCTCAGCTTACGGTTCCCGCTACAGACGTCTTAGCAAGTTCCTATCGCTGCGCTAAACGCCAAGGCGGAGGCAGAGCTGACAAGTCGATAATTTCTGATTTTGGGAGCTTGAATCGCCCCGGGTTTTGTAGAGGCTCCATTCTTTGAGAAAATGGAGCCATGAAGAAGCAACCCAAGTATTCCCCCGAAGTCATTGA
>NZ_VPFD01000014.1 GCF_008014745.1 Massilia arenae
TGCTGAACTATCTGAAGCTTTACAACCACCACATTCCGCAACGCGCCATCGGCAGCAAAACGCCCGTCCTCGCGCTCAAGGAATGGCAACAGAAGCGACCTGAGTTATTCGTTAAACGCGTTTATGATCAAACGGGACTCGACACCTAATTATTGCGGGTCGACTTTCTACAAAGCTAAATTAGGGTCAGAGTAGAATTATTGAGCAATTTCTCGCCGCCGCCGGCGAGTTCATTTACTTGCATCAATCAAAATCCACTCAAGCCCGTTATTTTCATCTGCAGATATTTTCTTTCCCCATCTATCGTAATAATGGGAATTGAAATATAACAGCGAGTAATTATCGAGGGACGTCAGCCTGCAATTTTCAAAAGTTGTCAAACAATTCGACTCTGACCCTAATTGTTGTGCAATTTCTTTTTAAAAACTTAAATTAGGGTCAGAGTCGAATTAAATGACAACACTCGAATATTGTCAAAGAATTCGACTCTGACCCTAATTGTTGGGAAATGGGATGTGGGACAGAAAGGCGGTTAGCCGAGCCAGAGGCGGTAGCCGACGCCGGTTTCGGTCAGCAGGTGACGCGGTTGGGCAGGGTCGGCTTCGAGCTTGTGGCGTAGGTGGCCCATGTAGATGCGCAGGTAGTGGCCGCTCTCGGCATGGCCTGGGCCCCATACGGCGCGCAGCAGTTGGGGGTTGGTCATCACGCGGCCGGCGTTGGCGGCCAGCACCGACAGCAGGCGGTATTCTGTTGGGGTCAGGTGCACGTGCTCGCCGTTGCGGGTGACTGCGCGGGCTTGCGGGTCGACTGTCACGTCGCCGAAGTGGATCGTATTGTCGCCAGCGGCGCCGGCCTGGCGCTGGCGGCGCAAGGTGGCGCGTACGCGTGCCAGCAGTTCGCCGGTGCCGAAGGGCTTGGTCAGATAGTCGTCGGCGCCGGCGTCGAGCGCGCGGATTTTTTCGCCTTCGGCCACGCGCGCCGACAGCACGATGATCGGCACCGTCGACCATTTGCGCACGTCCTGGATGAAGTCGATGCCGTCGCCGTCGGGCAGGCCCAGGTCGAGGACCACCAGGTCGGGGCGGCGCGTGCCGGCGTCGATCAGGCCGCGCCCCATGCTCACCGACTCGTGCACCTGCCAGCCTTCCTGCTCCAGGGCGGCGCGCACGAAGCGGCGGATGTGCGGTTCGTCCTCGACCAGCAAGGCGCAGGGGGCGTCAGTCATCGTCTCTTTCCATCGAAGGCATGTCAAACGCGGGTGGCGTGCCGGCCGGCAGCGAGAACACGAGGCCGGCGCCGCCCAGCGGCGAGTCGCAGGCCCGGATCGTGCCGCCGTGCGCCTCCACGATCGCGCGGCAAATCGCCAGGCCAAGACCCACGCCGGGCAAGGCCGATTCGCGTTCGCCGCGCGTGAATTTCTCGAAAATCGCTTCTTCGCTGCCGGGGCGCAGGCCCGGACCGTCGTCGTAGACCGTGACGTCGATCCAGGCACCGCGCCGGCTGGCTGCGATCTCGATGCGCGCGCCGCTCGGCGTGTATTTTGCGGCATTCTCGACCAGGTTGCACAGCACCCGCTCGATCAGCACCGCGTCGAATCTGACAAGGGGTATATCTTGCTGCAGACGCACCGTGACCGTGTGGCCGCGCAAGGCGGCGCCGCAGGCGCGCAGCGCGCTGCCGACCACTTCTTCCAGCGCCTGCCATTCGAGGTTGAAGCGCACTTCCCCGCTCTCGATGCGCGCCATGTCGAGCAGGTTGGCGACCAGGGTGCCCATGCGCACCGCTTCGTCGTGCAGCGACTGCGCCAGCGCCCGTGGCGACTCCGGCAAGGCCTCGCCGCGCAGCAGCGATTCCGACAGCCCGACCAGGGCCGTCAATGGCGTGCGCAGGTCGTGCGACAGCGCCGCCAGCAGCGAGTTGCGCAGGCGCTCGGAGGCCATGTTCACCAGCGCGGCCTGGGCCACCTCAACGTAGTGCACACGCTCGAGCGCGATCGCGGCCAGCGCCGCCAGTGCGTCGAGCTGGCGGCGCTGCTCGGGCGCCAGCACCCAGCGTCCGCCTTCCGGCGCGATCGCCAGCACGCCGCGGGTGCGCATCGGCGCCACCAGCGGCAGGTAGAACAGGGCGCTGGCCGGCAAGGTGTCGGTGCCCAGGCCGGCCGGCTGCGCGTGGTCGAAGGCCCACTGCGCCACGCCCGGATCGACGTGCGCAGGCAGCGGCGCGGCCGGACCGCCATCGTCCGCCGGCGGCATGCCGAGCCGCCCTTCCGCATCCGGCAGCAGCAGGGTGGCATGCGCGCCGAAGGCGTTCTGGATCACGGCGCGGCTCGATTCGAATACCTGCGAGGCCGCCAGCACGCCGGACAGCTCGCGCGCGAACTCGTACAGCGCGCGCACCCGCCGTTCGCGCTCGCTGGCGGCGCGCGCCTGGAAGCGCAGGCCGGCGGCCAGGTGGCCGCTGATCAGGCCCACCGCCAGCATCACGCCGAAGGTGACCAGGTACTGGACGTCGGTGACTGCGAAATCGAAGCGCGGCGGCACGAAGAAGAAGTCGAAGGCGGCCACGCCGACGCAGGTGGCAGTGACCGACGGCGCGCGCCCGAAGCGGATCGCCGTCAACAACACCACCAGCAGGAACAGCATGACGATGTTGACCGGGTCGAGCCAAGGTCGCAGCGGGGTGGCCAGGATCGCCGTCAGGATGCTGGCGCCGGCTGCCAGCAAGTGAGGCAACAGTGGCGGCCGTGGTCGCACGGCTGCGTCCTGCATAGCTGCGGGCGCAGGCGTCAGCGCCGGCGGCACCGCCGGCTGGCCGATCTCGATCAGGTCGATGCCGGGCGCCTTGCGCGCCAGGCGCCGCGCCGTACGCGCGCGCCACGGCGACGGGGCACGGCCCAGCGCGATGCGCGACAGGTTGTGGTCGCGCGCATATTCGAGCGTGATGGCCGCGACGTCGTCACCCGACAGCACCGCCGTCGTGGCGCCCAGGCTGTCGGCCAGCGCAAGCGTGTCGAGCATGCCCTGGCGCGCTGCATCCGGCATCCTGGCCAGGCGCGGTGTCTCCACATACACCGCATGCCAGCCGGCGCCGAGCTGGGATGCCATGCGCGCGCCGCTCCTCACCACATGCTCGGCAAGCGGTCCCGGCCCGACGCACACCAGGAGGCCGGCGCCGGTCTTCCAGATCGCATCGATCGACTGCTGCTCGCGCCAGGCGCGCACATCGCCCTCGACCCGGTCGGCGGTGCGGCGCAGCGCCAGTTCGCGCAGCGCGATCAGGTTGCCCTTCCTGAAAAAATTGCCGGCCGCGCGTTCGGCCTGCTGCGGCTGGTAAACCTTACCCTCCTTCAGGCGCGCCAGCAGGGCGTCGGCCGGCAGGTCGACCATGATCACCTCGTCGGCCGCGTCGAACACCCGATCCGGTACCGTCTCGGCGACGCGGATGCCGGCAATGCCGCCGACCACATCGTTCAGGCTTTCCAGGTGCTGGACGTTGACCGTGGTGAGCACGTCGATGCCGGCATCGAGCAGTTCCTCGACGTCTTGCCAACGCTTGGGATGGCGCGAGCCGGGCGCGTTCGAATGCGCCAGCTCGTCGACCAGGATGATGCCGGGCGCGCGTTCGAGCGCGGCGTCGAGGTCGAATGCATCGAGCTGCCGGCCGCGGTAGTCGATGCGGCGCCGCGGCAGCAGCTCAAGGCCATCGAGCAGGCGCGCCGTCTCCGTACGGCCGTGGGTCTCGATCACGCCGACCAGCGGCGCCTTGCCTTCCGCCTGCAGTTTTCTCGCTTCCTGCAGCATGGCGTAGGTCTTGCCGACGCCGGCCGAGGCGCCGAAATAGATGCGCAGGCGGCCGCGCGCGGCGCGCCGCTCGTCCTCGCGCATCTGGGCAAGCAAGGCGTCGGGGTCGGGTCGCTGTTGGTCGTGCGGCATGGTTCAGCGAGTATGCCCGCTTTCGGCGTCCAAGGCCATGTTCAGGGCCAGCACATTGACGCGCGCCTCGCCGAACAGGCCCAGGAAAGGCCGCGCGCTGTGCTCTTCGACCAGGGCGCCGACCCGCGCCGCCGGCAACTGGCGCGCACGCGCCACCCGCGCCGCCTGGTAGCGTGCGGCGGCCACGCTGATCTCGGGATCGAGGCCGCTGGCCGAGCTGGTGGCCAGGTCGACCGGCACCGGCGCCGTATTGCCCGGATCGAGCGCGCGCAGCGCCGCGATGCGGCCCTTGACGGCTTCTTGCAGGGCGGGATTGAGCGGGCCCTGGTTCGAGCCGCCGGAGCCGCCGCCGTTATTGGCTATCGGCGCGGTGGCCGAAGGGCGGCCCCAGAAGTAGCCGGGTGCGCTGAACGCCTGGCCGATCAGGCGCGATCCGACCACCTGGCCGTCCTTCTCGACCAGGCTGCCATTGGCCTGGGCCGGAAACGCGGCCTGGGCCACGCCGGTAACCAGCAGCGGATACAGCACGCCGCAGGCCAGGGTGAGCGCCGCGAACAGCACGAGCGCGGGGCGAAGAATCGATTGCATGACAACTCCTTACGTCAGGTTGAAGGCGGCGAGCGCCAGGTCGATCAGCTTGATGCCGGCGAATGGCAGCAGCAGGCCGCCCAGGCCATACACCAGCATGTTCCGGCGCAGCAGCGCGGCCGCGCCGATCGCGCGGTAACGTACCCCGCGCAGCGCCAGCGGAATCAGGAACACGATGATCAGGGCATTGAAGATCACGGCCGACATGATCGCGGACGCCGGGCTGGCCAGCCCCATGACGTTGAGCGCGTCCAGGCTCGGATAGGTGGCCACGAACATGGCCGGCACGATCGCGAAATACTTGGCGATGTCGTTCGAGATCGAGAATGTGGTGAGCGCGCCGCGCGTCATCAGCATCTGCTTGCCGATCTCGACGATCTCGAGCAGCTTGGTCGGATTCGAATCCAGGTCGACCATATTGCCGGCCTCCTTCGCCGCCTGGGTGCCCGAGTTCATCGCCACCGCGACGTCGGCCTGGGCCAGCGCCGGGGCGTCGTTGGTGCCGTCGCCCGTCATCGCCACCAGTTTTCCTTCCGCCTGGTAGCGGCGGATCAGGGCCAGTTTCTCTTCGGGCGTGGCTTCGGCGATGAAGTCATCGACACCCGCCTCGGCCGCAATCGCCGCCGCCGTCAGCTTGTTGTCGCCGGTGACCATCACGGTCTTGACGCCCATGCGGCGCAGCTCGGCGAAGCGCTCGCGGATGCCGCCCTTGACCACGTCCTTGAGTTCGACCACGCCCATCACGCGCGCGCCGTCGGCCACCACCAGCGGCGTGCTGCCGCGGCGCGAGGCCTCGTCGACGCTGCGTTCGACGTCGCCGGGCCAGGCGGCGCCCATGGACTCGATATGCCGCCGAATTGCCGAGGCAGCGCCTTTGCGGATTTGACGCTCTCCCAAATCGACGCCACTCATTCGGGTCTGCGCCGTGAACGGCACGAACACCGCGCCCATTGCCTCCATCGCCCGCTCGCGGATATTGAAACGGTTCTTGGCCAGCACCACGATGCTGCGGCCTTCCGGCGTCTCGTCGGCCAGCGAGGCCAGTTGCGCCACGTCGGCCAGTTCTTCCTCAGTCACGCCCGGCGCCGGCAGGAAGGCGGCGGCCTGGCGGTTGCCGAAGGTGATGGTGCCGGTCTTGTCGAGCAGGAGCACGTCGACGTCGCCCGCCGCTTCCACCGCACGGCCCGAGGTCGCGATCACATTGGCCTGCAACATGCGGCTCATGCCGGCCACGCCGATGGCCGACAGCAGGCCGCCGATGGTGGTCGGGATCAGGCATACCAGCAGCGCCACCAGCGCGGTGATGGTCACCGCCTGGCCGCTGCCCTGGGCCTGCACCGCGAAGATCGAGAATGGCAGCAGGGTCACGGTCACGACCAAAAACACGATCGTCAGGGCCACCAGCAGGATCTCCAGCGCGATCTCGTTCGGCGTCTTCTTGCGCGCCGCGCCTTCGACCATGCCGATCATGCGGTCGAGGAAGGTCTCGCCCGGGTTGGCCGAGACGCGCACCACCAGCCAGTCGGACAGCACGCGGGTGCCGCCGGTGACGGCGCAGAAGTCGCCGCCCGATTCGCGGATCACGGGCGCCGATTCGCCGGTGATGGCGCTCTCGTCGACCGAGGCGACGCCATCGACCACTTCGCCGTCCACCGGGATCACGTCGCCCGCCTCGACCAGGAAGAACATCCCCTTGCGCAGCTCATCCGATTTGCAGGCCTGCCACGGCGCGCCATGCTTCGGATTGGCCAGCTTCTTGGCCGTGACGGTCTGGCGCAGGCTGCGCAGCGAGGCCGCTTGCGCCTTGCTGCGGCCTTCGGCCAGCGCCTCGGCGAAGTTCGCGAACAGCACCGTGAACCACAGCCAGACGGCGGTGGCCAGGATGAAGCCGGCGGGTGCTTCGCCCTGCCCGGCCAGCGCCTGGAACCACAGCAGGGTCGTGATGATGCTGCCGATGTAGACCACGAACATCACGGGGCTGCGCAGCTGGGTGCGTGGATGGAGCTTGCGCACCGAATCGATCATCGCCGGCCAGACCAGCGTGGAATCGAACAGGCTCAGGGAGCCACGTGGCGCCTGGGTGGGGCTTTGGGAAATCGAATTTTCCATATCATTCTCCGAACAGCTGGAGGTGCTCGACCACCGGTCCGAGCGCCAGGGCCGGGACGTAGTTGAGGACACCGACCAGCACGACGACGACGGCGAGCATGCCGACGAACATGGGGCCGTGGGTAGGCAGGGTGCCGGGGGTGGCGGGCAGGCGCTGGCGTGCTGCCAGCGAGCCGGCGATCGCCAGCACCGGCACGATCACCGCGAAGCGGCCGAACCACATCGCCACGCCCAGCAAGGTGTTATAGAAAGGCGTGTTGGCGGACAGGCCGGCGAAGGCGCTGCCATTGTTGTTGGCGGCGGACGTCAGCGCATACAGGATCTCCGAGAAGCCGTGCGCGCCCGGATTGGACACGCCGACCGTGCCCGTTGCCGAGGTCACCGCCAGCGCGGTGCCCAGCAAGACCAGGCAGGGCGTGACCAGGATGACCAGCGCCGCCATCTTCATCTCGTAGGCCTGGATCTTCTTGCCCAGGTATTCCGGCGTGCGGCCGATCATCAGGCCGGCGATGAACACCGCCAGGATCGCGAACACCAGCATGCCGTAAAGGCCCGAGCCGACGCCGCCAAAGATCACCTCGCCGAACTGCATCAGCACCATCGGCACCATGCCGCCCAAGGGCATGAAGGAATCGTGCATGGCGTTGACCGCGCCGCACGATGCGGCCGTGGTCACCACCGCGAACAGGCTCGAGGCGGCGATGCCGAAGCGGGTCTCCTTGCCTTCCATATTGCCGCCCGCCTGCAGGCTGCTCGCCACCTGGTCGACGCCCAGTGGAGTCAGTAGCGGATTGGCCTGCTGCTCGGCGGCGAACGCGGCGATGGCGGCGATGACGAACAGCAGCGTCATCGTCCCCAGCACGGCCCAGCCCTGGCGGATGTCGCCCACCATGTGGCCGAAGGTGAAGCACAGCGCGGCCGGGATCAGGAGGATGGCGATCATCTGCGCGAAGTTGGTCAGCGCATTCGGGTTCTCGAACGGGTGCGCGGAGTTGGCGTTGAAGTAGCCGCCGCCGTTCGTGCCCAGCATCTTGATCGCTTCCTGCGAAGCGACGGGGCCCATCGGGATCACCTGGGTCTCGGCACGCGCCTCGTTCGTCTCGACCGTATAGGTCACGGGTTCCAGCAGGCGCGCATCGACGTGGGCGGACAGGTTTTGCACCACGCCCTGCCCGGCCAGGAACACGGCCAGGATCACCGACAGCGGCAGCAGCACGTACAGGGTCGAGCGGGTCAGGTCGACCCAGAAGTTGCCGATCGCGCTGCTCGAACGGGCAGCGAAGCCACGGATCAGCGCGAACACGACGGCGATGCCGGTGGCGGCCGAGAAGAAGTTCTGGCCGGCCAGGCCCACCATCTGGGTCAGGATGCTCATGGTCTGCTCGCCGCTATAGCCCTGCCAGTTGGTATTGGCGACGAAGCTGATGGCGGTGTTGAAGCTGGAGTCCGGGCTGACGTTGGCCATGCCCTCGGGGTTGAGCGGCAGCCATGCCTGCACGCGCTGCAGGCCGTAGACGAAGAGCGCGCCGACGGCATTGAAGGCGATCAGCGCCAACGCATAGGCCTTCCAGTCCTGCCCGGCCGTGGCGGCAGGGCCGGCCAGGCGGTACAGCGCGCGCTCGATGCCGGCGGCCCAGCCCAGGCCAGGCACCGTGCCCTCCGCGGCGACGCGCGCGATGAAGCGGCCGAGCGGCCAGGCCAGCGCCAGGAGCACCAGCAGGAAGACGGCAAGGAGGACGATGAATTCGGTGGTCATCACAATTCCTCCGGCTTGAACAGGGCCACCAGCAGGTAGACCAGCAGCGCGGCAGCGGCCAGGCCGCCGATCACGTAGGAGAGATTCATGGCTTGCCTCCCGCTTGTGCGCAACCGGCCACCAGCAGGCAGGTCAGGCGAACGAAGATCAGGAGTGCGCCGAGGTAGATGAGGTCCATGGGCGTTCGCTTTCAGCGTTGTTGTTGTATGGTCGAGCGTAGCGACGCCGCCCTAAAAACGGGATAAAAAGGCGGCGGCGCCGTGTAAACGAGATGTAAACGCGATGTAAAACGGGCGTCAGAAGGTGCGGCTGACGGTCAGTTGCAGGGCGTCGCGACCGGTGAACTTGCCGTTGACCGGCGAGGCATAGGCCGACTTGCGCGCATTGGTGCCGATCCAGGCGGCGCTGACGGTGGCCCAATCGAACGAACGGCTCACGCCGATCTTCCAGTCGGTATAGTCGGAAGCCGGGTTGTTCTTCACTTCCTGGCGCCCGGCGTGCAGCTGAAGGGTGAAGCCGTTGCCGACGTCGAGATTGGCGCCGACGTCCAGATAGCCGCTGTTCTCGCTGTCGACGAAGCCGAACAGGTTGGTCGTCGCGTGCGAATACTTCAGGTAGGCCGGGCCATAGCCCAACTGGGCATAGACTTCGGTGGTGTGGGCATTGACCCAGCCCGGGAGCCGGCCCATGCCGTTGTCCGGATAAAAATAGCGCAGCACGCCGACGTCGTACGACAGTCCGGCCGAGAGCTCGCCGCGCTTGCCGCCGTAGACGTCGATCTCGACGTCACCGTCGCCGCCGGCGTCCTCGACCCACTTGATGGTCGAGGCCCAGGCGCCGGCATACCAGCCGGACGCATGGACGTAGTCGACGCCGCCCTGTAGCGCCGGGCGCAGGCGGGTCTGGGAGATGGCGCGGTAGCGGTAGTCGGAGGTGACCGCGGCGTTCCAGCTGACGGTGGATGCCGCAGCGGCGTCCTGGATTGCTTCGGTGGCCTGGGCCTGCGCGGCGCAGCCCGCCAGCGCCAGGATGGCGGCCAGCGCTTGAATCGGTGCTTTCATGTTTCCCTGCTCATGGTTGATGGAACCCGTGCAGGTTAGCGGCCAGGGCGTAAAAACCGGATATAAAGGCCGGCGCCGGATATCAACGCGCCGTAAACGCGCTCCTTGCTAGCCGCTGGCCAAGACATTTCATGCATCTCACATGAAATTTCAGGTAGGCAATTTCCATAGCTTGTTCGATAATTCCTGCCTACACCTCATCGACACTCACGCATGACGCAACGTATCCTTCGCACGACCCTCGCCCTCGCGTTCCTCGCCCTTGCCGGTTGTGGAGGCCAGGCCGATGCTCCCGCCTTGCAGACCATGTCCGGCGCCGCCGAATCGGTCGCGCCTTCGCAGCTGAGGCTGGGCACACCGCTCACCAACGACCAGGCACGGGCGGCACAAGGCTACCGGCCCGGCGTCGTCCACGAACGCCAGGAGGCCGCGCGGGTACTCGCCGAAGGCACTGCGCTGGTCATCGATACCCGCGACCGCGAACAGGTACGCCTCGTCTTCAACAATATCTACCGGGAGCCGACGCCGGCCCTTGCCTGGACCGGCAGCCACGCCGCCGGCATTCCCGGCACGACCAGCCCGGCGTTCAAGGCTGCCGTCATCCAGCGCGTGAACTGGTTCCGCGCAATGGCCGGACTGCGGGCGACGGTGCGGCTGTCGGACGCATACAGCGCCAAGGCGCAACACGCCGCGCTCATGATGAGCGTCGCCGGTCAACTCTCGCATACGCCTCCCCCCAGCTGGAAGTTCTATACGCAGGAAGGCGCCCAGGCAGCCAACGCCTCCAACCTGGCGCTCGGCATCCACGGACCGGACACGGTCGATGGATACATCCAGGATGACGGCGACAATAATGCCGCGGTCGGCCACCGCCGCTGGATCTTCCACCCGAACACCCTCGTCATGGGCACCGGCGACGTCCCGTCGGGCGCCATCGATGGCCGGCAGGTCGCCGCGTCGAACGCGCTGTGGGTGACCGATACCGACTACTGGGGGCCGCGCACCCCGGTGCGCGACGACTTCGTCGCCTGGCCAGCCAGCGGCTACGTGCCCTATTCCACCGTATACGAACGCTGGTCGCTGTCCTATCCGAATGCCGACTTCAGCCAGGCAAAGATATCGGTCACGCGCGACGGCGTCCCGGTCGGCCTCGCCATCGAGACGATCATTCCGGATGTCGGCGAGAACACGATCGTCTGGAAGATGCCGGTGATCGACGGCACGCGCAAGCATCCGCGGCCCACGGCCGACGTGCGTTACCGGGTCAGCGTTTCCAACGTCGTGGTAGCGCAGCGCGCGCGCAGCTTCGACTACGAGGTGACGGTGTTCGACCCGGCCGTCGCCACGCCCGGCAGGGCGCTGCCAGTGGCGTCCGCGCCGACGCTGGTCCGGGCCGGACAACCCTATACGGCGCGGATCGATGCGCTGCCGGGCGCCAGCGCCTACAGCCTGACCGAGTACCTGCGCACACCGCTCGCGGCGACGCGGGCAGCGCCGATCGACGCTGGCACCTGGACCACCGCCAACGGCGGACATCACGCCATCATCGACCGCGGCGCGCTGCGCTTCTACGTCGATGGCAACTGGGAGCCTCAGAGCGCCACGCTGAACAAGACGCTGTACGTCGCCTCCGGCGCCGCCAAGGTTCTGGTCACGAGGTCCATGGGACTGGCGACGAAAGATCAGGCGTTCCGGGTGCAGGCCTCGAGCGACGACGGCGCGAACTGGCGCGACCTCTACCAGGAGACCGGCCGCGACGTGCGCGGCCCCCTGACAGGCAAGTTGTCTGTAGCGCTCGACGACTATTCCGGAAAAATCGTCAAGCTGCGCCTCGTCGCCGATGCGTCCGGGCCGGCCTACGTCGGCGCCGACACCGGCTGGACCGTCAGCGAAGTCGGCTTCGAAGGCGTGGATGAACTTGGACAGGGACGCGAGCTGCGCAGCGCCAGCGGCGAGTTCACCCTCACGCCGGCGCGGGCCGGCAATTACCTGCTGCTGCCGCGCGCCGAGCTGCATGGCCTGTACGACACCGATGTCGGCCATCCGGCCCTCGTCGTCGTGGACGGCGCCGTGCTCACCGGCCCGCGCGCGGCCTATACGATCACGCGTCCGGGCGGCCTGCTGACCATCGTCGACAACTCGGGCCGCGACGGCACCCAGACCGTGCGCGATCCGTTCCGCCTGGACTTCACCGACGTGACGCTGGCGTTCGACGTGGACGGCAACGCCGGCCAGACCTATCGCCTGTATCGCGCCGCCTTCAACCGCACGCCGGACACCGGCGGGATCGCCTTCTGGATCCGTTCGATGGATGGCGGCCTGACGCTGGAAAACATGGCCCGCGATTTTTCACGCTCGGACGAATTCATCACGCTGTACGGCGCGGCGCCGACGCATTCCCAGATCATCACCGCGATCTACCGCAACGTGCTGAAGCGCCCACCGGACGAAGCCGGCGCGGCCTACTGGCTGCAGCATCTGGCCAATGGCATGCCGATCGAGCGCCTGCTGGTCGAGTTCAGCGAAAGCCCCGAGAACAAGAAGCAGGTGGCGGCCGAGATCGCGCTCGGGATCGCGTACCCGCGCCAATGACACTGGCAGGCGGCAGCCGGGCGCTGCCGCCGACAGGGGATCAGCGCGTTGGCTGGGCGCGCAGCCAGTCCATATACCTCGCCACGCCGCTGGCCACGTCGGTGAACGGTTCATCGTAGCCGGCCGCACGCAGCGCCGAGATGTCGGCCTGGGTGAAGCTCTGGTACTTGCCTTTCAGCTTGTCCGGGAACGGAAGGTATTCGAGCAGGCCACCATCGATGATCTGCTGCAGCGACAGCGCCGGCTTGCCTTCGTTGGCCAGGGCGTTGACGGTGGCCACGGCCAGGTCGTTGAACGGTTGCGCGCGGCCGGTGCCGAGGTTGAAGATGCCGCGTTTGTCCGGGTGATCGAGGAAGAACAGGTTGACCTTGACCACGTCTTCCACGTAGATGAAGTCGCGCATCTGGGCGCCGGCCTCATACCCCTCGTTGGCGCCGAACAGTCTGACCTTGCCGTCCTTGAGGAACTGGTGGTACTGGTGGAACGGCACCGACGCCATCGTGCCCTTGTGCCCTTCGAGCGGACCGTAGACGTTGAAGTAGCGCAGGCCGACCACCTGGCTGCCGGCGTCCTGGCCCTTGGCCTGCCAGTAGCGGCGCAGGTACTGGTCGAACAGGAATTTCGAGTAGCCGTAGACGTTGAGCGGGCGTTCGAGCGGACGCTCTTCGCGGAACACGGTGCCGGCGCCGTAGACGGCGGCCGACGAGGCGTAGATGAAGGGGATGCCCTGGCGCTGGCAGAATTCGAACAGGGCGACCGTGTAGTCGTAGTTGTTCTTCATCATGTAGCGGCCGTCGGTCTCCATCGTGTTGGAGCAGGCGCCCTGGTGCAGCACGGCGGTGAACTTGTTGT
Organism: Massilia arenae; assembly: GCF_008014745.1. Classification (GTDB taxonomy): domain Bacteria; phylum Pseudomonadota; class Gammaproteobacteria; order Burkholderiales; family Burkholderiaceae_D; genus Telluria; species Telluria arenae. The sequence continues at coordinate 12,891 of NZ_VPFD01000014.1, forward strand.
CGAATTCGCCCGCCTTCAGGCGCACCAGAAAGTCTTCTTTGTCGGCATAGTCGGCGATCTCGGCGTCGACGATGTTGTGGAATTTCTCGGGACGCGACATATTGTCGACGGCGAAGACGCTGAACGGCTCGCGCTGCGACAGCGCATGCACGAGGTTCGCGCCGATGAAGCCTGCTGCGCCGGTAACCAGAATCATAATTAAGTCCTCTTCAAATTAGCCGCGCACTCAAGCGCCGGCAAGCATGGTTTGCAAGGGCTGCCACACGTCGGCCGGCAGAATCTGCTTCATGCAGTTCTGGTGCCCCAGTGGGCATTCGCGCTGCTGGCATGGCGAGCATTCGATGTGCAGCCACAGGATCTGCGCCAGTTGCGACAGCGGCGGCGTGTGGCGCGGGTCGGTCGGGCCATAGATCGCCACCACCGGCCGCCCCAGGGCGGCGCCGATGTGCATCAGGCCCGAATCGTTGGTGACCACGGCGGCGGCGCGCGCGATCAGCGCGATCGCTTCACTCAGCGACGTCGAGCCGGCCAGGTTGTGCGCCTGCGGCACGATGGCCGTGATCTCGTCGCACACCGCGCGGTCCTTCGGAGAGCCGAGCAGCAGGATCTGCGCATCCGGGCGATTGGCCAGGATGGTCCGGGCCAGCTCGGCGAAATACGACGATGGCCAGCGCTTGGCCGGGCCGAATTCGGCGCCCGGCGCGAACGCAACCAGGACGCCCGCCGGCAGCTGGAGGCGCGCGATCGCGGCCTCGGCTTCGCCCGCGGCGACCGTCATGACCGGTTCCGGCAAGCGTTCCGGGCGTGGCAAGTGTCGCACCGGCGCGTCGGCCAGCGCCTGGTAGAACTGGGCCATCGGGCGCGGCGCCGTCTTGTCGTCGTGGTGCATCACATTGACCAGGCCATAGCGCATCTCGCCCTTGTAGCCGACCCGTTTCGGGATACCGGCCAGCCAGGGGATGAGCGCGAATTTCAAGGTATTGGGCAGCACGTAGGAGTCGGCATAGCCGCGCGCCTTGAGCATCTTCGCGAAGGCCTTGCGCTCCTTCCACTGCAGCGCACCGTGCTTGAACGGCGACTCGATCACGGTGTCGACTTCCGCCATCGCGCGCCAGACGGGCGCCACCCAGGTCGGGGCCAGCACGTCGATCGGCCGCCCCGGCGCGAGCTCCTTGAGCCGGCGCAGCAGCGGCTGGGCCATCACGGCGTCGCCGATCCAGTTCGGGGAAATCACAAGGGTGCGCAACATGGTGTTCTTCAGGTGGTGTGCCAACCCACGATTATAGCAATCGCGGCCGATTCAGCATTCCTCCAGGCGCCAGCCCGTGTCCAGCGCGGCCAGACAGTGGGTCAGCCCGATGCGCTCCAGGAACACCCGGTCGTGCGACACCACCACCAGCGCGCCGCGGTAATCGCCCAGCATCGCCTCCAGTGCCGCCAGCGAAGCCAGGTCGAGGTGGTTGCTCGGCTCATCCAGCAACAGCAGCGCCGGTGGCGTGTCAGCATACAGCGCGCAGGCCAGGGCCGCCTTCAGGCGCTCGCCGCCGCTCAGCAGGCCGGCCGGCTGGGTGATCGTGCGCGCGTCCAGGCCCAGCTGGACCAGCCAGGTGCGCAGCATGTCCTGCCCGGCGCTGCGATTCACGTCCAGCAGCTGGTCCAGGGTCGGGCGGCGCGGATCGAGGCTGCCCAGCTGCTGGTCGAGGTAGGCCACCTGCTCCGGCAGGCTGCGCTCGCCCGCGACCGGATCGAGCCGTCCCGCCAGCACCTTGAGCAAGGTCGACTTGCCGCTGCCGTTCGGGCCGACCAGGCCCACCCGCTGGCGACCCGTCAGGATCAGATCGATGCGGGCCAGAGGCGGCGCGACCCAGGGCAGCACGACCGCCTCGAGCTGCGCAACACGGCGCTGAGCCGCGCCTTCGACGCCGGCAGCGTGGATGCGCACGGCGCCATCGCCGGCCACCCGCTGCGCGGCATCGCGCATGCGCTCGACCTGTCCGGCGCGCGCGGTATCGTGCTGCTGGCGCAGGCGGCCGGCGCTGCCTTCGCTACGGTCCTTGCCGCGACCGAGCAGGATGGCGGCCTGGTTGGCTTCTTTCGCATCGCTGTTGCCGCGCGCCTGGCGCCGCTCCTGGCGTTCGCGCTGCGTGCGCCGCGCTTCGTCGTCGCGCCTGAGTTCCCGGCGCGCGTGCTCGAGCGCGCCCTGCGCCGCATCCTGCTCCTGGCGGCGCGCCTCTTCATAGAACGCGTAATTTCCGCCATAGCTGCGCAGGCCGTCGCCGGAGAGTTCGACGATGCGCTCCATGGCATCGAGCAGTTCGCGGTCGTGGCTGATCACCAGCAGGCCTTTCGGCCAGGCCTGCAGCTGGCGCAGCAGGGCCTGGCGGCTGGCGCCATCGAGGTGGTTGCTCGGCTCGTCGAGGATCAGGAAGTCTGGATCGAACAGGGTGGCGCCAATCAGCGCCACCCGCATCGCCTCGCCGCCACTAAGGGCGGCAACCGGCGTGTCGAGGTCGACCTGCGGCAGGCCGTGCGCCTGGCAGGCCTGGCGCAGGCGGGCGGCGATGTCCCAGTGCTCGCCCACGGCATCGAAATCGCGCGGGTCGACGCTGCCGGCCTCAATGCGCGCCAGGGCGGCAACGATCGCCTCGATGCCCGCCAGCACGGCTATCGACGCCGCCGCGCCGCTGCCCGCCTGCTGCGAGAGATAAGATACGCGCCCGCTGCGCAGGCACTGGCCGGATGTGGGCGCCAGCTCGCCGGCCAGCAGGCGCGCCAGCATCGACTTGCCCACACCGTTGCGTCCCACCAGGCCGGTGCGGCGCAGGTCGAACTGGTGATGCAGGTCTGAAAACAGGGCTCTGCCGTCGGGCAGATACAGGGAAACGCCGTCGAGCGCTAGAATGGTATGCGTCATATGCAAGACTCCAAGGATGCCTGGACACTTCCACAGCCTGGCTGGGAAGACCGGAAAAATGGCATCGATGAGGTATTACACGTGCGCGCTCCTTGGGATTAGCGACCAATAGTAGCAGGATTGGTCTGACAGGACAAATTGACCACCCGTGCGCACCGCCGCGTCAGCAGGACTATAATTTTCACATGCACAGGCTCCGAACAACCCGAACGCTGTATGGCTGGACCGTCCTCCTGGCGTTCCTGTTCGGCCTGTTCGTGCCTGCAATTTCGCATGCCGTGGCCCACGCCACCCAGCAGCCGGCAGCGGCCTGGATCACCGAGATCTGCAGCGCCAGCGGCGCCCGCCACGTGATGGTGATCGACGATGCGGCGCAGACCGACACGCCGGCGGTGCCGGACATGTCGCACTGCGAGCTGTGCTGCTCGCACCAGCTCCCGCAACTGGCCCCGCCGTTGCAGCCGGTGCCCGTGCTTGCCCTCGACCGCGAGCGCGACCCCTACCCTCCCCTGTTCTACCGCGCGCCGCGCGCGCAGCACGCCTGGACGCCCACGCAGTCGCGCGGGCCGCCGTCTTCGCTTTCCTGATTCGCCCCTAATACAACGATGTCCGGCGACGCATGCGATGCGTCGCGGACAGACCATGCGCGACGCCGCGAGGATGCGGCATTGCGCGAACAGGATACGCAATGAAGACACGCTTACACGTTCGCAGGATGGCGCTCGCCATCGGCTGCGCCCTGGCCGCCTGGCAGGCCCAGGCCGAGGACCAGCTCCAACCCATCCCCACCGTCGAAGTCACCGCCGAGGCCCCACGCGCCAACGGCCTGCTCAAGCTCGACACCCCAAGCACCACCGGCAGCCGCCTGGGCCTGAGCCCGCGCGAGACGCCGGCCAGCGTCACCGTGGTCGACCGCGCCCTGATCGAGGTGCGCGGCGCCCAGGACACGCAAGAGATCCTGCGCGCCATCCCGGGCGTCACCGCCCACGACGCCCCCGGCAATATCGGGGTCAGCTACCGAGGCTTCGGCAGCGGCTCGGTCAGCCAGCTGTTCAACGGCATCAACGTGCAGTATTCCATCGCCGCGCGGCCGGTCGACAGCTGGATCGTCGACCGCGTCGAGGCCATCGGCGGGCCATCGAGCTTCCTGTTCGGTTCCGGCGCCGTCGGCGGCACGATCAACGTCATCACCAAGCTGGCCGAGACGCGCGAGTTCGCCGAAGGCCGGCTGCGCCTGGGTTCCGACGAACTGAAGGAAGCCTCGGTCGGCCTGAACCGCCGCGTGGGCGAAGGCCATTACGCGCGCATCGACGTCAACCACCGCGACAGCGGCAGCTGGATCGACGGCGTCGACCGCCGCGCGACCCAGCTGGCGGCGTCGCTGCGCTCCGATTTCGGACGCGGCTTCACGCATACGCTGGCCTACGAATTCCAGCAGGAAGACGTCGACCGGCCTTATTGGGGCACGCCGCTATTGAATCCGATCAAAGGCGAACTGCGCGTGAACGAGGCCACCCGCTTCAAGAACTACAACAGCATCGATGGCGTCTACGACCAGCGCGTGCAGTGGCTGCGCTCGATCGGCGCCTGGAAGGTCAGCGACGCCCTGCAGCTGACCAATACCTTCTACGTCTACGACGCGCTGCGCGACTACCGCAACGTCGAGAACTACCGCTTCAATCCATCGAACACGCAGGTCATCCGCTCGGCCGCCCTGCTCCAACGCCACGACCAGACCCTGGTCGGCGACCGCATCGACGGCGTCTACCGCGGCCGCATCGGCGAACGGCGCAGCGACTGGGCGTTCGGGCTGGACTTCAGCATCAACCGCCAGACCCGCTTTCCAAACAGCCAGCCGGCCACGGTCAGCAGCGTCGATCCCTACGATTTCGTCACCGAGCGCTTCTTCGACGTGCCGAACATGACGCCGGGGTTCCGCCCCGACCGCGACAACGAGGTCAAGACCACGGCGCTGTACCTCGAGAACCGCACCGAGCTTCTGCCCTCCCTGAACCTGGTCACCGCCCTGCGCCACGAGCGCATCGAACTGGATCTGGTCAACCGGCGCGACGTCACCCCCACCACGCCGGCCAGCTTCTCGCGCAACTACCACCCGACCACCGGACGCCTGGGCCTGGTGTGGGACGTCACGCCCGGCATGAATCTCTACGCCCAGTACGCGACCGCCGCCGATCCGCCGTCGGGCGTGCTGTCCACCGCCTCGTTCGCCGACGTGCGCACGAATAGCGAACTGACGACCGGCCGCCAGGCGGAAGTCGGCACGAAACTCGATTTCTGGCAGGGCAAGGGCTCGGCGACCCTGGCCGCCTACCACATCACGCGCAAGAACATCGCGACCCAGGATCCGGTCAACAGCAACCTGACGATCCTGGTCGGCGAACAGTCCTCGAAGGGCGTCGAGCTGGCGCTGGGCCTGCAGCCGACGAAGCGCCTGGCCGTGCAGGGCAACTTCACCTATGCCGATGCCGAGTACGAGCACTACAACCAGGGTGGCGTCTCGCTGGCCGGGAAGACGCCGACCAATACGCCGAAGACGGTGGCCAATGTCTGGGTCTCGTATGCCGTCACTCCATCCGTGCAGGCCCACCTCGGCGCGCGCCGGGTCGGCAAGGTGTATGCCGATGCGGCCAACACCCTGTACTGGCCGTCGTATACCTTCGTCGACCTGGGCCTCTCCTGGCGCATCGATCGCAGGCTGGTGCTGGACGCGCGCGTGCGCAACCTCACCGACCGGCTGTATGCGGCCAATGTCAGCAACACGATGGCGTATCTCGGCGCGCCGCGCACGGCCGACGTGTCGCTGCGCATGGCCTTCTGACGGGAGCGCACGATGGGATCACGATTGAAACGCTGGCTGTTCCTGGTCCACCGCTGGCTCGGCATCGGCATCTGCCTGCTGTTCGCGATGTGGTTCGTCTCGGGCATCGTCATGATGTACGTCGGCTATCCCAAGCTGACCGAGGAAGAGCGCCTGGCGCACCTGCCGCGCCTGCAAGCGGACGCACCCCTGCTTGCGCCGGCACGGGCGCTGGCGGCGGCCGGCATCGCCGGCCCGCTGGACGAGCTGCGCCTGGCCGCGTCCAGCGGCGGGCGTCCGGTGTATGTGGCGACGCCGGCGCGCGGCGACGTCCCGGCCGGCCGCAAGCCGCCGCCCAGGGGCAGCGGCGCGATCGTGATCGATGCGGTGAGCGGACAGCGCCTGGGAGCGGTGGACGAGGCGCACGCCATGGCCACCGCCGCCGCTTTCGCCGCTTCCATGGCAACCCCGGGCGTGAAACGCGATTACCTTGGCACGATCGACGAGGACGCGTTCACCCACTCGCGCGCGCTCGATCCGCACCGGCCGCTGCACAAGGTGGAACTGGGCGACGCCGAACGCACCCTGCTCTACATCTCGAGCCGCAGCGGCGAAGTGGTGCGCGACGCGACCCGCAGCGAGCAGCTGTGGAACTTTGCGGGCGCCTGGATCCACTGGCTGTATCCCTTCCGCGGCAATGCCTTCGAGCCCTACTGGACCGACATCGTCAACTGGCTGTCCATCCTGGGCATCGCGATGGCGCTCACCGGGACCGTGGTCGGCATCATGCGCTGGCGCTTCCGCAAGCCCTACCGCAGCGGCGCGCGCACGCCCTATCCGCAAGCCATGATGCGCTGGCACCACGTCACCGGCCTGCTGTTTGCGCTGGTGACGATCACCTGGATCTTCAGCGGCCTGATGTCGATGAACCCGTGGCGCATCTTCGACACGGGCGCGCCGCCGCTGCGCATGGCGGCGCTGCAGGGCGGACCGCTGGTGCTGACCGATGCCGACGCCGCGCCGCAGGCGCTGCTGGCCGCAAGCGATGGCAAGGTGCGCGAGCTGCGCTGGACCCGCGTGCTGGGCGAAAACCGGGTGCTGGCCCAGGCCGCCGTCGGCGCGCCTCAGGTGATCGGCAGCCACGACAGCCGCGCGGCCATCCTCGATGCGACGGCGCTGGTTGACGCCGCGTCCCGCCTGCTGCCGGCGCCGGTGGCGCGGATCGAGCAGTTGCGCGACTACGACCTCTATTACTATGCGCGCGATGCGCACACCATGACGGGTGGCGGCATGAAACCGCTGCCGATCCTGCGCATCGTGTTCGACGATCCGCATGCCACCTGGGTCCACCTCGACCCGCACACCGGCGCGGTGCTCGGCCGCCTGGACAGCGGCAAGCGCACCAGCCGCTGGCTGTTCGCGATGCTGCATTCCTGGGATTGGCTGCCGCTGCTCGAGCGGCGTCCGTTGTGGGACCTGGTGCTGATCGCGCTGAGCCTGGGCGGGACCCTGCTCAGCGTGACGGGGGTGGTGATCGGCTGGCGCCGGCTGGGACGCAAACTGCGCGAGGCGCGCCCCGCAATCATCGTGGGCACGCCTCGCGGGGAGCCGGCCGGCTAGGCCGGGATGGCGTTTACTGGCCGGCGGCGCCCGCCGCGTGGCGGCGCATGCGCGGCTCGTCGCCGGCCGGCAGGCGGTCGACGTGGTTGATCTTCGCCAGCCGCAGGAAGGCCAGCACGCGCAGCACCAGGTAGCCCGAGTCGAATTCCCACCACTTCATCGACAGCTTGGCCGACGCCGGGTTGGCATGGTGGTTGTTGTGCAGCTCGGCGCCGCCGAAGAGGATCCCGATCGGGAAGAAGTTGCGCGAATCTTCCTTGGTCTCGAAATTGCGGTAGCCGACCACGTGGAAGATGCCGTTGATGAAGCCCGACGCCCAGAACGGCAGGATCGACAGCTGGAACAGCCAGATCAGGACACCGTGCGCAGCGCCGAACACCAGCAGTTCCACCGCGAGGAAGAACAGCGCGCCACGGAAGCGGTGCCTGGTATACAGGTGCTCGTCCATCCAGTCTTCCTTGATGCCGATGCCATAGGCTTTCACCAGGTCGGCGTCGCGCGCCGCCTTGCGGTACAGGAGCGTGCCCTTGCCCAGGATGGTCCAGAGGCCGTGGATGCGCGGGCTGTGCGGATCTTCCTCGGTATCGCACTTGGCGTGGTGCTTGCGATGCACCGCGACCCAGGTCTTGGCGGTGACGCCGTAGGTGGTCAGCCAGATCCACATGCGAAACAGCTGGCACAGGATCGGATGGAAGGTTACGGCGCGGTGGCTGCGCGAGCGGTGCAGATACAGCTCGCTGGCGAAGACGGTCATGATGTACGACCCCGCCATGGTCAGCGCGACGCCCGTGGGGCTGAGCTGGATGAATCCTTCGAACACGGCATTCTCCCTGTTGTTGTGTTGACCAGGACAGTGGAAGTCCTGATATTGCAGAGAGAATAACGGTTGCCGGATGGGTTCAAATCGATGAGAAGAGCGGTATTTATGCCCGTATTTACCCTTCTTCGCCTACATCATCAAGCGATCAGGCCGCGCTGGCGCGCCTCTTTTACCCATTGCGGGTATTCGTTCATCAGGAGGTCGTACAACGCGCCGTCGGAATGCTCGTCGGGCGAGGCCACCGAGAAGAAGTCGGCGTTGTCGATCAGGCGGCCATCGAGTTCGTCCAGCTTTTCCAGGAAGGGAAAGTCCGAATCGGCGAAGTTGGCCAGGGCCCTGGCTTTCGACTTGCGGCCCTTGCCGATGCCCATGAACTGCCAGAAGATCGGTTCGCGGCTGGCCCAGCGCAGCTGGCGCTCGGTCAGCGGCTTGTCCGAGGTCGAGCCATCGGTCACGAACATCACGTACACCGGCACCTCGGCCTTGACCGCGGCCCTGCGCTCGCCGCCCCCGCCGTCCGGGAAGTAATGCCGGCGCACCGCCTCGAGCGCGGCGCCGTAGCGGGTATCGCCCTCGAGCGGATGCTTGTCGATGATGCGCTCGATGTAGTTCGACCAGTTCGAGAGGCCCATCGGGGCGCCGCGGTGCACGTTGCGGCCGAACAGGAAGACGTCGATCTCGCCGTCGTCGTCGAAGCGGCAGCCCAGCGCCAGGATGCGCTCGGCGAACTGCTGCACCAGGCCCTTGCGGTACAAGGCGCTCATCGACCCCGAGATATCCAGCACCAGGCAGACCTTGGCCCGGTGCTGCGCCAGGCCGGCCTTCTCGAGCGACACCGTCGCCGACTTGACCAGGTTGACCAGCTGCGGCGCGGATTGCGCGACGCGCTTTTCCAGGTCGACCGCGGCGGCGCGCGGTGCGGCAGGCGCAGGTTGCGCAAGCCGCGCAGGCGGCGATGGCGGCGCATCGGCCACCGCGCCGCCGAAATGCCGCACCAGCGAGTCCAGTCCGCCGTTAAAGCCCTGGCCGACGGCCATGAAGCGCCAGCCGCCGTCCTTGCGATACAGCTCGCCCAGCATGACCGCCTTCTCGGCGGCGAAATCGCGGCCACTGAAGTCGAAGCGCGCGAATTCGCCCTGAGGGCCGACGAGGCGCAGGCTACCCGCCTGCAGTTGCGACATGAGCGCGCCGCCGTCGGTGCTGGCCACGATGCTGAGCCGTTCTACCCAGGCCGGCAGGCTGGCGAGCCGGAAGCGAAAGCCCCCGGCGTCGACGGCAACAGCGCCGCAAGGCGTCGCCGGCTGGTTGAAGAAGGTCATGTAGCGCTCGTCGGCCAGCTTGCCGCCGGCGTCGAGCGCAAAGCAGGCAAAATCTAGCGCCAGGCCCTGCGCCGACAGGCCGGCCTGCAGGACGCCGTCGGGAGCCGATTGCGCCAGGGGCAGGCGCTCGCCGCGTTCCAGCTGCTTCATGTCATTCTCCAGTCAAGAGCCGCGTCCGCTCAACCCTTCTGGAGCGGCTGCGCAAATTCGTCATCGATGCGGGTCACGATCACGGTCGAGATGCGGCGCTCCAGCACCTGCTCCACCTCGAACCGGAAGCCCTCGATCTCGACCGCGTCGCCGACCTTCGGCAAGGTGCCGAAGCGTTCCAGCATCAGGCCTGCCAGCGAAGTGTAGTCGTCGGTGTCGCCCACCAGGGCGTCCACCTCGAGCACCTGCTCAAGGTAGTGCAGGTCGGCGCTGCCGTTGACGCGCCAGCGGCCCGGGCCAAGATCTTGCACCACCGGCTGCTCGTCTTCGTCGGGGAACTCGCCGGCGATCGCTTCCAGGATGTCGATCGGCGTCACCAGGCCCTGCAGGGTGCCGTATTCGTCGGCGATGATCACCAACTGGCCGTGAGAGCGCTTGAGGCGTTCCATCACCTTCAGTACGCCACTGCCATCGGGCATGATGATCGGCGTGCGGATATGGGCCGCGTCGATCGCGCCATGCAGAGTCAGGTCGGCGATCAGGTCCTTGGCGCGCGCTACGCCGATCACTTCGTCGAGCTGGCCGCGGCACACCGGGAAGAAGCCGTGCGGCGTGGCCAGCAACTGGGCGCGGATACTCTCGGCGTCATTCTCGATATTGATCCACGAGATGTCCGAGCGGTTGGTCATGATCGAGCGCACCGAGCGCTGCGACAGGCTCAACACGCCGCTGACCATATGACGCTCTTCGTCCTCGAACGCCGGTTCCTCGGTGGCTTGCGCCTCGGCTTCCGGTTCGTCGTTCTGGTCGGCGCCACGCTTGCTGCCCAGCAGGCGCAGCACGGCGTCGGCGGTGCGGTCGCGCAGCGGGATGTGCGCCTCTTGCTTGATGAAGTTGCGGCGCGCCAGCTGGTTGAAGAACTCGATCACCACCGAGAAGCCGATCGCGGCGTACAGATAGCCCTTCGGAATGTGGAAGCCCAGGCCTTCGGCGATCAGGGAGAGGCCGATCATCAGCAGGAAGGACAGGCACAGCACGACGACGGTCGGATGCGCGTTGACGAAGCGCGTCAGCGGCTTCGAGGCGAACAGCATCACGGCCATCGAGATGATCACGGCCGCCATCATGACGCCCAGTTCGTCGACCATGCCGACGGCGGTGATCACGGCATCGAGCGAGAACACCGCGTCGAGCACGATGATCTGCGCCACCACGGCGGCGAAGCTGGCGTAGGCGCGCTTGCCGCTCTGGACGTGCGACTTGCCTTCGACGCGCTCGTGCAGTTCGATGGTCGCCTTGGCAAGCAGGAAGATACCGCCGATCAGCAGGATCAGGTCGCGTCCCGAGAACGACAGGGTGGCGATGGAAAACAGGGGTGCGGTGAGTGTGACCAGCCACGAGATCATCGTGAGGAGGCCAAGGCGCATGATCATGGCGAGCGACAGGCCGAGGAGTCGTGCCTTGTCGCGCTGATGCGGAGGAAGTTTGTCCGCCAGGATGGCGATGAAGATCAGGTTGTCGATGCCGAGGACGATCTCAAGCACGACAAGGGTGAGCAAGCCGACCCAAATATTTGGGTCCATTAGCCATTCCATTGTAGAGTTTTGTAGTTAAGGAAGGGGAATTGTACGCGATCGTGCAGCCATCGACCGAGATTGGTAATGGAACGGCGCCGAAAAACGACGCCGTTCCGATACATCGACTTACTGCGCCACCGGCACGCCGCGCAGCCACAGCGCGTGGATCTTGCGGGTGTTGCGGATGTCGTCCAGCGGATTGGCGTCGAGCACCAGGACGTCGGCCTGCTTGCCGGCGGCAAGCGTGCCGCGCTCCTTGTCGATGCCCAGGATGGCGGCATTGCCGGAGGTCGCGGCCTGCAGCGCCTGCATCGGGGAGAGGCCGGCCTGGGTCAGGAGTTCGAGCTCGCGGTGCTCGGCGAAGCCCTGGATGCGCGGGATCGTGGCGCCCGAGTCGGTACCCATGCCGACCTTGATGCCGGCCTTGTGCAGCGCCAGCGCGTTCTGCTTGGCGATCGCCAGGTCTTTCTTGCTCACTTCCTTGACCTTGTAGGATGGGCCGCCCAGCCATTCCGACACGCCCTGGTCGAGCGCGCCCTTGAAGAATGGCGTCTGCATCCACTCCGGCTTGTCGGCATACACGAAGAATGCCTCGTCGAGCTGCAGGGTCGGGATGTAGGCGATATTCTTCTCTTTCATCAGGGCGATCAGTTCGGCGTCGACCGGCTTGTCGCGCACGCTGTGGCCGAACAGATCGACGCCGTCGCGCGCCAGGCGCTTGGCGTCTTCCAGGTAGTAGACGTGGGCCACCACCTTCAACCCGTTCTTGTGCGCCTGCTGGATCACCTCGCGGTACAGGGCCGGAACCATCTTTTTCGTCTTGCTGTCGCCGAAGTCGTCGACCCAGATCTTGACCAGGTCGGGCTTCTGCGCGGCCAGCTTCTCGAAATCCTTGCGCACCGCCTCGATCGTGGTCGGGCGGTAGACCTGGTCCATGCCCATGGCAATCGGCGGCGCGCCATGCGGGACGCCGAAGCCGTGGCCGGCGGTGACGATGGTGGGCAGCGCCAGCTTGCCGGCGCGCTGGTCGGCGCGCATCTTGTAGATGAAGTCGTGGTCGGTGCCGAACACCGCCACCGTGCCGACGCCGTAGCGCGCATATTTTTGCAGCTGGCGCGTGACGTTGGCTTCGTTGATCTCGCCCGCGCCCGACCTGGCGCCGTTGGTGATGCCCAGGTGGGCGTGACCGGCGATCAGGGCCGGCATCACGGTCTTGCCGCGCAGGTCGACGATCCTGGCGCCGGCCGGCGCTTTCGCCCCTCCCGGCTGCACCGCCTCGATGCGGCCGTCGCGGAGCACGATGCTGCCGTTCTCGATCGGCGCCCCACCCTGGCCATCGATGATGCGGGCGCCCTGCAATACAGTGACCGGGGCGGCCGGCTGCGCCATGGCGCTGGCGCCAACAAGTAAAGACAGGGCACTGGCCAGCGCAGTCAACAGGGTCGGGAGTCGCATCGGGATCCTTTCATCGATATGGTGAACCCGGCAATGTTAGCCCATCCTAGATGACGCCCTCGCGCGCCAGGCGCTCGAGTTCATCCTGGCCGTAGCCGAGCAGGCCGCGATAGACGTCGCCATTGCTGGCGCCGAGCGTGACGGCGGGCCTATCGAAGCCCGTGAACGCATCGGACATGCGGATCGGCAGGCCGCCGGCCACGACGTCTTCCACCGCGCCATACACCGGGTGCTCCAGCCTGGCGGTCTCGCCGCGCGCCAGCAGGCCGGGATCGCGCACCGCATCGGCCGGATCGCGCACCGGGCCGTTGGGCACTCCGCATTCGGTCAGCAGGGCAGCCGCCGCGCCGGCGTCCATGGCGCCGGTCCACGCGCCCACCATCTCGTGCAGGACAGCGTGGTTGCGCACCCGCGCCGCGCGGCTACTGAAGCGTTCGTCCTGGATCAGCTCCGGACGGCCCATGGCGCGAAACAGGCCGGCGGCGAAGACATCCTTCGGCGCGCTGATCGCGATATGGCCGTCGGCCGTCGGAAACACGCCGGACGGCGCCAGGCGCGCCAGCACATTGCCGGAGCGGGTGGCATGCCCGAGCCGGCGCTCCATCTCGAAGGGCTCGGCCGCCACCAGCGCGCTCATGGTCCCCAGCAGCGAGACGTCGACCTGCTGGCCCTGCCCCGTCGCGCGTGCGCGCAGCACGGCGGCCAGGGTGCCAATCGTGGCGAACAGCGGCGCGGCCTGGTCGCCGATGGGAATGCCGACCCGCACCGGCGGCTCGCCCTCGGCGCCGGACGCCATCATCAGGCCACTCATGGCCTGGATCACGATGTCCACCGCCTTGTTCCGGGTCGGATCGGCATCCGGGCCGAAGCCGCTGATCGAGGTGTAGACGATCTTCGGGTTCACTTCGCGGCAGCGCGCGTAATCGATGCCCAGGCGGCCGGTCACGCCAGGGCTGAAGTTCTCCACCACCACGTCGGCGCGGCGCACCAGGTCCATGAAGATGGCGTGCGCCTCGGGATGCTTCAGGTTGAGGGTGACCGCTTCCTTGTTGCGGCCGCGGTCGAGGATGGCGAGCGACAGGTCGTCGTCGTGTTCGGGCGTGGCGCTGACGCCGTCGCGGCCCAGGAACAGCGAGTTGCCGCGCGCCGGGTCGGGACTGTTCGGGTTTTCGATCTTGATGACCCGCGCGCCCAGCCCCGCCAGCAGCAGGGTCGCATAGGGCCCGGCCAGCATGGTGGTCAGATCGAGGACGGTCACGCCCGCGAGCGGGCCTGGCGGCTTGTCAGGATTATCCGGCATGTTGGCGCCCTTTCACGGCAAGTACACAGGTGGAATGCGGACAGTCTAGCGCACCGCGGAGAGTCATCGCCATGGCGACCGATTCGGTGTAGAGTCCGGCACGCAGGCAATCATGGATAACAATAACGGAGACCCACCATGCAGCAGGAGGACCGCGCCGACGGCGCCGTCAACGTCCAGGACTTCCTGAACGAACACCGCTTCTCTTCTTACCAATGGCTGATCTTCGGCCTGTGCTTTTTGATCGTGCTGCTGGACGGCTTCGACACCGCGGCGATCGGCTTCATCGCCCCATCGCTGGTGCAGGACTGGGGCGTGACGCGCCCCGCCCTGGCGCCGGTGCTGAGCGCCGCGCTGTTCGGTCTGGCGGCCGGCGCCATGGCGGCCGGGCCGTTGTCGGACCGGGTCGGCCGCAAGCTGGTGCTGGCGTCGTCGGTGCTGCTGTTCGGCGCCGCCTGCGCCTGGTCGTCGTTCGCGAGCGGCCTGACCGAGCTGGCCATCCTGCGCTTCGTCACCGGCCTGGGGCTGGGCGCGGCGATGCCGAACGCGGTGACCCTGATGAGCGAATTCTGCCCCGAGCGCAAGCGCGCCCTGCTCACCAATGCGATGTTCTGCGGCTTTCCGCTCGGCGCCGCGCTGGGCGGCTTTCTCGCGGCCTGGATGATCCCGCTGTGGGGCTGGCGCAGCGTGCTGCTGCTGGGCGGCCTGGCGCCGCTGCTGGCTGGCTTGTTGATCATCCTGCTGTTGCCGGAATCGGTGCGCTTCCTGGTCGCGCGCGGCGCCGGCCACGAACGCATCCGCGCCATCCTGCGCCACATCTCACCATCCGCCGACGACGCCCGCGTCTTCGTGACGCGCGAGGCCGCGCCCGTGACCGAAGCCGGCGGCGGCGTGAAGGTGATCCTGTCACGACCCTACCTGGTCGGCACCCTGATGCTGTGGCTGACCTATTTCATGGGACTGGTGATCTTCTATGCGCTGATCAACTGGATGCCGCTGCTGCTACGCGACGCCGGCCTGTCGGCCAAGGACGCGACCCTGGTCTCGGCCCTGTTCCCGCTGGGCGGCGTGGGCGCGGTGCTGGCCGGCTGGCTGATGGACCGCTACAACGCGAACGCCATCATCGCGGCCTGCTTCGCGCTGACGGCGGCCAGCATCTTCGCCATCGGCCAGAGCGCCCACGACCTGGCGCTGCTGATGGCGGTGGTGCTCGGGGCCGGGCTGGCGATGAACACCGCGCAGGCTTCGCTGCCGGCGCTGGCGGCGGCCTTCTACCCCACCCGCGGCCGCGCCACCGGCGTGGCCTGGATGATGGGCATCGGACGGCTGGGCGGGATCGCCGGCTCCTTCCTGGTAGCGGAGCTGGCGCGGTTGCGCTTCGGGATCGAGGGCATCTTCGGCGTCGTGGCAGTGGCCGGGGTGGTAGCCACCATCGCGCTGCTGTTCAAGCTGGCAGCCGAGCGCGCGGCCGGGAGGCCGGTGTAGACCTCAATCGGCGACCGGCGGCGCCTTGCGTGCCGGTCGCATCGGCTCGAGCAGCTGGCCACCCAGCGTGGGCGGGCACGGCGTGTCGGTCCCGACTTCGGCCGGCCAGTGCTTCGGCAGGTAGTGGCTGCCGAACAGGCGATCCAGGAACGGCAAAGTGGAAGCGTAGTTGCTGTTGATGTGGTCGTGGCGGCTGTGGTGCCAGTGGTGGAAGGCCGGCGTCGTCACCAGCCATTCCAGTGGCCCGAAGCGCCAGCGCAGATTGGCGTGGATGAAGAAACCCCACACGATGCCGAGCGCGATCAGCAGCGCCGGCGTGCCGCTGCCGGCCATGCCGGGGCTGGCCAGGCCGATGGCGTACAGCGGCACCAGGCCGAACAGCCGGGTGATCACCATATCGACCGGGTGGCTGCGGGTATTGGCCAGGAAGTGCATGCGCTCGGTGCTGTGATGCAGCGCGTGGAAGCGCCACAGCCAGGGAATTTCGTGGCTGAGGCGATGGCCCCAATAAAAACCCGTTTCCGCGATCACGAAGGCCAGCCCGATGCGCAGCGCCTGCGGCAGCTCGGCCACGGCCGTCTTGAGCGCGGCCGGCACCAGGTAATGGGCGGCGGAGGCCAGCAGTGCCATCGGCACCGTCAGCACCAGGACCGGCACCAGGCTGCTGATGAAGTAATAGGCGAGATTGTGGCGCAGCTCGGGATTCGGCTGCTCGTGGCGCACGCCGAACCAGCGTTCGAGCGGGACGAACAGCGCTGTCAACAGCGCGAGCCAGATGCCAAGGCGCAGTGCCGTCATGGCGAATTCGGCAGAGGTGACGTTCATGGCGGATGCGGCGATGGTGGAAGCGGTGTCGCGATGCGGAAGTTGCCGCCAGGGCCGGCGGCGTCCGGCTGCAGGGGACTGCAGCCGGTGGATTGGCGTATCAGGCCTGGCCGCCGCTACGGTTGCGGCGGCGGGCCGTGAAGCCGATCAGGCCGAGGCCGCCCAGCAGCATGCCCAGGGTTGCCGGCTCCGGCACTTCGGCATTCAGGGCGACGTTATCCAGCAGCATGAACGGCGGCGCGCCGGCGCCGCTGCCGTTGACCATGAAGCTCAGCCATTGGCTGGCGCTGCTTGCCGTGAAGGTCATGGTGGCGGTCTTCCAGCCGCTGAAACCGCTGTCCACGATGCTCAGCAATTCGGAATTCTGCTTGGCGCCGCCGAAATCGACTTCCCAAAAATTATTGTTGTTCGGGCCCCTCTCGATGACCTGCTGGGCCAGCGCGAAATCGAAGGTCAGCGTATAGCTGTCACCGATCGTCAGGCCGTTGACCTGTTGCTTGAGCGGGCCAGGGAACCACATCCAGTCCGAGGCGAAGAAATTGCCGCCGGTTGGAGAGGCGCTGTAGCCATTGCTCAAGCCGGTGTCGGCGTACTTGTCCCTCAACGAGATCGCGGATTGGCCGGTGTGGGCGATGTCGCCGTTCAGGACGAAATTGTAGCGGCCGTCTTCGCCATAGCCACTTTCCCAGTGTTTCAGGGTGGTACGGTCGGCGCGGGTCGTCGACGTGCCGCCGGCAAGCTGCTTGTTGCCGCCGTTGGTGGTTTCGTCGAAGTTGCCGTTCTTGATGAAGTTCGCATGGGCGGCATTGGTGCTCAGTGCCGAGACGGCCAGCAGGGCCAACAGGAATGATTTGATGCGCATGCGCGGACTCCAGAAAATGATGAATGGCGGTGAGTAAGCGCCGGCGTTTTCTGGGCCGGACGGTGGCTGGCGGAAGGAATTAACGCGCCATGCCGATATGCTGTGTGCGTATAAGATTTACAACAACCAAGAATTATTGCACTGAGAATATTTTATCAGATTCACGATTGTTGAAATTCAATATTGAATTCACAATGAAATTTGCCTTAATGTAATATTTTTACAATTGCCGCATGGAAATGTCTTGTACGGCCATAATGTCCTGTCGAAAGAACCCGGCGATACAGGCTTTCGACGAGGTCGTGATGGAAGCCCAGCACGGCAAAAGGTGACTTCCGTTTTGCAGGAGCGGATGCCAGGCTGTTAGGGGAGACGAATTGCACAGCTCATTGGACGGATAGCGTGGCTGCAAAAAAACAACAGTCAGTCGATATCCCGTGGCGATCCCTGACCGGAACCAAGGTTTCGTTTCGCTATTCTCGTAGTGTGCGACATGCTGGAGCTGGGGCTGGAGCGGCATTGAGTTGCTCGCCATCCAAGGTGGCTGGCCATGGTCGCTCCCTGCCATTTTTTATCGCGGCCAATCCGGGACACCAACAAGCATGCCAGTACGGGAAGACATTGTTCTATTAGCGTCGTACAACGCTTCGATGAATACCAAGGTGTACGCCGCCGCAGCGACCTTGCCGGCGGACGCGGTGAGCGCCGATCGGGGAGCATTCTTCGGCTCGATTCTCGGCACCCTGAATCACATCGTGGCTGGAGACACCATCTGGCTGCAGCGCTACCAGGGGCATCCGACCACGTTCCGCGCGCTGGAGCCGATGCGGGATATCGCGATGCCTGCCGGACTGACACATATCAACAGCAACGATCTCGCGGTGCTGCAAGCGCATCGCGCCCGGCTCGATGCGATCATCGAGGCGCTGGCGGCGGAATTATCGGACGACGACCTGGCGCAGCCGGTCTCGTACAAGAATTCGCGTGGCGCATTCCGGAAGAAATTCGGAAGCCTGCTGCTGCATTTCTTTAACCACCAGACCCATCACCGCGGCCAGGTCAGCACGCTGTTATCGCAGTCGAATGTCGATATCGGTGTCACCGACCTGGTCGCATGGGTCCCCGATGACTGCTGATCAGGCGCCCTGTTCCATCGTATCGACATAGAACGCCTGGCCATTCTTTCCCTGGCCCTTGATGTGATACATGGCGACGTCGGCACGGCGCATCAATTCATCGATTGTTTCGCCATCGTGGGGAAATACCGCGATGCCGATCGAAGCCGAGATCGTCACCTCGTTCCCACCGAGGTCGAATGGCAGATTCAGGCATTCCAGGAATTTGTCGGCAACCACGCGCGCGTCATCACGGGTGTGCAGGTCGGGAAGGACCACGGTGAATTCGTCGCCACCCTGGCGCGCGAGTGTATCGCCCTTGCGCAGGCAGCCTTTTAGCCGCGTGGTCACTTGCAGCAGCAGTTGATCACCCTTGTCGTGACCGAGCGTGTCGTTGACCAGCTTGAACCGGTCGAGATCGATGAACATCGCCGCCAGTTCGGTCAGGTTGCGCCTGGACTGGATGATCGCCTGTCCGAGGCGGTCCTTGAATAACAGGCGGTTCGGCAGATTGGTCAGGACGTCGTGGTAGGCCTGGTGAAGGATGATGGCTTCGGCCTGCTTGCGCGCCGTGATATCGCGTGCGATTCCATAGGTGCCCATGTATTTCGATCCGCCCGGCTGCGCATGGTCCAGGTGCATGCCGACTGCGTTGAGCGACACGGTAATCGATGCATTGTCGAGGTTTTCCGACAGGGTCGGGTTGGAGCGGCAGGTCATGCGCAGTTCGACGTCGCGCGATGCCCGGTCGCCGGAGCGCCGCTCGTTGAATGCATAGCGCGCGCGGGCAAAGTCTTCCTGGTGCACGAGCACCGAATAATGCTGGCCAATCAGTTCGCGGCGATCGTAACCCAGCATCTGGCAGGCCCGATTGTTCACGAAGGTGAATCGTCCCTCGGGCTCGACCATATAGATGAGATCCGGCGAGGTATCGACCAGGTAGCGGTAGGTGCGCTCCGAGAGCTCGAGCTGATAGGCGATGTCGCGGTTGCTTTGCCGGAGCCGGCGCTGGGTCAGGACGTGGTCGATTGTCTTGAACAAGTCCTGCTGGCTGAATGGCTTACGCAGGAAGTCGTGCGCACCGCGCCGCATTGCGCCGATCGCGGCGTCGATCTGGACGTTTCCACTGATGACGATGACATCGGTCTCGATGCAGTGGTGGTTGATAAAGTCCATGACATGGCGGCCATCCATGTCTTCCAGGCTGAGGTCCAGCAGGACCAGGTCATAGCGGGTATCGGACAGGCATGCCAGTGCGCCGGCGCCGGAGCTTGCCGTATCGATGTCGAAATGACGGTGGCTGAGCAACTCGCGCAGCGAGGCGAGCATGCGTGGTTCGTCATCCACGAGCAGTAATCTGGTCGGCTGATTGGCGGCGGCGATCGGCAAATGCGGCGCGGCAAATGAATTATCACCGATCGTGAAGCGCGATTTTCTCGGGAATAGATTCATGTCGATATGGGCGCTAGCGGCTCACATGTTTCAATGGAGCATCGCTAGGATGAAATATGTTTAGGGAGGTGGGCTTATGCTTTCTACATTAACACGGTCGAGGCTGTTCAAATACAAATTGACAACTCTTAAAGTCAGTCGGTAACAATTCTCTGCGGGCAATATTGACTTTCGCGTAGCCGAGCGATGGATCGCATTTAGTCGAGGTCAACATACTGGGCGACATACACCGTGACAATTGCGTCCTTCATCGGCAAGGAGGAGCACATGGCGACGGACGTTTATCTGCAGATCGATGGCATCAAGGGCGAGTCTCAGGACTCTGCACATCAAGAAACAACTGAAGCATGCAACAGGAGTGCCTCGCTTTCCTCAGCTGTTTTGATCGATGGCGACTTGACGCTACGCCTGCCATTACACTACGACGGCGGAAATCTCGGTTTAAGTAATCGAGGCAGACCAAAGATCCATTTTATTGATGACAACAGCAAGCACTTCCTAACCGATTCTGTTGAATGGCTACTAAAAAATATCGACAGTTTTGCCGAAGGGCGCAGCCGTGATCAGCCACTTGCCTGTGCTGCGATTCATTTTGGCCTCGACGCCCACGCCTTGTTTGGCCGTGATCAGCTGTGTGATCTAAGCAAGTCGTCAGGCGAAATACTGCTTGCCAATGTGTCTTACGAAGAGGCTTCGTGGGCACGTGACGAATTCATGAGGCGTCCAGAATGGACAGGAAAACTCTACATTCGGTATCTCGGTCGCTTCAGGACGTCTACGAGTGACAATCGCTATGATGGCCCGTTGATTCTGCTGCGAGATGGATTAACGTTCTCTGGTAGTCACAGCGTAGGCATAAGGTCGCACTACGGCTACTCCCGTATAGACTTAGCAGAAGCATTGTCTCGGCTTGAGCAGTTCAGCCATGCGCATCAGACAGAGTTACTGATGGGCGTAAGCAATCGGTACAGGAGAACGCTAACCATCACCCAACGTACTCGACTACTAAAGACCCGCCCCACCAAGATACGGCGAATAGGGATGGGATAAAATAAAAAAGCCCCTGCAGAGGGGCTTTTTGTATTCTGGCGGAGAGAGGGGGATTCGAACCCCCGGTAGGCTATGAACCTACACACGCTTTCCAGGCGTGCGACTTAAACCACTCATCCATCTCTCCTGATGGGTCGACGTGGGAATCCCACGAAGCCGCCTATTATAGCAAGTATTCCCAGCAGTACAAGGACTGCAAGGAGGATACCTTGCTGAACGCGTGGACGGCGGAGCCGTCTACCCTATGATTGGCACACGTTTCCGGTGTAGTCCCCAACATCACCACTTCATCCAACAAAAAAAATGCCCGCCCCTCTCCCGAGTAGGCGGGCAAGCCTTACGTCAGCCTTGTGGGCCGCCGCAGGCAGGTTGCTCAGTGATTGTAGCTCAAGCCGATTCCTTCAACTGCTCCAGGATGGCCGGATTCTCGAGCGTCGAAACGTCTTGCGTGATGTTCTCGCCCTTGGCCAGCACGCGCAGCAGGCGGCGCATGATCTTGCCGGAGCGGGTCTTCGGCAGATTGTCGCCAAAACGGATCTCTTTCGGCTTGGCGATCGGACCGATCTCCTTGCCCACCCAGGCGCGCAACTCGTTGGCCAGCTTTTTCGCTTCCTCGCCAGTCGGACGCGCCTGCTTGAGCACGACGAAGGCGCAGATCGACTCGCCCGTGGTCTCGTCCGGACGACCCACCACCGCCGCCTCGGCCACGATCGGATTGGCCACCAGCGCCGATTCGATCTCCATCGTGCCCATGCGGTGGCCCGACACGTTCAGCACGTCATCGATGCGGCCGGTAATAGTAAAGTTGGCGGTGTCCTTGTTGCGGATCGCGCCGTCGCCGGCCAGATAGTACTTACCGCCCAGTTCGTCCGGGAAGTAGCTGGTGCGGAAGCGGTCCGGGTTGTTCCAGATCGTGCGGATCATCGACGGCCATGGGCGCTTGACGACCAGGATGCCGCCCTGCCCGTTCGGCACGTCGGCGCCGGCCTCGTCCACGATCGCGGCCATGATGCCCGGCAGCGGCAAGGTGCACGAACCCGGCACCATCGGGGTCGCACCCGGCAGCGGGGTGATCATGTGGCCGCCAGTCTCGGTCTGCCAGAAGGTGTCCACGATCGGGCAGCGTTCCTGGCCCACATTGCGGTAGTACCACATCCAGGCTTCCGGATTGATCGGCTCGCCGACCGAGCCGAGCAGGCGCAGGCTGGACAGGTCGGAGTTCTTCGGATGCACCTTCTCGTCCAGGTCCGAGGCCTTGATCAGCGAACGGATCGCGGTCGGCGCCGTGTAGAAGATGCTGACCTTGTGCTTCTCGACGGTCTGCCAGAAGCGGCCGGCGTTCGGGAAGGTCGGCACGCCTTCGAACACGACTTGCGTGCCGCCGACGGCCAGCGGGCCGTAGGCGATATAGGTGTGGCCGGTGATCCAGCCGATGTCGGCGGTGCACCAGTAGACGTCTTCGGGTTTCAGGTCGAAGGTCCACTTCATCGTCAGCGCGGCCCACAGCAGGTAGCCGCCGGTCGAGTGCTGCACGCCTTTCGGGGTGCCGGTCGAGCCGGACGTGTAGAGGATGAACAGCGGATGTTCCGCATCGACCCATTCAGGCGCGCACTCGGCCGACTGGTCCTGCACCAGCTCGTGCAGCCACAGGTCACGGCCTTCCTTGAAGTTGATGTTGCCGCCAGTGCGCTTGTAGAGGATGACGTCCTTGACGGTGTCGCAGCCGCCCAGGCTCAGTGCCTCGTCGACGATGGCCTTAAGCGGCAGCGATTTGCCGCCGCGCTGCTGTTCGTCGGCCGTGATGACGGCCACGGCGCCGGCGTCGATGATGCGTTCCTGCAGCGACTTGGCGGAGAAGCCGCCGAACACCACCGAGTGGGTGGCGCCGATGCGGGCGCAGGCCTGCATCGCGGTCACGCCTTCGACCGACATCGACATATAGATGACGACGCGGTCGCCCTTTTTGATGCCGCGCGATTTGAGCCCGTTAGCGAACTTGCAGACGCGCTCGTGCAGCTCGCGGTAGGTGACTTTGGTTACCGCGCCGTCGTCCGCCTCGAAGATGATGGCGGTCTTGTCGGCGTTGCCGTTTTCCAGGTTGCGGTCGAGGCAGTTGTACGAGGCGTTCAGCTGGCCGTCGGCGAACCATTGATAGAACGGCGCATTCGATTCGTCGAGGGTCGAGGTGAACGGCTTGTGCCAGTCGAGGTTCTCGCGCGCCAGCCGGGCCCAGAAGCCCTCGTAGTCGCTGGCGGCCTCGGCGCACAGTTTTTCGTAGGCGGCCATGCCGCTGATGGTGGCTTTGTCGGCAAACTCCTTCGGCGGCTGGAACACGCGGTGCTCCTGCAGGCCCTGGGTTTGCTCTTGGGTGGTCTCGTTCTCGGCCATACTAGTCTCCATATTAATGTAGTAGGTTATGCCAGATACCATAGGGGGGCTCGCTTACTGAGCCCTTACATGGAAACCCCTGCGGCGGGTGCGTATTGACTGCCTTGCCCGCTCTTGTGTGCCCTTATTCTAACGCCAGCCGTTGTAAAGCGTGCAAGCGGGCCTCGTGTGCCAGCGCGTGCCACACCCATCCAACGGCGCCGGTGTAAAATGCCGAGCTGAATTTTTTTCGCATCCCCCTGGAGTTTCATCCCGATGTCCGACCTGCCGCTCAACCAGCCTGTCCGCAAGCTGACCCCTCTGAACAACCTGATTTTCGCCAGCCGCTGGCTGCAACTGCCGCTGTACCTGGGTCTGATCCTGGCGCAATGCGTGTACGTATTCCACTTCTGGGTCGAACTCGTCGACCTGATCGGCGCCGCCATGGGCAACGCCGATTCGCTCAAGCACATCATCGATGCCGTCAGCGTGCCCAATTCGGTGCGCCCTACCCGCCTGACCGAAACCATCATCATGCTGGTGGTACTGGGCCTGATCGATGTGGTCATGATTTCGAACCTCCTGATCATGGTGATCATCGGCGGTTACGAAACCTTTGTCTCGCGCATGCACCTGGAGGGCCACCCGGACCAGCCAGAGTGGCTGTCGCACGTGAACGCCTCGGTCCTGAAAACCAAGCTGGCCATGGCGATCATCGGCATCTCGTCGATCCATTTGCTGAAGACTTTCATCAACGCCGCGTCGTATGACGAGAAGACGCTGCTGTTCCAGACCGTGATCCACTTCGCGTTCCTGCTGTCGGCCATGGCGATCGCCTATACCGACCGTATCGTGATGACGACTCACAACGGCAAACACTAAAACTATTACATTCCTGGTACTCCTGAACGAGAGCGAACATGGCAACCGTGATTACCCAAGACGACCTGATTGAATCGGTCGCGGCAGCACTGCAGTACATCAGCTATTACCACCCGGCCGATTACATCCAGCACCTGGCGCGCGCGTATGAAAGCGAGCAGAGCCCGGCCGCGAAGGACGCGATCGCCCAGATCCTGACCAATTCGCGCATGTGCGCCGAAGGCAAGCGCCCGATCTGCCAGGACACCGGCATCGTCAACGTGTTCCTCAAGATCGGCATGGGCGTGCGCTTCGAGGGCTTCACGGGTTCGGTGACCGACGCCGTCAACGAAGGCGTGCGCCGCGCGTACAACTTCGCCGACAACAAGCTGCGCGCCTCGATCGTGGCCGACCCGCACTTCGAGCGCAAGAACACCAAGGACAACACCCCGGCCGTGGTCCACATGGAGCTGGTCGAAGGCGACACCGTCGACGTCAAGGTGGCAGCCAAGGGCGGCGGCTCGGAAAACAAGACCAAGTTCGTCATGCTCAACCCGTCCGACTCGCTGGTCGACTGGGTGCTCAAGACGGTGCCGTTGATGGGCGCCGGCTGGTGCCCGCCGGGCATGCTCGGCATCGGCATCGGCGGCACCGCCGAGAAGGCGATGCTGATGGCGAAAGAGTCGCTGATGGAAGACATCGACATGTACGAGCTGCGCCAGCGCGGCCCGAACAACAAGCTCGAAGAGCTGCGCATCGAGCTGTGCGACAAGATCAACGCGCTGGGCATCGGCGCCCAGGGTCTGGGCGGCCTGACCACCGTGCTGGACGTGAAGATCAATATGTACCCGACCCACGCGGCCTCGAAGCCGGTGGCGATGATCCCGAACTGCGCCGCCACCCGCCACGCCCACTTCGTGCTGGACGGCTCCGGCCCTGCCTATATCGAACCGCCTGCGCTGTCGACCTGGCCTGACGTGAACTGGACGCCGGACACCGAGAAATCGAAGCGCGTCGACCTCAACACGCTGACGAAAGAAGAAGTCGCCTCGTGGAAACCGGGCCAGACCCTGCTCCTGAACGGCAAGATGCTCACCGGCCGCGACGCCGCGCACAAGCGCATCCAGGACATGCTGGCCAAGGGCGAATCGCTGCCGGTGGACTTCACCAACCGCGTGATCTATTACGTCGGCCCGGTCGATCCGGTCGGCAGCGAAGTGGTCGGCCCGGCCGGTCCCACCACCGCCACCCGCATGGACAAGTTCACCGACATGATGCTGGAGAAGACCGGCCTGATCTCGATGATCGGCAAGGCCGAGCGCGGCCCGGCGGCGATCGAATCGATCCAGAAGCACAAGTCGGCCTACCTGATGGCGGTCGGCGGCTCGGCCTACCTGGTGTCGAAGGCGATCAAGTCCGCAAAAGTCGTCGGCTTCGAAGACCTGGGCATGGAAGCGATCTACGAGTTCGACGTGACCGACATGCCGGTCACCGTCGCCGTCGATTCGACCGGCACCTCGGTCCACAACACCGGCCCGAAAGAATGGTCGGCCAAGATCGAATCGCTGAAAGGCGTGCCGGTCACCGTCGCTTGATTCCAGTAGAATCATGACCCTCCCCGACGCTCC
This sequence comes from Massilia arenae, assembly GCF_008014745.1. Lineage (GTDB taxonomy): Bacteria > Pseudomonadota > Gammaproteobacteria > Burkholderiales > Burkholderiaceae_D > Telluria > Telluria arenae. The sequence goes on from NZ_VPFD01000014.1 coordinate 38,509, forward strand.
GGTTGGCATCTTCGACTCGGGCGTCGGCGGCCTCTCGGTGCTGCGCCACATCCAGGCGCAGCTGCCGCACGAACATCTGCTCTACCTGGCCGATACCGGCTTTGCCCCCTACGGCGACAAACCCGAAGCCATCGTCGTCGAACGCGTGCTGGCGATCGGCGATTTTCTATTGGCGCAAGGCGCGAAAGCACTGGTGGTCGCCTGTAACACCGCCACCGTGGCCGCCGTGCGCGAACTGCGCGCGGTCCACCCCGGCCTGCCCATCGTCGGCGTCGAACCCGGCCTCAAACCCGCCGCCGCCCTCACCCGCACGGGTAAAGTCGGCGTGCTGGCCACCGAGCGCACCCTGCGCGGCGCCAAGTTCCTGCAACTGCGCGACCAGGTCCACCTCGATTCCGGCGCCGAGTTCCTGCTGCAACCCTGCGTCGGCCTGGCCGACCAGATCGAGTTCGGCGAACTCGATTCCAGCGCTACCAGCGCGATGCTGGAACGCTTCATCATGCCGCTGCTCACCCAGGGCGCCGACACCCTGGTGCTGGGCTGCACCCATTATCCGCTGGTACGCTCCTCGATCGAGCGCCTGCTGAAGAACGCCGGCCGGCCGGACGTGGCCCTGGTCGATACCGGCGACGCCGTGGCGCGCCAGCTCGCGCGCCTGCTGGTCGCCGGGGGGCTGCTGCGCGCTCCAGGCGCGTCGGGCAACTTCGCCGCCAGCCTGACCGGCTACACCAGCGCCAGCGCGACAGCGCTGACGGCGGCGTTTCGCAGCCTGCTGGGCATCGATCCGCCGGTGCATGAGGCGCAGATCGCGGTCCCCCGTGACTGGCAAAACGGTCGAATGATTTAAAGTTGCCACTTTTTTTGCGAGGCTATATAATCATGCTCTGCCTCGGCAATGACGAGACAGTAAGTAGCAAAACAAGCAGTAATGTAGTTCAGTGGTGGCTGTAGCTCAGCTGGTAGAGTCCAGGATTGTGATTCCTGTTGTCGTGGGTTCGAGCCCCATCAGCCACCCCAAGTATTCAGCAAAAAAGGTCACCTGCTTCGGCACGTGGCCTTTTTTGTTTTCCGAAGGAGCCGCATGCACATCACCGGACAAACCCTCTCCCGCGCGGACGTCGAAGCGGCATTGCCCCACGCCCCACTCGTCTTCCAGGAATGCGACCTCGACGGCGCCGACCTGTCGCGCCTCGACCTGCGCAACTGCACCTTTAGCAGCTGCAGCATCGCCGAGACCTCGTTCTACGCCGCCAAGCTGGGCCAGACCACCTGGCAACGCTGCCGCGGCCGCCAGGGCGACTTCGAAGCCGCCGACCTGACCGACGCCCGCTTCCAGAGCTGCGACCTGAACAACAGCAGCTGGCGCCGCGCCCACTTGGCCTCGCTTGCCTTCAAAGGCTGCAAGCTGACCGGCGCCAACTTCGAAGAAGCAGCCCACCTTGGCCTGGAGTTCGAGGATTGCCTGCTGGTCGGCGCCGACCTGCGTCGCATGTCGTTCCGCAAGGCCAAACTCATCCAACTCGACTTCGGCGATGCCGACCTGGCCGCCTGCGATTTTCGCGATGCCGTGTTCGAGGGCGGTAGCCTGCGCGGCGCCAACCTCAAACAGGCGCGCTTCGACAACGCCGACCTGCGTGAAGCCGACCTGGGCGGCATCACCCTGGCCGACGTCAGGCTGTTCAAGGGCGCCTGGATCACACCGCGCCAGGCCGCTGAGCTGGTCGGCGAGCTCGGCCTGCGCGTAGCCTGAGCCAGCTTTACATTTGGGGTCAAAACCAGGACACAGATGTAAAAAGCGCCAACTTAGCGGCCAGATAACGCTTGATGTGCGACAATTGGTGAGTTTTCCGCAAAGAAATTTTGTCGCTGTTTTCGATGTCCCAAGCCGGACATCGTGCAACGGCGGCTCCCCGATTTATGCCAGATAAGCGTACCGCCCCCGAAATCTCCCGCCTGACCGCCGAAAAACGCCCCGCCGTCCGCAATGCCGTGCTGTTCGTGGTCGCCCTGTGCCTGCTGTTGCTGACCATACAGGTTTCAGACGGCTGGCGCGCGCGCAAGGAGCGACTGGCCGAGGTGGCGGTGGCCACCACGAATATGTCGCATGCGCTGGCGGCGCAGGCCGAAAGCGCGGTGCGGGTGGTCGACACGGTACTGGCCGGCGTGGTCGAGCGGGTCGAGACCGATGGCATGAAGGGCGCGGGTCGCCCGCGCCTGCAATTACATCTTAAAAATATGGTGACCGAGGTCGACGAGCTGCACGGCCTGTTCGTGTTCGGTCCTGACGGCCACTGGCTGATGACTTCGCAGGATCGCATCCCACTGTACACGGTCGACGACCGCGAATACTTCCAGTACCACGTCAGGAATCCCGATCGTTTCGTCCACGTCGGCAAGCCGGTACGCAGCCGCTCCAATGGCGAGTGGGTGCTGCCGGTCTCGCGCCGCCTCAATAATCCGGACGGCACCTTCGGCGGCGTCGCGCTTGGCACGATCCGCATCGATTACTTCTCCACCCTGTACAAGACCTTTGACGTGGGCAGCAATGGCGTGATCATGCTGACCCTGGACGATGGCACCCTGGTCTACCGCCTGCCGCACAACGAAAAGCTGATCGGAACCGATATCAGCAACGGCCCGGTTCATAAGATGTACCGCAGCCTGGGACCGGCCGGCACCGCCATGCTGCGCTCGAAGATCGACGGCATCGAAAGGCTGTACAGCTACCGCCACCTGGAAACCTATCCGCTGATCGTCGCCACCGCGCAGAGCAAGCACGCGATCCTGGAAAAATGGCTGAAGTCGATGCTCGGCCAGGCCCTGATCACCCTGGTCGCCATTGCATTGCTGCTGTATTTCGGCCGGCGCCTGGTGCGCCAGATCGTGATCCGCGACCATCTCGAGCACGAGCTGGTGCAGGCGCGCGAACTGCTGCAGGAGCATAACCGTGCGCTGACGGTCCTGGCCGACCATGACGGCCTGACCGGCATCGCCAACCGGCGCCGCTTCGAGGAAGCCCTGGACGTGGAGTTCGCGCGCACGAGCCGAAGCGGCGCGCCGCTGTCGCTGCTGATGTTCGACGTCGATTACTTCAAGCGCTACAACGACACCTACGGCCACGTGGCCGGCGACGCCTGCCTGCGCCAGGTGGCGCAGGCCTTGAAGGACAGCCTGGTGCGGCCGGCCGACCTCGCCGCGCGTTATGGTGGGGAAGAATTCGTGGCCCTGCTGCCGGATACCGATCCGGCCGGCGCCAGGATGGTGGCCGAGCGCTTCCGCCAGGCGGTGATGGCGCTCGACATCCCGCATGCCGGCAACGGCGCCGGCATCGTGACGATCAGCGCCGGCGTGTACACCAGCAGTGCCGCGACGGCGGCGGACAGCGCCACCGCGCTGGTGGAACGGGCCGACGCCCTGCTCTATCAAGCCAAGCAGTCGGGCCGCAACCAGGTGTGCGGTGGCGATCTCGCCGCACCCTGAGCCGCTGGCCTGCCGCGATCAATAGCGGTAAGGATTGTTTGGGCGGGCGTCGTGGCGATTCGGGACGCCGTCGCGATCGCGGTCACGGTTGCGGTACGCGGCCACCTGGCGCGACTGGTGCCAGCCGCCGCGCTCGAGATGCCAGCCATTGCGGTCCTGGCGCCATTGCGCGCGCTGGTAGGCATAGCCGGGACGCACTTTCTCCCAGTGGCCGGCGACCCAGTCGTGACGGCGGCCGTTCCAGTCCCAGTAACCCGACACCCATTCAAAGCCGCGGCGTGCGGCCGGCACGGCTTCGCGGCGAGGCGCCGGTGGCGCCTTCTTGATGACGATCACGTCGGCCCGCGGATGAGCGGCCTGGGCCTGCACTGGTGCGAATGCTGCACTGCCGATCAGGATGGCGGCGGCGGTAGCGAGGATGGTTTTCATGGTGCTCTCCGTTTCGGTTGGTGTGAGACCACTATAGCCAAACGGGGCGCCAAAAAGATGAACTGAAGGAAGTCTTTACAGCCGATACATGCCGCTACAAACTTGTAACAGCGAAGGGGAAAAGCGGAGGGAGGAGAAAAGCGGGCGCTGCAAAAACACAGCCGGCTGTGGAAGCCGGCTGTGTAAAGGGGAAGGTATTAGTCCAGCTTGAAGGCGTAGTCGACCTTGGTCCAGGTCTGGGCTGGCGCGCCATCCTTGGTGCCCGGCTTGAACTTGCACGAGGTCAGGCCCTTGACCAGTGCGCGGTCCAGGTTCTTGAAGCCGCTCGACTTGTCGATCTTCGATTCTGCCACGGTGCCGTCCGCGTTGACAAGGAACGATGCCGAGGTCGTGCCCTGCTCTTCGTTCATCAGCGATGCCTTCGGATATTCGATGGTGCACTTCTTCGGATCGAACGACGCCGCGGTTTCGGCGGCGAAGCTGGCGCTGGCGGCAGCGGTAAGGGTCAGTGCAACGAACAGCTTGGCGGACAGGTTTTTCATGATTTCCCCAAATAAGGTTTTTAAGAGTTAAATGTCGTGATGCGTACTGCGCGCCGCCCGACTGGCCGGCGCATGACTGCTAGTAATAAGTACTTAGAATTCTTCCCACTCGTCGTTGCCGACGGTGGCAGCTGCCTTTTTCGGCTTCGGCGCAACTTCCGCCTCATCCGGATTCACCGCGGCGCTGGCGGCGGCCGGCTTTTTAGGAGCCGGCGGTGCGGAGCGCTTGGCGGCTGGACGGACCACCACCGCGGTGGTGGTCGCGACTGGCGCCTGCGCCTCGAATTGGAACTGCTCGCCCTCTTCCAGCTTGAAGATGCTGACCACGCGGGCCAGTTCGCCGGCCTGGTCTTGCAGGCTCTGGGCGGCCGCGGCGGCTTCTTCCACCAGCGCGGCGTTTTGCTGGGTCATGCCATCCATCTCGATGATCGAGGTGTTGACCTGGGCGATGCCGGCGCTCTGTTCGGCGCTGGCGTTGGCGATCTCGCTCATGATGTCGGTCACGCGCTTGACGCTGGACACCACTTCATCCATCGTCACGCCGGCCTGGCCGACCAGTTTGCTGCCGCGATCGACTTTCGACACCGAATCGTCGATCAGGGTCTTGATCTCTTTGGCTGCAGCAGCCGAACGCTGGGCCAGGTTACGCACTTCGGAGGCAACGACCGCGAAGCCGCGGCCCTGTTCGCCGGCACGGGCTGCTTCGACTGCCGCGTTCAGCGCCAGGATATTGGTCTGGAAGGCGATGCCGTCGATCACGCCGATGATGTCGGCGATCTTGCGGGCCGAGCCATTGATCTCACCCATGGTGCCCACCACTTGCGACACCACCTCGCCACCCTTGCTGGCGACGTCCGAAGCGGCTGCGGCCAGCGCGTTGGCTTCACGGGCATTGTCGGCGTTCTGCTTGACGGTCGAGGTCAGCTGTTCCATCGCCGAAGCGGTCTTCTCCAGCGAGCTGGCCTGCAGTTCGGTACGCGAGGACAGGTCGATATTGCCGGCGGCGATTTCACGCGAGGCGGTGCCGATGGTTTCGGTGCCGCGGCGCACCTGGGCCACGATGTCCACCAGGCTGTTGCGCATTTCTTTCATTTCGACCAGCAGGCTGCCGCGGTCCGATTCCTTGGTGTCGATGGCGATCGACAGGTCGCCGTGGGCGATGCTGCCGGCGATCTTGGCGGTGTAGCCAGGCTCGCCGCCGAGCTGCTTGAGCAGGCTGCGGGTAATCACGACAGCGGCCGCCACACCCAGCACCACGGCCAGGGCCAGCAGGACCAGCATGAAGTTACGGGCATTGTCGAACGCAGCTTCGGCATCGGCCTTGGTCTGGGCGTTCTGCTTATCTTCCTGCGCGGCCAGCGCGTTCAGGGCTTCGGTCCACTTGCGCTGCACCGGACGCACTTCGCGCACCATGACGCGGGTGGCGTCCATGGCGTTGGCGGCCAGATAGAGTTCGGTGGCGCGGGCGATCGCCGGCATGGCGGCGGTTTCGTGTTCCTTGATCTGGGCCAGCAGCGCCTTTTCCTGGTCGTTGCCGTTCGATGCGAACAGCGCGGTCAGCTTGCGCTGGGTTTCGTTGTACTGGGCGGTCTGTTCCTTGAACTTGGCGATCTCCGGTTCCATGTCGGCAGGGTCGGCCATCAGGGTCAACACGCGCAGCGACTGCAGGCGATCGTTGACGTTGTTGCGCATCTCGATCACGAGGCCGGTCGACACATTGCTCACGCTGACCACGTGGTCAAGGCGATCCTGAATCTGCGCCATGCGCAGGATACCCACTACAGCAACCGCTACCAGCAGCACCAGGATCAGTGCGAAACCGAGGGCCAGACGGGTACCGACCTTCATGTTGTTCAAATTCATTCGTGTTTTCCCTGTAACTTTATTGATCGAAACTCGCTCGGAGAGACAAGCGCCGTGCGAAGCGCATCTGAAATCGGTGTTTCTGCACGATTTCGAGTGTTTCCGACAGGATAAATCAAGATTTCATGTCGCTACTCAGAAAATCTCTTGCTCGACCGAATTGTTTCGGCACAACAACAGGCTTGATACAGTGCAACATTGGAACAGGTCTGCATTATGGAACGACTATTTCCACACAGCAAGCAATTTTGAAACTTATATGGTTGTTTCGACAATCAAATGTATCGATTTGTCGACAAGAAATAAAAAAAGGCGTGCCTTGGCACGCCCTTTTGTTACTTTTGGATAGATTGTCGGCTTCTAGGCTGCGGCTGGCATCCTGGCAGCCGCCTCGAGCAGCAGGCGCGCATCGCCCAGCGCCAGCTTCTTCGAATCGGACAGGGTCTGGCGGAAAGAACGGGCGCCCGGCAAGCCCTGCATCAGGCCCAGCATATGGCGCGTGATGCTGTTGAGCTTCAGGCCCAGCGGGCCGTACAGGCGCAGCTGCTCTTCGATATAGGGGATCATCGCTTCCAGCACCTCGACCCGCGAGCGCGGGCGACCAGCCTCGTCGCCATAGAAGCGGCGATCCCAGTCGGCCATGGTCCAGGGGTTGTGATAGGCCTCGCGGCCCAGCATGACGCCGTCGACGTGCTCCAGGTGCAGCGCGATCTCGTCGTCGCTCTTGATGCCGCCGTTGATAAGGATCTCGAGGTCAGGGAACTCGCGTTTCAATTGGTAGGCGACGGCGTAGCGCAGCGGCGGGATCTCGCGGTTTTCCTTCGGTGACAGTCCTTTCAGAACGGCATTGCGGGCGTGGACGATGAAGGTCTTGCAGCCGGCATCGGCGATGGTGCCGACGAAATCGCGCACGAAGCCGTATTCCTCTTCGTAATCGATGCCGATGCGGTGCTTTACCGTGACGTCGATCGAGACCGCGTCACGCATCGCCTTTACGCAATCGGCCACCAGCTGCGGCTCATTCATCAGGCAGGCGCCGAACGCACCCTTCTGCACCCGCTCGGACGGGCAGCCGCAGTTGAGGTTGATCTCGTCATAGCCCCATTGCTCGCCCAGCTTCGCGCTTTTGGCCAGGTCGGCCGGATCGCTGCCGCCCAGCTGCAGGGCGATCGGGTGCTCGACGTCGTCGTAGCGCAGGTGGCGTTCGACGTCGCCGTAGACCAGGGCGCCGGTGGTGACCATCTCGGTGTACAGCCAGGTGTGGCGCGTGATCTGGCGGTGGAAGACGCGGCAGTGGCGGTCGGTCCAGTCCATCATCGGAGCAACAGATAGTTTCCTACTTGGCGTCACACTCGTCGCAGCCTCACTCTCATAGGAGAAATTCGCTTTTTGTTTCTTTTCAGCACTCATAATAGCTCACATCAGTTCCCAATATTTCCCAACACTACTGGCACAAAATTGGCACAAAATCGGTCCAGTCCTCTACAATACGTGGCACACAACTGCCCATTTAAGGATCTGCCTTGAGCACCGTCAAACCCCGTGGCAAGAAGTTCATAGCACGCTTCCGCGTAGCAGGATTTCCCGACAAAGCGAAGACTTTCCCGACCGAGGAGAAGGCTCATAAGTGGCTCAAAGAACATGAAGCGTCAGTAACTTCAGCGGGATACGTTGACCCAGGCAATCTCACCAAGAAAACGTTTGGCGACCTGATTGATCATTACGTCAAGGAAATCACGCTCATCAAACCGCTCGGTGAGTCAAAGAGGTTTGCTTTGGCAGCAATCCATCTTGCCCTTGGTAGTGAGAAGGCCCTCAATATAACTGCTCATCGGCTCATTGAGTACGTCAAATCGCGTCATGAGGCCGGCGCTGGCGGCGTCACGATCGGGATGGACATCGGATACATTAAAGGAGTTCTGAGCCATGCCCGCATAACAAATAAATCGATCAACATGGACGCCATCACCGATGTGAAGGAGTTCATGAAGAGAATCAGTATGAAAACCAAGTCAACTGAGCGCGATCGTCGTCCAACAGAAGTAGAACTTACGGCCATCAAAAAGTTCTTCCGTAACAAGAAGCGGCAGAAAATTCCTATGTGGGACATCATTGACTTTGCCATCTTCACAACAATGCGTGTTTCTGAGATCTGTAGAATCGTTTGGGCTGACGTCAACTACGAGGATCAGACGGTAATTATACGTGACCGCAAGGACCCTAAAGAGAAGATCGGCAATGATCAAGTCGTACCGGTCTTGGACGACGCATGGAAGATCTTGACAGCACAGCCTAAGACCGACGACCGGATTTTCCCGTACAGCGCGGCGACAATCAGTACCATTTTCCCACGCGCTTGCGAGGAACTCGGCATTATTGACTTGCACTTCCATGACCTGCGCCATGAAGGAACCTCGCAGCTGTTTGAGATCTTGCGCTATGAGATCCAGGAAGCCGCCGTCTTCACTGGGCATAAAGACTGGAAGATGCTCAAGAGGTATGTGCACCTCCGTGCGAAGGATCTTCACTTCGACAAATATGGGAAACGTCGCGCACGACGGGATATTTCGCCTGAGCTCTTGCTCGCCGCTGCCTGAACATAATTGCGGAAAGGATAACCGTGAACAAAGAGCTCGATGATCAGCTATGCCAGCGATACCCGAAGATCTTCGACGACTGTCGACGCACGATGTGTAATGACGGTTGGTTTGATCTGCTCGACGTTCTGTGTGAGCGACTTCAATTCTGGACGGACCACAACCGCGCACCGCAAGTTGTCGTCTCCCAGGTGAAGGAAAAGTGGGGGGAACTCTCGTTCTATGGTCAAGGTGGCAACCAAGAACAGGATGGAATGATCACGATGGCAGAAGGGATGTCTGCCCGGATCTGCGAACACTGCGGAAAGCCAGGAACAACATTGGTCAGCGGGGAGATCTACCTTACCCGCTGCCAAGAACACGCGCCATCTCGCGGCTCAGTTGCTGCTGAGCAATGACTATAATAGACTATAGAAGACTATAATTCACTGTAATCGCTACCCGATCATGCGTGGGTCGGGTCCTTTTCCGACGAAGAAGCGCATCAGCTGACGCATCACCACAGCCTGTGACTCGCCTGTAGCTTCTACAGCAGCATCAAACGCCCGACGTAGCTCCTCATCTACACGCACCGTGACAACGGCCTTCTCAGCCTTTTTGGTCGTCTTGCGGTCGGTGCCGTGGTAGCACAGAACCCCCCTCCCTACACGCAGCAGGTGTTCTAAAGAACTGTGCGGATACGTCGACACGAGCTCTGGCTCTTGTCCATCGACCTCCTCAGTGATTACCATCCGGAAGGCTTCCGATGGCGAACGCATGGGTTCACTCGTAATCTCTGCATACATGGTGCGACCTTCCAGGCGGTTACAGAAAGTCAGCAGCACCGCAGGATTTGGGCGGATGCAAAAGTTCATGCCCTTCGTCAGCAGCCCCACATGTATGAGCCGCTGCAATTCCAAGTCCAGAACGTTGATTGCACCCATAGAAGTCCTCTCGGTCAATGCGTTACCTTCGCGTAGACGCACTCGTACATATCATCTGGCGGCACGATGGCCTCTTGATCGAAGACTTCCAGGTACTTGTTTGCTATCACCTCTGCGAAGTCATCATCGGTGAAATTCTTGTCGAGTAACTCAGAATGCTTCCCCGCTCGCCTATGGATGATGTTCAGCATGAAGGTGCCGTCTGTGCACCGAAAGACAGTAGCCGAGAGGAAATCGCCCCTTAGGCGAAGGTGCGGCGGGTAGATGCGCTCCACCGGCTTAGGCCTATCAATGTCAAGGCAATGATCATGCATCTCGTACGATTCTGGATCGATGGGGAATTTCGCTTCGTTAGACAGCAGTACCTCGCCTTCGTCCAGCACACGGGGCACAACGACAAAGAAACGATATGCAGCTTCCGCAATGTCAAAAGCTTGCGCGATATACGGAAAGCTCTTTTGCCACTTTTCTTCTTTGTACCGGACTTCAAGAAGGAAATCCGCATCAGCAGTAATCTTATAGCCGAAATCGCTTTCTTTGACTTTGCACTCGTACTCCTCGAAGGTTCCCTCCAGTACGGCGTCCATAAGCAAACGTCGCTCCGTCTCATAGCGAAAGTTCTCATCGTACGCATAGATACGTTGAGACGGAAAATCGTCTGACAGCTCATCCAAGAATTCTTCACGTGGCATGGCTACTCCTGCAAGATTTCAATATATCTATGTTACAGCTGCAGCGCGCCCCCAAAAAGTGAATTATCAAGAATATTGATTTAACTTACTTTTCGTACCCATCCACGAAACGCATGTTTCAATGCCCTTGCGTCATGCAGTGCGTGATGTTCGGGTTGCTTCTGTTTTACACGCCACTCGTACATTTTGATCTTATTGACATACGACGCGCCCAAATTGCGAAAAACAATTCCGTTTGGCGTGTCGTTCTCAAAAATTTGACTAAGCATCGTGCGATCGTACTCAGAGTCGTAGCAAATCAAAATTGGCCCCTCCTGTCGTACTGTATCGATCCAGGACGACAGCGCGTCTTTTAACTCCGCCAAAGAATAAATTTTATTTTGATTTAAAAGTGGCAGAACGTCGCGCGCACAAAATCACTGCACTCATCGGCTGAATGCTCTACTTCTGCGTAGAACTCTTCTCCAGTCTGCGCAACAACCCCGATGCTTATAAGTTTCGGATCCTTGAAACCCGTGAATTCAGTGTCTACGAACAGATGTTGCGACATAGCAACACTCCTCAATCTTTGTTTAAATAGTGCTATTTGGGTAGTCCGCTACCCTTTTTCTCAAAGATGTAACCTCGACTACCCACCGAGTATCGCAGAGCCAAACGATTTCCGCATCGAAATTCAAAAATAATTCGGTGTTGCTGCCCTTCTGGGAAATTCACTCATAATTAGTTTTATTATTAGTTTACACGGTGTGAACACTGATGAAAAATATCACAAACTTGGGAGTCAATTATGGAGCGCAGCGAATTCGATGACATAGCATTCTTCTACTACACAGTTCAGTCTGTATATCATTTCGACCAAATTCCTATTTCTTCGCTTGAAGAACTAGACATCGATCTGTTGCAGCGCGTATCCAAAGCAGCACATTTTGACGGCGTTAAGCTTACCCTCGCTGTTGACACCTACGATAAAAATTTAATTGTCGGGACTTTTTCACCAGATCGGCGATCGAAACACTTGTTGCCTTTCTCTGAATCTCCCGACTCGGAAATTTATGTCAGCAACAGTGCTGACGTATGTGAAGTAATGGACAAGCTTCAAGAGATGTCTGAGCGATATTCGTCTTTGAACCCGCCGCCTTTTCAGAAATATAGTGACGACGACGGCCCAGAAGGCGACATTCATAAGGTAACGGTCGAGGAATTCTTGCGAGGAAATCGGCAGTCAAAGCACAAGCACGAACTCTTCATGCGAGACCATGGTATGCATCAGACCGTAATACCATCAGGCTACAAGAAACCCGCCAAATTTAAATTAATCAAATAAAGGAGTCATCAAGAATAACTTACTTAACGCCCACATCCGTCAAACCACTTTTGAATGCTCAGCAGAGCGTGAGATCCGTCTTTACAAGAACGCTGAGAGCCGCTCTACTGTCATCATGATCGCCAGCGCTATTGCCGTCGTCGGCCTTTTCATCGCTGACGCTGCTTACGCTGCCTCGGGTCCGAAATTATCCGTCGCCGTTGGTTCATTCGCAAACGGAAAGGTTGCGCTCACGCTTGATACCGGAAACGGCTGTGTGGCCGGGGAGTAGGTCGCCGCCAGGATCGTTCGCGACCAACCTACCGTGAACGGTTGCTGGATGCAGCCGACACCGGATGATATCCGTGTGCGTTGGATTTCGACGACGGTAGATAGCGGACCCAGTTCATTCGATGACGATCACTACTCATGTCGAGCTCCGAGACGAAGCATATCGAGATCCGCTAAATCAATTTTAAATGCAAAGGATATCTTACGATATCCTGTCGTCAGATCGAGCCGGCTTTCGCGACTTGGTTTGGTGAAAGATGTAAAATGCTCTCACGTATCTCATCCACTTAGGCCAAGTCATGAAGATAACTATCGTCGCTGACATATCTAGCCGCATTTCCCAGAAGAACTATAATGCAGACAGGATCACCGCTGCAGCTGTGTGCTTGCCAAGCGGGGAGCTTAATAATATTCGGAAGCTGCTGCATTCAGATCTGCCAAAGTGGCGTGATGCTAGCGATTCCGAGGTCAGGCTTGTCTCGGACATCGTCGTACGCGAAGCCTTGGGTATCGGCGTTTTCTCTATTGGGAAGTCTGATGAAAAATGGGACCAATTCTGGGAAGATGGCGAGTCCGCGAACTCAGACTTGCTCGGCAAGGCGAGCGCTGTTAAAGCAGCGTTTCAGATTAAATGTCAGATGTTTGTCACATCGACATCGTACGCATTTATAAGTGCGGTCAACGCTGAGAATATCTTAGGCTCATCAAATCGCCCGTATAAAATCGCGACGAATGAAACCCTGATCTTCGATAAAGAGATAGATGGGGATTATAATATTGATGTATTCAACGGCATCTGGCGCCGCATGAATGAGCGAAAACAGGATACAGAGTTGCACGGTGTTAGGCGCAATATCGATGAAGTCCTGTTCACCACGGAGCAGGAAGATCGACTGCTAATGCTGCCAGACTATGTCGCTGGCATTGCACAAGCAGCGCTTAGCCAAGCAAATGTCCTCGCTAGAAGTCAAGTCACTGCGCAATGCGTGCAAAGCGTGCAGCAACGGCTGAAGCAGGCTCCGCATTATATTTTGAAATCCGAACAATTTTCGCTCACACATTCGGACATATTTGGCGCTCTATTTTAATTTCACTCAACAAAAAAGGGCCGAATCATCGGCCCTTTTTTGTTGCTCAAATCAATTTTAAAAACCATTCGGTCTTCACGCGGTGCTCCAGTCAGTGTCATCGCAAAGATCTCAAGCGGACGGCTAGCAAGGTATCCAGGCTGCTCGCTCTCTGCCTCGTAGCAGTCTTCAGCACGCTGTATCAAGGTCGACAGGTCTCGGTAGAACAGCACGTCGAGCAACCCGCCAGAACCGTCAATCGAGGCTGTAGCGATCTCTATAAGAAGAATCGTGTGCTTGGGCTGCGCACTGGCCGCCAGGTGCCGAGAGTGAAACGGAAGTGCGCTCCGTGCAGCGTTAAGAACTGTGTTTGAAGTACGCACTTGTCTGCTCCGCATCGTGAAATCATATTCACGATTCAACTCCTGAGATGAATCTTTCCATGAACGTTCGCATCACCTCTGACTGTGTCTCGCCAGTTTGCTTACACTTTTCAGCAAACTTTGTCTGCAGTTCAGTATTAAACCGTAGTGAAAAAACCTTTTTCTTAGCTTTATTCTTTTTGTGCTTATTAATTTTTTCAGCAATCATTTGAAACATATGAATGCCGTTTCTTTCAATGAACCCAGGATCTGCCCTTTCCGTTTCGATTGCAGCAAGTTGCACCGCTTTCAGAAATGCAAAATCTGGATCGAAATACAAATCCCCATAGGGTCTTGTTCTAGATTCTGTACCGATCGCCCTCGTTTGTAGATAAAGTCCGTCGATAACCCCATTCTTGTCGTGCATTGTCCCAATGCTGAAAACGTAATCAATTCCGTGCAATTGAATGGTTTCAGATGATAATAACTGAGATTGAAGCTTATCCTGTTCCATATTCCCTCCTTTGGAAATTAAAGTGTCCATACAAATATTGTACAGACACTTTCATATCACTTTTATCGAAACCCGCTTAGAGAATAATAATTTTCATTTTCGCTGTGATTTTCGCAAAGATACAACAAACTTTGATAAAGACCGGGCTGCTCACGTTATTAGTTTGTAAATCTCGCGACAAGAATCACAAGTTGGCTTCCGCTTTCGAAAACTGTATGATGGTCCAACTAACAACTTGACGGGGGTACATGTGGGCTTGTTCGACTTCCTGAAACCAAAACAGAAACCTGTCATAGCTGAGCCGTCACCGTCTGAGCTACCGTTGACTGAAAAATTTCAACCCGCTATAACGACAAAAACGCGCCGAAGCGCGTTTTTCTCTACCATTTACCTAATTAAAATTCATCCACTTCTTCTCTGCGCTTATTTTTAGGCACAGGCTTAGGCAAGACGAAAAGCTTTTTCTTGGCCGCCGCATCTTCTGTGCCCCAAGGTGTCATTGCATTATCGCTAGCACCGCCGCTACCCCCAATTCCCTTGTCCGAGTCATCGTCGTTCCTGAAAATATGAGAAAATCCAAAGAATTTGAACGATTCGAGTTTTGAAACTGCCGCTTTTAGCCAACTGTAAGCTGAGTAAAACTTCGATTTCCATTTCTCCACTTCGATTTTAGCTGCAGCAAGGGCCTTCTCAGTCACGTCCAGGTCTTTTTTAAGCTTTATGTTATCGCGATAAACCTCTAAAGCGATTGTTTCGTCGCCTTTCATTAAAGCCTTAATTGTTTTTTCACTCTCTTTCGCTGTACGTTTAGCTTCCTCGACAATCCTCTGCCCTTCTGCCTTTGCTCGCTCTTTCGCATCTTCGATCACTTGAGCGCTGATGGCCTGTGCTTCTTCTTCTGCCTCTGCCGCCTTTCGAGCTATCTCAGCATTTGCAAGACGACGCGCTTCCATTGCAGCTCTCACTTCTTCAAACGCTTTTTCTTTCAACTTCTCCGCTTCAATCCGCTGCTCTTCGGCCTTTCTGATATCTCTTTGGCGAACAGCCTCGGCATGAGTCAACTTCTTCATTTGTGGGCCGAGTCGAGCTAAATTGAAGTGTCGAGCCACGTCGTGCTGAAACTTGTCTTGGTACTCCTTCATGGCATCTACGAAAGCCTTGCCAGTCTTCGCTCCTGCAGAGCTCCCTGTCTTCTTGATTACTCCGCGCCTTGTCGAGCGGCTTTCAGCATATCCCTCATGTACTTCCCCAAACGACTCAGAAAAAGGCTTTCCATCTTTGTCTAAACCGTGCAGCGGTACTAAATACGCATGAAAATGCGGATTTTCCTCATCTAGATGCTCGATTACTAACTTGAGCCTTTCACCGTATTTCTCTTTCAACCATTTCAACGATGCGTCTCTGAATTTTTTCCAATCGTCGATCATTTCTTTTGGTAGCGAGATAACGACTCCTGCAAGCACCGGGCTATTTCGTTGGTGCGCCCTTCCCGTTACAGCTTTACGAGAGTCAGCCCACTCCTCTGCTAAATCCGCCACTTTGAGTGGATCATTCCGAATCTCATCGCTGCACGCGTACAAGATGCCCGGTTGTCTAGGAGCCTTTACGTGAGGTATGTATCCATCCTTTCTCAATGCCTCCATTAATAGGTCAGACGCAGACCAGGCGACGGGTGTAATCTCCCTGCCCCGCACGATTACTTTTTCTTTCTTGTCCAGCTGAATACGAGCTGCCCAGATTTTGTTAATGTACTGCGCTCTCTGCTTTTCTTCTGGTACGTTCTTCATGATTTTGTCTCCACGGTAACAACGATTAACTTATTGCAACACATGAAAATATATTAACATACCAAAAAGGCCATTTTTACTGATTTGGGTAGTGGCTATTATCAGACTAGACACTTCCCTGCGGAAAGTGTCGTCTGCCCCTAAAGGGGGCGCTCTATAAATGGAGCGTCCCTTGCCGGGGCATCGCTCGCCGTGCGAACTAAAGCAACGTCAACGGCCTATGCGCACGCGAAATATTATTGGCATGCTGTTGTGTGCTGCCAGTGCGTTTGCTGTACGTTCTCCGCACTGGGAAAGCACTGAGTACGCACTGTTGGATTCTGACTGGCGGCTGAGGTGTATTGGCGGTGAGGGCCGAGTGTGTTGGCGATGTGGTTTCCGCACTTAGGGCGAAAAACCTGTATTTGAGTAAAGGGGCGAGTAAAGAGACGGTTTGGTATCCGCACTCCGAGAAGCCAGCTCTAGGATTGCGGAAAGCGTAGCAAATAAATTTGTAATGTCCGGATAACGGGTCACCCCAAAGCAAGCGTAGCCGCGTTATAAAGCTCTCTAGTCCCATAAGCGACTTTTTCGAAAGGAACAGTCGGCATCTGTGTCCTCTCAGCCCATACTGTGGAAAAACGTAAGACCAAGGCGACATGTGCTGTGGTAGCCCGCTCAAAAGCCTGCTGTAGCTTTTTCCCGGAGCGCCAACAGTAACGAATGCTCAGCACCCAATCAGGCGCCTGGGCGATCAGTTCAATGGCCGCTCTTGGCCGAACTCGGCCGCTTGGGTCAGCTTAGCAGGTTGTTGTGCTGGAAAAGTCACGGACAGGCTCGACAGGCAGCTGTCGACCCAAAGCAGCCTTTCCAAACCAGTTTCTACTTACTTCTTTAGCAAGGAAGTTGCCTTTCTATATTAGGAAATGGTCATACTATTCACAAAAAAATCTGAGCGGCAATGGTGTGGGAGTATGGCGGCCTGTCGTGTAATCTTGTCTACATCTGCCAAACGCAATGTGGAGTCGATTCATGTCCAGAAGTATCCCCGAGAACATTACGCAAGAAGATCTGCGCATTCCCGTAGTCGAGGAGCAACTGACTGTCGGCACCCGTATTGTTGAAACCGGGCGCGGCGTTCGTATCCACAAAACGATCTCGGAGCAGCCGGTCGTCATCGACGAGCGCCTGATGCGCGACGAGATGGAGATCGAGCGTGTGCCGGTGGACCGGATTGTTGCGCTTGAAGATAAACCTGCTACCCGCTACGAAGGCGACACGCTGGTAGTGCCGGTTTTCGAAGAAGTGCTGGTGGTTGAACGCCGCTTGCGCATCAAGGAAGAACTTCGCATTACCCGCATCCGGCATGAAGAACGCTACCAGGACACCGTCTCGCTCAAAGCCGAGCAAGTCGAGGTGGAGCGCTTCGACGATGCCGAAAAGCCGCATACACCATGACATCACCATAACGGAGGAATGAACATGCAACATACTCTTGTAGCTGTATTCGATAATCATGCCAGCGCCCAAAGCGCGCTGGACGAATTGCTGGCATCGGGTTTTTCGCGCCAGGATGTACGTCTGTCTGGCGGCGCAAACAGCGCCGGCACGACCGCCGGTACCGCGACGACGACCGACGCCGATGGTGATACCGGCATTGGCAATAGCATCAAGAATTTCTTCAGCGACCTGTTCGGCGATGACGACGATGCCAGTCGTGTCAATCGCTACGAAGGCGCCGTCTCGAGCGGAAAGCACGTCGTCACGCTGAGCGCGGATTCGTTGTCCGAAGTCGAGCGCGCCGCCGATATCGTCGAACGCTTCGGCCCGGTCGATATCGACGAGCATTCGGACGGTGTTGGACACGCAGCATCGGCCGGCGCCATGATGGCGGGAAGCCAGAGTGGCATGCAGTCGTATTCGACCTCGGCCCAATCGACTCAATCGGCCCAATCGGCCCAATCGGCCCAATCGGCCAGTATGACCAACCAGAGCACGTCTGCCGGCGCTTCGATGCAACGCGATACCGGAACCCAGACCATCCCGGTCGTGCAAGAAGAACTGAAGGTCGGCAAGCGTGAAGTGCAGCGTGGCGGTGCGCGTATCTACTCGCGCGTGGTCGAGACGCCGGTCAATGAAAGTATCGGCCTGCGCGAAGAGCACGTCGATGTACAGCGCCGTGTGGTCGATCAACCCATCAGCCCGTCGGACGTGACTGCGTTCAAGGAACAAACCATCGAGATGCGTGAGACCGCCGAAGAAGCAGTGGTGCAGAAATCGGCCCGCATTGTCGAGGAAGTTACCATTGGCAAGCAAGTTAGCGAGCGTCAGGAACAGATCCACGACACCGTACGCCACACCGAGGTGGAAGTCGAACGCCTGGGCGAAGCGACCACCGACGATGACAGCTATTATCGTAACCACTTCCAGAGCAATTACGCGACGGCGGGCGATGCATACGACGACTATTCGCCAGCCTACACCTACGGCTCGCAAATGCGGGGTCAATACGCTGGTCGCCAATGGGAAGACGTTGAAAACGACCTGCGCACCGACTGGGAGACGCGTAACCACGGGGGCGTTTCTACTTGGGAAAAAATGAAGGCGGCAGTTCGTCATGGCTGGGACCGCATGACAAACGATTCGGATGTACGTCGCTCTTGATGCGCTGCTAGCCATTCCGATATAAACAAAAAACGGCGCAACAGCGCCGTTTTTTATTTGCCTTAAGTCATGTCGAATTGCAGGCTCGGGCGTAAGCATCTGGCACGACTTCTTTTTAGTACCCTGACGCTGAAAGAATGCAATGGGGGAACAGCTCGCCGCAATTACTTGATGCTCAGCGAGCGACGCGCTCGATTATTCAAGAAAAGCGACTCTTATCGCTCAGTTTTGCCAAAGACGAGTGCAGCGGTAACTGGCGCGCATCGCAGGGTATATCGATGGAAAACGTAGTTCCGGTATCGGCAGCACTGTCGAGAACGACGGTACCACTATGGCGTATTGCAACGTCCTGCACAAATTGTAAGCCTATGCCCCAGCCTTTTTGTTGATGCGTTTCTCCACGGTTGAGAAAGCGAAAAATGTGATCATGTTGCTCTTCATCGATAGGGTTACCACTGTTGTGCACCGAGAGAACAAGCCGGCCATGAGCTTGCGATACATCGATGGTCACCTGGTTACCGCTGCCATATTTCACAGCATTCCCGACCAAATTCTCCAATGCCCGCAAGAGGGCATTGCGGTCCCACCATCCATACACCGACTTGCCTGTCACCGCGCAGCTAACGGTGGCGTCCACGCTAACATTAGCGTCATTGGCGACCTGCCCAGCGATCTCAAGCGCATCAAAGTGGTTGATCTCCAGTTGTTCAGTTTTGACGGGGGCGGCATTAATGGCGTCCAACTGTTCTTGGAGCATCGACTCAAGTCGTCGCGCCTGATCGACGATTTTTCCAGCGATTTTTATTACGTCGCTATGACTTGATTTAGATAGCAATTGCGCAGCAGTCATTATTACTGACAAAGGCGTACGCATGTCGTGGGTTAGGCTTGCAGCGATCCTTTCCCGGAACGCCGACTGAATCGCGGCAAATTCGGACACTGCTTCGCGGATGGCCTGGTCAAAGGAACGCGTGATGATTGTCAGCTCCTCCGATGTGAACAATACATGGCGAGATGCGCACACTTCGTGCAGGCAATCGCGCAGGATTTGGTACTCCTGCACTACTTCGGCCGTTTTATACTCAGTCGTACGAGCCCGCTCAGCACCATGTCCCGCTGCGGCCGACGTATTGCTGGCTGCATTTTCGCGCCCAATGGCAGGCGAGAGCGCTTCGACAAGGTTGCCATAAAACATAGGAAGCGTGTCGAGCAGAATGGGGTGGGCAACGGCGGCGGCACCGATCAATCTTGCGCGAACTCGGCCCTCCCATTCAGCAAACACATCCTCTCGCACGGCAAGAACCTGGCGGGCAGTGACGCTCAGTTGAATTTTGGCATTAGTGAGGTCTGTTGAGAGCATATATGGGAATAGAGTTGCTTAATTGGCATGCGCAAAGTGGGTAGGAACAGCAGCTCGGATACACCTGGCAGAGAGCAATAGCGGATTGTACAAGCAACTGAGGATGGCGCGGGTAGCTGCGCCCGGTAGTGGATGTGACGACGCTGGCCGACTGGCAGATTCTGACTACTCGAGGCGGTATCGTTTAAAACGACGTTGATCGGTTAGATTGAGGCCTACGTCCTACAAATAAAGCGGGAATTAAATCGCCTTACGAACGGCTGCTTTTGGCCGAATCCGGCTGTTCATCTGAGCATATCAGGCCACCAGGGCGGAAAAGTCGCGGACTGTCACGAAGGGCTGGAACCGACCCAAAGCAGCCCTTCACCAGCAGGTGTCAAGGCTAATGGCCGACTAGCACATCATGACCGTCATGCTTATTGTGGACACCGAATTTGTCGACCAAGGTGGCACTTGCTTCGTTGAGGCCCTGCACTTCTACTTGCGCACCGAGCCTGCGGAATTTGAACACAACCTTATCCAAAGCGCTGATTGCAGTGATGTCCCAGAAATGTGCACCGGTAAGATCGATGTGTACTTTCTCCAGGGCCTCGGTGTAGTCGAACGAATGAACAAGCTGATCCGAGGAAGCGAAGAAGACCTGTCCTGCCACGTGGTAGCGGCGAGTGCGACCAGTGTCGTCAATCTGGGAGCTAACATCCAAGAGTCGGCTGACCTTCTGAGCGAAGAAAATACCGGACAGCAGGACGCCAGTCAGGACGCCTTTCGCCAGGTCATGGGTTGCCACAGTAACGGTGACCGTAGCAAGCATCACGACGTTGGAGCTGAGCGGGTGCTCACGCAAATGGCTGATCGAGCCCCAGTTGAATGTTCCGATGGACACCATGATCATCACCGCGACTAGCGCTGCCATCGGTATTTGCCTGACCCACTCTCCAAGAAACACTACCAGGATGAGGAGCACGACGCCGGCCGTTAAGGTCGAAAGCCGACCACGCCCACCGGACTTCACGTTAATGACCGACTGACCGATCATCGCGCAACCCGCCATGCCTCCGATGAAACCGGTTGCAATGTTTGCTACGCCCTGGCCTACACATTCCCGGTTTTTGTCGCTTTTGGTGTCAGTGAGATCGTCGACGATCGTGGCTGTCATCAGTGACTCAAGCAGCCCTACGACCATTAAGGTCGCCGAGTATGGAAGGATGATCTGGAAGGTTTCGAGATTGAAGGGCACGTTCGGAATCAGGAAGGATGGCAGGCTATCCGGGAGCTGCCCCATGTCGCCGACGGTACGTATATCCAGGCCGAGTGCGATCGAAGCCCCCGTTAGTACGACGATTGCAACCAGCGGAGACGGGATAGCGCGCGTTACATACGGCAAGCCGTAGATGATGGCCAGACCGGCTGCAGTAACGGCGTACACGTGCCAGGAAACGTTCGTCAGCTCGGGCAACTGGGCCAGGAAGATCAGGATGGCGAGCGCATTCACGAAGCCGGTTACGACCGAGCGTGAGACGAAACGCATCAGCCGGCCAAGCTTAATCCATCCCGCAGCAATTTGAAGAGCCCCGGCAAGGATCGTCGCTGCGAGCAGGTAGTCGAGGCCATGGGCTTTTACCAGGGTAACCATGACGAGGGCCATTGCTCCAGTAGCGGCCGAAATCATGCCAGGACGGCCACCGAAGAAGGCGATCAGGGTCGCGATGGAGAATGAAGCGTACAGGCCAACTTTCGGGTCAACGCCGGCAATAATGGAAAAGGCAATCGCTTCTGGGATGAGTGCGAGTGCGACAACAAGACCTGCAAGTAGGTCATTGCGAATGTTAGAAAACCAGTCTTGGCGAATTGTTCGGACAGACATAAATTTACCTTCTTCTCAAGCGGATATCGCTGAGTACAGATGAATGAGCACGGTACGCGAATGCGTACGCACAGGGGATCTGGAACGAGCATTGAGAGCACGATGCCGAAGGCGGCATCGGTCAACCTGTCGGAGAGAAGGTGTCTTACGGAGGAGTAACGGAACAGAAATAACCGCGCGGCAGACCTACGCCTGGGTAGGAAGGCTCATCTCGACCGAGACATGGACCAGCGCAATCAGCGGCGTGTTTCGCGCGCGAGATCGTGTCGGATGTACGGAAGTGATTGGTCATAGTCCGCCATTTTGCACTGCAACATAGGCGTAGTCAAGGCAAGCCTAAATGCCCGCTAATGGCCGAAATCAGCCGGTGGTTGCCAAGCCGATTTCGCCGACAGTTGGCGGCCGACCAGGGCCAGCAGCAGCGCTCTACGCCTCGGTTTGCTCAGCTATCTCAAGTGCATCATCGACTTCGATGCCGAGGTATCGTACTGTACTTTCCAGCTTGGTATGTCCCAAAAGTAGCTGAACCGCACGAAGATTTTTGGTCCTTCGATAGATTAGTGTCGCTTTCGTTCGACGCATTGTATGTGTGCCATAAGCCATAGTATCGAGCCCGATCGACTCGACCCATCTCCTGACGATGCGCGCGTACTGTCGCGTGGACAAATGTGGCGATTCTGTCACCCTGCTTGGAAAGAGAAAAGAATTGTTGGAAAGCTTGGCTTGATCAATCCACGCCAGCAACGCCTGCCTTGTGATATCAGTGACCTCAAACTGCACTGGTCGATGCGTTTTACGTTGCATCACAATCGCACGGTGCATGATGCTGCGCCCCTGTGCGATATCGCTGACTTTTAAACTCAGTAAGTCGCAGCCTCGGAGCTTACTGTCAATGGCAAGGTTGAACAGGGCAAGGTCCCTGACTTTTCCGGTTAGCTGGAGGCGAATCCGGATCGCCCATATCTCCTTCAACTTCAACGGTGTCTTCTGGCCTACCAGTTTCCCCTTGTTCCAGGCCGCTTGATGAGACGGTGTTTGCGTGTTCGGTTTCATGAGGTCCTCCTGTGGGATCGGACCTCATTCTGGCGTACTCATACTGTAGTGAAGAACGGCAGCACCCGACCCAAAGCAATCATTCGACGGCAGTACCTGACGAACGAGCGCCCTTACCCGAGCCACGCTGTTCGAGGCTTGCAAGGTGGTTGGCATCCTTCATGAAATCGACAAACGCGCGTAGCTTCCCGGGCATATGAGAGCGATGCGGGTAATAGATATGGAACGCGTCGTCTGACGCGCTGTCTTCCATCAAAATGCGCTCCAACGATCCGGCAGCTATTTCCTGACGCACGAAATCTTCGTAAGCGAAGGCAATCCCGGCACCGCGAACCGCTGCATCAACTACCGAGTGCATGTCGTCGAATATTAAGCGGCCTTGCACGTCGATGTGAACCATCTGGCTGCCCACCTGGAATTTCCAATCGAACAGCCTGCCACCGAACGAATAGCGCTGCCGGATGCAGTCATGCTCGAGCAGATCCTCAATCCGCTCTGGGCACGAACGCTCCCGAAAATAGTTTGGTGCTACCAGCACGACACGTCGTTGCACCCCGCCGAGTTGCACAGCGACCATATCGTTTTGAACCTTCCGGCCCAATCGAATGCCGGCGTCGAACCCGGCGCTGACAATATCGCTGAGTTGATTGTCCAGCGATATCTCCAGATTGATCGCTGGGAATGCGGCGAAAAACGCATCGACATGCGGTTCGACCAGAATGCGATAAGCCACGTATGACAAATTAATTCGCAGCAAACCCGAAGGCCGATCCGCTCCGTGGCTCACCTGAGCTAGGGCGCCGCGAATGCTTGCAAGCGCCGGAGCAATGGACGCGTTTAATGCAGTCCCGGCCTCGGTCAAGCCGACGCTGCGTGTGGTGCGGTTGAACAACCGCACGCTGAGTTGTCCTTCAAGAATTTTGATCGTACGCGACATCGCTGTAGGCGTTACCCCCAGTTCCGCAGCGGCCTTGGCAAAGTTAAGCAGCCGGGCAGCCGCCTCGAACGCCATGAGACCTGGCAGGTGGATTGGTGTCAGTGCCAAGGCGTCACTACCTACCGCCGACATTCGAGCCGATTTTCTAATTATGTCGTTTATGGTCATTCGGTATCTCTATTTATGACGATTTACTTCATTATCAATCATCTCTAAAGTGGATGTATAGCGAACTTTACTGCGGCGCTTCACTACTAACGAGGAACCATGACGATGCTTGACAACAGCTTACTTACCGATCTCTTCACTCCCAGCAGTTTCGGTGCGATATCTACTGCAAACCGCATTGTCATGGCTCCTGTCACGCGCAGTCGTTACGGTGAAGACGGGGTACCTGGTGCCTTGCACGCGACGTACTACGCCCAGCGCGCCAGTGCTGGTTTGATCGTATCGGAAGCGACTAACATTTCGCCACAGGGGCGCGGCTATGCCGCAACCCCCGGCATCTGGAACGATGCGCAGGTCGCAGGATGGAAGCAGGTTACCGATGCGGTTCACGCTGCGGGCGGCAAGATTGTTTGCCAGTTGTGGCACGTGGGCCGTTTTTCCTCCGTGGAACTACAGCCTGATGGCGGCGCACCGGTGGCTCCGTCGGCGATCAAAGCCGAAGGCAGCACTTATACAACTGAAGGATTCGTGCCGGTTTCGATGCCGCGTGCGCTAGAAACCAAAGAAATCGCCGACATCATCGCGCAGTATGTACACGCTGCGAAAAATGCTCTGCGTGCAGGGTTTGACGGTGTTGAAGTGCACTCGGCCAATTGTTATTTACTCGACCAGTTCTTGCGCGACTCCACTAATCACCGCACCGACCAGTATGGAGGCGCCCGGGAAAACCGCGTGCGCTTGACGCTCGAAGTTACAGAAGCAGTCGTAGCCATTTGGGGTGGAAACCGTGTTGGCATCCGTTTGTCGCCTGTCACACCAGATGTTGGTAACACACCGCTCGACAGTAACGTCATGGACACCTATGGCCACCTGATCGGAGAACTCAACCGGTTCGAGCTGGCGTATCTGCATGTCGTCGAAGGTGCAACCGGTGGCTCCCGTGCAGTGCCGGAAAATGTCGACCTCGACCAACTGCGGGCTATGTTCACCGGTCCCTACATTGGCAATAACAATTACGACCTGAATCTCGCCATCGATCGACGTGCGCAAGGAAAGATTGACGCTGTGGCATTTGGCCGTCTGTTCATCGCCAATCCGGACTTGGTGGAGCGTCTGCGTCGCGGGAAGGACCTTACCATCGCACCACGCGAGTCTTACTACAACGGCGGTGCAAAAGGGTTCACGGACTGGCCCGTCGCCAGTTTGTGAGGATTTACGCCAAGGCGGGCGCACCGTCCATCAGCTTTCAAGTCAATCACTTACCGGAGTAACACATGAGCAAAAATATCAAAGCCGTACCAACAGCCGATTACAACAGCGTCATCGCCGTCGCCCAAAAATACGTGGACGGCCTGCGTGCCGGAAGCGTCGAGCAGGTTGCCGAGGCATTCCATGACGACGCCGTTATGTACGGTTTCACCAATGGTCAACTCTTGGGCGGGCCAATTGACAACCTGTACAAATTTGTCACGCAGAACGGGAAAGCGCCGAAGATCACTACGCGCCTGGACGTTTTGGCGATCACGCCTACTACTGCCGTCGTACGTGTGGACATGGAACAGGATGCCATCGGCGCAGACTACAACGACTACCTCACGTTGATCAACATCGCCGGCAACTGGAAGGTCATCGCGAAGGTGTACCACCAGTTTGAAGGCTGACGTTACTTGGGCGGGTTAGTTTGCCTGCCCCTTCATTCCAACGCCCGATAGTTTAAACGGCGGCATCGCCCACACTGCCGTGTGCGCCCTGGTGCCAGGCCTCTGCCAGCAATCAACAGGAACATGATGAATTATCTTAAAGACAAAACCGTAATTATTACTGGCGCCTCGTCCGGCATCGGTGCTGCGAGCGCGCGTGAGCTTGCGACGCACGGGGCGAGGATCGTCATTGCTGCACGTGATGCCGAAGGCGTCGAAGCGATGGTAGACGAATTGAGAGCGAGTGGTGCGCAAGCCCATGGTTATGTATGCGATGTCACCAGCCGCGCCGAGATGGCCGCGCTCGCGCAGTTCGCTCAAGACAGCTTCGGATCGGTCGACATCTTGATCAACAATGCCGGGTTGATGCTGTTTTCCAATTGGACCGATGTAGCGATCGACGATTGGGACAAAATGGTTGATGTCAATATCAAGGGTTACCTGAATGCTATCGCAGCGATTCTGCCGTGGATGATGAGGCAGGGCAGTGGCCAAATCCTCAACATGGATTCAGTGGCAGGGCATCAGGTTGGGCCGGCTGCGGGCGTCTACAGTGCGACCAAGTTCTTCGTACAAGCCATGACGGAATCAATGCGTAAGGAACTCGGTGTGCATCACGGCATCCGCGTGAACACCGTCAGTCCTGGAGTGATCAACACTGGTTGGGCAGATAAGGTCACCGATCCTGAAGGGCGGAAAGCGGCACAGGAGCTGAACAAAATCGCGATATCGCCCGAAGATATCGGCCGTGCTGTGGCCTATGCACTCAACCAGCCAGCCAACGTCACCGTGAATGACCTGATCATTTCGCCTACTCGCCAGGATTGGTGACCCGTTCAAAAAATCAGACAAGAAGAATTCTATGACTTCAATTTGCTACAACGCCGTGGTTGACGCCGACTCCGCTCAAACCTGGAGCGTGATTAAACAATTTGGCGGCATCAGCCTGTGGCATCCAGCCATCCAGGAAAGCGTAATCGAAAGCGGTGGACCGGACGGCCTGGTTGGATGTGTTCGCCGCCTGACACTGCAGGGAGGTGCACTGCTGCGCGAGCGCCTATTGGCGGTCGATGATAGTCAACTGAGCTTTACCTACTGCTTTGAAGAAGCACCGTTGCCGGTCGATAATTATGTGATGACGGTTAAATTGATTCCGCTCACTGATCAGACTAGCACCGTCATTCAGTGGATGGCTCGCTTCGACCTACGCGAACCAGACCCACAAGGCGAGCTGCTTGAGAGCATGCGCGCATTGATCGTTGGCGGTCATAACAGTTTAGGAGCCTATCTGGCCCAGTCGTCTGCAATCTGATAGACGGTTCCGGGCACTTTTTACCGGGCCAGAATAACTGGAGAAAATAATAATGAACTCCCATATTGTTGCCGTACCTCTGGACAAGGCTTTTCGCTTGATTAACCATGGCCCGACCGTTCTGGTGTCGGCGCGTTACGCCGGCATCGACAATGTGATGGCGGCATCGTGGGCGTGTGCACTGGACTATGCACCTCCCAAGCTAACCGTGGTTCTCGATAAGACCGCCAAGACGCGTGAACTTGTGGAAAACAGTGGTCACTTCGTGATCCAAGTGCCTACGGTGGCTCAACTCAATCTGACTTATCAGGTTGGGCATCGTAGCTTGTCTCAACAGCCTGAGAAGCTCGCGCGGAGTGGAGTCGAAGTGTTCGGCATTGACGGACACGACCAACCCTTTGTGGCCGGTTGCTCGGCCTGGCTCGCCTGTCGTCTGATACTTGAACCTCACAACCAGGATTGTTACGACTTGTTCATCGGCGAGATTGTCGGTGCATGGGCAGACAACCGGGTGTTCAGCGACGGACATTGGAATTTTGAAACCGCCGACCCTGCCTGGCGCAGCCTGCACTATATCGCTGGCGGTCACTTTTACGCTATTGGTGAGGCAACTGACGTCCGCGCGCAACTCGAAGATTGAAGCGTAGCGAACGGTAAGCGGCTAAGTACCTCACCCGTGCCTGTCAAATTCGTAATGACCGGTCACACGGCGAGGCGGAGCGAACCTAATCTCCGCTGGCCGATACCCTTGGCGCCATGGGCTACGTCCGCTTTTGGCCGAAAGCAGACGTATTGTAGCGTCCGCTAACGACCTATTGTGTTGAAAAACTCACGGCCAAGAGCGAGGCTCCTAGATTCATTCCTGAAATTATATACAAACTATACCTACTGGAACTGAGCCAATCGGAACATTTTTAATGACCTATTGAAACACTTGCGAGCGCAATATTCATCTTTTCGTCGCTGAAATAGGTATTAATACAATTCTGTACTCAACTTAATTTGAGGAGAGGGCTGGGGTTAGATGATGGGACTACTAGGGTCAGGCTCTTCTTGGCTCTGCTGAGCGCAACATACAGTTTGGACCTTGCGTACAAAGTTGAAGAGAACTGTGTTTTATCGCAGGCCATCAGCATGGCGTGGTCGCACTCCAGCCCTTTCGCCTTGTGGATACTGCTGAGTACCTTTTCCGGAGGAGATGGGCGAGAGTAGGAGCGCATACGCGACAACTCAGCAAAACCTTCATCGACTCCCGTGAACTGGCCGATTTGCGTAGCGTCACGGAGTTCAGAACGACGGTCGACCTTTACTGTGTCAAAGCCCGCAGCGCCTTCGTTCACCAAGGTGCGTATCATCAAAAGCGCTTCAGACACTCCGGTATGCGTTGGGTTCTTCAGAAGACAACGCGCGACCGTCTGTATGTTCGCGGGCTTCCCCATAGTGGGACGGGCTGCACCCGTGAGAATTTCTTGGATAAGCCTGTCACCGTGACTTGTTGGACTGAATCCAGCGGCGACGCTGCCCATGAAAGCAATCACGCCATGCGCCAGCTTTTCTGCATTCCCCTGACCCTCGCGCACCGCCTGCACAAGGTTACCTAATGCCTCCCGCGTGTGCCCTTCCCAGATTGGTATCGATCTCCACCAAAATGCCCGGAGGGCTGTCACCAACTCATTCTGCGAGGCCAGAATCATCAGTTGCGAGTTGGCTCGCAGAATTTCATCGATCGGGGCCCGGTGCTGCTTGGTTAGTTGGTAGCCAGTGCGTTTGAGGGATATGTTGTTCCCTTCTAGAATTTTGACCGATGAAGGCAGATCTCGCCTCAGGTCGATTGGCGCCCCGTCTTCCAAGTTCTCCCGTGCCTGGATAATCCACTTCCCAAGGCGAGAGCAGCCGCCGTCCCAGCGGTGAGGGATAACCAACTTTCCGCCTGCACCCAGCGCCTTCAACGCATCCCAACGTGTGCGATCTCTACGCGCAGCCTTGTCGCTCTTGGCTCCGTAAATCCGCTGCATGGGGTCACCAAAAATCCGGACTGCCGCACCAGCACACAACAGAGCCATAACCACATCGTGCTGATCAACACTGGAGTCCTGATATTCATCGCAGATGATGACCGGGTATCGTCGAGCAAGTGCACGAGCCACCATGGGCTGATGGCGAAGAAATCCGGCTACCTTTGCGGCCATGATCTCAAAACCCTTTCCACCGTCCTGCCAAGCCCATGAGGTTAAATTTCGGGGTAGTTCTAGCGGCCTGTGATATGCCAGTGCAATTTGCGCGATTAAAGCGTCGATGGTCTTAATTTCCACGCGAGAGCCGGCACTCTTAGTACGACTGGCAAACACAGAGCAAGCGGCGTGGGTATGCGTCAGAATCAGCAACCGTCCAGTGCCAAGGGTATTCACGACCTCATGGCCATAGGCGGCCCCTTGAAACGTCTTGCCGCAACCGGCAGCAGCCTCGATGATGACCAGTTGCTCGCGTGATCGAAGAAGCTTGGCGACGGCCTCGTCGCTCATAGATCCAGCTCTTCTAAAGCCGGCTTTCCCGCGAGCGTCAGCACCGCGTTGATCAATGGCAGCAATTTCGGCTCAATGTCATTCCACCCACCCAGTGCGACCATTCTCTCGGCTAGTTCCCGCCCTCCGTCGGTGGACTTGAACCATTGTTGCGAATGCTTCTTCCAAGCTTTATCTTGTCCATCGGGGGCGCCGTGCTTGCTCCCAGTCGCGGCTGCAATGATCAGGCTGCGCCAACTCCGGTCCGCCGCTCTCAGCGCCGTGTCTATCGCTTCTGGCGTCTTGTCTTGAAGCCCTAGTCGCTCGGCCAGTGTGCGGAGGCGGTAACTGTCCAGCTCGCCCTCAGAATCCTTGAGAAGTTCGATCAGATTTTCCTCGGGAACTGCCCGGATGACGTTATCTTCAGTGCAGCCTTTCGGCCATTGATACAGACGCTCTTTGAGCTTTTCCTTCAGCCTAGCCCAGCGTTGCGGAGCGGTCCCTTCGTCATCCACCAGGCCAGCAAACACAAGTCCGGAAGAAACGAGCGTCTCAAGTAGGTCCAAGGTTGCATCATTTCCTTGTCCGTCGCAGACCCGAACGCCGTGATCGAGCGGGTTGCCCTGGAAAGCCTTCTCCAACAGATACTGCAGGAAACCGACTTCGGTCGGCCCTTCTGCGATGACGGCAACGCGTGCTAAAAACGTCTCGGGGTCTCGCCGCTGCTGCGGACCGATTTTGTTGCGCGGTAGAGCACCGATAGTCCCAAGACTGTCCAGATACCAAAGATCCGCATTCTCGGCGCAGGTTATCGCGACAGGGCTGTGGGTCGTTAGGAAAATTTGTCCGTGCTGTTCGGCCAGGATGTTGATCAACTTTCGTAGACGATGAGGTTCTAAGCCACGCTCTATTTCGTCGATGAGCGTGACGCTTGATTCCTTCTCGGTTACAGAAGCAATTTCAAGTGCTGCCATGCGGCGTGTACCGGCTCCCCAAGTGCTCAGAGGCAATGCTACTCCATTCTTGTTCGCCAGCAAACCGATCAGCGCTCCGATAGAAAGTCCTTGGCTAGTCGTGAGTCCTAGCTTTAGATCACTAGGAAGCGCTGCACCTGCCATGCGCGTATCCAACGAACTAATTGACTCCCTGCCCTTGTCATTAAGCGCATTGTGCAAGTCGAGCTCTGACACCTGCTTTCCGATGCGTGCCCGCAGGGCGTTGTCGGCGAGCAATCGATCCAGAGCCGACCCGAAGACGAGACGCAAGTCCCGATCGTTACGTTCGTCTGCACCCATTCGGACCAGCCCAATATGACGTCGAACAGCGGTGGAAAAATAAGTGAACTCATCGTTAGGTTGGATAACCTCCCATGCAAGTTCCAATTCAGTAGTCCCTCGAACGCGGAGCCGGTACACCGCTTCAGCAAGTATCGGAACCCCGCTATCTCCGTCCGCAGATGGGGCCACAGCATCCCGCCCATCCCACGCCCATGGCCAGACGAAAGTATTCTGTGAACCGATCTCGCTTGCGTCAGGCAGCGACATAACAGCCTCGATGACAAATTCCTGCGTACTGTCCCGAAGCCAGTAATCAGCCTCCGAGATCACCGCAGTGTTCGATGGCTGAAGCAGTAAAGCGATTGCTTCAAGAATGGTCGTTTTCCCTACGTCACCTCCACCCAGGATGACGTTCATACCTTCAGCAGGAAGCCATGTCAGGGATTCGATACCTCTGAAGCGCTGGATAGTTAACTTGCGAATCCGTGCTGTCGATGCCATGTAGCTCCTTATTCCCAAAGCACTATCCAATTGACGCTGAGCTTATAGCTGTTTCGAGCCGGCGACAAGCCGTCAGTTGTCAACGGACTGTCGTAAACGACACCCTAAATCAACCTCTTACGTGCTTATACTCCGCGACCTTGGCGGTAAGCGGTTCAAGGGGTCGCGCGTTAAAAACAGCTTGAGTTTTTATTGTAAACCTTAAGATCTTGTTTACGCCCAGCCTAAGTCTTTGAATTTAATAAGAAAAGTGGTGTCAATTGTGCCGTTATTAGAGAGGTGATGTGCCTTCGTTAGAGAGGTACGGTGCCATCGGTAGAGAGGTAATGTGCCATCGTTAGTGAGATGTGCCATCGTTAGAGATTTCGGTGCCATGGTTAGAGAGAAATTGTGGATAACTTCAGCGCGCATCGAAACTCTATATAAATCCCTTAAAATTCATTGCCTTACGTTAGCATCTACCAGACTTATCCACAATTCGCATTCTCTAACAGTGGCACAATTCGCTCTAACGATGGCACTGAATTCTCTAACCATGGCACGCAAATTTGCTGACCGGACCCTCATTACTAGTATAAAATACAATAAATCGCCATTATTATGCATAACTTTTTACGCTGCCAAATTCACAATTGAGAGGTGAAATCACAGGATTTCAAAACGAAAGAAACTTTCTTTTTGTTGCTGCAACACAACAGGTTGGGCGCTTGGGACCTTTCGCTCATCATGTCGTCTTTGAGCGGCTAACAGAACCTCTTCTTGTTTTGAGAGCGTCAAGACTCTAAGCAGACGCCACGCCATGCAAACTTGGATAACTAGGAAAAGTTTTCCTTTTGAAACTTCTTTCGTTTTTTTATATTTACTCGAATTCGCCGTAAAATCATCGTTTTTTCGTGAGCACAAAAAAAGAATAGCCTATTTTTTTGAGATAACTTACCGCACCAAAGATAAAGCGCATTATTTACGTAATGAATTTCCAAACCTTTTTGCACCCGCACAACGACAAATAGCCGGCTAGGCCGGCAATATTTAAAATAACGATTTCTGGCCCTAGCTAAGTGACAAACTCTGTTGTTCTGCTTGAGATCGAAAAATCCCCGAATAAGCTGGGAATCTTCGTTTCGAAGGACCACTTGTCCAGCCTTGTCTTTATAGTCGCCACCACTCTCGCACAATTTCCCCGAACGCTCTTAGCAGATGCGCTATTAAGATTACTCTCGGGCTTTTTTTTATTCGCTTTTTTTAACAGCCTTATTCCGATGGTTTTTTTAATGACATCCCCGTATTTATTAACGCCCGCCTCTACTAAACGACTGATAACGTAATTTTTTCTATTTCTCTTTCCGTTCCGAGAAGCATCAAGCCCACCCAATGCCTCCAAGAATTTATACGCGTCGCCTCGTTGCTCACATCCTCTTGGAACCCGTCCTTCTGCGCTTCCACCACGCGCCATCAGCCACAATTCTTTTAAAAACCAGTGTGCTGGGGGCTGCTGCATACGCCTAAACTGATCCCAGACGGTCAGGCACTTTGCGACGCCAAAGAGTTGACCTTGGTTCATTCCCCAAATTGCCCGGTAGGCGTCGACGCGCATTATCCCATCATCTGGTTCGGAGTGACCTTCGCTTCTCCCGTCGATTACTTCAGCCTTCTCCTTCAGTTTTTTTGGTAGTGTACCCATTACGTATTTCATAACATAAGAAGCAGCTTTACTGCGCTCCGGATCAATCCTAGAAAGTTCAACCTGCGCTCCGACTCCTTCGGCCGCACATGCTCTCCACTTCCCTGCAGCAAAATCATCTCGATTTTCGTAAATAATATCTGTTGTGGTGATTGCGCCATCATTTGGCACTCGAACTTTTAATTTCAACGGAAAGTAACGCATTACCGTCAGCAATATTTTTTTTTCGTGCTCGGGACGGTATATAAGCCAGGTGTGATAATGTGGGCAGGCGTCACCATGCGGTTCAGTTGCTCGAAAACCGCTAAGTCGAATTCCGATCCTATGCAAATCTCGCATGACGGCTTGCCAACGCGTACAGAACGATTTATGTGCTGCCCTTGGTGATTTTCCGTTCCAGGTGTTTGTCCCGAATTGTGGGTTTGGATGCCATTCCGGCTCAAGCGTTATTGTCAACATGGCGGAGCTGAGTTTCGATTTCTCGGCAAGTTTCTCCATCGCTTTGACGAAGCTGTAAATTCTTGCGAACTTTTGCTCTGGCGTCTTTACGACATCTTCTAAACGAATTCGCTTCGTAACAGAGGTGCAAGGCGTCGCAGGATTACAGTCACGTACAAGCACAGTGTTCCTGATCCATATTTTCTGTTTATTCAGCTGTTGCTTCCGTGCGTCCACCCCGAGATCCGAGGCATAACATTCCGCTGACTTTCCAAGCTTGCCGAGTCGAAGGAAAAATTGTTCCCGGCTTCTGTCTACAGCGACTGTGATGCATCTACGCCAGAATGAAGCGCTGCATATTCGGGCGTACTGGGACTCGGGTGTAGAACCGGGGATGTCGTGGCCAAGAAATTTCCGGGCCTCCTGTAATCTGGCGTCGCGGTCGCCCCCCGCTAATTCGGCCATAGAGACGGCGAGCTGCTTAATCTGTGCTCGGCTTAGATCGATATACCTAGCAATCTTTCCTTCAGCACTAGTTATCGCTGCGACCCGCCTGGCAACCTCGCGGCGTATATCACTCAGTTCGCTCTCATCCTGCCTACGAATGGAATTTGGGATATCACTTTCTTTTTCGTAAGCAGATCCGTAACGCTTCTTTAGCAATGCGCGAATTTGCGCGGATTGGTACTGCTCTACTAGCTCAGCGACACCGATACGAGTGCTGTGACCTCGCACCTGGTGAAAATTTGCATTGGTAACGTGATCAACTGATGCTTCCAGCTCGAGCTTGTTCATTTTCTGCCCCATGTGATCACCTGACGACCATCTCAATGTCCGTAAAAACAAGTGGCAGTTGGCAAGGGTCAGCTTTTGATTGTTTTTCCCGTAATATGGCTGGCTTCCGGATAGGCAACGCGTTGAACTCAGGATCTTGGAAATGTTCTCGGGTTGAGGCAGCTTCTAAGCCCGGGATTTCCAACTGCGCCATTCGGTAGAACGCTAGCTGAATTGATTCATTAGCCAATTTCGCGCCCGGGAGCGCGCGGCGAATTGAACCTTCAAAGGTGGGTCTTTTGGCAACTAACGCATTTCTCATCGCAATTACTCCTAAATATCGAGCAATTACGATAGCAATTTTTTGAGCGTAGTTGGGCCCAAAATCGAGCAAACCCAGATTTTTCGTTGAATAACCTTGATTATTTAGCAGGCCGCTACTGGCCGGGAGGAAGTATGAAAATTATTTCAAATTAAAACGAAACATATTTCGTTTTATCGAAAACTCTTAATTGATGTTATTGAAACTCTGTTGGAAATTGGCGAAAAAACACGGGTGTTCATTAGAAACTCATTTCTGTTCAACCATTCCCGTTATTTTCCTTATAGAATTCGACCAGATTTACAGAACTGCTGTGACGCAGGTCTAGCGTTGTAAGCGTACCTGATCATCAAGTTCTTCCAGACTAAGATTACTTCAATAAGCAATGACAAATATTTATTTGTATTTCACTTCTATAATTAACGCTAAGCGTGCAATTACGATAAACGGGGGATCGTGATGGACTCGTTCATGCTGCTGTGTTGGAAGCATAACAAAATTTGTTTAACTCTACAGGAGACCTGTGATGAGATGGGGATTAAGCTCGGAACTGCATACAATATGATAAGTCGGGGAAACTTCCCTCTCCCCATTCGAAAACAGGGACGGCAAATTATTGTTGACGTACGTGATTTGGGGGAATATTTCGATCGCCAGCGAGATGTGGCACGGGAGACTTTTGGCAGTTAGCCAAATTGATCTATTTAGCATTCGACAGGACGCGTGAGGCGTCCTGAAGACGTGCAGATAAAGCCTGTCAGACAATCCCTATGGACCTAACCAGCTGAAGCGTGACCGATGGTGTGACGTCGGCGGCCGCGCACGCTTCTAAGTTCTCACTACCAAGCGAGCAGTTTGAGGATCATACGTTATATCGGTAATCGAACCATCCCGAATGTAGCGCACGGCTTCATCGATTACATGAAGTGGGACCAAGAACCATTCTTTCGGCTTCACAGGATGCCCAAAGCGGTCTTCAATGCTCAAGTCGAGCTGTGCCGCCCCGAACAAGCGGTGGAAAATATTTTCTAGTTTAGTACGGCTTACGTTGTGCAGTTTGAAGGTGGCGACTATTTCTACATCAGCTAATAAATAGGTTGCATCTTTTCCCGCACCTGCTATGCGAGTTTCAACTCGGCCACCAGTAACACCAATTTTGTGGATCAGCTCGCGATGCTCGACAACGAATGGATGGCTAGACAGACTACGTAAAACATAGATTGTTCCGGTCTCGATGTCGTCTGGCTCTGCAGCGCTACCAAACAGTGGGCCATCATCCTTAGGGATCAGGCGACGGCCTACACGTGTATTTCCGTCGGGGTAGAGTGAACGTGACAGTGAGCGCAGCAACAGGTTGCTCTCAGTTTGGTTGTCAAAAACCACTCGCAGTCGTGGGTTGTTGCGTCCATCCTTGGTCTTAATTCCTTCGTACATTTCGGCCACGTAGGCTGTCTGGCCCTCGATGACAAAGAAATCCCTTACTTCGATACTGGCATTCTTAATGAAGGGCTTGGTCATCCATGTGCCAGCCTTAAGGCCAGCTTGAGCTTCCTCGAATAAAGGCTTGAAGCGATCGAAATCCGCGCAGGGCGTGCGGTCGGCAATTTCTTCCGCCGCCTTTATTTCTACATAGGACCGCACGTGGCGCAGCACAGTGATGTCGCTCTGACTAGCAGGATCGGTGTCAATCCCCAACTCAGCCAGTAGCGCATCTTCGTCCAAGTCGTCTACGTTGATTATGGTCGTGCCCGCACCCGCACCGGAAAGCAAGCCGGCGCTATCTAATCCGGCCAGCAGAGCTTGCGCTTCCGGCAGCTTGCGTAGCTGATCCAAGCGGATGGCATACCTACGCTCGAAGATGTCACGGTCTTCGCCAGGGAGTGGGACGCGTCCATTTTCCCTATAGAAGTGCAGAACCTCCTCAAAACCCGCGATGATACGTTCCTCGCGCGGGGTGTGACTGGATGCTTTGAGTGGGGTGACTTCTACCCCCAGCGCGTTTAGCAAATCGTCATCATTCATATCAGCCATTATTAGATACTCCCTGCGCTTGAGCTGCCTTGGCCTGCGCACGGTAACGAGCCAGTGCAGCCACGCCCTCCGCCATGCGCTTTTCCCATGCGTCGGCAGAGTTGATGTCGGGCAGGCGCCCACGCTCGGTTTTGAACTGTAAGGCGCGTTTGGCCATCTCCCGGGCTTCATCTTCAGGGATATTTATCCTCTTGGAGGCAATGCTAGCTTGCACCTGGCGCAGCGATTTCTCATCCATCGCCTTCGCTAGCACCGCATACGCGGCATCGAAGGGATTGATGCGATCGATCAGGTCA
Organism: Massilia arenae; assembly: GCF_008014745.1. GTDB lineage: Bacteria > Pseudomonadota > Gammaproteobacteria > Burkholderiales > Burkholderiaceae_D > Telluria > Telluria arenae. The sequence continues at coordinate 75,217 of NZ_VPFD01000014.1, forward strand.
ATGTCCAGGTCGCGAACATTGATGAACTTTCGGACCCCGTCTAGCAATGCAGTAGTTCCCTGTGGCGTGACGCTACCGTTGGCATCAGCATGCGCCAACGCTAACTTGGCCTGCTGCGTGATGTTCATGGCGGCGACGGCGTGTTGTCGAATGGCCTCTTGATCGGTCTCGCTCAAGTCCGGATAACGCTCCCGCACGATCTTGCCCATGCGTAGCTGGGTAATCTCTTCGGGCAAAGTGTTATCCTTGTCGAACAGGCCACGTTCGAGCACAGTCTTATCTTGCAAGAAACTCGTTACGACTTCGTTCAAATCTTCCTTGCAGATGCGAGTAGCCTCAGTGCTTTGCGGGGTTGTCAGCCCATTAATCTCGACGTGATATTGGCCTGTCTCCTGGTTTACACCGATGTTGTGCGCGCCCTCTTTATAGCCATCTTCACCGTAATCGAAGCCTTCCTTTGGGCCAGTGCTTTTCGGGGTGAATTCGTAGCGAGGGGCCAGCACTTGTTCCATCAGCAGACTGGCAGAAATTGCTTTGAGCATGTCGTTAACCGCTTCGGCCACAGCGGATTGATCGGCCGCAGGTTCGGCGATCAGGTTAGTGAAGCGAGATCGTTCCTTGCCTTCAGCGTCACGGGTGGCGCGCCCAATGATTTGTACGATTTCGGTTAGGCTACTCCGGTAACCAACAGTCAGTGCATGTTCACACCAAATCCAGTCAAAGCCTTCCTTCGCCATGCCCAGCGCAATGATTACATCCACGCTGTCGCGATTGTCCTTCTGCGCCGGGTCTTTCAATGCGGTAAGGACTTTGGAACGCTTGGCTGGATCGCTGTCATCAACCAAGTCCGCTACTTTCAGAGTACGTCCATCAAGGGCTTGAACCAAATGGAAGCCAGTAGCTGGGTCAGTGCCTTTCCACTCTCCCAGGCCATGCATAATTTCATTCACCTCGCGTTCTTTATCTTTGAGGCTTTCACGGGCGTTCACGTTAGGAATATGAACAATGGTTTTTAGTGCTGGGTCTAATACTTTGCCGATGGCATTAACATACGGGCCAGTATAGAAGAAGTAGCCAATGTCCAGCGACTTGAGCCAGCGATAACCATTGAGCTGTTCGTAATAGGTGTATGTGATCGTCTCGAATTTGGCCTCATCAGCCGGACCCAACACCGCTTCGCTGTCTCCACGAAAGTAGGACCCGGTCATGGCCACCAAATGCACCTTGTCCCGTGAAATAAACGCGCCCAACTGACTGCCGAGCTTATTGTCCGGGTTGCTGGACACGTGGTGGAACTCGTCGATAGCGATCAGGCGGTTGTCGAACGCTTGGATGCCCAACTCTTCGACAGCAAAGCGGAACGTGGCATGAGTGCAGACCAGCACCTTGTCGGTGCTCTCAAGGAACTTCCTCACGGCATCGACCTTGGACTTTGCGACACGTGGCTCGTCCACGCCGGGAGCATTGCAAAGGTTCCACTGCGGGGATACCTGCCAGTCCCAATAGAATCCATGTTGACTCAGGGGCTCATCAGCAAAGCTGCCACCAATGGATCGCTCCGGCACCACGATGATGGCTTGCTGTAAGCCTTGGCTGTTGAGTTTGTCCAGTGCGATAAACATCAGTGCGCGGGACTTGCCTGATGCCGGTGGTGACTTGATCAGCAGATACTGCTCTCCGCGCTTTGCATAGGCGCGCTCTTGCATGGCTCGCATACCCAGCGCATTAGCTTTGCTGGAAGCCCCCGTACGCGCTGTGGTGATGGACACCGTTGGCACGGTATAGGTATTAGTCGGGTTCTGGGTTTGCTCGCTCACGCTGTTTTGCTCCTAGTCGCTTTCGTTGCGGGCTTGGCCGTCGCCAGTGCCGCCGTCATCTTTGAATACAGCTCAAACAGTTTTTCAAGTCGCTCGGTGTCGTTTTTGAAGCGACGGCCAATGTAAACACGTTCCATGACTTCGTCGTTGCGCTCATGCGCGCGGCGGAGGTTGTCAGGCATTTTGCCCGGTTCATAAAGGTCGCCAACCGTCGCTGGAAAATGCGTTTCACGGGCCAAAAGAATGTCCTCGGCACAAGCGCGTAGATCGATCTTGTTCTGCTCGGTAAGTATCGGAACAGGGAAAGTGTTCCAACCTAGAGTATTGGAATAACGATAGCGTGTTTCAAGCTTGCCACACACGGCTCCAATCCATACTAAGTGCAGGCGAGACGCGAGTAGTGCCAAGTTCCAAAGAGGGGCATCGTAGAGAGCAAGGGCCTGATCCTGAATGATTGCATTGGCGTTTAAAAGTCCGACAGGTAAGTATTCCCGATTTTCTGAACTTACACGCGGCATCACCAGGGTATGAAAGTCGCTCGTTATTTGGTCTCTGAATCGCCAAGGCTTCTCCGCAAGTTTCTGCGCAGCCTTGTCGTTCTTCGCAGCTTTTCGTGCTTCTGCTGATGCGACAAATTTCTCCTGAAGTATAGGAATCGACGCAGCGTCGCTCGCCTTGCAATCTTCGACCCAAAGACACGCCCGAGGCGATGAATTGATAAACTCTTGACCACCGAATAATGGACGGATGAACTGTTCCGCTTCAGGAGACTTTGCGATAATTTCTCGGGCTTCACCAATCGAGAATATTAAAGGACCGCCGTAATAGGGATGGTTTCCGAACTGCATTGTCGCGACGTCCGAAATTGGACGGCTTTGAGGTTCAATCCAGACAGTTGGCCCAGCGGCCAAGTAGGGATTGATGTTCTCAGCCTCCTTAACGACTGAATCGCCTGAACTGGCAACAGCGAACAAGCGACGAATCTTGTTTTGGGGCCTTGCGATGCCGACAATTACGACTGTCACGCCGGCATTATGGCTCGCTAGGTTTGCCCATTTAAAAGACACATGTGCAAAGATAATCTGGCTTCCTGTCTGAAACACATTCGGCCACAAAATCGGGACTTGCTGGCCTTGGCAAATCGAGTTTGTCGCAACGAATGCGGCCGTTGCCTCAGTCTTTGTACCGTAGTCAGCTGCCTTCATAAACCAGCCTGCCACATAGTCCAGTGACTTCCAATTAGTCACACGGCGATCGAAGATCGCGCCCAAGTCCCTTTTTTGCGCTTCCGATTGCCACTTACTCCCTAAGTACGGCGGATTTCCACAAAGGTAGGTCTCGCCACCTTCGTTCTCGAAGTCGATTTCCACTTGATTGAGAGGCGTGCCGAATAGGTCATCGGCGATCAGTTTCACACCCGTACCGGTCGGGGGGCAAACGCTTAACCAGTCGAGCCGGAGCGCATTGCCACAGACAATCCAATTCTGCGCATCCAACGGTAGGAATTCCGCGAGCGCATCTTTCTGCCCACGATACAGAACATCACATTGAAACTCGGCAATTATAAGGGCTAACCGCGCAATCTCTGCCGGAAAATCGCGTAGCTCAATGCCTCGGAAATTGGTCAGCGGGAGCTCGCTACCAAGATGTAATTCCCCCCTTCGGCGGTTAATTTCAGCTTCAATCTCACGCATTTGTTTATAGGCGATGACGAGGAAATTACCGGAACCGCAGGCCGGATCGAACACGCGGATGCGCGCCATGCGTTTGCGCAAATTTAATAGTTTGCGTTCGTTATCACCAGCTTCAGCCAGCTGCGCACGCAATCCATCTAGGAACAATGGGTTCAATACCTTCAGGATATTTGGCACGCTGGTATAGTGCATTCCTAATGCCCCGCGCTCGGCGTCGTCGGCGACAGCTTGGATCATGCTGCCGAAGATGTCTGGGTTGATCTCTCTCCAGTTAAGGCTACCTGCATGCAGTAAATAGGTACGCGCCATACGGGTAAAACAAGGCACTTCAGTGTTGCCGGAGAACAGGCCTCCATTTACATAGGGGAAGTTATTGGTCCAGTTCGGCAGCCGGGGCATGGCATTGGCCCGTTCGGTGACTTTAACGTTCATGGCGCGGAATATAGCTTCCAGCACCTCATGAGTATTGGAGCCATCACGCTCGCCCATCTGCTCGACGGTTTGGGTAAAAAGACTGATGCCGCTGAAGATTTCAGTATCTTCGGCAAAGAAACAGAAAATTAGACGTGCCATGAAATGGTTCATATCATGGCGGCGCTCGCTAGTAGCCCAGTCCGGGTTCTCACGCAGAAGTTCAACGTACAGTTTATTCAGGCGTCCGGTTGCCCGCACGTCGATGGGGTTGTCCTTGATCTCCTGGATGGTAGAGATACCCGCCAACGGCAGGAAGAAGCCGAAGTGATTGGGTAAGTCTGCGTAGTCGCAGTTCGTGGTTTCGCCGTTGGATAACTCCTCTGCCTCAACCGTTTGCCCATCTGTCGCGAGGATGAATTTCGCCTTGGCTTTCGCGGTGGTCGGGCTGTCACGCAACGCTCGCAGGGTATGGCCGACGGTACCGGTCTCGCAAGAGGCGATATGGATGTGGTTACGCAGAAGCACACCGCCGGTCACATTCGAGGTGTTGTTATTTCCTGAACGCAGACGCTTGAGTGTCGTGTCCTTATGGCCGAAAGCGCCCAGAAACTCAAATGGGAACTCTTTTTGGTCAAACGGTTGTTGTGCTAAGTCTGAAAGTGCGGCTTCGATTTCTACTGCATTCATGGAGCGTTCTGATTATTCGCCAGCGCACACCCGCATAGGATGTTGCCTAAAAGACATGGATTGGAGGGGGGGGGAATGCCTGTTATCTTAACATTCTGTTGCTGGGAAACGAACCTTTTCGACCCTCTACTCGCGGTAGTAGGATGTGAAGCTTGGCGCCAAGACAAGGCCGAGCCAACATCTTCGTGACTTGGAATTGGAAGTCGGACGTTAGCGAGGCGTTTCGCAGATCAGACAGACAAAGTGGTTGCTTGTTAGACAATTATTCAGTAACGGTAATTTTTATTTATCTACTAGTAGTATGAACATGCGGCTCTGCCATTGTCGCATTCGTTGCAATAGGCAATATCGTTGTCGCATCTCGTCCCTTGCGAATGGCATACAGTACCTGGCCCAGCACGGGGAGTAAGTCACTTGAATCAGGTGATGAGCATCTAAGCATTTCTTCGAGGAGGCGATCGACAAAATCACCCCAGAGGTTGCTGGGCTTTCGTTGAGCGAGGTGCCCCATTCCCGTGAACGACGATCGTCGGCTCACCACTCCAAGTCATGCAGCACCCTGCACGCGCTTGCTCTAGGGCCGGGTTCACATCACACTCCTCTTCTCTCCACTTTTGACTCACGTGTTCTCACAAGTTGTAAGCACGCCATGTTTCGAGCTCATTCCGGCTAACAACTTCAGAACGAAGGGCTGGGAGTCGAGTTGTACGGGCGTGTTAATTCAAGTCGAGCTGCCTAGGCTGTCCCGATTAACTACAAGCAGGCCATCACGCTGATTAAGGCATTGGCACAGAGGTATCAGTGCAAACTCCCCCCCTTGGCACAAAACTGGCACAAAAACAGGTAATTTATTGACTCGCGGGGCAAATTCGACTTAATTCGGTCCAGTCCATCATCGGGGCGACTGACAGGCGGCGCGATGGCTGGACGGGGGCTGGGGCGATGCCCGGAATGGTCGAGGTGGTGCTCATGCTGGGAGGGTGTGGTCGCCAGTAAGAAGGCGACAGATACTGTCGGGAACCCGCAATGATAAGCCAAAGCTGCACGGATCGCACACTTGGTGCCGAACTGTTTCGCGACCACCTGGTTAGCGGATCGTCCCCGCGAGTGTAGCCGGCCTGAGCGCCGACTGCCACACTGACTACCCTGTCAATCCAAACAACATGGATAGTTCAGCTTGTGTCCGAATGTCAGACCTGACACCGGTCCTGATGATAAGCCAAAGCTACAAGGACCGTACAGTTGGTGACGAACAGTTTTGCAAACTCCCCACTAACTGATCGCTCGCTGGAGTGCCTGGCCTAGGCGCCAACGCAAAAACTGACTGCCCGGTCAACCGGAGCAGCAAAGATTGTTGAGCCTGAGTCCGAATGTCAGACGCTGCCGTCTTGCTCGGCATGAGCACGGCAACAGGCCAAACGCACCGCTCGATCGGAAGTTTCCAGTGGAGATGGCGAGCAGCCCGTTGATAGAAGATATCCGCGATGTCGCCGAGGCGCTGGCCGAGCTGCGAAGCAGCACCAAGAGATAACAGACAAAGCTAAAGGAAGTGGCAAAGGACAGCGCAGCTCGCGCCATCCAAAAAGAGAACTTATTTGAGCGAAATAATATTGCCATTAGCCTTTGCTGACGAGTCGGACCCGGCCGTTCCACGATCAGCCAACATGCGATATTCGGCTGTGCCCTTGTCTGTTTTTATTGTGCCCGAGATTGTGTACAACTGCAAATCGCCTGACACACTATAATCATTATCAGTATTATCGATCTCGAAATTCAATTCAACAGTACTCATATTAATCGCAATATCCATCATCTTATTAACAATAATGGTTATCTGCTCGTCGGTAAGCCCCATTGAATGCATAGTGTCTTTAGTCTTGCTATAACTTGCTGATGCGCCTCCACCAAATATAGACCATACACTGATGTTAGCGCTTACGTTGGTTTCTTCGTGTTCCTTCACCTCGTTCCTCTGTGTTGCGCTAAGCATTGACATCACTAGTTCATTCAACGTAGCAACATCATTAGAGGTCATTGCTAAAGTCTGAATCTTTGCTGTCAGCGTGCCGCGTGTATGAGCAGGAACAGTATAGGAAAGTCCTGTAAACGACCCGACACCTTGCGCATCAACGTCAAAGGCTGTTTTAACGTCTTCAGGCAAATCTTTCAACAGACCGGTCTTATCCGGGAAACTAAAACTCACAACAGCAGACGTGTTCATGGCAATTCCTTCAGCTAGAAGTAACGGAAGCTACGCTTGAAATCTCCTCAGTTCATCTTATTTATAGTTGAAAAGTCGATTTCTTTAAGGATATTAGCATTGAAAACCATAAAAAAATAATTATAATTTAGTTGCCGCTAAAAAATTATAATTTAACAGGGAATTAAATTTATATCCAGCACTTATTTAATAATTACGAACTCGCGTCTGTTCTGATGAAAATCCAAGTTACGGAACGGAGATGCTCTTTGAAACCGCATTTATGCTGGTTTGTTTGTCCGCAGGGAAGAGGGCCAGGTCTGACATTCCGGACACGAGCTCTGCATAGATGCGCGATTGCTGAGGTTGTGTCTGAATGTCAGACCTGACACCTGTCCTGTGACACCTGTCCTGGACACCTGTCCTGACCCGGAGGGGCGTTTCAGGATTGCGCTCGAGTCTGCTTTTGGAGTCCGGAGACGATCTGGTTCTGGTCGCTGACGTAACTTCGTCAGCGACATCGGCGGGGGATGGGAGCCCTACTTCGGCCAGGCCTACACAGTCTTCGCGTGGCGCGCCGCGCACTCCGCATGGGTTAGGGTCGCAGGCTCCCGTGACACCGCACCTCTGCGTGCCCACCGCGAAAAGGCGAAGGGACGCAGAAAGCGCAGTCAGCCAATCATTGATCCAGCACGCGGAACGTCAATGTGTAATTGTGGCCGTAGCTCGGCGCAGCAGCACCGGCCGGTGCGGGCGCCCGGTGCCGGACCAGCGCGAGATAGATACCCGCTTTCGCCAACGGCAAGACGGCTTTCCCCTGGGAGTCGGTCGAGATGTTCTGCACGGTGCTCTGGCTTGCCAGGTCCATCGGAGAACGATAAATGCTGACCTTCTGGTCCACCAGTGGTTTGCCGTCGAACTGCACGACGAATTCGAATTTTTCGTTGACAACCAGGTCGCTCGGATGGGTGATGGCGACGATCTCCAGTCCCTTGCCCACCGGCGCCAGCGCTTTCTCCGATGGCTTGTCGGCAGTGACGTAGGCCTCGGAAATCGACAGCGACTGATAATGGGCCAGCAACTTCGCATCGGCAGGCATGACCTGCTTCGGATCCCTTGCAGACTCGGTCTTGCCGTTGCGCTCCCAAGTGCGAAACACGGCGCCCAGCCGCGGTCCTGTGCTCAGGCGATACGTCCCCTTTTCGTCGGGAAGTCCTTGCTCCGCCACCGTCCGCTGCTTGAACTGATGGATGTCGCCGAAGGGAATGCGCTCCCCCTGCGGCGTGACGATCGAAAACGCCGTGCTGCCGAACGCAACGTCTGAAACGAAGAACTTTTCAGTGAACCCCGCCTCGACACCGATCGAGCCCTTCGGCTGAACGTCGAAGTTATTTGGTAATAAGAAGGGCGTATGCGCCTGCGCTGCGCCGGCCACGAGCCACGCTGCCAACAGCAGCGTGCGCAGTGATGTTGCGGGCATCATGGCTTGGCTCCATCGGCCTGATCGACCTTGCCGTCGCCGTTCTTGTCGTTTTGCTTGAACGTCTTTTCGGCGATCGCGATGTCTTCTTCCACTGTCAATTTGCCGTCCTTGTCGGTGTCCAGGATCTTGAAGCGCACATGGGCCTGCTTGATCGAGCTGGCGTACCGTTCGTCCTGCGCCTTGCCGGCGTATTGCTGCTTCAGGCGGCCTTCGTATTCGGCCACGTATTCCTCTTCGCTCAGCCAGCCGTCGCGATTGACGTCGGCCGCCACAAAGCGCTGCTTGCGTACCGTGTCGTATTCTTCCCGTGTTACGACTCCGTCGCGGCTGGCGTCGTAGCTACCCATAAATGCCGCCAAACCGTGTCCGCCAGCGGGCGCCGTGGGACCCTCTGCTGCCCCCACTGGAGCGGACGCCGTCATTGCGACCACCATGACGGTCATGGCGAGACGAAAACCGTGTTTGCCGAGCTGGATATTCTGCTTTTTCATGCTTGCCTCGTTTGTGTTGAATAAAATTAGAACGCCATGCGCAAGGACATGGCCACCGTACGGCCCGGTTCGGTCAACAGCTCGATGTCGCGCCGGTCCCGTGCAACAGAAGGCTGCAGATTGCGGGAGCTCGAGTAATCCCAGTAACGCTTGTCGCCCAGGTTGTAGAAGCCGGCGTCGAGGCGCAGGTTCTTGTTGACCTGCCAATAACTGACCAGGTCGAAGGTGGCACGGCCCGGCACCCGGAACAGCGCCGTGGTGGAATCGCTCAAAGCCGGTCCGGCGTTGGTGTAGGCATCCCGGTTGGTCGCCACGGCCTGCTTGCCGGCGACGAAAGTGCCGACCAGATTCAGTCCCCATGCTTTCAGTGGTGCGTCGTAACCGGCGCCGATGACCGCCTTGCGCGGCAACACGGAATCGAGTGGGACGTCCTTGTCGCCGGCGTAGTTCGATTTAGCGGTGCCGCGACTCACCCCAATGGCCCAGGTCGTATAAAAACCCTTGGCGTATGGACTCCATTGCCCGTGTTCGAGCCGGGTGCTGAGTTCAAAACCATAGATCTTGGCGTCGTCGCGATTTTCCGCCTGGTAGATGGTGCCGATGTGCGCGGGCACATTCGTGAACATGCTTGGGAACGTGGAGCGGATATAGCGCGTGTAGGCGATGAAATCCTTGTACTTCGTGTAGAACACTGACGTCTGCAATGCCACGCCCGGCGTTGGCTTGCCCTTGATGCCGAGTTCGACCGCATCGCTGGTTTCCTCTTTCAGCGTGCGGTTGCCGACCAGCGCATACTGGTTGCCCGTGGCGTAATTGCTGGCAAGGTTCCAGGTGCCGAAGATCTCGCCGGCCGAGGGCGCACGTCCGCTGCGTTTGTATTGCGCATACGCCAGCACGTTCGGCATCATGGCGTAGCTCAGGCCGAGACTCGGACTCCAGATGGTATTGCTGGGGCTCCCGTACATCTTTTCCACGTCGGCTGGCGTCAGGATGCCCGTGGCAAAATTGCCCAGGTCACGCATCTTGATCCGGACATAGTCGCCACGCACGGCCGGCGTCACCACCAGGCGACGCCCTCCCAGGTCGAACTCGATGTCATCCTGTACAAACAATCCTGCCCGCACGGTCGTCGTGTCGGGCTGCGGCTTCATATAGCCGGCCACATTCCACGGCCGCTCGACATCCTGCGTCGATGCATTGATGCCATAGCTGAGATGGTGCCGATCCAGCCGCTTCGTGACGACGCTCGACACGCCCCAAGTCGCCGTCTCGTTCTCGGAAACATTACGCACACTGGCGTTGGTCGACAATGTCGTCGTGTCCGTCGTGTCTTCGGTATCGGTGCTCTGGAAGTACAGTCGCGAATCCGCCTCGTCGGCCCAGCTGTTGTTTGGCCTCCATTGATGCGTCAACTGCAGCGTGTTGCGAGCGGTCTTGCTGTGCTGCTGAGAATTTTCGGTGATGACGCTGCTGTTCGTATCCCAGCCATGGAACGATGTGTCGTTCCTGCGCCGGTACAAGTCGGCCGACAGCTCGAGTCGATTGGCGGCATCGATGCGCACTCCGCCCTTGAGCAGGAAGGCATCGGAATCCCAGTCGTTGGGCATGCTGTCGACGATATCGCTATTGTTCCGGGTCGCGTGCCCGTCGCGGCGCGAGTAACTGACCAGGCCGTCCAGGCTGCCGCTTCGGCCTGCCGCAGTCAGGCTCTCGTTCCAGGAGCGGTCGGCCGAGTCGTAGCCAACTTTACCACCGTAGTAATGAACCTTACTGCCGCGCAGATAGTCGTCGGCGGACTTGGTCTTGAAGCTTACCGCCCCGCCGATGCCGCCTGCCGACCGCTTGGCCGAGGTCGTGCCGAACAGGATGTCGGCCGAGGAAAACATTTCGGGATCGATGAAGTCGCGGCCGACACCGAAAGTATTGGCGCCCACGCGGCTGACGTACGGACGGCTGGTGGCGTCAGGCATTTCAATGCCATCGATGTCCATCCCGACACGATTGCCCTCGATGCCGCGGATGTTATAGCCAGTGGAACCGGACCGGTCGAAGGTGCTGCGATTGCGCGTCGTACCCGACGCAGTACCGGGAGCGGAAACCAGCGGCTGGTTGCGCACCACGTCTTTCAGATTGTTGGCTCGCTCGAGGTCGTCGCCACTGACCGTCGCGGTGGTCCCTGCGTCAGTCGATGCCTGCCCGACGATGTCGATCCGGGGCATCATTTCTGCGACGCCGGAGGGCATATGGGCATCCTCTTGGGCAAATGCGGACGTCATGAGCAAGGCGGAGATCGCGCAAGCCAGAACGGCGCGTTCCGGAAGCGGCGTCGGACGATGGGCCCCAACCAGGCCCCGCTCGGGGGTTGAACCCTTTACGGCATATCTATTCATGTCATCTCTCTCAGGCGAATAAGTAGCCAGCTACCTCCTCTCTTCTTGCAAGGCTTTCTAGCTGGAAAAACAATTATATGTTTAATGAGAATGATTTTCATTATCATTCGCATTATTATTCTCATTTGAGTTTTCGCATCCCCTGGCTGGTTGCATCGAAAAACGCCATGCCCAGCCATACGAAGATTCGATTTCACTACCCGCCCCGCATGCCTCACCATGCCTGATTCGAAATAACACCGCCGCCCCCGGGCGGCATGCCCTCCCGGCATCTTGACTAACTCCTGACATGAAAAACATCCTGATCGCCTGCCTCCTCGCAGGCCTGGGCCTGGCCAGCGCCAGCGCCGCCGAACCATCCCGGCAAGAACAGCAGCTCGCCAAGCAGGCCCTCCCCGGCGTGCGCATGATCCCGATCCACACGCCCAAAGGCGATTTCAAGGTCTGGACCCGCCGCATGGGCGACAACCCGACCGTCAAGGTGCTGCTTCTCCACGGCGGTCCCGGGTCTACGCACGAATACTTCGAAACCTTCGACAATTACTTCCCAGGCGCGTCGATCGAGTACTACTACTACGACCAACTGGGGTCATGGTTCAGCGACCAGCCCGACGACCCGTCGCTGTACACCGTCGAGCGCTTTACCGACGAAGTGGAGCAGGTGCGCAAGGCGCTTGGCCTGGACAAAGACAATTTCTACCTGCTGGGGCATTCCTGGGGCGGCATCCTGGCCATCGAATACGCCCTCGCCCACCCTGGCAAGCTGAAAGGCCTGGTGATCTCGAACATGATGGCCAGCGCGCCGGCCTATAACGCCTACGCGAAAAACGTGCTCGCGCCGCAGATCGACCCGGCCGTGCTGGCCGAGGTGCGCAAGCTCGAGGCCGAGGGCAAGACCGACGATCCGCGCTATATGGAACTCCTGATCCCGCATTTCTACGAACGCCACATCCTGCGCAGGCCGCTCGCGGAGTTGCCCGAACCGGTGCTGCGCAGCTTCGGGCATTTGAACCAGAAAATCTACAAGCCGATGCAGGGGCCGAGCGAGCTGGGCGTCTCGGGCCTGCTCGAGAGCTGGGACCGCTTCGACGACCTCGAACGGATCGACGTGCCCACACTGGTAATCGGCGCGCGCTACGACACCATGGACCCGGCCCACATGAAAAAGATGGCGCAGCGCCTGCCGCAGGGACAATTCCTGTACTGCGAGAACGGCAGCCACTCGACCATGTATGACGACGCCGGCTGCTACTTCGATGGCCTGCTCAAGTTCCTGCGCGGCGCGCCCGCACGCACAGCGGCCAAGCCGCGCTCCCTGCGCTCCTACTGAAGACTGCAGCGCGCGGGCGCACACAAAAAAAAACGGCGGCGTTGCTGGAGCAAGCCGCCGTTCTTTTGTTACCTACCGCCGCATCAACGGTTGCGCGTCACCCGCCACACGGTATTGGCCAGGTCGTCCGCAACGATCAAAGCCCCGCGCGGATCGACGGTCACGCCCACCGGCCGGCCGCGCGTCTTGCCTTCCTCGGTACGGAAGCCGGTAACGAAATCGATCGGCTCACCGGCCGGACGGCCATTAGCGAACGGCACGAAGATCACCTTGTAGCCCACCGGCGGATTGCGGTTCCAGCTGCCGTGCTCGCCGACGAAGGCGCCGTTGGCGAATTTTTCTCCCATCACCGGCGACGAGAAATGCAGGCCTAGCGCGGCGACGTGCGAGCCGAGGCTGTAGTCCGGCTTGATGGTGGCCTTGACCTTTTCCGGGTCGCTCGGCTTGACGCGCGGGTCGACGTTCGGGCCCCAGTAGGCGTAAGGCCAGCCATAGAAGCCGCCTTCGCGCACCGAGGTCAGGTAATCCGGCACCAGGTCCGGTCCCAGCTCGTCGCGCTCGTTGACCACCGACCACAGCTGGCCGGTTTCCGGGTTAATCGCCAGCGCCGTCGGATTGCGCAGGCCCGTCGCATACGGTTTATAGGTGCCGGCAGTGGCGTCGATCTGCCACACCATGGCGCGGTCGACCTCGGCCTCCATGCCGCGCTCGGTGATATTGCTGTTCGAGCCGATGCCGACATAGAGATAGCGCCCGTCGGGGCTGACGGTCATCGCCTTGGTCCAGTGGTGGTTGATCTCGGAAGGCAGCTTGGTGATCGTGGTTGGCGCGCCGCCGGCCTTGGTCTGGCCTTCCTGGTAATCGAAGCTCACCAGCTCGTCCTGGTTCGCCACATAGATCTTGTTGTTGGCAAACGCCAGCCCGTAAGGCGCGTTGAGGTCGGCCGCGAACACCGTCTTCAACTCGTACTGGCCGTCGCCGTCGGCATCGCGCAGCAAGGTCAGGCGGTTGCCGCTCTTGACCTGGGTATTGCCCTTGGCCTTGATATAGCCGGCGATCACGTCTTTCGGCTTCAGTTTCGCGGCATTGCCGCCGCGGCCTTCGGCCACCAGGATGTCACCGTTCGGCAAGACCAGCGTCTGGCGCGGGATTTGCAGGTCGGTCGCGATGGCCGTGACGCTGAAGCCTTCGGGCACGGTCGGCTTCTGGTCACCCCATGGCGACGGTTCGGCGATCTTCATGCTTGGCAGGATGCCGCGTTGTGGATCCGGCAGCTGCGGGTCGGCGCCGCGCGACAGCGTCTTGGCGCCCTCGCCTTCGGTACATGCCGCCAGCAGCAGGCTCACGCCCAGCACGATCAGTGTGTTCGATCGCTTCATGGCGCACCTCCCACGCGTGGATTCAGGCCAACCCAGGCCGCCAGGCAGGCCAGGACGAAGACGATGGCGGACAGTACCAGGCCGGCCGGCATGACGGCCCAGGCATCCTTGGCGTGCTGGAAGGCATTGAACAGCCCCAGCGCCCAGGTGGCCAGCAGCAGCAGGAAATAGGTCAGCACCTGGCCCTTCTTGTGCGGCGCCCGGATCAGGTTGACCAGCGCGAATACCAGCGCCAGCCCGCTGAACAGCTCGGCGCCAGCGATCAGCCAGGATGCAAAATTGCTCCACTGGATCTGGTAGGTGTTGTAGTAGGCGAGATCGCTCAGCAATGCGCCGAGGAAGAGCGAGACGCTGCCCGCAAGCAGGATGGTATGAAGCGTGCCCGGCGGGGTGCGATATGCCGGGTTCGCTGTAACGACAGTCGACATCGGATTGTCCTTGATAGTGATTGATGTTATTCAAATCATATCGAGTAGACCGATGTCCTGGCGCATGGTTGAGTCAGTATTTACTATTCACCACCTGCACGCCGGGCGCCGTTGCCCCGCGTGCAGGCAAATAATCCATCAGATGCGGTACTTGGCCTTGATCATCTCGGACGCACGCTCCCCGATCACGACGCATGGCGCCATCGTGTTACCGGTGGTAATGCGCGGCATGATCGAGGCGTCGGCGATGCGCAGGTTCTGCACGCCATAGACTTCGAGCTTGCTGTTCACCACCGACATCTCGTCGCGGCCCATCTTGGCGGTGCACGACTGGTGCCAGTAGGTGACGGCGCCGTTGCGGAGGAACCGTTCCAGCTCGTCGTCGCCCAGCGTGCCCGGCATGGCTTCGCGCTTGACGATGCGTTTGAATGAGGAGGCGTTGCCCAGTTCGCGGCACATGCGCACGCTGGCCTTGGCCGCTTCCAGGTCGTCGGGATCGGACAAGGTATTGGCGCGGATGATCATCGCATCGTTGACGTTGGGGCCGGACAGCAGCAGCTGGCCGCGGCTCTTCGGGTGCGCCAGGCCGGCGAACATGGTCCAGCCGTGCTCCGGCACACCGCGCGCGGCGTTCTCCGCGCTCGGCACCGGGAACTCGACCTGGCAGTGCAGCATGTCGGGCGCGTCCAGCGAACGATCGCTCTTCCAGTACAGCGTCGCTTCCGAGCCGCCATTGCCGACTTCCTGCGGCTCGCTGTATTCCCAGATGCAGCCGAAGGACACGTGGTCCTGGTGATTCTGGCCGACGCCCGGCAGGTGCTGGCGCACCGCGATGCCGTGGCGCGCCAGTTCGCTCGCGGGACCGAGGCCCGACTGCATCAGCACCTTGGGCGTGTTGACGGCGCCCAGCGACAGCACCACCTCGCGCTCGGCGCGGAACTGGCGCGGCTGGCCATCCAGGACGACATCGACACCGACCACCTTGTCGCCGTCGAACAGCAGCCTGGCCACCTGCGCATTGGTGAGCACCGTCAGGTTCGGCTGGGCCATGCGCGGATAGGTATAAGAACGGAACACCGATTGCCGCTTGCCGTCGCGGACGATCAGGTCGTTGATCGCGGCGCCGCCGTCGCCCTCCATCATCGCGCCGTTCGGGCTGTCGAAGGTCGGCACGCCGATCGAACGGGCGGCCTCCAGCATCAGGGTCGCGGTCGGCTTCGGATTGCGCGCCGGCCCGACATGCATCGGACCGCCCTGCCCGCGGCGGCTCGGGTCGGCCGCGCCATGCCAGTTTTCGATGCGGCGATAGATGGCCAGCACCGATTCGTAGTTCCACGCATCGTCGCCAGATTCCGCCGCAAAATAGTTCCAGTCGGCGCGGTGGCCGCGCGCCCACACCATCACATTGATGCTGGAGCCGCCGCCCAGTACCTTGCCCATGTTCATGGGGATCGAGCGACCGTTCAGGTAGGGGTTCGGTTCGGCCATGAAGGCCCAGTCACGCTCGGTGCCCAGGTTCAGCGGCCATTGCGCCGGCTCGATGACGCTGGCCACTTCGTCGCTGCCGCCCGCTTCCAGCAGCAGCACCTTCACGTCGGGGTTCTCGGCCAGGCGGGCCGCCACCACCGAGCCTGCGGAGCCGGCGCCGCACACGATGAAGTCGTAAGTCGTCCTCAAGGCCTCGCGCTGCGCGAGCTGGTTGCGCTGGACCGCTTCGGCGAATGCGCTTTCATTGGTAGTCGTATTGTTCATGATGGGATTCACTTTTCTGAGATGGCGCCCTGGCCCGGATCGGCGTTCACGGCGCGGTGGGTTGGCACCGTTCACATCCGATGCATCTTTCCGATTATATCGATTCTGACGATTCTATCGATTCAAAGTCGTGATGGCTGGCCATCGATTTTCCTGATGGCCGGTTGCGGGCCAGCCGATTCAGAAGTCGCGTTGTTGCGACTCGTCCAGCGGCAGCATGTAGGTCCTTGGCCCCATCCTGGTACCGTAGCCAGGATGGAGATAGGGCGTTCCGGCCGAGCCGACCGGTCCGCTGGAAGACGCACGGCAAACATCGCCGGCTCCGTTAGTGGACGGGATCTGGCATACGCTGCTACGGCCTCCCGCCACGTTCACGCCGGCCGGGCCTTGCTCGAGATCGGGCTTGATGCTGGCCGAGGTTTGCTTGCGCCGCTCTTCGGCCCGCAGCGCCGCATGCATGCTGGCGGTCTCGTTCTTGGCGACGATGGCGGCGCGGTCGTCCTCCGGCGATGGGGAGAGGTCATGCGGATCGATCGGAAGCATCGGGGCCGCCGCGATGCGGGGAGCGGCGCAGGACAGGGCGATGGCGACGATCATCGAGGCGAACAGGGTCGCGTGGCTGCTTGGTTTCATCATGGTTCAGGTTTCCTTTTGTTTAGCCTCCGGCTTCGGTGCCGGCGGTCCCACGAATTACGCGCATCCGCCGCGATCGGACGCAGCCCGCATCCGACAAGCCCACTCAAGGCGTAGGTAAGATTGGAATTCCATTAGAGAGACCACAGCGAGGAGAGAGGCAGGGCATGCGAACACATATATTTGTACGGACTATCGGCGCCGCACTGGCCATCGCAGGAGTCGCGCTCCCCCCGGCACACGGCGCACCGCCAACAGCCGCGCTGGCGAGCCGGATCGCGACGCCTGGCGCGGACATCCTCGGCCACTTTGAAGCGGCGGGCATGCGTTCGGTCCGTCCCTACGTGCTGACGCCGGCCGAGCTGGCGCAGGTGAAAGCTGCGCTGGCCAGGCTGCCGGCGCTCCACCGGCGCGTGCTGCAAACCAATCTGCGCCACCTGGGCTTCGTCGAGGGCGTGCCGGGACAGGGGACGGCGTTGACCTCGAAGGTCGGCGACACCAAACAGTTCGACATCACCGTGCGCGCCAGCGCGCTGCGCGAATCGCTGGCCGAATTCCTCACCACCAAGGAGCGCCGCCTGTTCGAAGCCGACGGCTCGGGGCAGTCGGTGAGCTTCGAGGCGGATGGCGCCGACGCCCTCACCTACCTGCTGCTGCACGAGGCGACGCACATCCTCGACATGTCGCGCCAGCTCACCGACAAGGCCGGCAATGCATTCGGCAGCGGCATCTGGCAAGCTTCCGGGAACGATGGCGTCACGCTGGCGCCGCACCTGGCCTCATCCCCCGCAGCCGCATCCAGGTTCCGCGGCGCCGGCCTGATCCCGGCGAGCCGCGCGCGCGCCACCTACGACGCGCTCGCCAATTCACCGTTCGTCAGCCTCTACGCCACCGCCGCGCCGGCGGAAGACCTGGCCGAACTGACGGCCTGGCACGTGGTCTCCCATTACTACGGCCACAGGATCCGGCTCACCGTGCGCGATGCCGGCGGCGCGCTGCTCGCGCACTACGAACCGATGCAATTCCCGGGTGTCCGGGCGCGCCTGCCGCTGCTCGACAAGCTGCTGGACGAAGCCGGGCCGGACGCCTCCTGATGGCGACGCCACCGGCCGTGCCACGCGCCGTCCCTGCATCCGATATAGTTACGGCGATGAATACACCAAGCACCAGTCCGATCCTGACGACGCCGCAGGCAGCCAAGATCCTCGGCGTCTCGTCGCGCACGGCGCAACTCTGGATCGAGAGCGGCGTGATTCCGTCCTGGAAGACGCCCGGGGGGCACCGCCGCATGTTCGAGTCCGACGTGCTGGCGGCCCTGGCGGCCAATGACGACGCCCGTCCCGGCAGCCGCCGGGTGCTGGTGCTGGCCCCCGGCCGCGACCATGCCGACTGGGAGCGCGCCCTGGCGGCGCTGGACGTGGCCGAGGTCACCTGCATCGACAATCCGGTCGCCGCCGCCGTCGCCCTGGGGGCCAACGTGCCCGACGTGTTCGCGGTGCAAGTGGACCAGCCCGCCGACCTGGCCCCCGAGTTCCTGTCCACGCTGCACGCGCTGCCGGCGCTGAACCGGCTGCAGATCGTGATCGCCACCCGCCTGTCTGCCGGCACCGTCGCCTCCATCGTCGGCCCGGCGCTGCCCTACAAGCACCTGCTGCTCGACGGCGCGCCCGGGCAACTCACGCGCGAACTGGTGCGCCACACGGCCATGGCGCCGCTGGCGCTGCGGCCCTTGCCGCCGGCCCTGCTGGACGCCCCGTTCCCGGTCGGCGCCGACGAAGGCAGGCGGTTGCTGGCGGTCCACCGCGCCGCCATCCTCGACAGCGCGCCGGAAGCGGCGCTGGACAATATCGCGCAGCTCGCCGCCCTGAGCCTGGCCGCGCCGGTGGCCCTGATCACGGTGCTCAGCGAAGACCGCCAATGGTTCAAGGCCAGGGTCGGCCTCGACCTGCCGCAAACGCCGCGCAGCTGGGCCTTCTGCAACTACACGCTGCTGGGCGCCGGCGTCTGCGAGCTGTCCAACCTCGACCGCGATCCGCGCTTCGCCGATAACCCGGCGGTCGCCGGCGCGCCGCATTTTCGCTATTACGCCGGCGCGCCGATCGTCGACGATCAGGGTTTCGCGCTCGGCTCCCTGTGCGTGATCGATACCCAGGCGCGCACGCTCGACCCGGTCCAGGCGCAGATCCTGACTCGGCTAGCAGAGCAAGCGTCGACCGAGATCGCGCGCCGGGGCCGCGCACGCCAGCGCTGAAAGACTGCATCCAAACGCGCATGGCGCGCGTAAGTCCGCGTAGGATCCCACTACCCGACCCACGCCCATGCACCCATTTCACCCATTACGCGGCCCGTCGCGCCGGCCGCGATGGGACCTCGTCCTGCTCGTGTCCGTGCTGGGCGCGCTGGCGCAGCTGCTTCCCATTGCGCCGGCCCTGGCCCAGAATGCCCTCGTCTCGCACGCCGAACAGCCGCCGCGCCTGATCCGCAAGACCACCGTCTACCAGGCGCCGGCAGGCGTGCGCCTGCAGGCCGGCGACATCGTCGAATCGAATGCGGGCACGGTCCAGATTGAATGGTCCAACGGCGCCCGCTTCGCGCTCGGCCCGGCCAGCAGCGTGCTCGTGCTTGACGCCGGCGCGGCGCCCGCGGCCAGCCTGCTGCGCGGCTGGGGCAAGTTCGCCACCGGCGCCCCGGCGGGCGGGCGCCTGGCGCTCGATGCCGGCCTGCTGTCGCTGCCGGCCGCCGGCGCCAGCGGCATCCTGCGCCTGGCGCCCGAGGGAACGGAATTATTCGTCGAGAGCGGCGCCGTCGCCGTCAACGACAATGGCCCCGGCGGCGCGCGCGCCGTCGCGGTCGGCCGCGAACAGTATGCTGCGCGGTTGTCCACACGCCCGCTCGCGCTCGCCCCGCGCGCGCCGCGCCTGTTCGTGCAGCAGCTGCCGCGCGCCTTCCTCGATCCCCTGGTCCAGGTCGCGGCGCGCGCGCGCGCCGCCGAACCGAAGGCGCAGCGCGAGATCGCCGCCTTTGATATCGCCGCCTGGCGCGACGCCAGCCCGCCATTGCGTCGCCGCCTGGCCGCGCAGTTCGCCGCGCGCCTGGAGGACGCCGTGTTCCGCAACGAGGTCGAAGACCTTCTCGCCGACCAGCCGGAGTGGCGCGACGCGCTGCGCCGCCAGCGCGCCGTCAAAGGCCGTGCCAACACCCCGCTCAACCACCTGTTCTGACCATGAAGATCCGTTCGCTCGCCGCCAAGTTCAACCTGGTCTTCCTGGCCGTGTCCGTGTTCGGCTTCTGCGCCGCCGGCGTCGTCACCGATGCGATGCTGGCCGAGAATGCCCGCGAAGAGACGCTGCAGCACGCGCGCCTGCTGATGCAGGCCTCCGATGCGGCCACCAGGTACACCAGCGCCCACGTCACACCGCTGCTGGAAAACCGGCTCAAGTTCGAGTTCCTGCCCGAAGCCGTGCCGACCTTCGCCGCCATCGAGCACCTGAACCAGCTGCTCAAGGCCTATCCCAACTACGGCTACAAACAGGCCACGCTCAACCCGACCAATCCGCGCAACCTCGCCGACGAATTCGAAAAGCCGCTGGTCGAGCGCCTGCGCGCCGAGCCGCAGACCGCCGAACTGGTGGGCGAGCACGTCGCCGCCGCCGGGCCGGCGCTGTATGTCGCGCGGCCGATCCGCATCCGTGACGCGGCCTGCCTGGCCTGCCACGGCAAGCCCGAGGATGCGCCGTCCACCATGCGCGACATCTACGGCAACGAGCGCGGTTTCGGCTGGAAGCTGGGCGAGACCGTCGGCGCCCACGTGGTGTCGGTGCCCATGGAAGTGCCGCTGGCACGGGCGCGCACGCTGCTGCAGACCTATATGCTGTCGCTGCTCGGGATCTTCGGCTTCCTGTTCGTCGCGCTCAACGTGATGGTGCACCTGTTCGTCACGCGCCGCATCGGCCAGCTGTCGCGCGTCGCCGACGACGTCAGCCTGGGGCGCGCCGACGCCGCCGCCATCGACACCCGGGGCGGCGACGAGCTGGCCGGCCTGGCGCGCTCCTTCGACCGCATGCGCACCAGCTTGAACAGCGCGATGAAAATGCTCGATGAGTGAAGTCGATGCGTTGCCGCGCCAGATCGGCAAGTACCGCCTCGACGCCATCCTCGGCCGCGGCGCGATGGGCGTGGTCTACCGCGCCTTCGATCCGCTGATCGAGCGCACGCTCGCGCTCAAGACCGTCCAGCACCGCCTGGGCGACGCCGACGGGGCGGAGGAACTGCTGCGGCGCTTTCGCACCGAGGCCCAGGCCGCCGGCCGCCTGATGCATCCGAACATCGTGGCGGTGCACGAATACGGCGAGGCGAACGACCTGGCCTGGATCGCGATGGAATTCGTCGACGGCCGCCCGCTGTCTGAAATATGCGGCGTGCAGGCGTGCGCCCTGCCCCAGGTGCTGGCCTGGATGCGCGACCTGCTGGCGGCGCTCGCCTATTCGCATGCCCACGGCGTGGTCCATCGCGACATCAAGCCCGCCAACCTGCTGGTCACGCGCGACGGCCGCATCAAGGTTGGCGACTTCGGCATCGCCCGCATCGAGTCGTCCACGCTGACCCAGACCGGCGCCATGCTCGGCACGCCCAGCTATATGTCGCCCGAACAGTTCCGCGGCGAAGCCATCGACAGCCGCAGCGACCTGTTCTCGGCCGGCGTGGTGCTGTATCAGCTGCTGACCGGCCAGCGCCCGTTTTCCGGGTCCACCGCCGCCGTGATGCAGCAGGTGCTGACCCACAGCCCGGCGCCGCCTTCACGCCTCAATCCCCTGCTGCCGGGCGCGCTCGATGCGGTGGTCATGCGCGCGCTGGCCAAGACGGCACAGGCGCGCTTCGCCGATGCCGCCGCCTTCCTGCAGGCGCTGGAGACGGCCGGCGCGGCAGCCGCGCCGGATGCCGACGCCACTGTGCTGCTGTCCGCGCCCCCGGTGCCACCCGCGACCGCGAACGCCGCCGACCCGTCACGGCATGGCCTGACGGCCGACCTCACGGCCTGGAAGCTGGCCGTGCTGCCGCAACTGGAAGCCTTGCTGACGGCGCAGATCGGTCCCGTCGCGCGGCTCCTGCTGCGCCGGATCGCGGTCGACGCGCCGGATTTTTCCACCCTGGGCGAGCGGCTGCTGGAGCAGATCCCCTCGCCCGCCGCGCGCGCCGATTTCGCCACTAGCCTGGCGGCGCTCGAGCGCGAGTTGGAGAACACGCCGGAGTCCGCTGCCGACGGCCCGGTACAGACGCCTCCAGAAACCGGGAACATCGCGCCTGCGCCCCTGGATCCCGCTTTCGGCAGCGCGCTGGCGCACCTGCTGGCGCTGGAGATCGGGCCGATCGCCGCGATCGTCGTCAAGCGCGCACTGCCCCGGGCCGCCGATCGCACGGCGCTGGTCGACCTGGTGGCGGGGCAGATCGAGGCGCTCGCCGCGCGCGCGCGTTTCCTCGATGCGGCGCGCGCCCTGGCCGACGCGCCCTGAGTCAGTCGCACGCCCGCGCGAGCATCGCGCCCAGGGTCGGCGCATCAGGCAAGGCATGGTGCAGCATCAGAAGCGGTTCCACCCCAGGCTCGCCCTCGGTCCAGAACACGGCCCGGCATGCACGGGCTTCGGGAAACGCCGATGCAGCCCCGGATGTCTGGCGCGGCGGCCCGCCCAGGCGCACCAGGGCCGGCTCGAGTTCCTCCAGCGCCAGGTCGCCCCACATCGCGCACACGGCCAGGTCGGCCAGCCGGTCGAACCAGTCCATGCCAGTTGTCGCCAGGTCGAGCAGGCAGGCCGCCGCGTGGTCGTGCGGCGCCGCCAGGGTCAGCGGAAAATGGCGCCCTACCCGGTCGAGGCTCGGCAGCAGCACGCCGGCCATCGCGGCTCGGCCGCACACGCCGGGGGCCAGCACGAAGCGCCATAGCGGCGCGTACAGGTAGCGCTCGTGCCAGGCCGCGCCAAGGCGCAGGCGGCCTTCGCGTATCCCCTGCTGCAGCCAGGTGTCCCAGGCCGCGACGAAGTCCGGCGGCAGGCGGCGCTGGACGAAGTCGCCATGGCTGGCCAGCTTGCCGAACAGGCCTGGCGCGGCCAGCTTGCCTTTCACAGCGCAGCTGGGCAGCCGAAGCCGGTGACCTCGCGCCGGAACGGATTGATCACGCTGCCCGCGGTCAGCTCCCAGCTCGTCTTGCGGCCGTCCAGGCTCAGGCCGAGGCGGTAGCGCTCGGGCTGCAGCGGCTCGAGCACGCCGCGGTCGACGGTGCGCAGCCAGGCCCAGGGACCGTCGCTGCGCAGGTCGGCCTGGGTTCCCGGCGCCGACAGCCGCACCTGGCCATTGCCTTTGCCGCTGGGGAGCAGCAGGGATACCGCCTGGCCCCCGGCGGCCACTTCCTGGCCGTCGATCTCGAGCCGGGCCCCAGACAGGGCAACATCCGCCGAGAGTGGCCGCAGCGTGAAGCGCAAGGTGGGCTGGCGCGCCCCGCCGGCGAAGAACATGTCGCGCAGGCGCGCGCCGCGCTGGAAGGCGTCGAGCGCCCCCTGCGAGCCGGCGGCCAGGCCGCCGGCCGCGCGCCAGCGCCAGCGCGCGCCGCCCATGTCGACGAAGGTGGCCAGGTGGCGCGTGAAGAAATCGTCCATCAGGCCGCCGGGCGCGAAGAACTTGCCGAAATCGTCGGCGGTGGCGTCGCGTGCGCTGGCGCGGTCGAGCGGATAGCGCCCGGCGATGGCGTCGCGGCAGAACTGCGCCGGTCCGGCATTCCACAGCGCGTTCAGGCGCGCGCGCTCGCCGCCCTGGGCCAGGCCGGCGCCGGCGTTGTGGATGCCCTTGAACATGGCCGGCAGCGGCGCCGACTGCCCTTCACCGGCGCGCTTCAGGCGCACCAGGGCGTCCTGGGCCGGCGCCGGCGCGCCGCTGCGGCGCGCGCCCTCAGCGGCATCGAAGTACAGCGCGGCATCCCTGACCAGGGCCAGCATCTGCTCGAGCTGGGTCGGCGCCGGGCCCTTGACGAGCCGGTGCAGCGGCGCGAAGTGGCTGTCGACCGGGTGCTGCTGCGATTGTTGCGGTGATTGCGACGCCGCGGGCTGGGCGCCGAACACCGCCTCCAGCTGGCGCCGCGCGCGGCCGAACTTGTCCTGCACCAGCTTGCCGACGCCGGGCGGCAGGCCGTCGGCCTTGACCGCGGCCAGCGCCGTCTCGCGCGCGGCGCCGGTCAGCAGCACCCGCAAGGCCGAATCGGCGCCACCCAGCGCATTGCTGACCCGGGCCGCGTCGTCGAGACTGGCCAGCGGCGCCAGCCGCAGGTCGCCCAGGTAGGCATCCCAGGCGCGGATGTAGTCGGCGAAGTACAGCTGCAGCACCGCCTCGCGCGCCGCCGCCACGTCGAGCGGGCCGCCATTGGCTTCGCTCCGCGCCAGCACCCAGTCGTCGCGCGCGATGTCGGCCACCGCCAGCCAGCTCAGTTGGGCGAAGCGGCGGTAGCCGGCCACGCTGTACAGGCCGTTCACGCCGCGCCCCAGCGGCTCGCCGCTGGCGCGCGCCAGCACGCCCGAGGCATCGCGCCCGAGCGCGCGGCTGACGCTGAACTCGGGCAGCGCCTCCTGCGCCACCTGGCGCTTCGTCACGCCATAAATGCGCTCGGACAGCGACATGCCGGCCAGTGCCTGGCGCGCCTGCGCCACCAGCGCCGCGTCCAGCTGCACCGGTTCGGGCGTGTCGCCCTGTTCCAGCAGCGCCTCCAGGTGCGCCGCCAGTTGCGCGCGCTCGCTTGCACCGGCTTGCGCCAGGCCGCGCTCCCACTCGAACTCGACCCAGGCCTGGACCGCGGCGGGATCGAAATGCTGGCGCTGGCCCAGCATCAGGTAGACCCGCAGGGTTTCGTACAGCAGGTCCTGGCCGCCGGCGTCGCCCCGGCGCAGCACGTTTTCCATGCGCGCCACGATGCGCGTCTCGAGGGTCGTGCGCAGCAGGCGCCGGTAGGCGGCCTGTGCGCCGTCGCCCAGCTTCTCGCCCTGGTACAGGCCCATGCGTTCGAGCAGCGCCACGTCGCGCTCGCGCTGGGCATAGCCGGCGGGCAGTGCGCGCGCCGCCTCCAGCAGCGGCAGCACGCCCAGCTCGTCGCCATCGGCCGCGGCATCGAATGCGGCGGCCTTGCGCGCCAGCGCGGCAACCGCCGCATCCGATCCCTCGACCAGGCGCGTGTTGCGCACGTAGCTGATGGAGAGGGCCGTGGCCAGCAGCAGCGCCAGCGCCGCGCCGCCGGCCAGCACGCCCCATTGCAGCAGGCGGCGCCGGCGCTCCGCGCGCGGATTGAGGCCGGCCAGCCCCGCCTCGCGGAAGATCACCTCGCGCATCAGGCGCGTCAGGAAATAACTGCGCCCGCTCTCCGGCCGGGGCGGCAGCGCGCGGTCACGCAGGCCGAACGACGCCGCCAGCGACGACATCACGCGGTCGATCGGATGTCCTTCTTGCGTGCCGCTGGTGAAGTAGACGCCGCGCAGCAGCGCCGGTTGCTCGAAGCGGTTGGCCGAGAACACCGCCTGCAGGAAGTTCTCCAGCGCGTCTTCCAGCGCCGCGAACTGGCGCGGGAAGCCATGGATCAGGGCGCGCCGCCCGAGGTTGCGTTCCTGCTGCATGCGTTCCAGCATGCGCAGCTGCAGCTGGGTTTCGAGCGCGCGGAATTCGGCCGGGAAGGCCGCCAGGGCCGGGGCCGGAGCAGCGCTGTCGGCCAGCGAGAACGTCATGCCCCAGACCTGGGTCCGCTCCTCGCGTCCGAGCGGCTCGAAGAATTCGGTGAAGCCGGCCAGCAGGTCGCTCTTGGTGACGATGACATACACCGGGAACGCCAGGCCCAGGCGTTCCTGCAGTTCCTGGATACGGGCGCGCACCGCGCGCGCTTGCGCTTCGCGCGCGGCGCGCGGCTGCAGCAGCAGGTCGGTCACGCTGATGGTGACGATGACGCCGTTGATCGGGCGCCGCGGACGGTGCTTGCGCAACAGGCCCAAAAAGCCGCTCCAGGCCGCGCGGTCGACCTCGAGCTGGCTGTCCTGGGTGGTGTAGCGTCCGGCGGTATCGAGCAGCACCGCTTCATCGGTGAACCACCAGTCGCAGTGGCGGGTGCCGCCGATGCCGCCGATGGCGTCCGGCCCGAGGGTCTCGGCCAGCGGGAATTCGAGTCCGGAACGGGTCAGCGCCGTGGTCTTGCCGCTGCCCGGCGCGCCGACGAACACATACCAGGGCAGCTCGTACAGGTAGCGGCCGCGCATGCGCCAGCCGGGGTTCGCGGTGCGCAGCACGGCCAGCGCGGCGCGCATGCGCTGGCCGAGTGCGGCCAGGTCGGCCGCCGCCGGGTCGGGCGGCGTGTCCGCAGGCGGCGCCGACGCCGGGGGCGCCATGCCGTCCATCAGCGCGCGGTGACGGCGCCACGCCAGCCACAGGCGCGCGGCGAACCAGGCCGCCGCCAGCAACGCCAGCAGCGCGATCAGCATCCAGCGCAGGCCGGAGCCGGCTTCCAGCAGCGGCGCCCAGAACCAGATCAGGAGGGCCAGCAAGGCCAGTGCAATCAAGGTGGGTATCCACGGCTTGCGCAGCCAGTGGGGGATGAAACGGTTCATGGATCTCTCAATCAAGGCCGGCCGGCTGGCGCGGTGAGGTGGATGCCGTCGGCGCCATCACGACGATGTCGACGCGCCGGTTGCGCGCACGGTTGGCGGGGCCGTCGTTGGGCGCCACCGGCTCGGTGTCGGCGCGGCCTTCGCTGGCGAAGCGTCCGGCGCCGCCGGCGCGTTTCTCCAGCAGCGCCGCGACGGTGCGCGCGCGCGCCTTCGACAGGTCGAAGTTGGACGGCAGCCGCGCCGACAGCGAGGGCCGGGTATCGTCGGTATGGCCGATCACCACCACCCTGCCCGGCTGGGTGCGCAGCACGTCGCCGATGCGCTCCAGCACCGGCAGCAGGCGTTTCGATACTTCGTCGCTGCCGGAGGCGAAACCGCCGTCGCCGCGCAGGGTCAGCACCGCGCGCTCGGCATTGCCGCTCACGCTGACCTGGCCGGCGGCGATCTCCAGCGCCAGCGCGGTTGCCAGCGACGTCGGGCCGGGCGCCGGCGCGGGCGCGGCCACCACCCGCGCCGGCGGCGCCGCGCGCAGCGCCGCCATGCGGGCGTAGACCGGATCGGACGCGCGGTTGAGCAGCGCGCCGTAGGTGAGCTGGAGCAGCAGCAGGACCACGCCGGCACATACCGCCATCACCCAAGGCGGCCAGATCAGCATGCGCGGCTGCGCCTTTTCGTGTCCGCGCCAGTGCGGCGACAGGTCTTGCTCGCGCTGGCCGCGCTGCTGGTCGATCAGCGCCAGCAGGCGCTCGCGCAGCAAGGCCAGCTGCTCATGGCCGCGCTCCAGCACCCGGTAGCGTCCCTCCAGGCCCAGCGCCAGGCACAGGTACATCAGTTCCAGCACGTCCAGGTGGCGCCGCGGGTCGGCGCTCAGGCGCTGCAGGACCAGGAAGAATTTCTCGCCGCCCCAGGCCTCGTTGTGGAACTCCACCAGCAGGCTGCGCCCGCCCCACACCCCGCCGCCCCAGGGCGTGCTGGAGATGGTCTCGTCGACCAGGGTGCACAGCGCATAGCGCGCGGCGGCGATGGTCTCGGCGTCGATGCGGGCGTCGCGGGCATCGTTTTCGAAACGGCGCACCGCATCGGTCAACTGCGCGCGAAGCGTTGCCAGGTCGGGCGCGGTGGCGAGCGTGCGCAGCGGCACCACGAGTTCCAGCAGCGGCGCGGCGGCGCGCGCCAGCGGGTTCAGGCCGACGCCGGGCGGCGCCGGGGCGGGCGTCCGGCCTGGCGGCGCGGAGGCGAAGGTGGATGCAGCGGGTGTGGACACGGCCGCCGGCTGCGGCGGCCGGCGGCCCGGCCGCGGGACCAGCAGGGTGCGGTCCGGGTCGTGCCCGGCGTCGTGGGATTCGTGTGGATTCATGTCAGGAAGCCTGGAGACGGATCGCCCAGAACTGCATCTGCAATCCCGGGAAGCTGCCCGCGATGTGCATGGCGAAGCCGGCGGAATTGGACAACTGCTGCCAGTAGTCGCTGGCGCGGTCGAGTTCGAAGTACGTATAGCCGGCCAGATAGGGCAGCTGGCGCGGCGCCACCGGCAGCGGGCGCAGCGCGATGCCGGGAAGCTGCAGGTTGACCAGGTCGCGGATCGTCTCCACCGAGCCGATCTTGACCTGCGGCGGGAAGCTGCCGCGCACCACGTCGGGCGCCAGCTGCGCCTGCACCGCGAGGACGAAGGTGGCCCCATGCAGCAGCGTGCGGTCGGGCAGCACCGCCACCCGGATGCCGAACTGGCGCTCTTCGAGCGGGATCGGCACCGCATGCGGATCCATCACCGACGACAGCGAGCGGCGCAGGTCGAGCGCCAGCGGCGCGAAGCTTTCGTCGAGCGCATCGTGGCGGTAGACCGGATACGGGCCTGGCCGCTTGTCGGCGCGGGTGAAGGTGGCCAGTTCTCCGGCCAGACGCACCAGTTCGCGGTACAGGGCTTCCGGGTGCAGGCCGCTCATGCCGGCCAGGTGCGCCACCAGCGGCTGGCTGCGATTGAGCAGCTGCAGCAGCAGGAAGTCGGCGATATCGGCGGCGCCGGCGCCGGCCGGCTGGGCCAGGCGCGCGGCCAGGGCTTCGCCGCGCTGGTGCAGCAGGCCAAGCAGCTCATCGAGGAAGCCCTTCAATGCGGGCGCCGCGCGCACGTCGAGCGCCGGCGGGCAATAGGCCGGATCGAGCACGACCCGATTGTCGGCGCGCCGTTCGATGACGCGCGCCACGCCCAGCGTGACCCAGGCGTCGGCCACCTCGCTCGCCAGCGCCAGGCGCAGGCGCAGTTTGCCGACGGTCATGAGCGCGCTGCTGTCCAGGCCATTGCTGTCCCAGGCTTCGTATTCGCGGCTCCCGTGGCGGGCGAAGTTGTCGAGACCGGGACGGTCGTCGACCTCGGGCATGCCATGGCGCCGCACCGGCAGCGCCAGCACCACCGTGACGTCGCGCGCATCGGGCGGGATGTCGATCGGCAGCGGCAACTCGTCCTCGCTCGGCGCGCCGACCGGCGTGCCGTCGGGCAGCACGGCGCTGAAGGCCTGCAAGGCCAGCTTGCCCAACGCCAGCTGCTGCTGGTCGATCTCGAGCCGCGACACGCCCCAGGCATAGGGCCGCAGCGCGCCGACGCGCGCCTCGAGCTGGGTCGCCAGGTAACGGTCGTGCTGCTGGAGGTGCTGGGGCTGCAACAGCATCCCCTCGGACCAGACTACTTTGCTTTGCCACGTCATGGAGTTTCTGAGGAATCAGGGGTTGAAGACGGTTGCCCGGCGCGCAGGCGCTCGACCTGCTGCGCATAGGCGCTGGAGAATTTTTCGCCGAACAGGCGCTGCAAGTCTTCGTCGGCGTCTCGCGCCAGCTCGCCGTAGAGCTCGACCAGGCGGTCCCACATGCGCGCCTTGCGGCTGGCCGGCAGCAGCCGGTCGAAGCGCCCCGGCTCGCTCAGGCGTCCCTCAATGCGCGCCGGGTCGAAACGCTGCACCACGGCGCCGAGCGCCGCGCGCATGCCGGCGATCACGGCCAGTTCATGCGCCTTGAGGTCGTCGAAGGCGCCCTGCACCGCCGCCTGCGGCGCCAGGTAGCCGGGCATCCCGGCGCCCAGCATCTGGCCCAGCGCGCTGCCGGCATCGGGGAAGAACTTGAGCGGATTGTTGGCGCGCGGGGCGATCATCGTCATGTCGATATGGCTCTCGCGCTTGGTCAGCGCGCGCGCCACCAGCACGTCCATCGTGCCGGCGGTGAGGCCGCGCAGCAGTTCGCCGGCCAGCCGCGCCAGATCTTCCGGCGCGTGGCTGGTGCGCAGCTGGGGCAGGCCCAGGCCGTCGAGCAGGGCGTGTAGCACGGCGCTCTCGGCGGCCGGCGCCGCGGCGGGCGGTGGCTCGATGGCCGCAGGTGGCGGCACGGGTGGTGGCGGCAGCGGCTGCGGCGGCGGTGGCGGCGCGGCCCGCTGCAGGTCCGCCAGCGGATCGTAGTCGGCCGGGATGGCGGCGAACACCGGCGGCGGCGCGAACGCCTGCCGCTCCGGCGGCACGTGGTCATGGTCGGCGGCGGGCCTGGCGCCATGCGCGGCCTTCGCTGCGATGCCGGACAGGCCCAGGCCCAGCGGATCGTCGCCGCCCGCAGCGGCGGCGCCATCGAGGATGCGGGCGCCGGCCAGGCTGTCCGGCGGCCCGGGCTCGAACGGCGCCGGGGGCCACGCCGGCGCAGAAACTGGAATAAAAGCGGGAGCAGAAGCGGCCTTGGGCGCGGGCGCCATCATCGTGGCATCCTCCGTGACCGGCCCTTCCAGCACCGCCTGCAACACATAGTCGCCGACCACGATGCGGTCGCCGTCGTCCAGCGCGACCTCGGAGCCGGCGCCCAGGGGACGGTCGTTAACGATGCTCGGGTTGCTCCCCGCATCGGTCAGGTAGTAGCGGCCGTCACGCAGGGTCACGCTGGCGTGGCTGCGCGACACGTACTTGTCCGGATCTTCCAGCACCAGCCGGTTGCCGGGGGCGCGCCCGACCATGCCACCCTCGGCGTCGAACTCGGCCTGGAGCGGCTCTGGCGGCGGCTGGTCGCGGTAGCTCAGCACGTGCAGTCGCAGTTTCATGTCATTTCCTTGGGTTCGGGGCCGGGTGCAAGAGACTTACGCGAGGAACGGTGTGTTGGACGCAAGTCGCGCCGTCATGTCACCGGGCGCTGCTCAGCTTTTGCCGTCGTCCGCCTCGCGCGGCGCGACCGGCGGCGGCCCTGGCCGGATGGTGGCGGCCAGCACCGCCGCGTTGACCGCGGTGGACGCCGACGGCATCGGCAGCGGCATGGTCGAGCCGACGATCACCGCCGGCCCCACGCTGAGGAAGGCGGCGCCGGCCTTCAGCGTGATGTTGGCGCCGGCCTCGATGACCACATTCATGCCGGCCTTGATATGCACGGTCTGGCCGGCATACAGCGCCGACTTCATGCCGCCCTCGACCACCATGTTCAGGGCCGCCTCCTGGGTCGCCGAGCCGCCGGTCTCTTCGCGGCGGTCGCCGCCGATCTTGTAATGGCGGTCGCCGTCGACCTGCTCGATGCTGTCCTTGCCCACCCTGGTGTGGTGGTCGCCGCCGACCCAGGCCAGGGCGTCGCCCTTGATGCGTTGCTCCAGGTCGCGCGCCGCGTGCATATAAAACTGCTCGGCGCCCTTCTTGTCGTCGAAGCGCAATTCATTGAAGTTAGCGCCGCCCTTCGAGCTGTTCGACTTGATGGTCGACCTGGTCTGTTTTGCAGGCAGCGCGTGCGGCGGCATGGCGTCGCCGTTGTAGACGCAGCCCGTCACCAGCGGCCGGTCGGGGTCGCCCTCGAGGAAGCTGACCACGACTTCCATGCCGACGCGCGGCACGAACATCATGCCCCAGCCCTTGCCGGCCCAGCCCTGCTGCACGCGCACCCAGCACGAGCTGGTCTCGTCCGACGCGCCGTCGCGGTCCCAGTGGAACTGCACCTTGATGCGGCCATACTGGTCGGTCCAGATCTCTTCGCCGCTCTTCCCCACCACCATGGCGGTCTGCGGCCCCTGCACCACGGGCTTCCTGGCGCCGGCCGGGGCGCGGTAGGCGTGCTCCTTGCCGATCGCCTCGAACACGCAGCGAAAATCCATGCCTTCGTTCGACCCATCGGTGCGGTAGTTGGTGCCGGTAACTTCGGTTTGCGTCCCCGTGATCAGGAAGGCGCGGTTCTGGTCGCTGCGCGGATGCTCGGCCAGCGTGAACAGCGCACCGGCCGTCAGTCCGCGCGCATTGCCGGCCGCCTCGATGCGCTCGCCCTGGCCGTGCAGCGCCTCGATGCGTGCGCGTGCAAAGCCATTGCCGGTGCCGGCGGCGACGTAGCGACCGGGATAATCGTAGTGCTCGTAGCGCCGCTGGTCGAACGGCGCCGGAATGGTCGCCTTGACCATCAGGGCGCCGCTGGTGCTGGCCGAGGCTTTTTCGAAATCGAAGTCGTTGAGGGTCACGACGCTGGCCTGGATCTCGCCGCCGGGCGCGAAGCGGGTCACGGTCTCCTTGAGCGGATCGCGCCCCTCTTCCTCATCGCGGAACAGGATGGTTTCGTAACCAGCCACGGTCTGGTGCGCGCCATAGCCGTCGGCCAGCACCAGCGTATGCGCGCCGTCGCGGTGCGCGAAGTAGTAATAGATGCCTTCTTCTTCCAGCAGGCGGCAGACGAAATTGAAGTCGCTTTCACGGTACTGCACGCAGTAGGTGCGCGGGGCCGGCGTGGATGACAGCAACCCGTCTTTCAGCGAGACCAGGCCGCCGTACTCGGCCACCACCGCCTTGACGATCTCGAGCGCACTCTTGTCCTGGAAGATGCGGCAATTGGTGGCCCGCGTGAGCAACCACAGGGCCGGATGCACGACCGCCTGGTAGGACGGCTTGTCGTCGCGCCAGCCCTGATAGGAGAATTGGGTGACGATGCCGTGGAAGTGGCGCTGCCCCCCTTCGGCCAGGTCGATGCTGACCGTCAGGCCGGTGCCGAGGACGTCGGCAATCCGGATGTCGCCGCGCTCGGAGGCTAATTCGATGCGGAACTCGGACAGGCGGCCCAGCGCTTCGCTGCAGTGCATGCGCTTGAACAGGAGGACGTCGGCGCCGAGGACGGTCTTGACGGAGACCTCACGTTGGGATTGGGTGGGCAGGATGGACATTGGTCGAAAGCTGGGTGTCACGGTTGCTGGATCAAAGTGCGGGCATCGCCGAACGCATGCGCGATACGAGGTGCCTGCAAAGAGATACGCAGGATGCCTGGGCCTGGATGCACGTTCGCGCCGGGAAGCATGGCGGCCTTGCGCCGCTCAGAATCTCGGGAATTCCCTGGCTACGTTACGCAGTTCGCCTGCCAGTCCGTAGCGAAGCCAGGCTTCCTGGTTCGAGACGACCGGATTCCCGCTATAGTCGTTGATGCGCCAGTCTCCTTCCCAGGGCGCGATAACCCGGTCGCCGTTCACATAAAACTTGACGACCAGCGATAAGGCGTACACCGGATCATTCCAGTAGCGGTAGCAGAACAACAGCTCCGACGCGGTAATCGCGACATAGGGAGAACTATCGGTAAGCGGCTTTTTTATCGCTACGCGGCCGAGATCCCCAAGCGCGTCGAGCACGAAATGAATCTTGGCGTTCACACGAATATATGCGGGCGACGACGCCACCATGGCGATCCCTCCCTTGCAGGCACGCCGTACCCCCTTCACCATACGGGCATGCGCCCATAAATGGCGAGCGATGCGCATGTCTTTCGGATTGCTGTAGCCATTCGCCAGCTGGATCCGGAAAGGTGTCTTCTGCAGGTCTTTCCTGAGTTTTTCCCTGTCCATCTCCAGCGCAGTTGCAGGATTCATGCGGGACGCCATCAAGCCAGTAACGTGCGCTCTCCGGGTCAGCTGGCTGATGCCTTCCCGAGGTCCCGTAATATCGGCGGTGCCGACGATCGACGCCGTCGCTGCCGACGCCTTGACTCCCCATCCCCCGGTGCCGTCCCAGGTACGGCCGAAAGCCAGGCCGTTGCCGATATTTGCCGCGTTGTTGAAGTTGTCGCAGATGCGCGCGCCGACGCCCGTATATGGCGGCAGGCCACGCCCCGAACGGGCGCCATAGATCAAGTCGACGTTATCGCCGGGCAGCATCAACGCATATTCCTGGGCAAAAGTGGTTCCAATCCTCGGATCGGCCACGGCGATGATGGCGCCGTTATCGATCATGTCCGCATAATGGAAAGCGATGTAGCGGATGACTTCCTTGTACTTCTCGCGCTTCTGCAACGGTATCTGGCTGATCGCGCCAAGAACGTCCGCTGCCGCGACCGGTGGGGAGCGGCGCGTCAGCAGGTCGCGCAAGGCCTGCAGTTCGCTCTTGTGGACCCGGTTGCCGAATACCGCGCCCGCCTTACGTGCCAACCGGTCGAACTCTTCCTGCGAGAACGTCAATCTTTCTCCGTAGATCTGCATCGTTGCCATCGTATCCGTATCCTGTGGTTGGTGTCGGCGACCATCACCTGATCGCTCGCTTGCGCGGCATGCGGCGCCTGTGGAGAGATACGCGCGAAGTCAGGACATGGACGCATGCCCAGGAGCGTGCCGGCACCCGTTGCGAACGCGTCATGACGGTGGCGCCGCATCAGGCCTTGAATTTTTTGGCCGTCAACCATCCGGCGCTGGTGCCGTGGTAACGAGGCTTGATCCTCGCATCGCTGAAATAGCGGTGCAGGCAGGTGGCCAGGGTACGCGGCGACAATGACGAAACGATGCCGCAGTTGGGATCGAAAACGCTGTACCTGCCCGAGCGCGATCCGATCGCGGTCATCGCGTGCCCCGGGATCGACAGCATGAAATAGCGCTTGTTGACCGATGCGCCGAGCCAGGCGCAGAGCGCTTCCATGCCGCCTTGCGACAGCCCGAAGGAGCGCTCCTTGCCTGCGTCGACGAGCCGGCTGTTCTGGGTCATCGCCGCGGTGCCGAAGAACGGGTCGGCAGCGCTCCAGTCGTTCCCGTGCGCTCCATCGTCGTACCAGATTCCGGACGTGCTGATCCGGCCATAGGTCTGCTGGTGGCGGTGCGCGACGTAGGCCCGGTAGAACATTGGCGAGGACTCCAGGTCAGCCACCTGGGTGATGAAATCGCCCCCCTTGCGTTCCGCCGTCTCGAGCCAGGCGACCGCAAGTCCATAGCATATGCCGCCCGCGCCGTGCTGCAGTTGCCCCACCGGTGCGTCCTTGCCTTCCAGTCGCACCACTTTTGCCTGCACGCCCCCCAGCAGTACCATTTGCGCAAACGGCTGGTAATGACACCCAACCTCGGCGGCGATCGGGGTCATGACCCTGACCCCTGTCGCATTCGAATAATCCATATCCTGTCCCTTTATTCCCCTGTCCCGCAGCATCCGCGCCACGTCGGCGCGTCGTAATGCCGCGCGGCGAACGCTCAAAACACGTAACTGAAGCTACCGTCGCTCACGCCCACGCGCACGCCGTCGATCGGCGCACCTTCCATCGTCCGCGCCAGGAATATGCGCGAGACGTCCGGCAACATCGTATTGGTCAGGATCGCGTCGATCATGCGTCCACCGGACTCGCTCTCGGTACAGCGCGACACCACCAGCTCGACCACATCGTCGCCATATGCGAACGGAATCCTGTAGCGGGCCTCGATTCGCCCCTTGATACGCTCCAGTTGCAGCCGCACGATTTGCCCCAGCATCGCATCCGTCAGCGGGTAATACGGAATCGTCACCAGCCGCCCCAGCAGCGCCGGTGGGAACACCTCCAGCAGCGGCTTGCGCAGGGCGTTGGCCATGCTGTCGGGATCCGGCACCTGCTCCGGCTTGCTGCACAGGCGCGAGATCACTTCGGTGCCGGCATTGGTGGTCAGGATGATGAGCGTGTTCTTGAAGTCGATGAACCGCCCTTCCCCATCTTCCATATAACCCTTGTCGAACACCTGGAAGAACATCTCGTGCACGTCGGGATGCGCTTTCTCCACTTCGTCGAGCAGCACCACCGAATAGGGACGGCGGCGCACGGCCTCGGTCAGCACCCCGCCTTCGCCGTAGCCGACATAACCCGGCGGCGCACCTTTCAGGGTCGACACCGTGTGCGCTTCCTGGAATTCGCTCATATTGATGGTGATGAGGTTCTGCTCGCCGCCATACAGCGCTTCGGCCAGCGCCAGCGCGGTCTCGGTCTTGCCCACGCCCGAGGTGCCGGCCAGCAGGAACACGCCCACCGGCTTGTTCGGGTTGTCCAGGCCCGCGCGCGAGGTCTGGATGCGGCGCGCGATCATCTCCATCGCATGGTCCTGGCCGATCACGCGCCGGGCCAGGATGGGGCCGATGTTCAGGATCGTTTCCATCTCGTTGCGCGCCATGCGGCCCACCGGGATGCCGGTCCAGTCGCCGACCACCGCCGCCACCGCCTGGTAGTCGACCGTCGGCAGGATGAGCGGAGTCTCGCCCTGGAGTTCGGCCAACTGCGCCTGCACCACCCTCAGCCGCTCTTTCAACAGGCCGCGCCGCTCCTCGTCCTGCGCCGCGCCGCTGCCTTCGACCGGCAAGGCGCCATCGCGCAGCCGGGCACGCAGCGCCAGCAGCTCGTCGACCAGTTCGCGTTCCCCGGCCCAGCGCCGCTCCAGCGCCGCCAGTCGCTCATGCTCCTGGCCCAGCGCTTCCTCGGCTTCGCGGGCACGCGCGCCGACCTCGATGCCGATCGCGCCCTCGCGCCGGATGATGCCCATCTCGACCTCCAGCGCCTCGATGCGCTTGCGGCTGTCGTCGACCTCGGCCGGAGTGGCGTGCAGGCTCACGGCCACGCGCGCGCAGGCGGTGTCGAGCAGGCTGACCGATTTGTCGGGCAACTGGCGCGCCGGGATATAGCGGTGCGACAGCTTCACCGCCGCCGCCAAAGCCTCGTCCAGGATCTGCACCCGGTGGTGCTGTTCCATGGTCGAGGCCACGCCGCGCATCATGCTGATCGCTCGTTCCTCGCTCGGCTCGTCGACCTGGATGCTCTGGAAGCGCCGGGTCAGCGCCGGGTCTTTCTCGATGTGCTTCTTGTACTCGGCGAAGGTGGTGGCGCCGATGGTGCGCAGGGTGCCGCGCGCCAGCGCGGGTTTTAGCAGGTTGGCGGCGTCGCCGGTGCCGGCCGCGCCGCCAGCGCCGACCAGGGTATGGGTCTCGTCGATGAACAGGATCACCGGCTTCTCGCTGGCCTGGACGTCGTCGATCACCGACCGCAGGCGCTGCTCGAATTCGCCCTTCATGCTGGCGCCGGCCTGAAACAGGCCGACGTCCAGCGCCAGCAGGCGCACCTCCTTCAGGCTCGGGGGCACGTCGCCGCGCGCGATGCGCTGGGCGAAGCCCTCGACCACCGCGGTCTTGCCCACGCCCGCCTCGCCGATCATGATCGGATTGTTCTGGCGGCGCCGCATCAGGATGTCGACCATCTGCCGGATCTCGTCGTCGCGGCCGACGATCGGGTCCATCGTACCGCTCCTGGCCTGCTCGGTCAGGTCGAGGGTGAATCGCTTCAGGGCTTCCTGCCTGCCCATCTGGGCCGGGGCGAGCGCGCCCGATGCTTCGCCCGGTGCGGCGGATGCCTCGAAACCGTCGCTGGCGCCCAGATTCGCTTCGGGCGACTCCTTCAACAGCGACGCGAAGCGCTCGGACAGGTCGTCGGCCTTGATGCGCTCGAACTGGCGGCTGACCGCATACAGCGCATTGCGCAGGTTCGCGGTCTTGAGCATGCCGAACAGCAGGTGGCCGCTGCGCACCTGCGACTCGCCGAACATCAGGGTGGCGTACACCCAGGCCCGCTCGACGGTTTCTTCCAGTTGCGACGACAGGTCGGTGACCGAGGTGGCGCCGCGCGGCAGCCGGTCCAGCGCGGCCGTCAGGTCGCGCGCCAGCACGGCGGCGTCGAGTTCATAGTGGCGCACCAGGCGGTGCACGTCGGAATCCTGCAACTGCAGGATCTGGTGCAGCCAGTGCACCATCTCGACATAGGGATTGGCGCGCAGTTTGCAGAACACCGTGCTGCCTTCGATCGCGCGGTAGCACAGGGCATTGAGTTTTCCAAACAGCGCGACACGGCTGATTTCGGCCATATTCGTTTCTTTCGCAAGGTCAGCCCGCGTGGGCCGGATTGATCAATAGCTGGCGGGCGTCGCGCGCGGCCGGGCCGCTGGCGAGCCAGGTGCTCCAGCCGAGCCGCCTGGCGCCCAGCGCAAGCCGCGGTACTTCTTCGCGCCTGAGCGCCAGGCGCAGGTCCCAGTCGAGCGCCAGGCCGGCATAGCTGTGCACCCAGTCGACCAGGCGGCGCAGGCTGGCGCCTCCCGGCAGCATGCGCTGGTAGCCGGCGTAATCGAGCGGCCCGATCACCAGGCGGAACTTGTGCTGGCGGTCCCAGACCCGGGTGCCGAGCACCGTGGACGCGCCGAGGCGGTTGCCGCGCTCGCGCGCGCCCATGCGGCTCTGGACCTCGGGCGGGATCGGCATCCAGTGGCCGACGAACTGCTCGAGTTCGACCGGCGCCCCGAAGTAGGCACGCAGGATCGCCACCAGCCCCGAGGCCGGACGGCGTCCGTTGGCCATCAGGCCGGCGAAGTGCAGCTTGGCGAAGTCGCCGATGTCGTCGCGCCCGCGCAGCGCCGGCGTACCGATGCCGAACAGGCTGCCGACGTAGTCGCCGAAACGGTCGCCGTCTGGCCGGTCCAGGCTGATTGCCGGATCGGCGCTGGCGCGGGCGCGGTAGAACAGCGACACCATCCGGTGGTGGAACACGTCCAGGAACGCGACCAGGGTGGGGTCGCCGTGGTTGCGCATGCGCTCGCGGGCATATTCCGTAATGTGCAGCGGCAGCGGTCCGTTGGCGCCGAGCAGGCCCGTGAAGTTCACCGTCAGGCGCGGGCGCGCGCCGGCATTGCGCCCTTCCCCGGCCGGCGTCACGCCGGCCAGCGCGCCCGGCTCGAAGCCGAGCGACGGATCCTGGCCGAAGCGCACGGCGTCGTCACGTGGCCGCAGCGATGCCCCGATGCGCGGCTGGTCCGGGTGGGCGTTCTCCAGCAGGCGCAAGGCTTGGTAGAAGTCCATGCCGGCCCCGCGTCGCCCGATACGTTGTTGTGTCTCTACAGGATCGCGCATGCGCCTCCCCGCGCCGGCCAGCGCATGATTTCACCGCGCCCATGGGTGCGCACCACGGTCTCGGTGAAGGCATTGATCGACACATACTGGGCAAAGAAATGGCTCAGCACCGCACCCAGCACGAAGGCGCCCGCGCCCTCGAACGCGGCGTCGTCCATCGTGACCGTGATCTCCAGGCCGCGGCCAAAGGCGATCGGTCCGGATCCGGGCAGGCGCCGGGTCACCCTGCGCGCCGCCACCGAGCGCACGCCCTCGACCTGGCGCAGGCTGCCCAGGTCGAGCGGATGGCAATACAGGGCCAGCAGCTCACGCAGCGCGCGCGCACCCTGTTCCGGGTCGGTGTCGACCAGCGACAGGTAGTTGAGCGACAGCTGGTTGATCAGGCGCCAGGCCGCGCCGCCTTCCGCGAACGAGGGAAACGGCTGGCTCGGCCCGCCCAGCACCCGCACCGCCCGCACCGGACCGCCCTGCTCCAGGATGAAGTCGGTCTTGCCCACGCCCAGCGGCATCGACAGCGGCAGGTCGCGATTGGTGCACCACAGGGTCAGGCCGAGCTGGCGCAGGTCGTGGCGGTACGGCGCTTCGCGCGCATCGACCAGGGAAATATAGGTCTCGCTGCCGACGTAGGACGAGCGCGGCCCGCGCCGACGCTGGCCCGGCGACAGCACGCGCGGCTCGCGCCGGACCTGGAAATAGGCCTGCTCCGAGGCTTGGCCCGCGCCGCCCGCCCCGTGTGCGCCGAGGTCATGCGCGCTATACAGCGGCCGGAACTCCTGCTCGGCCTGCGCGCCACTGCCATGGCCCGTCACGCGCTCGACCCGGTGCACCTCGAAGTCGAGCGGGCGGGTGCGATCGGGCAGCACGTGGTATTCAGCGCGTTCCTGCGCCAGGTCGATGCGGTCGGCACGGCGCAGGAACAGGTTCACGACCGGGGTGCAGTTCAAGGCGATATGGCTGGCGTCGAGCACCTGCTCCAGGCGCGTGTCGCCGTGCGCGAGCAGCACGACGATCTCGAGTTCCGCTTCGGCGCAGGCCGCAATGGCCGGGGCCAGGCCGGACAGCTCGACGAACAGGAAGCGCTGGGCGAACGCAAAATACTCCTGCAGCAGCCGGTAGCCCTGGAAGTTGCGCTGGCCGCTGGGCAGCAGCGCATCGCCTTCGTCGAAGCCGCGTGGCTGCAACGCCGTCTTCGGCAGCCGCAGGTGGCCGCCGCGGCGGCTGCCCGGCATCACCAGCACGCCCTCGGTCGCGCCCAACAGTTTTTCATAGATCCGGCCCGGCAGGTCGTCGCCGCCGCGCAGGTGCAGCGCCAGGCGATCCAGGCCGAGCGCGCTGAATGGAGCGTCATTGGTGGTGCGCAGGCGCAGGCGCAGGCAGGCGCGCACATTCGGCGGCAGGCGCGCCTCGACGCCTTCCAGGGCGCCGGCAAGGGGAAACAGGCGCGCCTCGACCAGCTCGATCGGCCACAGCGTGACCGGGTGCGCGCTGCGGTATTCGCAGGCGGTGGCGTCGTCCTTGCCCAGCACGCTGCGCATGGCCGCGCCGCGCGGCAGGTGAAAGCCCGCATCGAGCGCGGGGTCGCCCGGGTCGGGCTGCAACTGCACGATCGCCATCGACGGCGTCGGGGCCAGGAAATGCGGGTAGACCAGCTCCGACAGGTGCTGGGTAAAGCGCGGGTACTCGGCGTCGATCTTCATCTGCACCCGCGCCGCCATGAAGGCAAAGCCTTCGAGCAGGCGCTCGACGTAGGGATCGGCGCACTCGAAACCCTCCAGGCCCAGGCGACCGGCGATCTTCGGATACTGGGCCGCGAACTCGCCGCCCATCTCGCGCAGGTGCTGCAGCTCCTGGCTGTAGTAGCGCAGCAGACGTGGATTGCTCATGGTCGAAACGCGCCGCGGTCGAGCAGGGTGAGCTGGCGCAGGTCCAGATCGAGCTCGGTCTTGAGGTACAGGTGCTCCGGATACGGCTGGGCCCACAGATCGGCTTCGATCTCGAACGTGATCTTGCTGATCGCCTCCGGCGCGGCCACGGCCTTGACCGACACCGACGCGCGGATCAGGCGCGGCTCGAAGTCCCAGATGGCCTGGCGGATCGCGCGCTCCAGGTCGGCCGTGCTCATGCCCGCCTGCGACACGCCGGCGATGTCCGGCAAGCCGTAGTTGAGCACCGAGCCGGCCAGGTGCGGCAGGCGCGGCAAGGCGCCGCCCGCCTCCAGGTTGGTGGTGTTGAGCAGCCAGGCCAGGTCGCGCAGCACGCCCGCGCGCAAGCCGCGCTCGGACAGCACGCGGCGTTCGCGCGCCTCCACCGCCTGGTCCGGCTCGTGGTCGGTCAGGCGGTCCAGCAGCGACGGTTGCAGCCGCTCGCGCGGCGCCAGTTCGGCCATGGCGGATCAGCCTTCGGCTTTATTGCCCGCGATGTTGTACGAGAAGGTCTTGTCGCCGGCCACCGTGCCCTTGTCATCCTGCGGAGTGTAGGCGACTTCGACCTTGGCGAAGTTGAGCGTGACGTTCTCGGTCAGGCGGTCCTCGCCGCCGCTGCCGCCGGTGGAGATCGAGGTCACCAGCACCTGTGTCATCGTAATGGTCAGATAGGTCTGCTGGCCCTTGCCGGCCTTGCGCACCGTCAGCACGGCCTTGGGGATATGCTCGCCCGTGGCCAGCGTTTTCATGAGCGCATTGGTGGCGCTGTCGATGTACTTGGTAAACGACAGGTCCTGGAAACTGGCTTTGCCGCCGCCACCGCCGCCGCCCATGTGGGTGGTGCCCGACTGGGTCATGCCCCAGCTCCAGGCCAGCACGTCCATATCGCCTTTCGCCTTGCGCTCATCGTCGATCGTTTCGCCCTTGATCGGGTCCAAATTCATGAACATATCTACAGCCATGTCGCTTCTCCTGTAATGCCGGGGCGCCTGGCCCTGGCGGGTTTGTATTGCCTGGATAGGCGCGGACTGTCGGTCCGCGCATTTGAATCAACGAAATCAGTCAACAAATCAGCCGACAGACGACGGCAGCTTGGAGACCAGGCGCAGCGACACGGTCAGGCCTTCGAGCTGGTAATGCGGGCGCAGGAAGAACTGGGCGTTGTAGTAGCCCGGGTTGCCCTCGACTTCCTGCAGCATCACCTGGGCCGCGGCCAGCGGCTTCTTGGCCTTGGTCGTCTCGCTCGAGCTGGCCGGATCGCCGTCCACGTACTGCATGATCCAGCGCGTCAGCCAGCGCTCCATATCGTCGCGCTCCTTGAACGAACCGATCTTGTCGCGCACGATGCACTTGAGGTAGTGGGCGAAGCGGCAGGTTGCGAACAGGTAAGGCAGGCGCGCGGCGAGGTTGGCGTTGGCGGTGGCGTCGGGGTCGTCGTACTCGGCCGGCTTGTGCATCGACTGGGCGCCGATGAAGGCCGCCAGGTCGCTGTTCTTCTTGTGCACCAGCGGCATGAAGCCGTTCTTGGCCAGCTCGGCCTCGCGCCGGTCGCTGATCGCGATCTCGGTCGGACAGATCATGTCGACCCCGCCGTCGTCGGTCGGGAAGGTGTACACCGGCAGGTTCTCGACCGCGCCGCCCGATTCGATGCCGCGGATCCGCGAGCACCAGCCGTATTGCTTGAACGAGCGGTTGATGTTCACCGCCATCGCGTAGGCCGCATTGGCCCAGGTGAAGTCGCGCGCACCCGCAGCATCGGTGGTCTCTTCGAAATCGAATTCCTCGACCGGGTTGGTCTTGGCGCCGTACGGCGCGCGCGCCAGGAAGCGCGGCATCGCCAGGCCGACGTAGCGCGAATCCTCGGATTCGCGGAACGAGCGCCAGGCGGCGTGCTCCGGGGTCTGGAACAGTTTGGTCAGATCGCGCGGATTGGCCAGCTCCTGCCACGAGTCCATCAGCATCACGCTCGGATCGGCGGCGCTGATCAGCGGTGCATGGGCGGCGGCCGATACCTGCGCCATCTGGGTGAGCAGCTCGACGTCGGGCGCGCTGTTGCTGAAGTAGTAGTCGGCCACGAAGGCGCCATACGGCTCGCCGCCGAACTGGCCGTATTCTTCCTCGTACAGCTTCTTGAACACCGGGCTCTGGTCCCAGGCCACGCCCTTGTACTTGCGCAGCGTCCTGTGCAATTCATGCTTCGAGATGTTCATCACACGGATCTTGAGCATCTCGTCGGTTTCGGTATTGCTGACCAGGTGGTGCAGGCCGCGCCAGGCGCTTTCCACCGCCTGGAATTTACTGTCATGCAGGATGTGGTTGATCTGTTCGGTGAGCTTGCGATCGATCCCGGCGATCAGGCCCTCGATCGTGGCCAGCACGTCGCCGCCGACGACCGTGGCGTCCTGCAAGGCCTGCTGGGCCAAGGTGCGCACGGCGTTTTCGACCGCATCGCGCGCCTTGTCGGTGCGTGGCTTGAACTCCTGCTGCAGCAGGCTCGCGAAGTCGTTCGCGGCGAGCGTGCTCTCCAGCGCGGGTTGATTCACGGGCTGACTAAGTTCTTCGGTTGCATTGGCCATCGTCTATCCTTGTGGCGGTTGGTCGGCGGCGTCGTCCGGCTTGGGCGCAGCAGCCAGCGCCTGCATGAGGGCCGGATCGCCCATCAGTTTCGCCATCAGCTCTTCGGCGCCGGTCTTGCCGTCCATATAGGTCATCAGGTTGACCAGCTGGCTGCGCGCTTCCAGCATGGTGCGCAGCGAATCGACCTTGCGCGCGATCGCGCCGGGCGTGAAGTCGTCCAGGCTCTCGAAGGTCATCTCGATCGCCATATTGCCCTCGCCGGTGAGGGTGTTGGGCACCGTCGTCACCACGCGCGGCTTCATCGACTTGAGGCGGTCGTCGAAGTTGTCGACGTCGATCTCCAGGAATTTGCGCTCGGCCACCGGCGGCAGCGCTTCGGCCGGCGTGCCCGACAGGTCGGAGAACACGCCCATCACGAAGGGCAGCTGCACCTTCTTCTCGGCGCCGTAGACTTCGACGTCGTATTCGATCTGCACCCGCGGCGCACGGTTGCGCGCGATGAACTTCTGACTGCTTTCTTTAGCCACGATAAGACTCCGTTAAGTGTGGTACGGGTTCATGAATCGCCCCGGATACCGCTGATCTGCGCCAGCTGGTTCAATCCATCGGGGGCGAGCTCCTCCATCAATTCGGTGAAATTCATCTCGACCAGGCCCCTGGCCCGCTGCAGCAGCAGCGGCACGGGACTGGACGGTTCGGCGCGCGCATACCAGGCGCAGATGCGCTCAAGCAGCCGCACCACGTCGGCGCGGCCCGCGATCTCGCCATCGGCGCGTACGGCGGGCGCAACGCCGCCGGAAGCCGCCAGCTGGGCCGCTTCGTCCAGGGTCGTGATGGCCGCCG
This sequence comes from Massilia arenae, assembly GCF_008014745.1. Classification (GTDB taxonomy): domain Bacteria; phylum Pseudomonadota; class Gammaproteobacteria; order Burkholderiales; family Burkholderiaceae_D; genus Telluria; species Telluria arenae. The sequence goes on from NZ_VPFD01000014.1 coordinate 118,999, forward strand.
CAGCCAGGTGCGGGCGCACCTGGCCCGCTGCGCGTTGCAACAGGCTGGCAAGCGGCGCGAGGTCGATGCCCATGCCGGCGCCCAGGTGGCGGGCCAGCGTCGCTTCAATCTCTCCCACGCTGGCGCCGGCGGCATCGAGGGCCGCGCACGTTGCGGCAAGGTCGTCCTGCGACGCCGCCCCGAAAGCGGCGGCGATCGTTGCCGGTGCAATCCTGGATGCATCGCCCATTTCTTCCCCTTCGCCGGCCTCGATATCGCGCAGGCCGAAGGCGCCGATGGCGCGCACCTCGACCAGCGGCATGTCGCGCAGCTGGCGCAGCATGCCGCCCGCCTCCACCAGCGCCGCCAGTGTGTTCAGGCGCAGGGTCGGGTCGTTGTCGTCGTCCGCGTCGAGCTGCGGATGCAGCTGCTCCCATTGCGCGGACAGCAGCGCCGCCAGCAGCGCCAGTCCTGCCGCGAGCCCGGGCGCGCCTTCCTGCCCGAGCAGCGCGCGCGTCAGGCCGACGGCCACGCGCAGGTCGCGCGTGCGCCCCATCAGCTCAAGCGCCAGCATGCGTACCGTCTTCCAGTCCGGGCCCGTGGCCGGCGTGATCGTGCTGCCGTATTGCACTTCGGGCTTGCCGTTCAGCGCCGCTTCGAGCGCCAGGAATTGCGGGTCGTATTCCAGGTTCTCGCCGCAAGGCAGCAGCTCGTCGAGCGGCGCGGCGAAGTTCGAGAGTGAGGTCGATTGCAGGTCGTTCATGGCGCTTCCATTGATTGGAACGAGGCGGGAGCTGTCATCACGCTCCCGCGCTCGTCGTTCAGGAAGACTTACGCCAGGCCGGTCCGGCTGGACGCGGGCGCCGCCATATTTTTTGCCTCGTCGTGCGCGCCGGCCGTGTCGAAGCGCGCCAGCAGCACCGTGACGTTGTCGCGGCTGGCGTGGCGCCGGCTCAGGCCCAGCAGGCCCTCGCATGCCGCGTGCAGTGCATCTTCCCGGCGCAGCAAGGCCGCGATCTCGGCGTGCGGCACCCAGCCATGCAGGCCGTCGCTGCACAGCAGCAGCAGGTCGCCTGCGCGCACCTCGTGGTAATCGAAGTCGGGCGCGACGGCGGGCGCCGGGCCGATCGCCTGCAGCAGCAAATTCCGTGGCGGCAGCTCGCCGGGCGCGCCCGATTCCAGCGCCAGCTGATAGGCCGTATGGTCGCGCGTCAGCTGGACCAGCGTGCCGTCGCGATAGCGGTACAGGCGGCTGTCGCCGACATGGAACGAGAGCGCCGCGCCCAGCGCCGGCAGGAACTGCAGGCCGGTCAGGGTGCTGCCCATGCCGTCGCCGTCGGCATGGCCGCGCGCGCGGTTCTCTTCGTACAGCAGCGCATTGGCGCAATCGACCGCGCGCCGCAGGCGCACGGTGCCGTTCCAGCGCAGGTCGAGGTCGGTGGCGTCGGGGTCGCCCTGCTCTCCACCATCGCCCATCTTCGGCAAGCGCGCCTGCCCCCCGGCGAGGCTGGCGACCAGCGCCGCCAGCGCGCCGCTGCTGGCGACCTCGCCCGCCATGTGGCCACCCATGCCGTCGGCCACGGCGACCAGGCCGAGGGCGTCGTCGACCACGAAGCGGTCTTCGTTGCGCGTGCGTACCTCACCGGCCTCGCTCATGCCGCAGGCCTGCATCGCCAGGCGCGCGTTCACCAGAACCTGACGCATGGGCCGCTCAACACATAAGGGCCGGTGGGCTGCGCCGCCGCAGGATCTTCCTCGAAGCTCACCGCCAGCCGCGCGATGCCGGCAAACACCTCCTCGGCCGGCGCGCCGAGCCGGATCGGCGCGCTCGCGCCGGCGGCGACGTTCGCGACCGGCACCGGCGCCCCGTGCGCGGGCAGGGCCCACAGGCGCGCCACCCGACCAGGCGGGATCGCGAGCGGCGCCAGCAGCCGGATGGTCATCGTCTCGCCGTGCCGGTGCGAGCCCACGGTCAGCCGGCTCTTGCCGCCCTCGTCCTGCAGGATGCCGACGTAGCTGGCGGGCAGCGCCGCCGACATATGGTGCATGCCGAACAGGTGAGCGTTGTGCGAGACGAAGGCGGTGGCCACCACCGCGCCGAGGGCGAATCCGAACACTGGCTTGAGCCATATCCTCAGCCGGTCCAGCATCCGCGGCGCCGGCTGTGCATCGGCGGCGGGCTGGATGCGTCCCGCGATTCGCGTCCACAAGGCCGGCGGCGGCGCGACGGCAGGGATGGCGCCATACAGCGGCGCCAGGCGGTTGTGCCAGTCGGCCACCGCGCGCTGGACCGCGATCGACCCGACCTGCAGGCGTGTGAAGCGGCGCCGTGCGCCCGCGCCCATCGTTCCCAGCACATAGGCGCCAGCCAGCTTGTCCAGCAATTCGGGCCGTTCGTAGTTCACGACGCCCTCCCGGTCGCGGGCTGCTGCTGCGCTTCGATGCATTTCCTGAGCCGCTCGAGTCCGCGCCGCACCCAGGCCTTGGCCGTCCCCAGCGGCACCCGCAGGTGCGCGGCCAGCTCGGAGTGCGACAGGCCGTCGTAGAAGGCCAGCGCCAGCGACTGGCGCTGCGGCGCGTCCAGAAGCGCCACGCAGCGCTTCAGGACCATCGCCTCGGTGGCGGCGCTGAACAGTTCATGCGGATCGGCGTGGTCGGCGATCGCCTCGACCTGCCCTTCCGCGCCCGCATCGACAGCATCGATAGACTGCGCGGTACTCTCCGTCTCGCGCTTGAACTTGCGCAGGTGGTCGAGCGCCTTGTTGCGCACCACGCTGATCAGCCAGGTCATGGGAGCCGACAGGGTGGCCGCGTAGGTGCCGGACTGCTGCCAGACGTTGATATAGGCTTCCTGCAGGATTTCCTCGGCGGTGGACGCGGTACGCAGGTAGCGCAAGGCCACCCCGTACAGGTGAGAGCTGGTCAGGTCGTAGAGTTCCTTGAACGCCTGCTGGTCGCGCAGCGCGACGCGGGCGAGCAGGTTGACCAGGCGCTGGTGTTCCGGTGTGTGGTTGAGCATGTGCTTGCTTGGGTAAGGGATCGGTTGGCGGTCGCCTCCAGCGCGCCGGGCCATCGGCCCGGCGGTTTGACGTCGGCATGCGTCTAGCTACGTAGGAATCGCGCGCCTGGATGCGCAGTTCGACCCGTCCCTCCACGTTCGTGCACCAGGCAATTTGTATTGACGAATTGTAACGACACTTGTGCTTTTATTAGCCTGTCCCTATCGAATAACTAAACACGATAGCTTGGCATAAGGAGATACGATTGGCCGTGACTTTTGGTTTCCTGCACGATCCTGTCCATGAACCTTGCACACGATCGACACAGTCACCTGGCGGGCCTGATCACCGCCGCGGCAACCGGAGACCACACGGCCTTCGGGGAATTGCACGCCCTGACCCATGACTACCTGTATCACACGGCCCTGCGCCTGTTACGGCTGCCAAGCCTGGCGGAAGACGTGCTGCAGGACGCCTACCTCAGCATCTGGCTGCATGCGAAATCCTTCCGTCCCGGCCAGGCCAGCCCGATGACCTGGCTGATCGCGATCGTCAGGAATCGTGCCTTCAGCATCCTGCGCAGCAACCGCAACGGCATCGCCTCGCTGATGTCGGAAGAAGATCCGGCGCTGCTGGCCGAAGTGGAGCAAAGGGATGGTCTTGACCTCGACCCCGGGGCCCAGGTGTTCGACGCGGTGGCGCGCATGCGCCTGGAACAGGCGATGGCGCGGCTGGAGCCGGCCCAGCGCCAGAGCATCGCGCTGGCCTTCGGGCAGGAATTGACGCATGCCGAGATCGCATGCCATCTTGGGGTGCCGCTGGGAACGGCGAAAAGCTGGTTGCGGCGCGGCCTGGAACGGCTGCGCGTATGCATGGAGGAAACCGGGGATGTCCAGCCGAACGTACAGACGGCGACGCGCCGGCGCGCGATGGTCGATCTGCGGTCGGACCCGCGTCCGGCGCCGCGCCGGCGTGGCGTCAAGGCGCCGCCGGCCAAGGGGCGGCCTGGGGCGGAGCTCAGGCGCCCCGCTGGTCCCACGCTCGCGGGCTGCCTTCCATGACTTCCTGCATCTGGGTGCGCAGCCACAGCAAGCCCGGATCGCCGTCGCTGCTTGGATGCCATGCCATGCACAGCGTATAGGTCAGGAAGGGAAATGCCAGGTCGACCACGTCGACGCAGGAATCGTTATAGGGCGCGATGAAGGCCGGCACGGTGCACACCAGGTCGCTCTGGCCGACGATCGCCGCGACGGCGCTGAAATCGCGCACCGCCATCATCGTATGGCGCGAATGGCCCAGCCGGTACAGCTGTTCATCCATGAAGCCGTGCAGATTGCTGTCGCGCGCCACGTTCACGTGGTCCAGCTTGCAGTATTCACCCAGGGGCACCGGGATCCTGCCGCGCGGATGTCCCTTGCGCTGCACCATCACATAGGGCGTCGTCATCAGCTCGCGGCTCAGGAGGCCCGACGGCAACAGGCAGGCCGTGCTGAAGCACAGGTCCACATCCCCTTTTTCGAGCTTGCTCGCCAGGTCGCTCTCGGCCGGCGCGGCCAAGGTCAGGCGCAAGCCCTTGTTGCCGACCGCCTGCATGCGTTGCGCCAGGCCCGGCAGGATCACGGCGGCGCCCGTGTTGTTGGCGACGATATTGAAGGTGCGCGCCGCGGTCTCGGGATCGAATTCGTCGGTATCGAAACGCACCGCCGCGTTCAGTCCCGCCAGCGCGGGCTGCAGCCGGCGGTGCAGCTTGAGCGCGAACGGCGACGGCGCCAGGCCGCGCCCGCTCTCGGCCGGCACCAGCAGCGGATCGTTGAACAGCTGGCGCAGGCGCGACAGCTGCGCCGACAGCGCCGGCTGGCTCACGTGCAGGCGCGCCGCGGCGCGGGTGACGTTGCACTCTTCGAGCAACACGTTCAGGGACAGCAGCAGGGGCAGGTCGGCGCCGCGCAAGGACGGCGCGACGCGCGAAAGGAATAGTGGCTTGTTCATGGCGTTGATCTTTCTGGAAGTCCGCAGGAGGCCCTCGCGCCTCCTGCAAACGTTTTCATTAGGTTGACGTCATAGGGTCACGACGCTCATACGGTGGGAATGGTGCCGCCGTCGATGACGAATTCGGCGCCGTGGACCGAGGCAGCCAGCGGCGACAATAAAAAGGCGACCAGCTCGGCGACTTCTTCGGGTTTGCCGGGGCGTCCGATCGGGATGCCGCCGAGCGACTCCATCACCCGTTGGCGGGCGGCCTCGATGCCGCCGCCGCCGTGCTCCGCCAGTCGCTCGAGGAACGCATGGCTAGCCTTGGTTTCGATGAAGCCGGGGGCGACGGCGTTGACGCGAATGCCGCGCGGCCCGAATTCATTGGCCAGCGATTTGCTGTAGCTGGCCAGGGCGGCCTTCGCCGCGGCGTAGGCGACGGTCGATTCGTACAGCGGCAGGCGGCGCTGGATCGAGGTGATGTGCACGATGGCGCCCGCGCCCCGCTCCACCATCGCCGGCAGGAAGGCGCGGTCGACCCGCACCGCGCTCATCAGGTTGAGCTGGAGCGCCTCGTCCCATATGGCATCGGTCAGGGCCAGCGCGCCCCCGCCCGGCGCCGACGAGCCGCCGACGTTATTGACCAGCAAGTCGAGGTGGCCGAACTCACCCTGGACGGTGTCCACCAGGCGGCGCACGCCGTCGACGCTGGCCAGGTCGGCTTCCACGTAGCGCACCGACGCCACCGGATCCTCCGGCTGCTTGCGCGCCGGGGCGATCACGGTCGCGCCGCGCGCGGCCAGCACACGCACGATGGCTTCGCCCATGCCCTTGGTGCCGCCGGTGACGAGCGCCCGTTTGCCTTCGAAAGCGTAGTTGTTCATGACGTTACTCATGGCTTGATCTCCAGCGAAGCGATGCTGTTGGACTGCAGGGCGAAGTGGAAGGCGAGCGTGATCGGGCTGCCGGGAAAGTTGCCGCTCACTTCGGCGCGCAGGGCGTAGCCATCGTCCTTGCCGTCGATGCGGTCGAGGCCGATGGGGACCATGGTGGAGCCATACTGGCGCGCGGTGTCCTCGGCCCAGGCGGCGATGTCCGCGCGGCCGCGGCGCAGGTGGCCTTCGTCATGCACGGTGGCGTCGGGCAGGAAGGCGGCGGCCACGCGCTGGGCATCCTGCGCGTTGGTGGCCTCGACATAGGTCGAAATGGCGGAAGGCAGATTGATCATTTGGTTTCTCCTTGAAAGTAAGTACTTCCAGTGTAGAGTCCACCACTATGGTGAAAAAGATCCAAAAAGGATATGCTCAATAAACCTAAAGTTCGTAATCAATTGTCCAAATACTCCCGTGAGTTCTCTTGAACTGATCCGCCTCTTCCTTGCCGTCGCCGAGCACCGCAGCTTCACGCTGGCCGCAAGGCGCCTCAACGTCAGTCCCACGGCGGTCAGCAAGGGCGTGCGTGCGCTGGAAGCCAGGCACGGGGTGCCGCTGTTTACCCGCACCACCCGCAGCGTGTCCCTCACCGACGCCGGCGCCGGCCTGCTCGCCGTCCTGAAACCGGCGGTAAGCCAGATCGAAGACGCTTTCTCGGAACTGGAACAATTCCAGCGCCGCCCTGCCGGCCGCATCCGCATGACCGCCCCGTGCGCCCTCGGGCGCCTGGTGGCGGGAGTGCTGGTGCCGCGCATGCGCGCCAGCCACCCCGACATCAGCTTCGACCTGTCGCTCGACGACGGCCTGGTCGACCTGGTGGCCGCCGGCTTCGACGCCGGCATCCGCCTCGGCCAGGCGATCGCCCAGGACATGGTGGCCATCCGCCTCAGCCGCCCGCTGTCCTGGTCGATCGTCGCGGCGCCCGCCTACTTCGAGCGGCATGGCGTGCCCTTTCACCCGCGCGAACTGCTGCAGCACCGCACCATCCGCTACCGCTTCACGACCTCCGGCGTCTTGCCGCCGTGGAACTTTCGCGACCACGAGGGTGATGCCGACTATCAGCTCGACACCGAGGCTGCCCTGTGCGCCAACGACACCGGCATGATCGCCGAGCTGGCGCGCCAGGGTCTGGGCATCGCCCGCCTGCCCGACATCGAGATCGCCGATGACCTGCGCCATGGCCGCCTGGTGCGGGTGCTCGCTCCCTACGTGCCGGTGACGTCCGGCCTCTACCTCTACTTCCCGATGCGCAGCCAGCACCAGTCCAAGATGCGGGCCCTGGTCGACGAGGCGTCGCGGGTGGCCGGCGAAGGCCTGCTCGACGTCTCGTTCGGCTAGCGGCCTGCGTTCAGTTGGCGCCGGTCGCGGCCACCGCATCCAGGATCACCTTGGCGACGTCGGCCGGACGCGACTGCTGCGGCACGTGGCTGGCCGGCAGCTCGGTGACCTTGGCGCCGATCTTCTTGGCCATCGCGCGCTGCAGGCCGGGATCGATCATGCGGTCGCGGGCGCTGACGATGAACCACGACGGCTTGCCGCTCCAGGCCGCATTGGTGACCTTGTCGCTGAAGGCCTTGGCCTGGATCGGGCCCTGGGTCGCGGTCATCACGGCGGCCTGCGCGGCCGGCACGTCCTGGGCGAAGTCTTCGCGCATCGCGGCTTCAGGCAGGCTCAGGAAACCTTCTTTGTCGGCCACGAAACGCTTGCTGCCAGGGGCGGCCGGGTAGCCTTCGCCGGTTTCGGCGGTCGACTTGCCGGCTTCCGGCGCGAACGCCGCCACATACACCAGGCTGCCCACCTTGTCGTGCTGGCCGGCCTCGGTGATCACGGTGCCGCCCCAGGAGTGGCCGACCAGCACCACCTTGCCCGGCTGGGTCTCGATCGCGCGCTTGGCGGCGGCGACGTCGTCGGCCAGCGAGGTCAGCGGGTTCTGGACCGCGGTGACCTTCACGCCCTTGGCTTGCAGCAACGGGATGACCTTGGCCCAGTCCGAGCCGTCGGCGAAGGCGCCGTGCACGATCACGACGGAGGGTTTGGCGCTTGCCTTGGCGGCGGCGGCGTGGACGTTGGCGCCGATGGCGGCGAAGGCGGTAGTGACGGCAGCGGCGATGGCCAGGGTGCGCAGGTGGCGTTTGACGGTCATGATGTTCTCCTAAAGGTGTTGTTGGGTAAGTGAATCCAGTATAGGGATGGCCAAATCGTCACGGTATCGGTCGATTGACCGAGGCGACCGATGTTCCAGGAGGCCATCTGCACCGCCCACTGCGCACCCATTTCGGCTCGTCAATTTTCAACATACGGCGCCACGACCGAACTGGATGCACCAACAAACACTTTTTTCTCAGTCGAACACTGGCGTCTCCACGCCCAGCAATTTGTGGATCTTGGGCGACGTCGTCGTATACAACATATGCACTTTCTTGTCGGGGAAGACATAGGCCGCGGCGCCGAAGGCCGCCAGCGCCGCCTCGTGGAAGCCCGACAGGATCAGCTTCTTCTTGCCCGGATAGGTGTTGATGTCGCCCACGGCGAAGATGCCCGCCTCGCTGGTCTCGAATTTCCCGGTATCGCGCACCCGCAACTGGCGCATTTCCATGTCCAGGCCCCAGTCCACGATCGGCCCCAGCATCGGCAGCAGGCCGAAGAACGCCATCACGCTGTCGGCCGGCACACGGCGCGTCACACCGTCGGGGCCCGCCACCTTGACTTCGGACAGCCGGCCGCCGCGCACGTCGAAACCCGTGACCTGGCCCGGGATGAACTGCATCTGCTGCGCCTCGCACAGCGCCTTCATCCTGGCGATCGAGGCTGGGGCGGCGCGAAAGCTGTCGCTGCGGTGCACCAGCACCACCGATTCGGCCTTGCCCACGAAATCGAGCGCCCAGTCCAGCGCCGAATCGCCGCCTCCGCAGATCACCAGTTGCCGGCCATGGAAGCGCGCGGGATGCTTGACCCGGTAGAACAACTGGCTGCCCTCGAAGCGCTCGATGCCGGCGACCTTCAGCTTGCGCGGCTGGAAGGCGCCCACGCCAGCCGCGATGATGACCGTCTTGGCGATGAAGCGGGTGCCGCTGGACGTCTCGACGTCGAAACGGCGGTCGGCCCGCCGCTGCAGGGTCGTCACCTCTTGCCCCAGGTGGAACACCGGCTCGAACGGCGCGATCTGGCGCAGCAGGTTGTCGGTCAGTTCGCGCCCGGTGAGGACCGGCGCGGCCGGGATATCGTAGATCGGCTTGTCCGGGTACAGTTCCATGCACTGCCCGCCCACCGCCGCCAGCGAATCGATCACGTGGGCCCGGATGTCGAGCAGGCCCAGTTCGAACACCTGGAACAGGCCGACCGGGCCGGCGCCGACGATGACGGCGTCGGCCTCGATGGCGCCGCGGTCGCCAGCGCCGGGTATGCCTGCAAAGCCGGGCAAGGCCGGGATATCGTTGGGTTTCATGTTTGTCTTTTCTTTGAATGCCGCGGCTCCCCGGTCGGGAAGGCGCGCATGGGGACAATGTATAAACCCTCAAGTTCACTTGAGGTCAACAGGATGAGCGTGCCAAAAAATATTTCTAAAGAGAACTTAATGCCGTACGGAAATCTGTCGCCCTGTACTCATGAGAGCGAGTGACGCACTCGAAACACAGGATTTTCCCCGATACCCTTAGGAGTTCACCATGCTGAGCCTTCACACCAATAACGCTGCGCTGTCCGCACAGAACGCGATCTCGCGTACCCAGAACAATCTGTCGACCTCGATGACCCGCCTGTCGACCGGCTACCGCATCAACTCGGCAATGGACGACGCGGCCGGCCTGCAGATCGCGACCCGCCTGAAAGCCCAGAGCAGCGGCATGGCCGTTGCAATGCGCAACACCCAGAACGCCACCTCGATGATGCAGACCGCCGAAGGCGCGCTGGGCGAAGCAAGCAACATCCTGGTCCGCATGAAGGATCTGGCGACCCAGGCCGCCGATGCCTCGTCGAATGCTTCGGACAAGACTGCGATGCAGTCGGAATACGATGCGCTGGCCAGCGAACTGACCAACATCATTGGCAATACCTCGTTTGGTGGTGCCAAGCTGTTGAATGGCCTTGCCACTGACGCGGATGTAACCGCCGCTGGAACTAGGCTTGCTAACGCAACCACGGATCGGAATGATCTCGGTGCTGCTATCGGCAATGTGCCTACGACGGGAGGTATTCCTGGTACGCCGCCCGATGGCGGCGATGGCTTGGAACGGGATTACGCAATGGCGCGTTGGGACTACGACGAGGTCGACGGCGTAGCTGACCCGGACGGGAAAGCAGCAGCATATGGCGCTATGATCGACAAAAAGAATGAGCTGGCAGCAGCGAAGGATGCCTATGCTAAAGCTGAGACTGCAGTAACCGCAGCGACCAAGTATAACAATGCCGTTACAGCTGCCGCTGACCCTGACGGCGAGGGCGGTAAGCTTACCGCCGAGCTGAGCTTCCAAATTGGTGCATCGAGCAGCGAGACCATGAAGCTGGATTTGTCGACGCAAGTGACTGGCATGCACAATGCACTGAAAGATATCAGCGGCAAGTATAATGCGTTCGGCGCCGCCGATGCGACTGGAGTCCCAGGCACCGAACTCACCGACGCGGATGTGACCAATGGCATGGTCGATATGCTGCAAAACGCAATCGACTCGCTCGGTTCCGTCCGCTCCTCGCTGGGTGCAGCTGCGAATCGTCTCGATCACGCCAACACCAACCTCGCTAACATCAGCGCCAATACCCAGGCTGCATCGGGCCGCATCATGGACGTCGACTTCGCGACCGAAAGCGCCAGCATGACTTCGAGCCAGATGCTGCTGCAAGCCGGCACCGCGATGCTGAAGCAGTCGAACAGCATGTCGTCGATGGTCATGTCGCTCCTGCAGTAATGGCCACACACCCGGACATCACTCCGGGTTGAGCTACAAAGGCCAGCCTGCGGTTGGCCTTTTTTTATTCCTGATCGGGTTCCTAATGGCCAGCATCACCTTCCCAGCCCTTCCCCCGCCGCCGGCGATGCCACTACAGGTCGGCGCAGTGGCGGCCGCCACGCCCGCCGCCCTGCTCGGTGGCGGCGGCAATGCGCCTGCGCTGCCGTTTTCCCAGCCGCTGACGAGCCCCGCGGTACCGCCCCAAGCCGCGGCGGAAGCCGGCGCCGACGGCGCGGCCATGCGTCCCGACCAGGTGCTGATGGCGCGCCAGCTCGTCTATCCGCAACAGGACGCCGCCAGCCTGGCGCGCGGCTGGCGCAATCAGGTACGCTCCCACGGCAGCCAGCTGACCAGCCAGGCGCTGGCGGCCAGCGCCGGCCAGTTGTCGCCGGCGCAGCTGGCGGCGGCCCAGCAAGGACAGGCGGTGCGCCAGCCCGAGCTGCTGGCCGCGCACCAGGATGCCTGGCGCTTCACCGTGCACGCGGGAGGCCAGCCAGCCCAGCACCTGGAAGTCATTGCAGAAGATGCCGACAAGCCGCCCGGACGCCGCCGGCGACCGCGCGCCGCGCTGCGCCTCGAACTCACGCTGGCCGATGGCACGGCGGTGGTGATCCAGGTCGAACCGCTGCCGCAAGGGGTATCCATCGAGATTTGCGCGCCCGACAGCCGCGCACTTGCGCGGCTGCGCTGGCTGCAGCCGGAACTGGACACCGTACTGGAAAAGGCAGGGGTCAAGGTGTTGCGCTGGCAGTTCCGCGACCGCCTGCCGGCCGGGGCCAGCCATGCCATGATCGCCAATGCCGAAGCGGCGGCGCAGGCGCTGACGCCCGCAGTGTTTCGCACGGTGGCGGAACTGGCGCTGCTGCTGCCGGCGCAGCCGGCGCCCGAACACGCAGCAGAAGCCTAGCCTACTGTCCCAACGATCGACACATCCCGGTTCTCGGGAATCTCGTTATACGACAGCACGTGCAAACCCGGCGCGAACAGGCGCGCATAGCGCGCCAGCAGCGGGCGCACCTGCGGCAGCACCAGCAGCAGCGGCGGCGTATGCTGCCCCTTCATCTGCTCGCGCGCCACCGGCATATTGATCTGCAGTTGCGACAGCAGTTGCGGATCGATCGGGTAATTATCCAGCACCACCTTGCCGCCGCCGTTCTGGCGCGCCTGGTTCAGGGAGCCGAGCAGCATGTTCTCGAGTTCGGCCGACAGGTTAAAGGCCGGCATGTCCTTCTTCTTGCCGAACAGGCCCGAGACGATCTGGCGCCGCAGCGCGCAGCGCACCTCGGCCGCCAGCAGGATCGGATCCTTGGTGGTCTCGCTGCTGTCGAGCAGCGTGGTAGCGATCACCACGATGTCCTTGAGCGACACGCCCTCGAGCAGCAGCACGCGGAACACGCGCAGCAGCTGGGTGTGGGTCAACGCCTTGTCCAGTGCCGCCGCCAGCTTGGGCGACAGGGCCGTCAGGCGCTCCATGATGGCCGGCACGTCCTCGTGGCGGAACAGCTCGTGCAGGTACTCGCGCACCACCTTCGTGACGTGGGTCGCGATCGCGCTCGGCACCTCGACCACCTGGTAGCCCAGGCCCAGCGCGTGCGCCTTCTGGCCTGGCTCGATCCAGGTGATGGCCATGCCGTAGGCTGGCTCGATGCCGGGAATGCCATCGAGTTCGCCGTACACGTTCGGCGACGGGATCGCCAGCAGGTGGTCGGGCATCACCTCGGCCTCCGCCACCACCGTGCCCGACAGGCTGATCGCATACTGGGTCGGGCGCAGCGCCAGGTCGTCGCGCACCGCGATCACCGGCAGCAGCATGCCCATCTGTTCGGACAGGCTCTGGCGTACGCCCTTGATGCGCTTGGCCAGTGGCTCGCCATGGGCGCGGTCCACCATGCCGACCAGTTTGTAGCCGACCGCCACGGTCACCGGCTGCACTACCGGCAAGGCTTGCCAATCGAGGTCCGGCACCCGCTCGTCGCGTAGCGCGGCCTCGATCTTGGCCACCCCGGCATTGTCGGGCGCCATGACCCGCTGGCCGACCTTGTAGCCGGCGAAGCCCAGCACCAGGGCCGCCACCGTGAAGAACAGCCACGGCATGCCCGGCACCACCGCCAGCAGCAGCATGATGCCGGCCGCCGAGTACAGCACTCCCGGCTGGGCCAGCACCTGGTTGCCGACCTGCTGCTCCAGGTCACCCGACTCGCCGATGCGGGTCACCAGGATCGCGGCCGCTGCCGACAGCATCAGGGCCGGGATCTGGGCCACCAGGCCGTCGCCGATGGTCAGCAGCGCGAACACGCGGAAGGCTTCGCCCAGCGCCAGGTCGTACATCAGGGAGCCGATCGCGACGCCGCCCACCAGGTTGATGATCAGGATCAGGATCGAGGCGACCGCGTCGCCGCGCACGAACTTCGAGGCGCCATCCATCGCGCCATAGAAGTCGGCTTCGGCGGCGACATCCTTGCGCCGGATGGTAGCCTGCTCCTGGTTGATCAGGCCCGCGTTCAGGTCGGCGTCGATCGCCATCTGCTTGCCGGGCAGCGCATCGAGCGTGAAGCGCGCCGAGACCTCAGAGATGCGCTCGGCGCCCTTGGTCACCACGATGAAGTTGACGATCATCAGGATGATGAAGATCACCAGGCCGACCACGAAGTTGCCGCCGATGACCACGTTACCGAAGGCTTCGATCACCTGGCCGGCGGCGTGCGTGCCCTCGTGGCCGTGCAGCAGCACGACCCGGGTGGAAGCGACACTGAGCGCCAGGCGCATCAGCGTGGCGCCCAGAATCACGGTCGGGAACACCGCGAAGTCGAGCGGCCGCTTGGCCGTCACCGCGACCAGGATCACGATCAGCGACAGCACGATATTGAAGGTAAACAGCACGTCCAGCAGCACCGGCGGCAGCGGCAGCATGATCATCCCCAGCAGCGCGATCAGGAATACCGGGGCGGCGAATTTGTGCCGTCGCAGCTCGCCAACGAACGCGTTAAAGGAATTCATGAAGTTCATGCTGTGGCCTCGGAGAGATGAGATGGCACGTCCATCTCGTGGGGGAACCGCGGGGGCGCCTGGCGCCGGCCCGAACGGAACGCGTTCAGTTGTAAAACGTAGTTCAGCACCTGCGATACCGCCTGGTACAGCTGGGCCGGAATCTGTTGCTGCACCTGGCTGGTGTTGTAGATGGCGCGCGCCAGCGGCGGCAGCGCCAGGGTCTCGATATTGTTTTCTCTTGCCACCTGGCGGATATACAGCGCCATCTCGTCAACGCCCTTGGCCACCACGAACGGCGCCTCGGCGCGCCCGGTGTCATACTTGAGCGCCACCGCATAGTGCTCCGGATTGACGATCACGACGTCGGCGGTCGGCACCGTGCTGCGTACGCTGCGGCGGGCCATCTGCTGCTGCAACTGGCGGATGCGCTGCTTGACTTCGGGACGGCCTTCGTTGCTCTTGTGTTCTTCCTTTACTTCCTGCTTGCTCATGCGCTGGTTGCGCGTGTACAGGTACTGCTGTACCGGAACATCGATCAGGGCGAACACCACGAACACCGCTACCATTGCCATCAGACCGTCAAAGGCCAGCGACGCAGCCGCGGGCAGCGCCTGGACCAGGGGCATTTTCTGCACCTCGATGAAGCCCTTCAGGCCTCCGGTGGAAACATTCCACAGCACGAGGCCCAGCACGATTGCCTTGGCGGTCGAGGTAAGGAAACCGATCCAGTGCTTCTGGCTGAATAGATTGCCCAGGTTGGTAATCGGGCTGAAGCGGCTGAACTTGGGCCGCAGGTTCTTGCCGCTGGCGGCAATGCCGCCCGGCACTGCACCGGCCACCACGATCGCGAACGGCACCACGGCCAGCGGAAGCACCATGTGCACGAACAGCTGCAGCGCCGCGCCGAACACGGTCGACATGGCGTTTTCGATCGTCCCGGCCTCGCCCAGCGGCACGAATACCAGCCTGAACAGGTGGCGCATATCTTCCATATATGTCGGCATCATCAGCGCGAACACCTTCAAGCCTGCCAGGATGCCAATCGCAGTGGCCAGGTCGCGTGAACGCACCACCTGCCCTTCCTGGCGCGCCTTCTTGAGCTTCTGGGCCGAGGGCTTTTCGGTCTTGTCGCCACCGCTGCTGTTATCCGCCATGGGCCAATCTCATCTGCTCGGTGAGCATTTCCAGCACCTGGTTGGTCATCGAGATATAGTGTTCGGGAATGAAACGCACCAGTTGAACCAGCATCATCAGGCCGAACACCGTCACCAGCGAGAAGCCCAGCGAGAACAGGTTCAGGCTGGGCGCGACCCGGTTCAGGAAACCAAAACCGATCTGCACCACGAAGGTCGAGAACACGATCGGCAGCGCCAGCAGGATCGCGGCCGAGAACACCCAGCCAACGTTCAGCGCCACGGCTTCAAGCAGCAGCGGCTGGAAGCCCGCGCCCACTGGCCAGGCATGGAAGCTCTGCCCCAGCACCGCGACCAGCACCAGGTGGCCGTCGATGCCGAAGAACACCAGCATCGCCACCAGCGACATCAGGCCCGAGATCACGTCCGATACCTGGCCGTTGATCGGGTCGTTCATCTGGGCCATCGAGAAGCCGATCTGGCTCGAGGTCAGGAAGCCGAGCATGGTGACGGCCGCCATCGCGAACTGCAGGGCCAGGCCCAGCACGCCGCCAATGACGGCCTGTTCGAGCATGGCGACCACGCCGGACAGCGAGAAGGGATCGGGCATGGCCGCCCCGGCGCGCGTGGTCAGCGGCAGCATCAGGAACGACAGCACGATCGCCAACAGTGCGCGCACCGGCATCGGGATCGCGCCGTCGCCCATCACCGGGGCGGTGACCATCATCGCCATGATGCGGCAGAACGGCCACCACAGGGCGCCGATCAGCGGCAGCAGGAAGCCGAACAGCTCGATGCCCATTCAACCCACCAGGGTCGCAGCGCGCTGGAATACAGAAACGCAGTAGTCCATCAGCTTTGAAGTCATCCAGTGGCCGGCGACAATCACCGCGAGCAGGGTCACCAGGAGGCGCGGCAGGAAGCTCAGGGTCTGCTCGTTTATCTGGGTGGCGGCCTGGAACAGCGCCACCACCAGACCCATCACCAGGCCAGGGACGACCAATACCATCACCAGCAGCATCACGATCTGCAGGGCTTCGACTACCAGGTCGACGGCGATATCGGGGCTCATGTTCGTCGTTTTCTCGTGTTGAATGCCTGGCTAGAAGCCGTGGATGCTGCCCACCAGGGTGCTCACCGTCAGGGTCCAGCCGTCGACCAGCACGAATAGCAGCAGCTTGAACGGCAGCGAGATCACGAGCGGCGACAACATCATCATGCCCATCGCCATCAGCACCGAGGCCACCACCAGGTCGATGATCAGGAACGGGATGAACAGCATGGCCCCGATCTGGAACGCGGTTTTCAGTTCGGACAGCACGAAGGCAGCCATCTTGACCGGGAAGCTGTGCTGCTGCGGTTGTGCGTACAGGGGTTCGCCCGCCAAGCGCGCGACCTGGGCCAGAGATGCCTTGCTGGTCTGGGCCAGCATGAAGCGCGACACCGGTCCTTCGGCGATGCGCAACGCCTGCTCCAGGCCGATCTGGTCCCGGTCGTACGGCAGAAAGGCTTGTGTCCACACCTGCTCGCCGATCGGACGCATCACCAGGATGGTCAGGATCAGGGCGATGCCGGTGACGATCCGGCTGGGCAGCCCCTGCTGCAGGCCGAGGGCCTGGCGCAGCAGCGACAGCACGATCACGAAGCGGGTGAAGCAGGTCATCATCATGATCATCACGGGCAGCAGCCCGAGCAGGGTCATGATGACCAGGATCTGCGACTTGACGCTCATGCCGGAGCTGGTCGCATCGGCGCCCGGAATGACGCCGGCCAGCAGGTCCTGGTTCTGGGCCGCCGCCGGCAGCGACAGCAGCAGGCCGCCCAGCAGCAGCGCGGCAATGGCCGCGCCGCGGGTGCCGCGCATCATGGCGCGAGCATGTCCAGGTTCAGGCCGTCCAGGTCGATCACCTTCAGGCCGTACTGCTCGCCCGCGACCACCACTTCGGCGCGCCCGATCGGGGTGCCGTTGACCTTGATCACCAGCGGCTCGCCGGCCAGCGAATCGAGCGGCAGCACCGACGACGGCTGGATATCCATCAGTTCCTGCAGCGAGACGCGGGCCGACCCGACCTCGAGGGTCAGGGTCACCGGAATGCGCCGCATCATCTGCGGCAGCTGGCGCGCGGCATTGCGGCCGGCCGTGGCGGTCGCCTGTTCGACGCCGTCGAGATCATCGATGATCACGTCGCCGGCCAGTTGCTCGTTGAGGTTCATGTCCATTATTCGGCATCTTCAAATGAGGTTAAACACAGCTTGCCCTTGTGCTCGGCCACCGCGGCCGTGAACAGTCGGGAATCGTCCAGCAGCACGTCGGCGCGGCCGACCGAGACCGGGATCACGTCGCCGACCTTCAGGCCGAACAGCGCGGCCAGGGTC
Organism: Massilia arenae; assembly: GCF_008014745.1. Classification (GTDB taxonomy): domain Bacteria; phylum Pseudomonadota; class Gammaproteobacteria; order Burkholderiales; family Burkholderiaceae_D; genus Telluria; species Telluria arenae. The sequence goes on from NZ_VPFD01000014.1 coordinate 136,320, forward strand.
ACTTCCTTGCTGACCAGGCGCCCTTCGAGCTTCACTTGCAGGTGAGACGCCAGCGGCTCGCGCGCCATGCGCGCACCGGCGCCGCGCGCGCCATTGCGTTCGGCCATCAGGCCCTGCAGTACATGGGCCATCAACCCATGGTCCAGGCCGATCCACAGGCGGCCTTCGGGCGCCACCAGGCCCGGTTCGTCGGACTCGCGCCGGCCGTACTGGGCGCGCAGCACGGCGCGGATCACCCAGCCGGCCTTGCCCGGTGCGCTGGCCGGCACGATCGAAGCGCCCGCCTTGGCCAGCTGCGGCGCAGCCGGCGAGGCGGCGCCAGCCGCCGTCAGGCCTTCAGCGATCCGTTCGTCGACCAGGGTCGCCACCTGCTGGGCCAGGGTCGCGGCCAGCCGCTCCTCGGTCGCGGTCACCCGTTCGACGCCGGGGTCACGCTGCGGCGCGGCATTCGGGCCCTGGGTGCGGCGCGCGTAGCGTCCTTCCAGCAAGCCCAGCAGCAGGCTGCGCTCGAAGGCGACGGCGGCCAGGCCGTAGGGACCGCCCAAGCCCAGCCAGCGCAGGCTGCGGTCATCGGGGGCGCGCTCGAACGCCAGGCTCTCAAGGCGGTAGACGCCCCAATAGCGGCGACCTCCGGGCGACGCCATGGCGGCGCCCAGCGCCTCGGCCAGGCGGGTCGCGAAGGCCGGCAGCAAGTGCACCGGGCGACCCAGCAGGCAGGGATCGAGCACCTGGAAGTCACGCGAGCGATCGGATTGGTTAATCGACATGTTTGTTGACTGAAAATTACGTTTCGATGACAGCTTTTCATTCCCCACGGCAACAATTATACAGGGAAGTCACTCGCGGGAACTTTGACATTCTCCTTTGATTTCCAACTTGCCCTACGGTAATATCGTGCTGTCGCACCGCAACAACTCGGGCCTTCTGCTCTGGGGTAAGAGGGGAAAACAGTAGCATGACGGAAGTCAGACGACAAAAACAAACGTTCGTTCGTTGATCGGTTTTCAAGTTTTTCATACTCGAAACCGTTGTATTAAAACGAAAAACGGTCACTATATGTCGCTCTCAAACAACAATGTTTTTAGATGGGAACCACGATGGCAACTGAACTTGCCGGCCTGATCCGGGCCGACCTGGCGCAACTGACCAACGACGCTAACCGCCTGGCGATCGCCCCCGCCGCCAGTTCCTTCGCCGAACTCGGCGCCCACGGCGCCCAGGCCGATAACGCCTTTTCGTTTACCCAGGTCATGAAGACCGCCCTGGATAACGTCAATGCCCACGACCAGGCCGCCGGCGCCAAGGTGGCCGCGGTCGAAGCCGGCAAGAGCGACGACCTGGTCGGCGCGATGCTGGCCAGCCAGCAGGCCAGCCTCTCGTTCTCGATGCTGATGCAGGTTCGCAACAAAGTCATGACGGCGGTCGACGAGCTGATCAAGCTCCCGGTCTGATTTCCCTAGATAAGCGATTCATCCGTGATCTCCTCCCTCAAATCCGCCGTCGGCGGCAAGTTGGCCCTGCCCTCGCTGCCGCCGCTGCTGCGCAATAACCTGCCGCTCATGCTCGGCCTGGCCGTGGCGCTCACCGCCGCCATCATGATGTACCTGTGGCAGGACCAGTCCAGCTACAAGCCGGTGTTCGGCGCGCGCGAGAAAGTCGTCGCCGCCGACATGATGACGGTGCTCGAGGCCGAACAGATTCCGTATCGGGTGCACCCCGAGAGCGGCCAGGTGATGGTGCCTGCTTCGAGCCTGGGCAAGGTGCGCATGCTGCTGGCCGCCAAGGGCGTGACCGCCCAGCTGCCGGCAGGTCTGGAACTGATGGATCGCAACGACCCGCTGGGCGTCTCGCAGTTCGTCCAGGACGTGCGCTTCCGGCGCGGCCTGGAAGGCGAGCTGGCCCAGAGCATCCTCACCATGGACGCGATCGCGAGCGCCCGGGTTCACCTGGCGATCGCCAAGACCAGCTCCTTCGTGACCGCCAATACCGACGGCAATTCGGCCTCGGTGGCGGTCACCGTCAAGCCGGGCCGCGCGCTGTCCAACGAGCAGGTGGCGGCAGTCGTCAACCTGGTCTCGGGCAGTGTTGCCGGCCTCAAGCCGCAACGGGTGTCGCTGGTCGACCAGGCCGGCAACCTGCTGTCGGCGCGCGTCGACCTCGAGGGCGGCTTCGATGGCGCGACCCAGGGCGACGCCGCTTCCAAACGCTTCACCGACGAGGTGCGCGCCAACGTCAACGACCTGCTGGCCCCGATCCTGGGCGTGGACAACTACAAGGTCAGCGTCACCGCCGCGGTCGACAACGACCGCATCGAAGAGACCCAGGAAAAATACGGCGAAGCGCCGAAGGTCACCAGCGAAGCGATGCGCGAGGAGATGGAAAAGAACCGCATGGCGCTGGGCGTGCCCGGCACCCTGTCGAACCGCCCGCCGGCGCAGGCCGATCCCGACGCCGCCGACGGCGAAGCGCCGCAGGACAACGCCGACGACGGCAGCGCGCGCAAGAACGCCACCACCCGCCAGTACGCCTATGACCGCGCGATCACCCAGATCAAGCGCGAGCGCGGCCGCCTCAAGAAGCTGTCGGTGGCGGTGGTGCTGAACAATGCCAGCGCCGCCGACGGCCAGGCCTGGACCTCGGCCGAACTGGCGAACATCAGGACCATCCTGGCCGGCGGCCTGGGCATCGACGCCGCGCGCGGCGACGTGCTGGCCGTCTCGAGCCTGAAATTCCCGGCCGCCCCGGTGGCCCAGGAATGGTGGCAGGAACGCGACAACGTGGTCGACATGACCAGCTACGCCCTGTGGGCGCTGGGTGCGATCCTGGCCTACTTCCTGCTGGCCCGCCCGCTGCTGCGCGCGGTCACCACCCGCCTGGCCCCGCAAGCGCCGCTGGCGCCGGCGGTCCCGGCCCTGCCGGGCGGCCCGGGCGCGGCTGCGGGCGCGACCGACGGCGACGCCCTGCCTGGCGGCGTGGCCGCCC